>NZ_JACHDM010000007.1:0-300551 GCF_014201065.1 Paraburkholderia sp. Cpub6
TAATAAAACGAAGTCTGTCATCTTCACCGAAGAAGGATTACGTGAGTCCGAGCGGCTCTTTAAGCAGCACTTCGTCATCGCTGACAGTACAGGACGTTAATACAACGAACTTCCAACTCACGACACTAGATAAGTACATGAAAATGCTATGACAGCATTCTAATAGAGCCAGGTAGTCGTCGAAATACGCTTGCGCCCGAATGCGCCCGAAGAAAAGCCAGCGGCGCTGCAACGCCCGCTGGCTGTCACCTCGAACCTCCACCAACACACTTTCAATGTGTTGATTAATTTTTTTAAAAACAAAGACTTGAGTCGTTTTCCATGCCGAGATATATTCCGCTCAATGAGGCGCGCCGGCCGACCAGCACGAGCCAGCAAATAACGGATTGATACTCGGAATATTTGATGAAAGGACAACCAACTACTACGACAGACGAACAGGAAATCGGCGACCTTCAGAACTCCATTATCAGCGCGTTCAGCTATGCCGGCTTCGCCATCACTACAGCGAGCGGCGAAACCGCCACACTGGCCGTACTCGACAAAGACGGCAACGTGATCGACTCAGGCGCAAGCGTGTCGATCGCGGCCTGGAACGTAGCGATCAAGGCGTATCGAAACTTTCTGCAGGGGCAGTCACATCTACGCGTACACTCGAGCCCACCAGCCGGAGTCAAACCATAAAGCATCTGTACTTGACGCAAAAGACTGAGAGCCCACAAATGACGTGGGCATTTTTGTTTTGGGCGAACACGTACGTAGGGATTCGATGTTTTATTTCGAATTAGCGCAGGCGTCAGCGCCTACGCTGAAGTATCATCGCGGGCCGCCCCCATTGACGTTCAGAAGCACCCGCCAATGACCGACCAGAACTATCAAGCGATCCTCGAACAGATTCATCGCGACATCAAACCGTGGCGCACCGCAGGCCGCGTCGCCGATTACATTCCCGAACTCGCGAAGGTGCCCGCCGAACGCTTCGGCATGGCGGTCGTCACGCTCGACGGCCGCGTGTTCTCGGTCGGCGATGCGCAAACGCGCTTTTCGATCCAGAGCATCTCGAAGCTCTTCGCGTGCACGCTCGCGTTCCAATTGCTTGGCGACGCATTGTGGGAACGCGTCGGCCGAGAGCCGGCGGGCACCGCGTTCAATTCGCTCGTCCAGCTCGAAAGCGAGCGCGGCAAACCGCGCAACCCGTTCATCAACGCGGGCGCGCTGATCGTCACCGACGTGTTGTGCCGCCGTTTCGTGCAGGCTGAAACGGCACTGGTCGAATTCATGCGGCGGCTGACCGGCGAATCCAGCATCGACTACGATTTGCGCGTTGCGCAATCGGAGTTGCAGCATGCTCACCGCAACCGCGCGATGGCGCATTTCATGGCGAGCTTCGGCAACATGGAAATGCCCGTTGAGGCGGTGGTCGACGCGTATTGCCGGCAATGCGCAATCTCCATGAGCTGCGTCGAGCTGGCGAAGGCGGCGCTATTTCTGACCAATCACGGTGTGGTGCCGGCCACCGGCGAGCGGATTCTCGACACCAGTTCCGCCAAACGCCTTTCCGCGCTGATGCTGACCTGCGGCACCTATGACGCGGCGGGCGATTTTGTCTACCGGGTCGGCTTGCCGGCGAAAAGCGGTGTGGGCGGCGGCATCGTCGCAGTGCTGCCGGGCGAGATGGCGGTCTGCGTGTGGTCGCCCGGGCTCGACGCGAACGGCAACTCACTTGCCGGCGCCCAGTCATTGGAATGGTTGACCACGCTTACAGGGCAGTCGATTTTCTGATAGCACTTGCTGCGCACACCTCAAAAGGTTGATTTTCACTTAGTTCAAGCGTCCTCGTGCGCGAATTGAAGGCCATGTACAGGCTCTAGAACCGACCCGTTAAATCGACGCTTGAGCCCCGCCCCGCGCGGGGCTTTTGTTTTCCGCGCCAACTCAACGCAGTTTATTTCGAGTGACTTTCGGGCAGCCGAGAGAGACGAAGCCGACTTTCGGCGTGGCGCCCGGCACGGCCGGAGCGTTCGAGGGGCTGGAAGACATGGGGAACCGCTTGAAGACGTTAAACCCTGAATTGTAGCGGTTCGCCACCGCCACCGCTCGTAAGTCTTTGAATTCTAGTCTTCAACCGGGGATGGGTTCGGCAGGATCGGGTTGATTCAGCTCGCTATTTTCGTCGCTGGAAACGTGCTGACGCGTCGGCGCCGACGCGGCTCCGGCCGCCAGCGCCTGGCCGATTACCGTAAGAATTTCGTCAGAGTCCTGCACTCGCCGGATCGCCGCATGCAGTTCGGCGGCTTGCGGCCAGGTCCGCTGCAGGTAGCTGAGCCACTTCTTGACGCGGCCGTGCTCATGGGTCAGCGTGCCATGCGCCCGCAGCTTGTTCATGTAGCCGACGATCGAACCCAGCACCTGCTGCCATTCGTCGGCAGATGGACACGGGTCGAGGAGCCCGCGGATTCGCTGCGCGAGGAACGGATCCGACACGGCGCCGCGCCCGATCATCACGTCCGCGCAGCCGCTGACCGAGCGGCAACGCTGCCAGTCCGCCACCGTCCAGACTTCGCCGTTCGCGATGACGGGCACGTCGACGGCGTCGTCGATGCGCGCGATCCACTCCCAGTGCGCAGGCGGCCGATAGCGGTCGTCGCGCGTGCGCGCATGCACGACGAGCGAGGCCGCGCCGCCGTCCGCGAGCGCCTGCGCACATTCGATCGCCCGCGACGTGTCGGACACGCCGAGGCGCATTTTTGCCGTCACCGCGATATCGGCAGGCACCGCGGCGCGCACGGCCGAGACGATCTGGTTCAGCAACTTCGGGTTCGCGAGCAGCATCGCGCCGCCGCCGTGGTGATTGACGACTTTGGCGGGACAGCCGAAGTTCAGGTCGATACCGTAGGGCGATAGCATGGCCGCGTACGCGGCATTGCGTGCCATCCACTCGGGATCGCTGCCGAGCAGCTGGATCACCATCGGCGTGCCGCTGGCGGTCACGCTCGCGTGCAGGATTTCGGGCGCCTCGCGCTCGTAGACGCGGGTTGGCAGCAGCGAGCCTGTGATGCGGATGAACTCGGACACGCAGCCGTCGAAAGCGCCCGCGCTCGTCAGCACGTCGCGCAGCACATAGTCAGCGAGCCCTTCCATTGGGGCGAGAAACAGCCGGCTCATGAGCGGTGTGGGTGAACGGCGGGTCAGAGCAGAATGATCCGCGCGGCCTTCGCAACGGAAGACGCTGACGCGATCAGGGAGACGGTCTGAAACATAGGACGGGCCCAGCGGAAGAAAAACGGTAACGGCGCAAGCAGCGGTGTGCCGGCAGTGGACGCAACGGATATCGAGCCGCGGCCGGAATCCGGTTCCGACGGAAAAGCGTCCCCACGCGCGGGCCGCCATTGTAGCGCGTCGGCGGCTGCACTCCCGCGAGCTCGCCGCCATTCAATCCTTCACTTCTTCTCCGTCTCCGGATTGGCCTGCGGCGTGGCCGGCGCATTGCTCGCATTGCTCGCATTGACCGCGCCGCCCGGCGTAAACGGGAACGTGGCGAACATGGTCTTCGCCTGATTCTGCATCTGCTCCTGCATCTGCACGAACATGTTCTTCGATTGCTCGATGTAGCTGGTCATCATGCCCTGCATCATCGGCGCCTGCATGTTCATGAACTGCGACCAGACTTCGGGGTTCATCGCCTTGCCTTCATAGAGATTCTTCGACTGGTCGGCAAGCTTCGCCTGAATGTCGATGAAGGCCTGGATGTTCTTTTCCAGATACGTGCCCATCATGCCTTGCATCGCATGACCGTAGAACCGGATGATCTGCGACAACATCGACGACGAGAACATCGGCAGGCCGCCGCTCTCTTCTTCGAGAATGATCTGCAGCAGGATCGAGCGCGTCAGGTCCTCGTTGCTTTTGGCATCGATCACCTTGAAATCTTCCTGATCGAGCACGAGTTGCTTCACATCAGTCAGCGTGATGTAGGTACTCGTCTCGGTGTCGTAGAGCCGACGATTCGGATATTTCTTGATCAGTCGTTCGGCCGTTTTCTTTGTAGTAGTAGTCATGTAACGCCTTTAAGCTCGAGTTAAGCAAACGCGGAAACGGCGTCCGGGCTGTGCAACGGAATCCATTGCGCAGCCGGGACGCCGGCGAAACCATCTGAGCCGAAGCGCGCCGCCTTCCGGTCCGGCGCGCCGATGGCTCAGCCCATATGCAAGCCGCCGTTCAGCGAAAAATCGGCGCCCGTGGCGAAGCCCGATTCTTCCGACGCAAGCCACGCGACGATCGAGCCGATTTCGTCCGGCTGACCGAGGCGGCGCACCGGAATCGTCGCGACGATTTTTTCCAGCACGTCCGGGCGGATCGCCTTGACCATGTCGGTGCCGATGTAGCCCGGCGACACGGTGTTGACCGTCACGCCCTTGGTCGCCACTTCCTGCGCGAGCGACATCGTAAAGCCATGAATGCCGGCCTTCGCGGTCGAATAATTGGTCTGGCCGAACTGGCCCTTCTGGCCGTTCACCGACGAAATGTTGATCACCCGGCCAAAGCCCCGCTCGACCATGCCGTCGATCACCTGCTTGGTGACGTTGAACAGGCTGGTCAGATTGGTGTCGATCACCGCCGTCCAGTCTTCGTGCGTCATCTTGCGGAACACGACGTCGCGCGTGATGCCGGCATTGTTGACCAGCACGTCGATCTCGCCGACTTCGGCCTTGACCTTGTCGAATGCGTCCTTGGTCGATTGCCAGTCACCGACGTTACCCTCGGAGGCGACGAAGTCGTAGCCGAGTACCTTCTGCTCGTCGAGCCACTTCGCACGGCGCGGCGAATTCGGGCCGCAGCCGGCGATCACCCTGAAGCCTTCCTTGTGCAGACGCTGGCAGATGCTGGTGCCGATGCCGCCCATGCCGCCCGTTACGTACGCAATTCGCTGTGTCATAAACCACACTCCGTTATCGTTGTCGAGGCGCCTGCCGGCGGCCTCGTGCCTCGCCTGATGCTGGTTCGCGTTGCCGCCGGGCGACCGTCTGGCAACGCGCACTGCCGACACGAGTCACCTGTTGCAACGCGCCGCACCGCCAGTTGACGTGCCGCGCGGCCAGATGCCTGTGCCGGCGAAGACCGCGCGCGACCGGTCGCGAGTGCGCGCGGCGTACCCAGCGTACTTTAAACGCGCTCGACCGCGAGCGCGACACCCATGCCGCCGCCGATACACAGCGACGCCAGACCCTTCTTCGCATCGCGCTTCTGCATTTCGTGCAGCAGCGTGACGAGAATCCGGCAACCGGACGCGCCGATCGGGTGGCCGATCGCGATCGCGCCGCCGTTCACGTTGATCTTCGACGTGTCCCAGCCCATCTGCTTGTGCACGGCGAGCGCCTGCGCGGCAAACGCTTCGTTGATTTCCATCAGGTCGAGGTCGGCCGGCGTCCAGCCCGCGCGCTCGAGGCAACGGCGCGAAGACGGTACCGGGCCCATGCCCATCACCTTCGGATCGACACCCGCGTTCGCGTATGCCTTGATGCGCGCGAGCGGTGTGAGGCCGAGCGCTTCCGCTTTTTTCAGCGACATCACGAGCACCGCGGCTGCGCCGTCGTTCAGACCCGATGCGTTGGCCGCCGTGACCGTGCCTTCCTTCGAGAACGCCGGCTTCAGGCTCGCGAGTGATTCGGCCGTCACGCCATGACGCACGAATTCGTCGGTGGTGAAGCGCAGCGGCTCGCCCTTGCGTTGCGGAATCTCGACCGGCACGATTTCGTCGTTGAAGCGCCCCGCCTTCTGCGCGGCTTCCGCCTTGTTCTGCGACAGCGCCGCGAACGCGTCCTGCTGTTCGCGCGTGATGCCGTGCTCCTTCGCGACGTTCTCGGCCGTCACGCCCATGTGGTACTGGTTGTAGACGTCCCACAGGCCGTCGACGATCATCGAGTCGATCAGCTTCGCGTCGCCCATGCGGAAACCGTCGCGCGAACCCGGCAGCACGTGCGGCGCGGCGCTCATGTTTTCCTGGCCGCCTGCCACGACGATGTCCGCGTCACCGGCGATGATCGCGTTGGCCGCGAGCATCACGGCCTTCAGACCTGAGCCGCAGACCTTGTTGATCGTCATGCCCGGCACGGCCGCCGGCAAACCCGCCTTGATCAGCGCCTGACGCGCGGGGTTCTGACCGGAGCCCGCCGTCAGCACCTGGCCCAGAATAACTTCGCTCACCTGTTCCGGCTTCACGCCTGCCCGTTCGAGCACGGCGCGCACCGCGATCGCGCCGAGTTCAGGTGCGGCAATCTTCGCCAGCGACCCACCAAACTTGCCCACTGCAGTACGAGCGGCCGATACGATCACAACATCAGTCATTTCCATATCCTCCGGGCATCCCGGCCAACTGCGCCACAGCCCGTTACGTTAAAAATTGCGTTGCAACTTGCGTTGCTCTCACGCCTTCATCAACCAGACGCTCATTCACCTGCCAAACACCTATGCACCGGCCGACTGCGCACTATGCCGACGTCGACAGCAATGCCGTCCGCGCGCGTCGAGCCTGTGCGTGAACCTACTCCCGTTGCCGCACGTAGCGGCCCGGCGCCGGCTCGATGACCGGGAATTCGTCGGAGCCCAAATTGGCGCGCGGCTTCACTTTCTTGCCGCCGTACTGATCGAGCCAGTCGGTCCATTCCGGCCACCAGCTGCCGGGCACTTCGGTCGCCGCGTCGAACCATTCGTCCGCGCTTTCGGGCAGCGTGTTCGCGTCGGTATCGAGCTTCCAGAAGCTGCGCTTTTTCTTCGCGGGCGGATTGATCACGCCGGCGATATGGCCCGACGCGCCGAGCACGAACTTCAGCGGCCCGGTGAGCAGCGGCGCCGACGCATACGCGGTTTGCCACGGCACGATATGGTCTTCGCGCGAACCGTAGATGAAGGTCGGCACGTCGATCTTCGACAGATCGATCGGCTCGCCGCAGGTGGTCAGCGCACCGGGCTCGCGCAGCTTGTTCTCGAGATACGTGTTGCGCAGATACCAGACGTACATCGGCCCAGGCAGACTGGTCGAGTCGCTGTTCCAGTACAGCAGGTCGAACGGTACCGGCGTGCGGCCCTTCAGGTAACTGTCGACGACGTAGTTCCACACGAGGTCGTTCGGGCGCAGGAACGAGAACGTGTTCGCGAACTCGACGCCGCGCATCAGTCCCGGCGGCGCGCCGTTCTTGCCGCCGATGCTCTGCTCGCGCATCTGCACGTGCGCCTCGTCGACGAACACGTCGAGCACGCCCGTGTCGGAGAAGTCGAGCATCGCGGTGAGCAGCGTCATCGACGCGGCCGGATGTTCGCCGCGCGCCGCAGCCACCGCGAGCGCGGTGGCGAGCATCGTGCCGCCGACGCAAAAGCCGAGCGTATTGATCTGCTCGCGGCCGCTGATCTTGCGCACGGTGTCGATCGAGGTGAGCACACCCTCGCCGATGTAGTCGTCCCACGTCTTGTGCGCGATGGACTGATCCGCGTTGCGCCACGAAATCAGGAACACCTGATGGCCCGAATCAAGCCCGTGCGCGACGAGCGAGTTTTCGGGTTGCAGGTCGAGAATGTAGTACTTGTTGATGCACGGCGGCACGATCAGGAGCGGCCGCTCGCGCACGGTCGCCGTGCGCGGCTTGTACTGGATCAGCTGCAGCAGATCGTTCTCGAACACGACCGAGCCTTCGGTGTTCGCGAGGTTCTCGCCGACCGCGAAACGCGATTCGTCGGTTTGGGAAATCTTGCCGCGCTGCATGTCGGCGAGCAGGTTCATCACGCCCTGGCGCAAGCTCTCGCCTTTGCTGTCGAGCAGCGTTTTCTGCGCTTCGGGATTCAGCGCGAAGAAGTTGCTCGGCGAGGCCGCCGCGGTCCACTGCTGGACCGCGAAGCGAATGCGCTCGCGGGTTTTCGGCTGGGTGTCGAGCGCGTCGACCAGCTGCTGCAGATAGCGCGCGTTCAGCAGATACCACGCGGCGGTGAACGCGTAGGCGGGCGCCGCGCTCCAGGCGTCTGCGCTAAAGCGCCGGTCCTTGAGCTCGGGCGCCTTGATCGCCGACGTGGTGGCCTGCTGGATCAGCTCCATCGCCTCGCGCGAATAGTCGGTCTGCAGCTTCTGCAAACGCTCGGGCGGAATCGCGGCGGTGGGAATGCTCAGCCCCGGCAACGACGGCAACGCACCGGCGGCCAGCTTGCTGAAGTCGGGCATACCGGGAAACGCCGGTATTTGCGGGAAGCCCGCCGTTATCTGTGCGAGGTCCGGCATCTGCGGCATTAAGGGCATCTGAAATGCCGTGCCATCGGGCTGCGCACCGAACGAACGCCAGGCGTTCATCCAGGCGTCGAGAAATTGCTGCATGCCTGCGGCTGACGATACACCGCTCGTACCGGCCTGCTGCGTCTGCTCCTTCGAGGAGTCGGTGCTGGGGGAAGCTGAGGAATGAGATGCTGCCATACCTGCTTTTGACCGGTAAGTCCTTGCGGACGGGTTGAGAGGCAGGTCCGTGCGCACGTGGCGATTGCTCGCGACTTCGTCACGCCCTGTCCCATGAACGACGAGGAGCTTAGAAGGAACATTCTTGCTCCCCATCACAAGGCATGTCAATGCTTGCTCCCGATTTTGCCGCAGTGCGATAGTTTTTTAATTATCGTTTTCCCTGTATGGCAAATCGCGCTTTAACGAATCAAATGATGCCTGCCTCGGGTAAATCCGAAAAACTCCTAGGGCGCATGGCACTTAAGCATATTTATTCGTTCGGTCGCCCACACAGCCGGCGGGCGATTCGCGCTATCGGCGGGCCTTCCGGCAGCGCAACAAAAAATGCGTGTGAAGGCCGGGGAACGGGCCCGTCAGCGACGGGTCGGCAGTGGGATTCGCGAATAACGACCCGGTGCGCATTCACGCGAAATAAAACCACGGCTCGATTTTAAAAGTATGACGAGATGCGCCCGCGCGCCATCCCGAATTAATCGGCAATTGATTGCGCCTGTTCGTCGATCCAGATCAACGCGGCCATGCGACCGGTCTCGCGATCACGGCGATACGAATAAAAACGCTCGCGCAACGTGACCGTGCACAGATCGCCGCCGCTGATGCGCGTAAGGCCGAGCCGCTGCAGGCGCAGGCGCGCCAGCGCCGGCAGATCGGCGAGATATTTGCCGGCATTCGCGGGATGCGCGACGAATGCCTGCCCGGTCGCGTCGCGTTGTGCATCGTCGGCACCGGTCATGAAGGCGTCACGCACGTCTGCGCCGACTTCGAACGCGGTGGGTCCGATCGACGGCCCGAGGTACGCATGCAGCTCGCTCGCCCGCGCACCCGCCAGCGCCGCGACCCGCGCGGCGGTCTGCTCGACGATGCCCGCCGCGAGTCCGCGCCACCCGGCATGCGCGGCGCCGACCGCGCGCCCCGCTTCGTCGCACAACAGCACCGGCATGCAATCGGCGACCATGACGACGCACGCGATGCCCGCGCCATCGGTGACGCTCGCGTCGGCGCGCGCCGGCGCACCATGCTCGCGCGCGTGCGCGATCGCATCCTCGGCGCGGACGATGCCGGCGCCATGGATCTGTTCGAGCCACGCGGCCTCGCGAACACCGGCAAGCGCGACGAGCCGTGCGCGATTGCTCGCGACCGCGGCGGGATCGTCGCCGGTCTTCATGCCCAGATTCAGCCCGCCAGGCTGGTCGGCTCCCTCGCGCCAGCGGCCGAACGGCGCGTCGCTGACGCCGCCGTCGCGGGTGGTCACGAGCGCGCGCACGCGCGGCGACACGTTCCATGCGGGTTGCACGACATCGGCAAAACCCAGCTCCGGGAGATTGGTGCTCATGCGTGATCGTCCTCGTCGTGGTCGCTGTCTTCATCGTACGCGCCGTCGTCGAACGATGCATCGTAGTCCTCGTCCTCGCCATACGCATCGTCGAACTTGCCCGCGTCGTCGCGACCCAGACCGAGCGCGGTCGACAACGCCTCGATGTCGGCCGGCACCTCGGCGCGCCATTGCATCGAGCGGCCGGTCTTCGGATGAATCAGGCCGAGCCGCCACGCGTGCAGCGCCTGGCGCGCGAAGCCGTCTGGCAGCGGCGTGACCGAGCGCTTGCCGCGCGCGCGTCCGTACACGGGATCGCCGAGCAACGGATGACCGATGTGCGCGCAATGCACGCGAATCTGATGCGTGCGCCCCGTCTCCAGATCGCAGTGAATCGCCGTGACCGGCTGACGCTGCCAGATCGCCGAGGCGACGCGCCGGAAATGCGTGCGCGCCGGCTTGCCGGCCGCGCCCGTCACCACGGCCATGCGCGTGCGCTCGCGCGGATCGCGGCCGATCGGCGCGTCGATCGTGCCTTCGTCGGGCAGGTTGCCCCACACGAGCGCGAGGTAGCGGCGCTTGACCGTGCGCGCCTGCAACTGGCGCACGAGGTCAGTCTGCGCCTCGAGCGTGCGCGCGACCACCATCAGCCCCGAGGTCTCCTTGTCGAGCCGATGCACGATGCCCGCGCGCGGCAGACCCGCCGCGGACTCTCCATAGCGGTAGAGCAGCCCGTTCAGCACGGTGCCGCTCCAGTTGCCAGCCGCCGGATGCACGACCATGCCGGCCGGCTTGTTGATGACGACGAGCGTGTCGTCCTCGTAGACGATGTCGAGCGGCACCGGCTCGGGCGTGAAGGCGAGCTGCTCGGGCAGCAGATCGGGCACGAGCTCGATCGTCGCGCCAAGCGGCACCGGCTGGCGGATCTTCGCCGCCTTGCCGTCGACGCGCACCCGCTGCGCCTCGATCCAGCTTTGCAGACGGCTGCGCGAGAACTCCGGGAATACTTTGGCGAGCACCTTGTCGAGGCGCTCGCCGGCCAGTTCGTCGGGTACCACGACGCTGCGCGGCGCTTCGTCGGCCGCGCGCACGGGCACGGGTGCCGCCGTGGCCGCAGAGCCTTGCGGGCTGCTTGCGGCGAGCGCGTCGCTGGAGAAATCGTCGTCGAGGGAATCGACGCCCAACGCGTCGGCCGGGTCGGCGCTTACGCTATAATCTTCGTTGCTATTCCCGGCGCCTGCGGCGCCTGCGGCACCTGGAGTATTTGAGCGGGTCATTGAATCTGGGTCACCTGGACGTAAAGCTAGACTGGAAAATGCGAGCCTTGAACACCATCACTGAAGCGGCGATCAATTTGGCGGCCATCAAGAAGGCGGCCCGGAAAGTGGCCGGATACATTGCGTGCGCCGCGGCCGTCGTCGCTGTTGCGGCTTGCCACGGCCTGCCGGAGAAGACCGACGAAACGGCAGCGTGGAACAACAACAAATTATATACGGAGGCGAACGACGCCCTGACCGGTGGTGACTGGGGCAAGTGCGCGAAGTATTTCGAGCTGCTCGAGGGCCGCGACCCGTTCGGCCACTTCGCCCAGCAGGCGCAGATCAACGTCGCGTACTGCAACTGGAAAGACAACGAAAACGCCGCCGCCGACCAGGCCATCGACCGCTTCATCCAGCTGCACCCCGATCATCCGGACATCGCCTACGCGTATTACCTGAAGGGCATGATCCACTTCAACGACGACCTCGGTCTGTTCGGCCGCTTCTCGGGCCAGGATATGAGCGAGCGCGATCCGAAGTCGCTGCGCGAGTCGTATGACGCGTTCAAGGTCGTGGTGGACCGCTTCCCGAACAGCAAGTACGCGGCGGACGCCGCGCAGCGCATGCGCTACATCGTGAATGCGCTTGCATCGCACGAAGTCCACGCCGCGGACTACTACTATCGCCGCGGCGCCTATGTCGCCGCCATCAACCGTGCGCAGCTCGCATTGCGCGAGTACAAGAACGCGCCGGCCATCGAAGACGCGCTGCACATCATGATCCTGTCGTACGAGAAGCTGAACAACCAGCAACTCGCCGACGACACTCGTCGCGTGCTGGCCGGCACCTTCCCCGACAGCCCGTACGTGACCGGCCACGCACGGCCCGGCACGGCGAAGTCGTGGTGGCAGTTCTGACGCCTCGCGCGCCGACGGCACTCTGATCGTCGCCTGAAAACGAAAACGCCACGACCTCGGTCGTGGCGTTTTCGTTTATGCGCGCCGCGAGACTCAATCGCGCTCGAACAGCGCAATCGATTCCACGTGCGACGTATGCGGGAACATATTGACGACGCCCGCGCCCACCAGCCGATAGCCGGCCTCATGCACGAGCAGCCCGGCATCGCGCGCGAGCGTGGCCGGCGCGCACGACACATAGACGATGCGCGTCGGCAGCGGCCCGTTGCCGCTCTGCGCGATCTCCGCGAGCGCCTTCGCGATCGCAAGCGCGCCTTCGCGCGGCGGATCGACGAGGAACTTGTCGAAGTGGCCGAGCGCGCGCAAGTCGTCGGCGGTGACTTCGAACAGGTTGCGGCACGCGAACGACGTATGCCCGGCGACGCCATTCAGCTCCGCATTCGCGAGCGCGCGCTGGGTCAGCACTTCGCTACCCTCGATGCCGACCACTTCCCGCGAGATTCGCGCGAGCGGCAGCGTGAAGTTGCCGATCCCGCAGAACAGGTCGAGCACGCGGTCGGTGCGTGCCGGCGCCAGCAGGCGCAGCGCGCGGCTCACCAGCACGCGGTTGATCGCGTGATTGACCTGGGTGAAATCAGTTGGCTTGAATGGCATACGGATGCCGTATTCGGGCAGCGTGTAGTCGAGCTGCACGTCGAGAGGATAAAGCGGCGTGACCGTGTCGGGACCGCCCGGCTGGATCCAGAACTGCACCTTGTGCTCGTCCGCGAACTCGCGCAGCACCTGCTCGTCCCCGGCCGTCAGCGGTTCGAGGTTGCGCACGACGAGCGCCGTGACCGACGAGCCGACCGCGAGCTCGAGCTGCGGCATGCGGTCGTAGATAGACAGCTTGCGGACCATGAAACGCAGCGGCATCAGCATCGCCGACACATGCGGCGGCAGCACCTCGCAGGTCTTCATGTCGGCGATATAGCTGCTCTTCTTCTCGTGAAAGCCGATGCGCATGCCGCCGCGCTCCGGCAGGTAGCGCACCGCGAGCCGCGCGCGATAGCGATAACCCCAGGACGGCCCGTGAATCGGCCGGAACACCGTTTCGGGGCGCAGCTTCGCCAGATGCTGCAGGCTGTCCTCGAGCACGCGCTGCTTGACCGCCACCTGCGCGCGCATGTCGAGATGCTGCATCGAGCAGCCGCCGCAGATGTTGAAGTACGTGCATTTCGGCGTCGTGCGGATCACGCTTTCGCGGAACACCTGGACGACTTCGGCCTGCTCGAATTTCGGCTTGCTGCGATGCGTCGAATAACTGACGAGTTCACCCGGCAGCGCGCCTTCGACGAACACCACCTTGCCTGGCGTGCCGTCTTCGCTCGTGGTGCGGCCCACGCCGCGCGCTTCCATATCGAGCGAAACGATTTCGATGAGCGGTTCGTTGCCGGTAATGACGGGCGCCGGCGCCGGGGCGTGCGCCCTGGCATGCTTCGATGAGCGCCGCGGCGAGCGACGTGGGGGGGCAGTTCGGGACACCTGCGGACTTCCTGACAAACTATGGGGGAAAGGCGAGATTGTAGACGAAGCGCCGGGCTTGCCTGCGATGCGGTGCGGACCACACGCGGAGCGAGTGCGGATCGCGGCCCGGATTGCGGCTCCCCGGCGCAGGCTCTGCTCGCGCGCGCTTACTGCACGAACGCCGCCAGATACTCGGCCCACTGCGGCGCGCTTTCCAGCGCGAGCGCGTTCTTCACGAGGTTGATCTCGTCAGCATACTCCGACGGCGAAAAGCCACCGCGCATCAGTTGGAAGCGGCAATACAGCAGGTACGTATTGACGACGTCGGTCTCGCAGTAATTGCGGATTTCCTCGATACGCCCTTGCTGGAACGCCTGCCACACCTGACTGCCGTCCATGCCCATCTTGCCCGGAAAGCCGCACATCTTCGCGAGCGCGTCGAGCGGCGCGTTCGCGCGCGCCTGGTACATCGCGAGCACGTCCATCAGATCGGTGTGTCGCGCGTGGTAGCGGCTGATGTAGTTGTTCCACTTGAAGTCGCGGTCGTCCTCGCCGAGATCCCAGAACCGGTAGGCGGGGATGCCGTTGACGAGCGCGCGGTAGTTGAGAACCGGCAGATCGAAACCGCCGCCGTTCCACGACACGAGTTGCGGCGTGTACTTTTCGATCACGCGATAGAACGACTGCACGAGCGTCGCCTCGCCGTCCTCGGGCGTACCGAGCGAGCGCACGCGAAAACCGTTGTTGTCACGGAACACGCAGGAAATCGCCGCGACCCGCTGGAGGTGATGCGGCAGAAAATCGCTGCCAGTTTTTTCGCGGCGTGCGGCGAACGCGTGCTCGGCGACGTCGGCGTCGCTCATCGACGCGGGCAAATCTTCAAGCCGGCGGATGCCGGCGACATCGGGAATCGTCTCGATGTCGAAAACAAGAATCGGTGTCATCAGGTCAGAGAACGGCGTCTTTGCGGACACCGTTTGAGGCAAAGAAGCGCTTCAGTCGCACCAGCGCTTCCTGTTGGATCTGGCGCACACGCTCGCGCGTGAGGCCCATTTCGTCGGCCAGCTCCTCGAGCGTGGCGGGCTCGATGTGATTCAGACCGAAGCGCCGCTCGATCACATGGCGGTGCTTGTCCGACAAACGCGCGAGCCATGCGCGTGTCAGTGTTTCGAGCTCGCGATGCTGCACTTCGGCGTCTGGCGACTGGCTCTGGTCGTCCGACAGCAGATCGAGCAGGCTGCTCGCCGGATCGAGATCGAGCGGCGCATCGAGCGAGGCGGTGTGCTCGTTCAGCGCGAGGATGTCGGTGACTTCGTCGGTGGTCTTGCCGGTCAGATAAGCGATGTCGTCGATGCTCGCGTCGCGGCGCTCGGCCGCCTCCCCCGAATTCATCGAGTTCTTTTCCAGATGGCGCTTCGCGCGCAACACCTGGTTGAGCTCACGAATCACATGGACGGGCAATCGCACCGTACGCGCCTGGTTCATGATCGCGCGCTCGATGCTCTGGCGGATCCACCACGTCGCGTAGGTCGAGAAACGGAAGCCGCGCGTCGGATCGAATTTTTCGATTGCGTGCATGAGGCCGAGGTTGCCCTCCTCGATCAGATCGAGCAGCGGCACGCCGCGATTCAGATAACCCTTGGCAATGCTGACGACCAGCCGCAGATTGCGCTCGATCATCACCTGCCGCGCTTCGAACTCGCCGGCCTTGGCAAGGCGCGAATATTTCTGCTCTTCCTCGACGGTGAGCAACGGCTTCACGCTGATGCGATTCAGATAATGCTGGATCGTGTCGGCCGTGAGCTCGGCCTGCAGCAGTGCGCGGAAATCGTCGGCGTCGGGCGGCGCCTCACTGGTGGTTTCGCGCGCGTCAGCGCTCTCGCTGTCGTCGAGGCCGCTCTGGCGTTCGTCGAGATCGCGCTCCTCCGCGACCTCTTCTTCCACTTCCGAAGCGCCGCTTTCGTCCACTGCGGCAGACGTGACTTCGCTGATCGTCTCAGACTCGGCTTGCGGCGGGCGGCGCTTCGATTTCGGCATGGTCGTATCGCTTATTGCGGCGGCAAATACTTCAGTGGGTCGACTGGTTTACCCTGTCGGCGAACTTCGAAATGCAACATCACACGGTCGGAATCGCTATTGCCCATCTCTGCGATCTTCTGCCCCTTCGTAACCGCGTCCCCCTCTTTTACCATCAAAGCGCGGTTGTGTGCATACGCGGTGAGATAAGTTGCATCATGCTTGATGATAATGAGATTGCCGTAACCACGCAGCCCATTTCCGGCATAGACGACGCGACCATCGGCTGACGCTTTAACCGGCTCGCCCGCGGAGCCGCCGATATTGACGCCCTTGTTGGTCGAGTCGTTGAACGTGTTGAGCAGCGGACCGCGCACCGGCCATGCAAATGCTACGTTGCCTGCCGCGGCGCTGCCGATGTCGGCGCTCGCCGCAGAGGGATTGGCCGGAGGCGCAGCTACCGCACCATTCGCGGGCGTACCATTCGTCGCGCCGCCGTAGAGCGGCGGCATCGCGGCGCCGACCACGGCCGGCGCGTTGTTGTTCAGCGGTGCGCTTTGCACCGCGCCCGTGCTGCCGATCGGCGCGGTCGACACGCCCGGCGTCATGGCCGCGGTATTCGCGCCCGGCGGCACGACGCGCAGCAGCTGGTCGACTTCGATCTGATTCGGGTTGGTCAGGTTGTTCCACGTCGAGATGTCGCGGTAATTCTGGCCGTTTTCGAGCGCAATGCGGTACAGCGTATCGCCCGGTTTCACGCGATAGTAGCCGGGCGGCGGCGGGCCGAGCGGCACCGCCGGTTGCGCTGCGCCCTGCGCGGTGGCGAGCGTGCCGCCGCCGGAGCGGTCGACGACGGGCGCCTGGTCGAGCCGGGATGCACAGGCCGTCATCAACAGGGACAAGGCGAGCACGCACACGCTGCGCTGGGTTACGGTCAGGGGGGTATTCGGGGTGGTTCTCTGCATCGCGCGCAACATACTCATCGGTGTCAAATCACTCCGGATTTTAAGGGTACAAAGAAAACGCGATCAAGCCGCGACTCGCGCCATTGCGCGGGGCCGAGGCGCTCGATCAGCGTCAGCACCTGGCTCTGTCCTTCCTGCGAGCCGACCGGCGCAACCAGACGTCCGCCGATCGCAAGCTGCTCGAGCAACGCCTGCGGCACGTCGAGCCCGGCCGCCGCGATCACGATCGCGTCGAACGGGGCCGCCGACGGCAAACCAAGCCGCCCGTCGCCGTAATGCAGCCGGATATTCGGAATGCGCAGCGGACGCAGATTCGTCTTCGCGCGCTCGGACAGCGGCTTGATGCGTTCGATCGAATAAACCTCGCGTGCGACCTGGCTCAGCACCGCCGCCTGATAGCCGCAACCGGTGCCGATTTCGAGCACCGTGTTCAGCGCGCGCCCGGCCGCCGCGAGTTCGATCATTCGCGCAACCACCGACGGCTTCGAGATAGTCTGGTGATGACCGATCGGCAGCGCGGCATCTTCGTACGCCTGGGCCGCAAGACCCGGATCGACGAACATGTGGCGCGGCACCGCCGCCATCGCGTTCAGCACACGCTGATCGCTGACGCCATTGGCTCGCACGCGTTCGACCATGCGTTCGCGAACCCGTTCCGAGGTCAGCGCCAAGGCGTTGTTCATCGCGCCGCTCATTGCACCGGCCAACGCGGCGTTCGGCGCGGGTTTCGCGCTTTGCTGCAGTTGCGACTGGAGTAATGGCGTCGCGCGTGCGCTGTGGCCAGACGCATGCGTCGAGTTTTTGCCTGGCTTGACCGACGACTTTGGTGCTTGCTTGACAGGCTGCCCCGCCAATGCACCAGCCAACGAGTTCGCCGTTGTCTTAGCGACTGGCGCGGCCTGCGGCTTTGGCGGCATTACACCGGTCGCCGCCGTTGACGTACCGAACGAAGCACTTTGCGTCTTCGCCTGGGGAATCACCTGGGGTCGCGTCGCCGGCGTAGATTGCGCAGCAGCTGAGGTCCTCGCTTGCGCCCGTGCGGCCGCGCCGCCCTGCGTCGGTTTCGCCGACTGCTGCCGTGCGTTCAACGCCGCGCTCGCCGCGAGCGCCGCCGCGCGCATCTCACCCGGACGTCCCTCGGGCCGGCGCGGTTCGCGCACCAGGTCCTCGAGACCTAACGGAAAGCGCTTCGCGCGCTCGCCGGTCATGAACTGCCGCTCCCGGCGCGCAGCCAGTCGCGCGCCGCGGGCAGCATTTGCGTGTAGGTCAGATCGAGCTGCAGCGGCGTGATCGACACGGCGCCGTTGGCCACCGCATGGAAGTCCGTGCCTTCGCTCGCGTCGCGCGCCTGGCCCGAGGCGCCGATCCAATAGATCGGTTCGCCGCGCGGATTGGTCTGGCGGATCACCGGCTGCGACGGATGACGTTTGCCGAGTCGCGTGATCTGCCAGTCGCGCAGTTCGTCATACGGCAGGTTAGGAATATTGACGTTCAGCAGCGGATGTCCCGGCAACGGCCGCGCGAGATAATGCGCGACGATTTCGGCGGCAACGCGGGCCGCGTCTTCGAGATGCGCCCAGTCCTTGTCGACGAGCGAGAACGCGATGGCCGGCACCCCGAACATGATGCCTTCGGTGGCGGCTGCGACGGTGCCGGAATACAGCGTGTCGTCGCCCATGTTCTGGCCGTTGTTGATACCCGACACGACGAGGTCCGGTGTATGGTCGAGCATGCCGGTCAGTGCGATGTGCACCGAGTCGGTCGGCGTGCCGTTCACGTAGTAGAAACCGTTCGCCGAACGCAGGACCGACAGCGGCCGCCACAGCGTCAGGGAATTCGACGCGGCGCTGCAGTTCTGTTCGGGAGCCATCACGGTGACGTTGGCGATCGGCTTCAGCGCTTCGTAAAGCGCGGCGAGGCCCGGCGCCAGATAACCGTCGTCGTTGCTGAGTAGGATTCGCATGCGCCGATTGTAACCGAGGAAAGATGGCACGCGAACGACATGGACGGCGTGTCCGCGTGGCGTGCACAAGCGTCGTGCGAGCCAGTATTTTCCAGTGCGCGGATGCTTGTATCGAACGCAAAGATGCAGCTTCGCACTGAACGCGCGGCCGTGCGCGCTCGTCGATGAATCGGCATCCTGTGCGTACTTCGCGCTGTGCAATGCAATACGGCTTGCGCGAGAAGCGCGCGCGACGCATCAAAAGCGCGCTGCACGTTGTAACCCGCAGCGCAATAAATCGCACGGTCGTGCGCTTTACTTTACACTCGAAAACAGTGCAAACCCTGAACAATACGGAGACACGATGCGCGCGATTCGCTGCAAGCAGTACGGGCCGCCCGAGAGCCTGGTCGTCGACAACCTGGCGGATCTCGAAGCGCCGCCTGGCCACGTCGTGATCGACGTGAAGGCCGCTGCCGTCAATTTTCCCGACGTGCTGATCATCGAGAACAAATACCAGTTCAAGCCGCCGTTGCCGTTCACGCCCGGTTCGGAAGCCGCGGGCATCGTGCGCGCGGTGGGCGAAGGCGTCACGCAGTTCAAGCCTGGTTCGCGCGTGGCCGCGTTCACCGGCTCCGGCGGTTTTGCCGAGCAGGCGCTTGCGCCCGCCGCGGCCTGCGTGCCGCTCGACGATGACGTGTCGTTCGAACTCGCGGCCGCGTTCACGCTCGCGTATGGCACCTCGCATCACGCGGTGGTCGATCGCGGCGCGCTGCAGCCGGGCGAGACGATGCTCGTGCTCGGCGCGGCCGGCGGAGTCGGGCTGGCGGCGGTCGAAATCGGCAAGGCGCTCGGCGCGCGCGTGATCGCGGCGGCATCGAGCGACGAAAAGCTCGCGACCTGCATGAAGCACGGCGCGGACGCGACGATCAACTACAACACCGAGGATCTGCGCGAGCGCATCAAGGCGCTCACCGACGGCAAGGGTCCGGACGTGATCTACGACCCGGTCGGCGGCATGTATGCGGAGCCGGCGTTTCGCAGCATCGGCTGGAGGGGGCGTTATCTGGTGGTCGGCTTTGCGAATGGCGAGATTCCAAGGCTGCCGCTGAACCTGATGTTGCTCAAGGGCGCAAGCGTGGTCGGCGTGTTCTGGGGCGACTTCGCAAAGCGTGAGCCGCAGCGCAATCGCGCGGCATTCGAGCAGATGACCGGCTGGATTCGTGAAGGCAAGCTCAAGCCCTACGTGTCGGCCCGCTACTCGCTCGACGACACCGGCCGCGCGTTGCGCGACATGGCCGAGCGCCGCGTGATCGGCAAGGTGGTCATCACGCCGTAGCACAACCAATAAAGCAGCATCAAAAACGGCGCGGCGGCCGACTGCGATTTCGGCCGCCGCGCCGCTTGCGATCCACGTTCACAACTTCTCTGTATCCCCGGTGCGCGGCTGCCACTTCATCAAACGCCGCTCCGCGGTCCCGACGATCGCATCGAGAATCAGCGCGAACGCGGTCAACACCAGAATCCCCGCGAACACCGTGTTGATATCGAAGGTGCCCTCGGCCTGCAGGATCAGATAGCCGACGCCGCGCGCCGAGCCCAGATACTCGCCCACCACCGAGCCGACGAACGCAAGCCCCACCGACGTATGCAGGCTCGAAAACACCCAGCTCATCGCGCTCGGCAGATAGACGAAACGCAGCAGCTGTTTGCGGTTCGCGCCGAGCATGCGCGCGTTCGCGAGCACGACCGGGCTCACTTCCTTCACGCCCTGGTAGACGTTGAAGAACACGATGAAGAACACCAGCGTGACGCCGAGTGCGACCTTCGACCAGATGCCGAGGCCGAACCACACGCCGAAGATCGGCGCGAGAATCACGCGCGGCATCGAGTTCGCGGCCTTCACGTACGGATCGAACAGCGCGCTCGCGGTCGGCGCGAGCGCGAGCCACAGGCCGACGCCGAGCCCGATCGTGGTGCCAAAGACGAACGCGAGCACGGTCTCGACGAGCGTGATCCACAGATGCAGATAGATCTCGCCGCCCGTGAACCATTCCCAGATCCGCTGCAGTACTTTCTGCGGCTCGCCAAAGAAAAACGCCGCCTTGTTCGGATCGTCGAAATAGAACGGCGGTATCAGCGTCGGGCTCGTCAGCACGTACCACAGCACGAAGCACAGCACGAGCAGCAGCCACTGCCAGATCACCAGATTCGCCCGGCTCGGGCGCAACGTCTTCCACATGACTTGGTTTGCCTTGGACGATTATTGAACACGTCTTCTTTTCGATGCGCAGGCGGGGATGCGCTGCACATTTAAACAGCGGTCAGTTGCTGCTGATAACCCTTGAGCACCTCGTCGCGCAGCACACCCCAGAGCTGCGCATGCAACTCGACGAAGCGCGGATGCGAACGGATTTCGGCGACATCGCGCGGCCGCGGCAGATCGATCCGGAACTCGCCGATCGGATGCGTCGCAGGCCCGGCCGACAGTACCACCACGCGGTCCGACATCGCGATCGCTTCGTCGAGATCGTGCGTAATGAACAGCACGGCCTTGCGCTTCGCGGCCCAGAGATCGAGCAGCTCGTTTTCCATCAGCTGCCGCGTTTGAATATCCAGCGCGGAAAACGGCTCGTCCATGAGGATGATGTCGGGGTCGAGGATTAGCGTCTGCGCCATCGCGACGCGCTTGCGCATGCCGCCCGACAGCTGATGCGGATAGCGGTCGCCGAAGCCGCCGAGACCGACACGCTTCAACCACTCTTCGGCCTTCGCGCGCGCTTCCGAGGCCGGCACGCGGTGAAACGACAGGCCGGCCATCACGTTGTCGAGCGCCGAGCGCCACGGCATCAGCGCATCTGCCTGGAACATATAGCCCGCTCGGCGATTCAGGCCGCTGAGCTGTTCGCCGAACACGCTGACGCCGCCCGTCGACGGCTGGAGCAGCCCCGCGCCGATGTTCAGCAGCGTGGACTTGCCGCAGCCAGTCGGCCCGACGACCGACACGAACTCGCCGGGCTCGATACGCAGCGTCGTGTCCTTAACTGCTGTGTAGCGCTGTGCGCGGTTGTCACGCGCGGCGAACGTGCAGGTGATGTTTTCGAACGCCAGGGCAGCAACGGTCATCGTACGTCTCGCTTCGGGAATCGGGTTAGCGGGGAGTTGTCGCGGCGACGCTGGGGCGACGGCTGTGGACGCGGCGAATCGCCCTGTCCACGTCCCATTCGATGCGCCTGTGCGCGCGCCGCGTCGTTTATGCCTTGACGGTCGCGAGTGCCTTCTTCACGAACTCGTTGGTCCACGTCTTCGACAGATCGATCTGCGCGTTCTGGATCACCGGATCGAACGCCTTCAGCGTCTTCAGCGACGTCGCGGGACCGTCGGCGGGCATCAGGCCGTCGGGCGACATCGCTTCGCGCACGTGCTGCCACGCGTCGAGATAGAGCGCGCGGTCGCCGAGCAGATAGCTCTCCGGCACCGTGTTGATCAGTTCGCTGCCGCTCGCGTTCTGCAGCCACTTGAGCGCGCGCACCATCGCATTGGTCAGCGCCTGCGTGGTGTTCGGGTTCTTCGTGATGAACGACTGCGATGCGTACAGGCAGCCCGCCGGCATGTCGCCGCCGAACACGATGTGCGTATCGGTGAGCGTGCGGGTATCCGACACGACGCGCACGTCGCCGGCGCGCTCGAGGCGCGTGACGACCGGATCGAGATTGGCGATCGCGTCGATCTGCCCGGACTGCAGCGCGGCGATCGCGCCGGCACCGGCGCCCACGCCGATGAACGCGACGTCCTTCGGACTGAGCCCCGCTTTCGCGAGGACGAAGCTCGCCATGATCGACGTCGACGAACCCGGCGCGGTCACGCCAATCTTCTTGCCCTTCAGATCGGCGATCGACCTGTAGTTCGGCATCGTCTTCTTCGACACCGCGAGCACGATCTGCGGCGCGCGGCCCTGCAGCACGAATTCGCGGAACATCTGCTTTTGCGCCTGCAACAGCAGCGTGTGTTCGAACGCGCCGGAGACCACGTCGGCGCTTCCGCCGACTGCCGCCTTCAACGCCTGCGAGCCGCCCGCGAAGTCGGAAATCTCGACTTCGAGCCCCTCGTCCCTGAAGTAGTTGCGGCGCTCGGCGATCGTCAGCGGCAGGTAGTAGAACAGGTTCTTGCCGCCGACCGCGATGGCGACCTTGGTGGTCTCGGGCTTGCCCTGCGCGAAAGCGAACGGCGTGGCCGCGAGCGAGGCGCCCGCGAGCGCCGCACCGCCGGCGAGGAAGGTTCTGCGTTGCATGGTCCGTTGTCTCCAGATTTTTTGTAGTCCGGCTTTTTGACCGCCCGTGTGCGCGTTGCGCGAGCGCATGGCCACGGTGTGGGGCTGCCGGTCGCAAGGCGCGAATCGTGCATCAGCGCCGCGCTTTACGCGCCTTTCTCTATGCGTTGCGCTGTGCGCATCAGACGATCTGTTGCGCCCGCAACCGCGCGATGCCGTCAGCATCATAACCTAGCGATTGCAGGACTTCATCGGTATGTTCACCCAGTTCTGGCCCCAGCCAGCGCGTCTCACCGGGCGTCGCCGACAGCTTCGGCGTAACCGCGGGCAACGTGATTTCCTTGCCGTCCTGCCACTTGAACCGCTGGATCATCTGCCGCGCGATGAACTGCGGATCGGTGAACATATCGGCGACGCTGTAGATGCGGCCCACCGGCACGTCGGCCGCGTTCAGCACCGCGAGCGCTTCGTCGATCGTGCGCGTGGACAGCCACGCGCCGATCGCGGCGTCGATTTCCTGCGTGCGCAGCACGCGGCCATCGTTATGCGCGAGCGCCGGATCGTTGGCGAGATCGTCGCGTTCGATCGCGATCATCAGGCGCCTGAAGATCGGATCGCTATTGCCGCCGATCACGATGCTGCCGTCGCGGCACGGATACGTATTCGACGGCACGATGCCCGGCAGAGACGCGCCGGTACGCTCGCGCACCATGCCGTAGACGCCGTATTCGGGCACCACGCTTTCCATCATGTTGAAGACGGCCTCGTACAGCGCGACGTCGACGACCTGCCCCTTGCCGCCGTTCACCTGCTTGTGATGCAGCGCCATCAGCGCGCCGATCACACCGTGCAGCGCGGCGATCGAATCGCCGATCGAAATGCCGATGCGCGGCGGCGGCAGATCCGGATAGCCGGTGATATGGCGCAGACCGCCCATCGACTCGGCGATCGCGCCGAAGCCGGGCCGGTCGCGATACGGGCCCGTCTGGCCGTAGCCCGACAGACGCACCATCACGAGGCCGGGGTTCTCGGCGGACAGCACGTCGTAGCCGAGCCCGAGCTTTTCGAGCAGACCGGGCCGGAAATTCTCGACGACGATATCGGCCTCTTTCGCGAGGCGCCGCACGATCTCCTTGCCCTCCTCGGCTTTCAGGTTGATCGTGACGGACTTCTTGTTGCGCGCCTGCACGGCCCACCACAGCGACGTACCGCCGACTTCCGGGTACAGCTTGCGCCATTTGCGCAGCGGGTCGCCGCCTTTGGGGTCTTCGATCTTGACGACGTCGGCGCCGAACTCGCCGAGAAAACGCGCGGCGAACGGCCCGGCAATCAGCGTGCCGAGTTCAAGCACCTTGACGCCGGCGAGCGGACCGCACGCGTCATGCGGTGCGGCGCTCGCGCCTGATTCGGGGGTGGCGCTCATGAGTCTCCCTGGTTCTGCATCGTTGTGTACCCGGTCTGTCTGGTTTGCAACGACTTGCGACGATGCGTGCCTGGACGGATATGGCGGCGGCCAACGAAAGCCGCCTGACTACATCGAACGACGGTCGAGCATCGCGCGCGCGATCGTGCCCGCGTCGACATACTCGAGCTCGCCGCCCACCGGCACGCCGCGCGCGAGACGCGTCACGGCAAGGCCGCGCGCCTTCAGCGTCTGTCCGAGGTAATGCGCGGTGGCCTCACCCTCGTTGGTGAAATTGGTGGCCAGCACGACTTCCTTGACGACGCCATCCGACGCGCGCTTCACGAGCCGGTCGAAATGGATTTCCTTCGGGCCGATGCCGTCGAGCGGACTCAACCGCCCCATCAGCACGAAATAGAGGCCGCGATAGGTCATCGTCTGTTCGAGCATGATCTGGTCGGCCGGCGTTTCGACGACGCACAGCAGCGACGGATCGCGCTCCTCATCGAGGCAGACCTCGCAGATCTGCGCTTCGGTAAATGTGTTGCACTTTTCGCAGTGACGCAGATGCTCGGTCGCGAACAACAGCGAGCGCCCGAGTTTTTCGGCGCCTTCGCGATCGTGCTGCATCAGGTGATACGCCATGCGCTGCGCGGACTTCGGCCCGACACCGGGCAGCGCGCGCAGCGCTTCGACGAGCGCCGACAGGGCGGAAGGTTGTTTCATGCGGATCGGCGTCGACGTGGGTGGTGCTCGGGTGGGCGAATCGGGATGCGGGGGTGTTGCTCGAACCGGGCCGCGCTTTCACGCCGTGACGACGCTTTCACGCGCGGCTGCAGGTTCGATGTTTCCAGCCTGCGCGCGGCGCGCGGCGGCGAGCGTCTGCGTTCGCACCGCGGCAATCAACCGCCGCGGCGCTCACCCGCTTCAGCCCGTTCTCAATCAGAACAGGTTCAGAACGGCAGCTTGAAACCCGGCGGCAGCGGCAGGCCGGCGGTCATGCCGCCCATCTTTTCCTGCGCGGTCGCCTCGGCCTTGCGCACGGCGTCGTTGAACGCGGCGGCGACGAGATCTTCCAGCATGTCCTTGTCGTCGGCGAGCAGGCTCGGGTCGATCGACACGCGGCGCACGTCGTTCTTGCAGGTCATCGTCACCTTGACGAGACCGGCACCCGACTGCCCCTCGACTTCGATCAGCGCGAGTTGCTCCTGCATCTTCTTCATGTTTTCCTGCATCTGCTGGGCTTGCTTCATCAGCCCGGCGAGTTGGCCTTTCATCATGGACGTGCTCCTTCTAGATAGCGTGGAATCTGGCATTCCGGCGCCGCGCCGCGACGACGCCGCGAACGATGGATCAGTGGGCCGGCGACGCGCCGTTCGGGGCGGCGTCCGGGGTAATCGGGCGGATCGAGCCCGGCACGATGCTCGCACCGAACTCGCGAATCAGCGACTGCACAAACGGATCGGCGCTGATCTCGCGCTCGGCTTCCTGCTGGCGCTGCGCGCGCAGCTTCGCGTCGTGCGCGGCGGCGGTACGGCGCGCCGGGCCGACTTCGACCTGCACGTCGACGTTCTGGCCGAGCCGCTCGACGAGCGCTGCCTTCAGTTTAGCGACCTGCGACGCTTCTGCGTATTGCGGCACCGGCACGTTGAGCTTCAGCGTGCTGCCGTCGAGCGCCATCAGTTCGCTGTTGAACGCAAGCTGATACGAGATGCCCTTCAGCGGCAGATCGACGGCGAGCGCCGGCCAGTCGCCGGTGAAACCTAGCGGATCGAGCGGCACGGCAGGCGGCCGCGGGCGCGTATCGGCGAGCGGCGTCGGCGCGGCGGCCTGCGCGGCCGCGCCGTCCATGCGGACGTCGTCGGGGCCGCGGTCGAACACCGGCACGAAGTCGTCGTCTGGCGGAATGAAGTACGCGTCGTCCGCGGCCGACAACGGCAGGTAGTCGTCGGGCGGCATGTCGTCCCATGGTGGGATCGACGGGCTGTTCTGCTGCGCATTGCTGCTCGCGCCGCTATTTGCGTCGCGAGTGGGCGCAGCCTGCGCGGCGGTGTCCTGCGACACGCGGCGTGACGCACCGGGCGTCGGCACCGGCACGACCACACGCGGCGCGGCGGGTTTCGGTGCGGCCGGCTTCGGTGCGGCCGGCTTCGGTGCGGCCGGCTTCGGTGTGGCGGGTGCGGCCGGCTTCGCGGACACGTCCGTGTTAGCGCGGCCACGGTCGGACGCTACTTTCATGCCGGCGTTGCGCAGCACGTCGAGCGCGGCGCTGGCGCCGCCCGCGCGGCGCGGTACGGAGTCGGCTGCGGCCGCCGGTGCCGCCGTTGAAGCGGGCGCCGCCAATTCCGGCCGCGCTTCCGGTTCCGGTGACGTGGCCCCTTGCGCGCGACCAGGAGCGGCAGTTGCAAGCGCGCTCGGTGCGGACGAAGGTGCGATGTCGGAAACTTCGTTCGAGACCGGCGCGCTCGAGCTGGCGATCGTGGCGACGGCATTCGCGGGCGCGTCTTCCCACGGCGCCAGCGGGGGTGCCGTAATGGCAGGCGCTTCTGTCACGCGGGCGACTTCGGCGTTGGGCGATTGCGGTGCTTCTTCAGATTGCGCGGAGTCGGCTGTGGGCTTCGCGATCGGCTGTGCAGTCGGCGCGGTCGATTTCATCGCGTCGCCCTGTTCGTCGCCGGCAACGCCTACCTGAGGTCCACGAACGGGCGCAGCAGTTGCCATGGCCGTCGCGGACGACGGTGACAGCGCGTGCAGCGCGGCAACCGTCGGTGCACCCGAGCGCTGCGCACCGGCGCCGGCTCCGCCCGCACCGCTCTGCGTGCCAGCGGCTCCCGCCGCTCCGCCACCGCCGCCTGTCGGCGCCGGCTCGAACGCGAGCATGCGCAGCAGCGTCATCGTGAAGCCCGCGTATTCGTCGGGCGCGAGGCCCAGTTCGCTTCGGCCGATCGTCGCGATCTGATAGAACAGTTGCACCTGCTCGGCGCTCAACGCGTCGGCGAAACGGCGCAAGTCGGCCGCCTCCGGCCATTCGTCGAGCACCGACGAAGGCGCGAACTGCGCCCACGCGATCCGATGCAGCAGGCTCGCCAGGTCTTGCAGCGCCGTCGAGAACGACAGGCTTCGCAAGGCCATCTCGTCGGCGACCGCCAGCACCGCCGCGCCGTCGCCCTGCGCGAGCGCGTCGAGCAGGCGGATCAGATAGCTTTGGTCGAGCGCGCCGAGCATGCCGCGCACCGCGTCTTCACTGACCTGGTTCGCCGAATAGGCGATCGCCTGATCGGTCAGCGATAGCGCGTCGCGCATCGAACCGTCGGCCGCGCGCGCGAGCAGGCGCAACGCCTGCGCCTCGTGAGGCACGCTCTCTTCGCCGAGAATGCGTTCGAGATGCGACACGATATGGCCGGCCGGCATCTGCTTCAGATTGAACTGCAGACAGCGCGACAGCACGGTGACCGGAATCTTCTGCGGGTCGGTGGTCGCGAGGATGAACTTGACGTGCGGTGGGGGCTCTTCGAGCGTCTTCAGCATTGCGTTGAACGCGTGGTTCGTCAGCATGTGCACTTCGTCGATCATGTAGACCTTGAAGCGCGCATCGACGGGCGCGTACACCGCGCGCTCGAGCAGCGCGGCCATTTCATCGACGCCACGATTACTCGCCGCGTCCATTTCGACGTAATCGACAAAGCGCCCTTCGTCGATCTCGCGACACGCACGGCATACGCCGCACGGCGTCGACGTCACGCCGGTCTCGCAATTGAGCGCCTTCGCGAAGATGCGCGACAGCGTGGTCTTGCCGACGCCGCGCGTACCTGTAAACAAATAGGCATGGTGCAGACGGCCGCCGTCGAGCGCATGGGTGAGCGCGCGCACCACGTGCTCCTGTCCGACGAGCGAAGCGAAATCCTTCGGCCGCCATTTGCGTGCGAGAACTTGATAGGTCATCCGGAAATTGTATCAGTAACAATGGCGCGCAAAACCGATTCGGGAAGACGCGTGAAATGAGCGAAACGGCCACGACGACGCTCCATCCGAAGACGGCGAACGATCAATACAAAAGCTGGGAATGACTGAGGAGAAACTGCGGAGAAGCCGTGAAAACGGCCGCGGAGAAAAAAGCAAGGAAAGGTGACGAGCCCGACCCTCGGCACTGGTGGAAAACGGCTGTGGCTGCTTCGTTCCCGACCTGACCAGGTTGACCATCCCTCCATGCGAGGAGGCCCGTCACGAAGGATTCTATCATTGCCGCGCGCATTGTGCGACTGTTGACATGAGCAAAACGCGAACGACGCTCCGCTTCGAACGGCTTCGCGCGGTTTGCGGCCGCTTTCTGCACGCCGCCAGACGCCCTCCCGGCCACCGCGGCGACGCCCGCCACGCGCGGCACTTGAGTTCGCCGCGCGCGACACCATTTAGATCGCAACGCGGTCGCCGTGAGCCGCAGAAACCGGCCGACGCTGCGGCGGCGGCCTATTAGCCCCACTGTCTTGATGAGTACTATCGCCATCGGCAACGCATAGCGAATTAAGCTACACTGCCAGTTGAAAGACCCGCATACGCGACTCTTTCCGCGCATTGCGTGAAAATCCGGCGTTTTTTCAGACGGTTTTTCTGATTTTCACAGGCATGCGCGGCGAGGCTCTGGATGCGGCAAAGCGAACGGAAGTTTTCCCAGTTTTTGACGTATCGTGGCGAGCAATTCAGGCGGGCCTCGAACCGACAGAGGTATTCATAAATGAGCGAACAAATCAAGCATATTAGCGACGCATCGTTCGAACAGGACGTCGTGAAATCCGATAAACCCGTGCTGCTCGATTTCTGGGCCGAATGGTGCGGTCCGTGCAAGATGATCGCGCCGATCCTCGACGAGGTCGCGAAGGACTACGCCGATCGCCTGCAAGTCGCGAAGATCAATGTCGACGAGCATCAGTCCACGCCGGTCAAGTTTGGCGTGCGCGGCATCCCCACATTGATCCTGTTCAAGAACGGCGCCGTTGCCGCTCAGAAGGTCGGAGCTCTGTCGAAGTCGCAACTCACCGCGTTCCTCGACGGCAACCTGTAAAGCAAGCAGTACGCCGCGGCGCTCGCGGGTCCATCGCGCGCCGCAGGCAGTTGGAGAATCGGGCGCATCGGGTGAGCAAACCGCCGCGCCCGCTGGTCAAGCGTGTTGTCAGCCGGCAACACGCTTTGCAACAAAGATGCCACGCTGCCGCACTGGCTTAAATTGGCGTGTGCTATGCTAGAATCCACAAAACGTCGAAAAGACGTGTAAGTCTTTGAGCGGTTCCGCTCACCCTCCTCCCAGATTTCATTTCGTCGCACCTTCTCCTGCGGGTTCTCCGTATGCATTTATCCGAGCTTAAGACTCTGCACGTGTCCCAATTGATCGAGATGGCCAATGGCCTCGAGATCGAAAGCGCGAACCGCCTGCGCAAGCAGGAATTGATGTTCGCCATTCTAAAAAAACGAGCCAGAGCGGGCGACACGATCTTCGGCGACGGCACCCTCGAAGTGCTGCCGGACGGTTTCGGCTTCCTGCGCTCGCCGGAGACCTCCTACCTCGCCAGCACGGACGACATCTACATCAGCCCGTCGCAAATCCGCCGCTTCAATCTGCATACGGGCGACACGATCGAAGGCGAAGTGCGCACGCCGAAAGACGGCGAACGCTATTTCGCGCTGGTGAAGGTGGACAAGGTCAACGGCCAGCCGCCGGAGGCCTCGAAGCACAAGATCATGTTCGAAAACCTGACGCCGCTGCACCCGAACAAGGTGCTGCTGCTCGAACGTGAAATGCGTGGCGAAGAGAACGTGACCGGCCGCATCATCGACATGATCGCGCCGATCGGCAAGGGCCAGCGCGGCCTGCTCGTCGCGTCGCCGAAGTCGGGCAAGACCGTGATGCTTCAGCACATCGCGCACGCGATCAAGCAGAACCATCCCGACGTCGTGCTGTTCGTGCTGCTGATCGACGAGCGTCCGGAGGAAGTGACGGAAATGCAGCGTTCGGTGGCCGGCGAAGTGATCGCCTCAACGTTCGACGAACCCGCCGCGCGTCACGTACAGGTCGCCGAAATGGTGATCGAGAAGGCCAAGCGCCTCGTCGAAATGAAGAACGACGTCGTGATTCTGCTCGACTCGATCACGCGTCTCGCGCGCGCTTACAACACGGTGGTCCCGGCCTCGGGCAAGGTGCTGACGGGCGGTGTCGACGCGAACGCGCTGCAGCGCCCGAAGCGGTTCTTCGGCGCGGCGCGCAACATCGAGGAAGGCGGATCGCTGACCATCATCGGCACGGCGCTGATCGAAACCGGCAGCCGCATGGACGATGTGATCTACGAAGAGTTCAAGGGCACCGGCAACATGGAAGTGCACCTCGAGCGCCGTCTCGCCGAGAAGCGCGTCTACCCGTCAATCAACCTGAACAAGTCGGGCACGCGCCGCGAAGAGCTGCTGATCAAGCCCGAAGCGCTGCAGAAGATCTGGGTACTGCGCAAGTTCATTCACGACATGGACGAAGTCGAGTCGATGGAATTTCTGCTGGACAAGATCCGCCAGACGAAGAGCAATTCCGAGTTCTTCGACATGATGCGTCGTGGCGGCGGCAGCTAACGCGCGACGTTCGTGCTGGCCGTATTAGTCGGCAACTGCAAGTCGGCAACTGCAACGCATGAAAAACCGCTCGCAAGCTGCGAGCGGTTTTTTTTCGTCCATCGTCCGCAGAGACAATGCGCCGCCTCAACATCAGCGTGAACGTACACGCGGTTTCTCGGAGGGGCCTCGGCTGTCCCGTCGAGAACACCGGGCGGCTCGTCGGCGCCACGTCGCTGATTTCGGCGAGCGCGCTGTTCGTCTATCTGCGTTTTGCGAAGCTGCTGCCGCGCAAGAAGTGGATCATCGTGCCGGGCTTCGGGGTGGCCGCGTTCGCCACCGGGTGGACGACACGCATGTCACCGGACGTCGGCGAGGCGGCGCTCGCCCTGCCGCTGCTGCTGCGCGGCCTGCTGTTGCTGTTCATCGTGCCGCCGGTCGCGAATCTGACGTGCCGCATCTGCTTGATCGAGGAGGGGTTCACGCACGGCTACCGGCTGAAAAACATCGTCCGGCAGTTGACCATCTCCTTCGCGACCGCCTCGGTGATCATCGTCGAGCAGCACCGGCTCGCGCTGCATCAAAGTCGCCTCGCGGAGTCCGTGAATCCGTACAATCCGGTCTACCAGAACACGCTCGCTACGCTGGCGCGCGGCTCCGCCGCCGCCGGTCATGCGGTGAGCGAAGCGCACGCGCTCGCGATCGCGTCGATCAGCCGGTCGATTGGGCAGCAGGCCAGTTTGCTCGCGTCGCTCGACGGTTTCTATTTTCTGATCGGCGTCGCGATATGCGGCGCCCCGTTCGCCGCGTAGCAAAAACAGATCGACTGAAGGTGGGCTCCAAGCATGCTGTCGAAACTCACGAACTGGCTGGGCGCACGGCGTCGCGAGCGCACGCTGCGCGACTACGCGATCGACGATTCCTTGTGGCAGGCGACACTCGCCGGCCTACCCTTTCTCACGCATCTGGAAGCGCCCGATCTCGCGCGACTGCGCGAGATGACGAGTCTCTTCCTCGCGCAGAAGGAGTTCTCGACCGCGCACGAGCTCGAGCTGACCGATGCGATGACGGTCGGCATCGCCGCGCAGGCATGCCTGCCGGTGCTGAACCTGAGCCTCGATCTGTATCGCGGCTGGGTCGGCGTGATCGTCTATCCGGGCGAGTTCGTGATCCGCAAGACCGTTGAGGACGAAGATGGCGTCGTGCACGAGATCGAACACGACGCCAGCGGCGAGGCGTGGGAAGGCGGCCCGGTGGTGCTGTCGTGGGAAGACGCGCAGATGACCGATGGCAGCGACGCATACAACGTCGTGATCCACGAGTTCGCGCACAAGATCGACATGCTCAACGGCGAAGCGGATGGCCACCCGCCGCTGATGCGCCGCTGGCACGCGCCGCTCGATGCGCAGGCATGGGCCGATGTGTTCGACCATGCATACGATCACTTCTGTGCGAAAGTCGACGCGGTGCCCGAGCGACGCTGGGCGCGTTTCGAACGCGAGTCGCTGATCGATCCGTATGCGGCGGACCATCCGTCGGAGTTTTTTGCCGTATGCAGCGAGGCGCTGTTCGTGCGGCCCCAAGCGTTCGAGGCGGAGTATCCGGAACTGTACCGACTGCTCGCGCGCTACTACCGGCAAGATCCAGCGCGCGTCGGTTTGACGTTCACGCCCATTTGAGACGCCGCGAATGGGCGCCGCTTGCGCCGCAATAGAATCCGCTGGCAGATAAATCGCCAAGCGACTGATTTTCTGGCATAATCGCGGTTTTTCGACCGTAGGCAAGTGGCTCGCGCCTGAAGGCAGTCCCATTCGAGGCTGCACGCGGGTTGGCTACCGCCAGATTAAAGGAAAGACCATGAAAGAAGGCATTCACCCGAATTACCGCGAAGTCCTGTTCGTCGACATGTCGAACGACTTCAGGTTCGTGACGCGCTCGACCATCCAGACGCGCGAAACCGCGGAATTCAACGGCAAGACCTACCCGCTCGCGAAGATCGAAGTGTCGTCGGAATCGCATCCGTTCTACACCGGCCAGCAAAAGATCATGGACACGGCCGGCCGCGTCGAGAAGTTCAACAAGAAGTTCGGCGCACGTGCTTCGGGCAAGGCAGTAAAGTAATACCGCCACGGTGCCGGCTTCCGGCCGGCAACGGAGCAAACAGAAAGGGCAGCGCGAGCTGCCCTTTTTTGTCGCCTGCGCATGTGCGCCCGCTGGGTCGCACGCCGCGCTTTCGCGACACTGTGTTAAAGCTTGTCCATTGACGTTGCCGGGCGTTACCGGCCGTGACGTGCATCGCACGGCACGACTACAATGCCGGATGCTCGAAACGGGCCCTCGCGCCCTGACCTGCCGGGCCGCTCCGGCTGCATCGTTTATCCAGACTCCACACACCGCATGAGACCTGTCGTTCGCCTCACCGCCTCTGCGACCAGTGCGTTGCCGCGCTGGCTGCTGCTGGCCATCTGTATCGTCTACGCCTCGTTCGGCCTGTTCGGCCGCGATCCGTGGAAGAACGAGGACGCAGCCGGCTTTGGTGTGATGTGGACGATGGCGAACGGCGGCGCGCACGATTGGCTGCTGCCGAATCTGGTCGGCAAATATCTGACCGAGGACGGCCCGCTCGGCTACTGGCTCGGCGCGAGTGCGATCCGCATCCTCGCACCGTGGGTCGACGCGAGCAACGCGTCGCGCGTGTTCACGGGCCTGCTGTTCTGCGCGGGCTGTGCGTTCGTCTGGTACGCGGCGTATCTGCTCGGCCGGCGTGCTGAAGTACAGCCATTCAAATATGCGTTCGGCGGCGAGCCGGAACCGCGCGACTATGGCCGCACGCTCGCCGATGGCGCACTGCTGATCCTGCTCGCGTGCTTCGGCCTCGCCGAGCGCGGTCACGAGACCACGCCGCAGCTCGCGCAGTTCGTCTGCATCGCGATGCTCGTGTACGGCCTCGTGCGCATGATCGACAAGCCGATTCAGGGCGCGCTGATCTGGGGTCTCGCGATCGGCCTCGTCACACTCGCGAGCAGCCCGGTGCTGGTCGGCGCGCTGCTGCTCGGCACGCTCGCGATGACGCTGATCGTACGCGAAACGCGATCGCGCTGGCTGCTGCTCGCGGGTCTGCCCGTGGCGCTCGTGCTCGCGGTGTCGTGGCCGATCATCGCGCTCACCGCGTTCCCGGACGACGCTGTCTGGTATCTGAACCAGTGGCTGCACGTGAGTCTGAGTTCGTTCGCGGGCCCGCCCGGCTCGGTCGCCGCGTATGCGCTGAAAAACCTGCCGCTCTTCACATGGCCCGCCTGGCCACTCGCGCTGTGGTCGTGGTTCAGCTGGCAGGGACTGCGGCGCGCGCCGCACGTGGCGATTCCGCTGTCGGTGATCGGGCCACTGTTCGTGCTCGTCGTGCTGCAAAGCCATCAGTCGAACCGACTCTACATGCTGCTGCTGCCGCCGCTCGCGGTGCTCGCCACTTTCGCGCTGCCGACGCTCAAGCGCGGCGCGATCAACGCGATCGACTGGTTCGCGCTGCTGAGCTTCACGATCCTCGGCAGCTTCGTATGGCTCGTGTATGTGGCAGGCCTGACCGGCTTTCCGCATCCGCTCGCGCGCAATCTCGCGCGACTGGCGCCCGGCTTCGTGCCGCAGTTCAAGATTCTGTCGTTCGTGTGCGCGGTCGCGGTGACCGTGTGCTGGTTCCTGCTGGTGCGCTGGCGCCTCGCGCGTCATCCGAAGGTGCTGTGGCGCAGCGTCGTGCTGTCGAGCGCCGGCACCACGCTGATGTGGGTGTTGCTGATGACGCTGTGGCTGCCGGTCGTCAACTACAGCCGGACCTATCGCGACGTCGCGCAGCAGATCGCCGCCCACTTGCCCGATGACTACACGTGCATCGCGCCGGTGCGCCTGGGCAATGCGCAGATCGCGACATTCGCGTATTTCGGCGACATGCATTTCTCGTTCGACCAGGACTGCGACGTAATCCTGCGTCAGGACTCGCAGGACTACGGCAACCCGAGCGCGATGCCCGACTACATCTGGAAGCTCGTGTGGGAAGGCCGCCGCGCGGCGGACCGCGACGAACGCTTCCGCCTGTACGTGCGCATCGACCGTCCCAAGCCGCCGCCCGGCAAGCGCCGCAACTGGCACAAGAAGCGCGACTGACGATGTTCGCCGACGTACGGAAGATCGCCGCGCTCGCGTGGCCCGTATTGATCGGCCAGTTGGCCATCATCGCGTTCGGCGTGATCGACACGGCGATGGTCGGGCGCTACTCGGCCGTCGATCTGGCCGCGCTCGGCCTCGGCTCGTCGATCTACGTCTCGGTCTATATCGGCCTGACCGGCATCCTGACCGCGCTGCAGCCGATCACCGCGCAACTGTACGGCGCGCGTCGCTACGGCGAGATCGGCGAAGAGGTCCGCCAGTCATGGTGGCTTGCCGCCGCGCTGACCGTGATCGGCTTTCTGATCCTGTTCTTCCCCGGACCGCTGCTGGCGTTGTCGCGGGTGCCCGACGCGCTGCACGAGCGCACGCTCGCGTACCTGCGGATTCTCGCGTTCGGGCTGCCCGCCGGCCTCGCCTTCCGGGTCTACGGCTCCGTTGCCAATGCGCTCGCCAAACCGCGGCTCGTGATGTTCCTGCAGATCGCCGCGCTGCTGCTGAAAATTCCGCTCAATACCTGGTTCATTTTCGGCGGCCTCGGCGTGCCCGCGCTGGGCGGTCCGGGCTGCGCGCTCGCGAGCACGCTGCTCAACTGGGCACTCGCGGCGCTCGGCATGCTGCTGCTCGCGCGCGTCGACGATTTCAAGGCACTCGGCATCTTCACGCACTTCTGCTGGCCGGTCTGGAAGCGCCAGGCCGCGCAACTGCGGCTCGGTATTCCAATGGGGCTGTCGTATCTGATCGAGGTCACGTCGTACACCTTCATGGCGCTTTTCATCGCGCGTTTCGGCACGACGACGCTCGCCGGACATCAGATCGCCGGCAACGTCGGCGCGGTGCTCTATATGACGCCACTGTCGATCGGCATCGCGTCGTCGACGCTGGTCGCGCAGGCGCTCGGCGCGCATCGGCCGCAGGCGGCGCGCACGCTGTCGCGTCACGGCATCGCGATGGCGGTTGCGATCGCGTGCTGCTATGGCGCGCTCGTGCTCGTGCTGCGGCCATATATCGTCGCGGGCTATACGACGAACGCGCAGGTCGCGGCGAAGGCGTTGCCGCTGGTGCTGATCGTCGCCTGCTACCACCTGTTCGACGCGTTGCAGATCTCGACCGCGTTCGTGCTGCGCGCCTACAAGGTCGCGGTCGTGCCGACCATCATCTATGCGGTGGCGCTGTGGGGAGTCGGGCTCGGCGGCGGCTATGCGCTCGGCTTCGATACGACCGGCCTCACGCCGCCCTGGCTGACTGGCGCGCGCGGCTTCTGGGTCGCGAATACCGCAAGTCTCGCGATTGCCGGGCTCGGCTTGCTCGTGTACTGGCGAATCGTGAGCCAGCGCTATTCGCGCGAGGCTGCGGCGGCGCGGGTCGATTCGGCTGTTTGAAGGGATGGGGAGTTGGGAAGGCCACGAATAGCACCGACCGGACCGTCAGTTGCGCCCAAGCCGGGGTGAGAGACGACCTGTTCTGCATCCGCCTTTCCGTTCCCCCCGCAGCTCAGCCCGCTCACGCCGCGTATGCGGCCTCCCCCTCCCGATCCTTGGCCTCGAAAATTTCCCCCGCCGCGAACAGCGCATTGAGCGCGGCCGGAAAGCCCGCATAAAGCGCCATCTGCATGAACACCTCGACGATCTGCTCGCGCGTGCAGCCGACGTTCAGCGCCGCCTCGATATGTACCTTCAGCTGCGGCTGCGCGCAGCCGAGGGTCGCGAGCGATGCGATCGTCGCAATCTCACGCGTGCGCAGATCGAGCTGCGGCCGGCTGTAGATGTCGCCGAAGCCGAATTCAATCAACAGGCGTCCGAATTCCGGCGCGACGGGCGCGAGCGCGGCGATTACCTGCTCGCCCGCCGAACCGTCGATTTCCCTGAGCTTGTCCCAGCCCCGCGCGTAGCGGTCGTTGTGTGCGTAGTCCATTGCGAGTCCTTATCGGGGTGTGAGGGCGACGAGGCTTCGTCGTCCTGTCGTGCCGGGTCGGGCTCAAGCGCGCCGCTCGTGGCCGCCTCGTAGTACGCGATCTTGTCGTCGATCGCGCCGAGGTTGCTCTGCAGATCGGCGATCCGCGCGAGCAGCGCGGTGCGATGCGCAACCAGCAGGTCGCGGCGTGCGCGCATCGTCGGATGGCCTTGCGCGCGCAGCGCGGCGATCTGCTGCATGCCGGAGATCGACATGCCCGTTGCCTTCAGACGCATCACGAAGCGCAACCAGTCGAGATCGGCGGGCGAGTACAGCCGGTGCCCCGTCTGCGTGCGTCCGACCGGCCTGATCAGGCCGGCCTGTTCGTAATAGCGCAGCGTGTGCGTGGACACGCCGATCGTTCCGGCGACCTGACCGATGGTGAGCGCGGTTGAGTGTTTCGACATGACGGACTCAGGTTAGGACTTCGAGTGCACTCTAAGTCAAGCGTCGGACGCTGTCATTCCTTTGCGTTGCTCATTCTTTATCGCAGACGAGTTATCGCGACCGATATCGACCGATAAATTCACCGGCGCTGCATGCCGCTAAAAGCTTTAAATATTGTGTGGCGGATTTACTTGTCATCAATCGATCGGTATAAATCGTCCGCTATCTCAAATCGGGCCTGCGATTTGTCCTATGCTTAAACGCAGCGCCCGCTGACAGGATAGGTCGTCCGTTCCCGGCTAACTTTTTGCCCTCAATGGAGTGCTTGCCATGCTGAAGAAGCTTTTCATGCTTTGCCTCGCTGTGGCTTTGTCGCTGTCGGCCGGATTTGCCGCGGCCGTGGAAGTGAATACCGCCGATCAGGCCGCGCTCGAATCGGTCAAGGGCATCGGCCCCGTGCATGCGAAAGCGATTCTCGACGAACGCGCCAAAAACGGCCCGTTCAAGAACGCCGACGATCTCGCCGCGCGTGTGAAGGGCATCGGCCAGAAATCGGTCGAGAACCTCGAAGCGGCCGGACTGACCATCAACGGCTCGTCGGCACCGCCGACCGGCGCGAAGACGTCCACCAAGTCGGCCACGAAGACCACACCGGCGGCTCCCGCGGCAACCGCCGCCGCGCCCGCTGCCACGACGGCAGCGCCGGCCGCGGCTGCCCCTGCCTCGGCCGCGAAGCCGTCGAAGTCGAAGAAGAAGGACAAGGCCGCAGCAGCCGAAGCGGCAGCTGCTTCGGCTCCGGCCGTCGCGGCTAGCGCACCGGCCGACGCGTCCGGCACCAAGGCTTCGAAGAAGAAAGCGAAGAAGAGCAAGGCGGCATCCGCCGCGGCTGCGTCCGGCGCATGATGCCGGCGGGGCTGCCGCCCTGCGTTTCACCGCGACGCGCAACCGCGCGTCGACGTCAACCGCCCGGCCGTCATACGCGCCGGCATTGAAGAGAGACCGTCATGAGCCTACTCGACACCATCGGTTCCCTGCTTGGCAAATCGCCAGAAGGCGGCGGCCAGCAAGCGCTGATCACCGCCGCGCTCGAATTCGTCAACAACCAGCCTGGTGGCCTGAACGGCCTGATCCAGCGCTTCCAGGAAAAGGGCCTCGGCGACGTCGTGTCGTCGTGGGTCGGCAATGGCGAAAACCAGCCGATCGCACCCGACGCGCTGCATAACGTGCTGGGCTCGGAAGCCGTGACCGGTCTCGCCGCCAAGGCCGGCGTCCAGCCGGATCAGGTGACGGGTCTGCTGTCGCAGATCCTGCCGCACGTCGTCAACGCGGCCACGCCGGAAGGCGAAGTGCCGGCCGATGGCAAGCTGAACGCGACCACGGTGCTCGGCGCGCTCGGCGGCCTGTCGGCGCTGCTCGGCAACAAGGGCAACGCTTAAGCACGCTGTGCGCCATGCGCTGGCGGCTCGCAGAGACCTTCGCTCCACGGTGATGCCACCGGTTTGAAATCGGCGGGCAAAAGAAAACCGGCAACGAAGTCACCTTCGTTGCCGGTTTCTTAACGTTGGCGGGAACGACTCGCCTGCCGTCGTCCCTTCGCATCATCAAGCCATCGCCTTCAGTGCACGACGCGCTCGAACAGCAGCTTGCCGTCGTCCACTTCGACCGGAATCACATCCTTCGGACCGAACTTGCCGGCCAGAATCAGCTTCGCGATCGGGTTCTCGATCTCCTGCTGGATCGCGCGCTTCAGCGGCCGCGCACCGAACAGCGGGTCGTAGCCGACCTTGCCGATGTGCTCGAGCGCCGCGTCCGACACCACCAGCTGCATGTCGAGCTTCGCGAGCCGATCGTGCAGACGCTGCAGCTGGATCCGCGCGATCGACTGGATGTTCGAGCGATCGAGCGCATGGAACACGACGACGTCGTCGATCCGGTTCAGGAACTCGGGCCGGAAGTGCAGCTTCACCTCTTCCCACACGGCGTCCTTCACGGCTTCCTGCGGCTCGCCGACCATCGCCTGGATTACCTGCGAACCGAGGTTCGAGGTCATCACGATCACCGTGTTCTTGAAGTCGACGGTGCGGCCCTGGCCATCGGTCATGCGGCCGTCGTCGAGCACCTGCAGCAGCACGTTGAACACGTCCGGATGCGCCTTCTCGATTTCGTCGAGCAGGATCACGCTATACGGCTTGCGGCGCACGGCCTCGGTCAGATAACCGCCCTCCTCGTAACCGACGTAACCCGGCGGCGCGCCGATCAGACGCGCGACGCTGTGCTTCTCCATGAACTCGCTCATGTCGATACGGATGAGATGCTCTTCCGAATCGAACAGGAACGACGCCAACGCCTTGCACAGCTCGGTCTTGCCGACGCCGGTCGGCCCGAGGAACAGGAACGAGCCATACGGACGGTTCGGGTCCGACAGACCCGCGCGCGAGCGGCGAATCGCATCGGCGACCGCGCTGATCGCCTCGTCCTGGCCGACCACGCGCTCATGCAGCTTCGACTCGATCTGCAGCAGCTTTTCGCGCTCGCCCTGCATCATGCGCGACACCGGAATGCCGGTGGCCCGCGACACGACCTCGGCGATTTCTTCCGCGCCGACCTGCGTGCGCAACAGACGCGGACGCTTCGGACTGTTCTGCTCCTCGGCCTCGGCGCGCGTGACTTCCTTCAGCTGCGCCTCGAGACCCGGCAGCTTGCCGTACTGCAACTCGGCCACCTTCTCGAGCTTGCCCTCACGCTGCAGACGCACGATTTCCGCACGCGTCTTCTCGATCTCTTCCTTCAGCTGCGCGCTGCCTTGCACCGCCGCTTTTTCCGCGGTCCAGATTTCATCGAGGTCCGAATATTCGCGGTTGAGCCGCTCGATTTCCTCTTCGATCAGCTGCAGACGCTTCTGCGACGCTTCATCCTTCTCCTTCTTCACCGCTTCGCGTTCGATCTTCAGCTGGATCAGACGACGGTCGAGCCGATCCATCTCCTCCGGCTTCGAGTCGATTTCCATCTTGATCTTCGACGCCGCTTCGTCGATCAGATCGATCGCCTTGTCGGGCAGGAAGCGGTCCGTGATGTAACGATGCGACAGCTCGGCGGCCGCGACGATCGCCGGGTCGGTGATGTCGACGCCGTGGTGCAGCTCATAGCGCTCCTGCAGACCGCGCAGGATCGCGATGGTCGCCTCGACCGACGGCTCGTCCACCAGCACCTTCTGGAAACGGCGCTCGAGCGCGGCATCCTTTTCGATGTACTTGCGGTATTCGTCGAGCGTGGTCGCGCCGACGCAATGCAGCTCGCCGCGCGAGAGCGCCGGCTTCAGCATGTTGCCCGCGTCCATCGCGCCTTCGGCCTTGCCGGCGCCGACCATCGTGTGAATCTCGTCGATGAAGACGATGGTTTGCCCTTCGTCCTTCGCGATGTCGTTGAGCACCGCCTTCAGGCGCTCCTCGAACTCGCCGCGATACTTGGCGCCCGCGAGCAGCGCGGCCATGTCGAGCGACAGCACGCGCTTGTTCTTCAGCGTTTCCGGCACTTCGCCGTTGACGATGCGCTGCGCGAGCCCCTCGACGATCGCGGTCTTGCCGACGCCCGGCTCGCCGATCAGCACCGGGTTGTTCTTGGTGCGGCGCTGCAGGATCTGAATGGAACGGCGGATTTCGTCGTCGCGGCCGATCACGGGGTCGAGCTTGCCTGCGCGGGCGCGCTCGGTCAGGTCGATCGTGTATTTCTTCAGCGCTTCGCGCTGGCTTTCGGCGTCCTGGCTATGCACCTGCGAGCCGCCGCGCACCGCCGCGATCGCGGTTTCGAGCGCCTTGCGCGACAACCCATGCTCGCGCGCGAGACGGCCGGCCTCGCCTTTGTCGTCGGCGACCGCGAGCAGGAACATTTCGCTCGCGACGAACGTGTCGTTGAGCTTCTGCGCTTCCTTGTCGGCCTGGTTCAACAGACCGGTCAGTTCGCGGCCGATCTGCACGTTGCCATCGGTGCCTTGCACTTGGGGCAGCCGCGTGACCGCGTCGTTCAGCGCGGTTTGTAGAGGTTGTACATGCACGCCGGCGCGCGACAGCAGCGAGCGAGCGGAGCCGTCCTGCTGCGCGACGAGTGCCGCGAGCACGTGGACGGGTTCGATGTACTGATTGTCGTGGCCAACCGCCAGACTCTGGGCGTCCGCGAGCGCTTCCTGGAATTTAGTGGTGAGTTTGTCGATTCTCATCAAGAGACCTCCAATTTCGATTACCACCAAAATGAGGCGTTTTATTAGGGTTTCAAGCGCTTTTTTGGCCTCGGTCGCAACTATTTAACATTTGAGCGCAAGAACTGCCGCGATCCTTCCCCAGTGGCGCGGCCGGGCGGGTTTGCGCACCCGGGAGCCGGCCGGATGTTCTAGTTCTTGTGGCCCAGCGTCGCCGGACTGCCGCCGCGCGTGCTATCCGATCGTAATCGGCAGCGGCACCATCTGAATCGTGGAGCCTAACCCGAGCAACGCCGCGAGCGGACTTTTCGGTTGCGCGACTTCGCCGATCGTAAAACGATCGAGCTCGGCGAGAAAAGCGAGGTTCGCCGCCTGTAACGCGCCACGCAGCCGGCACTGCGTGGTGATGACGCAAGGCCGCTGTTGGCCCTGCCGGTCCGGCAGACAGCCGACCAGCGCAAAGTCGCTTTCCGTGACCCGCACCACGTCGCCGACGGTCAGCGACAGCGATTGCGCGCCGAGCCGCAAGCCGCCGTTGCGGCCGCGCACGGTTTCGACCCAGCCGAGCTCGCCCAGCTGCTGCACGACCTTCATCAGATGGTTCTTCGAGATGCCGTAGGCTTGCGAAATGTCCTGAATCGTCGATAATCCGTCGCCCCGCACCGCTAGGTACAGCAGCACGCGCAGCGCGTAATCCGTATAGTCGGTAAGTCTCATAGGTCCCGGTATAGCTTGAAAGGCTGCGAGCAAGTGCCTTGAACGTCCCGATAACCGCGTCGACGCAAGAGTTGCCGGGAACGAGCGCTACGCCCTAACATGACTGGCTGGCATGACTGGCTGGCGGGCGACGTTCCGCGAATCGCGTTGCAAAGCTGTTTCGGATAGCAATAGTAGCTTTTTCCGCATCAACCGTTTGTTAGAAAAACGGGGGGTTCAAGGTTCAGTTCAGCCGTCATCGGCAACCGCAATTTTCTGGAATCCGCATGAATCCGTCTTTCCCCGCCGCGCCGCCGGTCGAACGCGCGGCCGAACCCACCGACGCCAATATCGGCGACCTCGTCTATGGCTTTTACGATCGCGTGCGTGCCGACCCGCTGCTCGGTCCGGTCTTCGACGCGAAGCTCGCGGGCCGCTGGGACGACCATCTGCCGAAGATGTGCACATTCTGGAGCAGCCTCGTGCTCGGCGCGAAGCAGTATCGCGGCAACGTGCAGCAGGCGCATCAGCCGCTCGAAGGCATCGAGCCGCAGCATTTCAGCCGCTGGCTGTATCTGTTCCTCGATACGGTCGAATCGCGCTATCAGCCGGCCGCGGCGGTCCGTTTCATGGAGCCGGCGCTGCGGATTGCGCAGAGTCTGCAGCTGAGCCGTTTCGGCTGGGATTACAAGATCCCGCCGGAGCAGCAGGCGCTGCTCGAGCGGGTGGCGCCGAAGCGTCGGCCGCGAGTTGGCGACGTTGACGACGATGGCGAGCATCCGTCGCGGCCGGCTGGGGAGCCGTTTCCGGTGCCAATCATCGGACGCTCGCGGGACGAGTGAACGTCGGCCGGCGCCGACGCCCCTCGCACAAAGACGCCGCGTGCGCCGTCGCAACTCCGCGGCCCGCGACTCGTTTACTCCGGAGTCCGATTTCCCGAATCGATTCCCCAGCGCGCGAGCGCGGCATCGTCGGTCACGCGCGCGTCGACCCAGCGCTCGCCCGCGTCGGTTTTCTCCTTCTTCCAGAATGGCGCTTCGGTCTTCAGATAGTCCATCACGAATTCACACGACGCGAACGCGTCGCCGCGATGCGCGGCCGTCGTCGCAACGAGCACGATCTGATCGAGCGGATACAGCTTGCCGACGCGATGCACGATCAGCACCTCGATGCCCGGCCAGCGTTCGCGCGCACGCTCGACGATCGCCTCGAGCGACTTCTCCGTCATGCCCGGATAATGCTCGAGCTCCATCGTCTCGACCGCGCTGCCCTCGTTGAGATCGCGCACGGTGCCGACGAAGCATGCGACCGCGCCGATCCTCGGATTGCGCGCGCGCAGCGCGGCCACCTCGGCGCTGAGGTCGAAGTCTTCGGTCTGGACGCGAACGGGCATGGACGGCTCCTGAGGGCTTTTGTCGCTGGCGTGAACGTGATGTGCGAAAGCCGGTTCAGCCGCCGGTGACGGGCGGAAAGAACGCGACCTCGCAGCCCTCGGTGATGCGGGTGCTCGCGCCGGTCATCACGTGGTTGCAGGCCATGCGCAGCGCGCGGCCTTCGGCGAGCGTCTCGGCCCAGATGCCGCCACGCACGCGCAGCCACGCGCGCACGTCGCCGACGGTCGCGATGCCGTCGGGCACCTCGACGCTTTCGTCGGACGTATTGAGCGCTTCACGCACGCTCGCAAAATATCGGAGTTCAATCTTCATCGGGATACCGCCGGTCTACGCCGCGCATGCCGCGGACGACCGGCCTCAGTTCAACAGTTCGGAAAACGGAATGAAGCGCACGGTTTCACCGGCGCTGATCGCGTGGTTCGGCGGATTGTCGATCAGACCGTCGCCCCACACGGTCGACGTCAACACGGCCGAACTCTGATTGGCAAACAGATCGAGCCCTCCCGCCACGTTGACGCGCGCGCGCAGGAACTCGTTGCGGCGATCGGCCTTGCCCTGCGTGAAGTCCGCGCGCAGCGACAGCGCGCGCGGCGCGACCGCCTGCACGCCGGCCAGCCGCAGTACGAACGGACGCACGAACAGCAGGAACGTCACGAAGCTCGACACCGGATTGCCGGGCAGGCCGATGAAAAACGTTTCGGCCGGCTCGCCCCCATTTGCACCACCCGCACCACCCGCACCACGCCGCACCGCGCCGAACGCGAGCGGCTTGCCCGGCTTCATGGCGATCTGCCACATCGACAGACGCCCTTCGGCCTCCACCGCCGGCTTCACGTGATCCTCCTCGCCGACCGACACGCCGCCGCAGGTGAGAATCAGATCGTGCGCCTCGGCGGCTTCTCGCAGCGTCGCGCGGGTCGCGTCGAGTTGATCGGCGACGATGCCATAGTCGGTCACGTCGCAGCCGAGCTTCTCGAGCAGGCCGCGCAGCGTGAAGCGATTCGAGTTGTAGATCGCGCCGGGCTTCAGCGGCTCACCGGGCATCGTCAGTTCGTCGCCGGTGAAGAATACGGCGACTTTCACGCGGCGGCGCACCTCGAGCCGCGCGCATCCGACCGACGCGGCAAGCCCCAGCGCCTGCGGCGTGAGCCGCGTGCCGGCCGGCAGGATCACCGAGCCCGCGCGAATATCGGCGCCCTGTGCGGTGATCCACTCGCCCGCCTGCGGACGATGCACGATCGTCACCTCGTCGCCAGCCGCCTCGGTCTGCTCCTGCATCACGACCGCGTCCGCGCCGGCGGGCACCGTCGCGCCGGTGAAGATGCGTGCCGCGCTGTTGGGCGCGAGCGGCGTCGGCGCATGGCCGGCCGGAATGCGTTGCGAGACCGGCAGGCGGCTGCCGTGCGCGAGATCGGCGATGCGGACCGCGTAGCCGTCCATCGCGCTCGTGTTCATCGGCGGCACGTCGAGCGGCGACGTGACGTCGGTGGCGAGCACGCGATTCAGCGCGTCGAGCGTCGGCAGCGTTTCGATACCGTCGAGCGCGCGCGCGGCGTCGAGCAGGATCGCCAGCGCATCGGCAGTGGCGAGCATCGGGGCGCGGGGCGTGGGTGTGGACATCCGGGGGGGGGAAACCGCAGTTTAAAAGAACATTGTAGCGGCCGATGCCGTTAGCCTGGGCGGCCGGGCGTTATGGGGAGCTTTTGGTGTTTTGTCGATGCGTGGCCGCGGAGGGTGCGGCCAGCGTTTTCTCGTAGTGCGGGCGTGAGCGTCGATCAACGTGAAGCGACGCGGCATCCCGCGTGAGCCGTAAAACGGCTCACGCGGCCCGCTCGCCCTTATTCGCCGGTATTCGCGACGATGAAGTCCTTCACCCGCTGCGCATCGGCGGGCACGACCTCGAAGCGCTGCGGCAGCGACTCGAGGCCCGAGAACGCCGCCGGGCGCTCCGGCTCGCGCAGCAGCGCCTCGCGGATCGTCTCGCCGAACTTGATCGGCTGCGCGGTCTCGAGCACGATCATCGGAATGCCGGGCTGCAGATGCTCGCGCGCGACCTTCACGCCGTCGGCCGTGTGCGTGTCGATCATCGTGTCGTAACGCTGGAACACGTCGCGGATCGTGTCGACGCGGGTGTCGTGGCTGCTGCTGCCCGACACGAAACCGAACTCCCTTACGCGCGCGAAGTCGCCACTTGCCGCGAGATCGAAACCGCCCTTCTCCTCGACGTCGCGGAACAATTGCAGCACGCGCGCCGGATCGCGGCCGAGCAGGTCGTACACGAAGCGCTCGAAGTTCGATGCCTTCGAGATGTCCATGCTCGGGCTGCTCGTGTGATACGTCTCGGCCGCCTTGCGTACGCGGTAAATACCAGTGCGGAAGAACTCGTCGAGCACGTCGTTCTCGTTGGTCGCGACGACGAGCTTCTCGATCGGCAGACCCATCATGCGCGCGATATGACCCGCGCACACGTTGCCGAAGTTGCCCGACGGCACCGTGAACGACACGCGCTCGGCGTTCGACTTCGTCGCGGCAAAGTAGCCCTTGAAGTAGTAGACGACCTGTGCGACGACACGCGCCCAGTTGATCGAATTGACCGTGCCGATCTTGTACTTCGCCTTGAACGCGTGATCGTTCGACACCGCCTTCACGATGTCCTGCGCGTCGTCGAACACGCCTTGCACCGCGAGGTTGAAGATGTTCGGGTCTTGCAGGCTGTACATCTGCGCGGTCTGGAACGCGCTCATCTTTTTGTGCGGCGACAGCATGAACACGCGGATGCCCTTCTTGCCGCGCATCGCGTATTCAGCGGCGCTGCCGGTGTCGCCCGACGTCGCGCCGAGAATGTTCAGCGTTTCGCCATGCTTCGCGAGCGCGTACTCGAACAGGTTGCCGATCAGCTGCATTGCCATGTCCTTGAACGCGAGCGTCGGACCGTTCGACAGTTCGAGCAGCGACAGCGGCGCGCCGTCTTCGACGCCGAGCGTCTTCAGCGGCGTGATCTGCGCGGCGCTTTCGTCGTCGCGCACGTTGCAGTAGGTCGCGGCCGTATAGGTCTTGCGCGTCAGTGCGCGCAGGTGGTCGGCGGGAATGTCGTCGCAGAACTTCGACAGGATCTCGAAGGCGAGATCCGCGTACGGCAGCGTGCGCCAGCGCGTGAGTTCGTCCGCGGTGACCCGCGGATAGTCGGCCGGCAGATACAGGCCACCGTCTTTCGCGAGACCGCCGAGCAGGATCTCGGAGAAGGTATGGCGCTCGCCGGCTCCGGCGCCGCGCGTGGAGAGGTAGTTCATAGTTCGGCCTAGTTCAGCGCTTCCATGCGCAGCTTCGTGACTTGCGAGACGACGGTCTCGAGCGCCTCGATCGACCTGATCGCGGCATTGACCTGCTTTTCGACCGTCTCGTGCGTGATCAGCAGAATGTCGGTTTCGCCCTTGCCGTTCGCGTCGACGAGCTCCGATTCCTTTTGCAGCAGCGCGTCGATCGAAATGCCGGTGTCCGCCAGAATGCGCGTGATGTCGGCGAGCACGCCGGTCACGTCGGCGACGCGCAGACGCAGGTAGTAGCCGCTCGTGACTTCTTCGATCGGCAGGATCGGGGTGTTCGACAGGCTGTCCGGCTGGAATGCCAGATGCGGCACGCGGTGCTCGGGGTCGGCCGTGTGCAGACGCGTCACGTCGACGAGATCTGCGACCACGGCGGAAGCCGTCGGCTCGGCGCCCGCGCCCTTGCCGTAGTACAGCGTCGTGCCGACCGCGTCGCCATGCACGACGACCGCGTTCATCGCGCCTTCCACATTCGCGAGCAGGCGCTTTTCCGGAATCAACGTAGGGTGCACGCGCAGCTCGATGCCCTTGTCGGTGCGGCGCGTGATGCCGAGCAGCTTGATGCGGTAGCCGAGCTCCTCGGCGTATCTGATGTCGATCGCGGCGAGCTTGCTGATGCCTTCGACGTACGCGCGGTCGAACTGCACCGGCACGCCGAACGCGATCGCGCTCATGATCGTCGCTTTGTGCGCCGCGTCGACGCCCTCGATGTCGAAGGTCGGGTCGGCTTCCGCGTAGCCGAGCTCCTGCGCGGCCTTCAGCGCGGTCGCGAAATCGAGCCCACGGTCACGCATCTCCGACAGGATGTAGTTCGTCGTGCCGTTGATGATGCCCGCGATGTACTGGATGCGGTTCGCCGTCAGCCCTTCGCGCAGTGCCTTGATGATCGGAATGCCACCCGCCACCGCCGACTCGAACGCGACCATCACGCCGTTCGCGCGCGCCGCCTCGAAAATCTCCGTGCCATGCACCGCGAGCAGCGCCTTGTTGGCGGTGACCACGTGCTTGCCGTTGTTGATCGCGCGCAGCACGAGGTCGCGCGCGATGCCGGTGCCGCCGATCATTTCCGCGACGATCGCGATCGAAGGATCGTCGACGACCGCGTTGAAGTCATCGGTCAGCGCCACGCTGCCGGCTTCGCCGCCGAGCGCCGCGGTCGCCTTGGCCGGGTTGCGCACGGCAATGCGCGCAATCTCGATGCCGCGACCCGCGCGACGTTTGATTTCTTCCTGATTGCGGCGCAGTACCGTGAAGGTCCCGCTGCCTACCGTGCCGAAGCCCAGCAGTCCAACTTTGATCGGTTCCATGCAGCGTGTGTTTCTAGTAGAGGTTTGAAAAGGGTGTCGGGGGTGGCACGAGCGACGCGCCTCATTTGACACATCAGGCGCCACATCGTACGCGACCCCGGCTCAGGCCGTGTGACGTTTGCGGTAGCCGTCGAGGAAGCGCGCGATCCGGTTGATCGAATCCGCGAGGTCGTCGACGTTCGGCAGGAACACGACACGGAAGTGATCCGGCGTCTTCCAGTTGAAGCCGGTGCCCTGCACGAGCAGCACGCGCTCTTCGAGCAGCAGGTCGAGGATGAACTGCTGGTCGTTCTGGATCGGATACACCTTCGGGTCGAGGCGCGGGAACATGTACAGCGCCGCCTCGGGCTTCACGCAGCTCACGCCGGGGATCGCCGTCAGCATGTCGTAGGCGAGCTCGCGCTGCTTGTACAGGCGCCCGCCCGGCACGATCAGGTCGTTGATGCTCTGATAGCCGCCGAGCGCGGTCTGGATCGCGTACTGGCCGGGCACGTTCGGACACAGCCGCATCGACGCAAGAATGCCGAGCCCTTCCAGATAGTCTTTCGCGAGCCGGCGGTTCTCGCCGGTCAGGCCCGAAATGGCCATCCAGCCGGCGCGATAGCCGCACGAGCGGTAGCTCTTCGACAGGCTGTTGAACGTGACGGTCAGCACGTCTTCGGACAGCGACGCCATCGACGTGTGCGTCTTGCCGTCGTAGACGATCTTGTCGTACACCTCGTCGGCGAAGATCACGAGGCCGTGCTGGCGCGCGATCTCGATCAGGCCGAGCAGCAGTTCGTCCGAGTACAGCGCGCCGGTCGGGTTGTTCGGGTTGATCACGACCAGCGCGCGCGTGTTCGGCGTGATTTTCGCGCGGATGTCATCGAGGTCGGGCATCCAGCTATTCGACTCGTCGCAGATGTAGTGCACCGGCGTGCCGCCCGCGAGGCTTACGCCGGCGGTCCACAGCGGGTAATCGGGCGCGGGCAGCAGCACTTCGTCGCCGTCGTTGACGAGACCCTGGAGCGCCATCACGATCAGCTCGGACGCGCCGTTGCCGATGTAGACGTCGTCCAGTTCGACGCCGTGCACGCCCTTTTTCTGCGTGTAGTGCATGATCGCCTTGCGCGCGGCGAACACGCCCTTCGAGTCGGAGTAGCCCGACGAGCTGGGCAGGTTCAGGATCATGTCCTGAATGATCTCGTCCGGCGCCTCGAAGCCGAACGGTGCCAGATTGCCGATGTTCAGCTTGATGATGCGGTGACCCTCTTCTTCGAGCCGCTTCGCATGTTCGAGGACGGGCCCGCGAATGTCGTAGCAGACATTCAACAACTTGTTGGATTTGAGAATTGGTTTCACGGCGGGCACTTCATCCTGGTTGATGGCTGGGGCAAACCTTGGGCAAACGGGGCCTGGCTGACGACGCCGGGCCGCTCAGATTCACCGCTACGGGGAATTCGGACGCGGCGGCGACCGCGACGGCGGCCAGTCGCGAAATGGGGTCGAACTGTCGAGCGGCCGCGGCTTTTCGTGTTCCGGCGTGAAAAAAAACGCAGCGAAAGCGGGCGATGCCAACCCAGGTAGCCGGTGGGCCACGGCGATGCGCCCAGCGCGGCTTGTGGCGGCACTTGAGCGAGGGGCGCCGCAAGGCGGCTAAAAAGTTATAATTTAGCGGATTTTGGCCGACTTCCGCAATGCACCACCCGCATCGGCAAGCCTTTTCGGCCTTCTCGTGTGTCACACGCGTCGAACCGCGCGGCCTGTGCGACGTGCAGCCAGGCCGGCAACACGCATGACGTCTCACGACGACTTCGGAAAACCAATTTGAAATTACATCAGGATTCCAGCGGCGCGCTCAATACCGTTACCGGCTACGGCGCCGACTACGTCGAAATCAATCTGGTGCGTCACGCGGGCAGTATTCTCGTGCTGCCGGACGCGCCGGTCATTCCCTGGCCCGTCTCGTCGTTCGAGCAGTTGAGCGCCGAGCATTTCGCGATGCTGGTCGACGCCGCGCCCGAAGTGGTCGTGTTCGGCAGCGGCGAGCGGCTGCGCTTCCCGCACCCGCGCCTGACCGCCGCGCTGACCGCGAAACGCATCGGCGTAGAAACGATGGACTTCAAGGCCGCCTGCCGCACCTACAACATTCTGATGGCCGAGGGCCGCAAGGTCGCGGCCGCGTTGCTGATCGAGGCCTGAGCGTGCCTGGCGCCGGCGCGCCCGGCCGGCCCGTTCTGGCCCCCCGCGTCGCGCCCGTGCGCGCGCCGTCGATAACAAGAAGGGTTGATATTTCATGAACGATACGCCGTCGAGGCTACCGCTCAATCGCACCGCGATCCTGTTGCTGGTGCTGGTTCTCGCCGTGATCTGGTTCGTGCCGCTCGGCTGGCGCCATCTGCTGCCGAGCGACGAAGGCCGCTACGCCGAAATGGCGCGCGAAATGTTCCTGACCGGCGACTGGATCACGCCGCGCTACAACGCCTACAAGTACTTCGAGAAGCCGCCGCTGCAAACCTGGGCGAACGCGCTGACGTTCGCGTGGTTCGGCATCGGCGAATGGCAGGCGCGCCTCTATACCGCGCTGACGGGCTTCGCCGGCGTGCTGCTGATCGGCTTTACCGGCGCCCGCGTGTTCAACGCGGCGACCGGTGTGTTCGCGGCACTCGTGCTCGCCTGTTCGCCGTACTGGAACCTGATGGGCCACTTCAATACGCTCGACATGGGCCTGTCGCTCTGGATGGCGCTCACGCTGTGCGCGCTGCTGCTCGCCCAGCGCCCGAACCTGCGGCCCCCTTGCGTGCGCGGCTGGATGTGGGTGTGCTGGGCGTCGATGGCGCTGGCGGTGCTCTCGAAGGGCCTGGTCGGGCTGATCCTGCCGGGCGCGGTGCTGGTGCTCTACACGCTGATCGCGCGCGATTGGGCGCTGTGGAAGCGTCTGCATCTGGTGAGCGGTCTGATCGTTTTTTTCGCGATCGTGACGCCGTGGTTCGTCCTCGTGCAGCAGCGCAATCCGGAATTCCTGAACTTCTTCTTCGTCGTTCAGCAGTTCAAGCGCTATCTGACGCCCGAGCAGAATCGCCCCGGCGCGTTCTACTACTTCGTGCCAGTACTGCTGGTGGGCTTCCTGCCGTGGCTGTCGGTAACCGTGCAAAGCGTGCGCCACGCGTGGCGCCAGCCGCGTCAGCCGAACGGCTTCGCGCCGGTCACGCTGATGCTCACGTGGATCGTCTTCATTTTCCTGTTCTTCAGCGCGTCGCACTCGAAGCTGCTGTCCTACACGCTGCCGATCGCGCCGCCGATCGCGATGCTGATCGGCATGTATCTGCCGCTCGTCACGCGCGAGCAGCTGCGCCGGCATCTGGCGGGCTACGCGCTGTTTTTCGTGGTCGCCGCGTTCGCGGCGCTGTTCCTGCCGCGCTTCGGCACTGCGCGCAATCCGGCCGAGCTGTATGCCGAATACCGCGTGTGGGTGCTCGCCGCGCTAGCCGTCGCGTTCGTGCTCACGCTGTTCGCGCTGTGGCTGAACCGCCGCGGCCAGGGCGGCGTGGGCGCCAACGCGCGAGTCGGTCTCGGCAGCCTCGCCGCGTTCGGCGCGGGCTGGCTGCTGCTCGGCACCATCGCGGGCACCGGCCACGACGTGTTCGGGCGCCTGAGCTCCGGCGCGCCGCTCGCGCCCGCGATCAAGGCCGAGCTCGCGAAGCTGCCGCCCGACACGCCGTTCTACTCGGTCGGCGTGCTCGACCACACGCTGCCGTTCTACATCGGCCACACGATGATCATGGTCGCGCACCCGGACGAGCTCGCATTCGGCGTGTCCGTCGAGCCGCAGAAATGGGTGCCGACGGTCGACGCGTGGATCGAGCGCTGGAAGGCCGATCGCTACGCGCTCGCGCTGATCCCGCCGCCGACCTACGAGCGCCTCGTCAAGCAAGGCGTGCCGATGCAGGTGATCGCGCGCGATCCGCGCCGCGTGGTGGTGATGAAGCCGCTCGCCGACGCGGCTCCCGCCGCCGCCCCGGCCGCAGCGGCGGCAGCAGCACCCGCTACCCCCGCTAACGCCGCCTCGGCAGTCGTGGAAGTGAGGCCCGCGGCATCGGCCACGCCGGCCCCCACCTCCACGCCCGCGGCAAAGCCCTAACCCTTTCGAGAACCAGACCGTTCGATGAACCCGATTTCCCTGTTCTGCATCCTGGCCGGCGTCACGCTGAATGCCGGCGCGCAGTTGCTGCTCAAGGCCGGCACGAATGCCGTTGGACACTTCGAATTCACCCGTGCGAACATCCTGCCCATCGGCTTCAAGCTGGCAACCCAGCCGCCGATCATCGGCGGGCTCGCCTGCTACGTGATCAGCGTGGCGGTGTGGATCATCGGGCTCTCGCGCGTGGACGTGTCGATCGCCTATCCGATGCTGTCACTGGGCTACGTCGTCAACGCGATCGCCGCGTGGTACCTGTTCGGCGAAGTGATGTCGGTGCAGAAGCTGGTCGGCATCGGCATCATTCTCGTCGGCGTGGTCGTGCTCGCGCGCAGCTAGGCGCGGCGCCCCGCGCAGGAGCCCGCGCGGCACACGCGCCGCCTAAGCGTGACGTAAGGTAGGCCGCGGTAAGCTGAGCGGTTGCGTTTTTTAAGCCGCGGCCTTGGGTTTGCGGGTAGTTTGTGGTTTACTTCGCGCCCGTCGGGCCGCGCCCCTTTCAATCGAGCGATGCATTCATGAGCCAGTCACAAGTCCCGTTTTTGCCGTTTGTCAAACCCGAGATCGACGAGGAAACGATCCAGGGCGTCGCCGACGTGCTGCGTTCCGGCTGGATCACCACCGGCCCGCAGAACCAGAAGTTCGAGGCCGCCCTGTCCGAGTTCTGCGGCGGCCGCCCGGTGCGCACGTTCAATTCCGGTACCGCGACGCTCGAAATCGGCCTGCGCATCGCCGGCGTCGGTCCCGGCGACGAAGTGATCACGACGCCGGCCACCTGGGTGTCGACCTGCAACGTGATCCTCGAAACCGGCGCGACACCAGTGTTCGCCGACATCGACCCGATCACGCGCAACATCGATCTCGACCTGCTCGAAAAAGCGATCACGCCGCGCACCAAGGCGTTGCTGCCGGTGTACCTGGCGGGCCTGCCGGTCGACATGGACCGTCTGTACGGGATCGCCCGCGCGCACGAGCTGCGCGTGATCGAAGACGCCGCGCAGGCATTCGGCTCCACCTGGAACGGCGAGCGCATCGGCAAGCTCGGCGACATCGTGTCGTTCAGCTTCCACGCGAACAAGAACCTGACCTCGGTCGAAGGCGGCGCGCTGGTGCTGAACAACGAGGAAGAAGCGGTGCTCGCGCAGAAGTACCGGCTGCAGGGCATCACGCGCACCGGCTTCGACGGCATGGACTGCGACGTGCTCGGCGGCAAGTACAACCTGACCGACGTCGCCGCGCGTGTCGGCCTCGGCCAGCTGCCGCATCTCGAGCGCTTCATCGCGCAGCGCAAGAAGCTCGTGCGCGCGTACTTCGCGCAACTCGAAGGCGGCGCGGCCGTTCGGCTCGGCGTCGGCCTGCCGCCCGCGGACTTCGAAAACAGCAACTGGCACATGTTCCAGATCACGCTGCCGCTCGAAAGACTGTCGATCGACCGCGCCGGCTTCATGGGCGAGCTGAAGGAGCGCGGCATCGGCTCGGGCGTGCACTACCCGGCGCTGCACCTGTTTTCCCTGTACCGCGCGCGCGGCTTCAAGGAAGGCATGTTCCCGCACGCGGAGCGCTTCGGCGCCACCACCGTCACGCTGCCACTCTTCACGCTGATGAACGAAGGCGACGTCGAGCGCGTGTGCCGCGCGGTCAACGAAATTTGCGAACACTACGGAAAATAAGCGGACATGACTTATTCGGAACATCGCGCCGTCGCACCGGAAGTGTCGATCATCATTCCGGTGTACAACGAGGAAGCCGGACTGGCCGCGCTGTTCGCGCGCCTCTATCCGGCGCTCGACGCGCTCGGCACCGGTTATGAAGTGATCTTCATCAACGACGGCAGCCGCGACAAATCCGCGGCGCTGCTCGCCGGGCAGTTCCGCGCGCGCCCCGACACCACGCGCGTGATCCTGCTGAACGGCAACTACGGCCAGCACATGGCGATTCTCGCGGGCTTCGAGCAGTCGCGCGGCGACATCGTGATCACGCTCGACGCCGACCTGCAGAATCCGCCCGAGGAAATCGGCAAGCTCGTCGCGAAGATGCGCGAAGGTTTCGACTACGTCGGCACGATCCGTCGGCAGCGCCAGGACAGCCTGTGGCGCCGCAAGGCGTCGCGCGCGATGAATCATCTGCGCGAGCGCATCACTCGCATCAAGATGACCGACCAGGGCTGCATGCTGCGCGCCTACAGCCGCCATATCGTCGATACGATCAACCGCTGCGGCGAAATCAACACGTTCATCCCGGCGCTCGCGTACACGTTCGCGCAGAATCCGGTGGAAATCGAGGTCGCGCACGAGGAACGCTTCGCCGGTGAGTCGAAGTACTCGCTGTACTCGCTGATCCGTCTGAATTTCGACCTCGTCACCGGCTTCTCGGTGGTGCCGCTGCAATGGCTGTCGTTCATCGGCGTGATCCTGTCGCTAGGGTCTGCGGCGCTGTTCGTCCTGCTGCTGATTCGCCGTTTCATCATCGGCGCGGAAGTGCAAGGTGTGTTCACGCTGTTCGCCATCACGTTCTTCCTGCTCGGCGTGATCATCTTCGCGCTCGGCCTGCTCGGTGAATACATCGGCCGGATCTATCAGCAGGTGCGTGCGCGGCCGCGTTATCTGGTGCAGACCATTCTCGAGCAACGCGACGGCGGGGCCGTCGCCGAAGCGCCGCGTCAGACCGTCGTGCAAGGCGTGCAGCCGGTGCCGGTCGCCGACCAGGGACACCATCCATGAAGCCGCGCGCCGTCGTATTCGCGTATCACAACGTCGGCGTGCGCTGCCTGCAGGTGCTGCTCGCGCGCGGCGTCGAGGTCGCGCTCGTCGTGACCCACGAAGACAACCCGAGCGAGAACATCTGGTTCGGCAGCGTCGCATCGGTGGCGGCCGAACACGGCATTGCCGTCGTCACGCCGGCCGATCCGAAGAGCCCCGAACTGCGCGCTGCGGTGAGCGCCGCGCGGCCGGACTTCATCTTCTCGTTCTACTACCGCCACATGTTGCCGCTCGACCTGCTCGCGATCGCCGCACGGGGTGCTTACAACATGCACGGCTCGCTGTTGCCGAAGTATCGCGGCCGCGTGCCGACCAACTGGGCGGTGCTCAACGGCGAAAACGAAACCGGCGCAACGCTGCACGAAATGGCCGCGAAGCCCGACGCCGGCGCGATCCTTGCGCAAACACCGGTGCCGATCCTGCCCGACGACACCGCCGCGCAGGTCTTCGACAAGGTTACGGTCGCCGCCGAGCAAACGCTGTGGCGCGTGCTGCCGGCACTGCTCGCGGGCGAGGCGCCGCATCTGCCGAACGATCTCGCGCATGGCAGCTACTACGGCGGTCGCAAACCGGAAGACGGCCGCATCGACTGGAGCCGGTCCGCGCAGCAGGTCTACAACCTGATCCGCGCGGTCGCGCCGCCCTATCCGGGCGCTTTCACCGAGCTGAACGGGCACCGTTTCATCGTCGCGCGCGCGCGTCTGGCCGCGCCCGGCGCGCTCCGCTCGGATTTGCCCCCGGGCCTGCACGTAAGCGATAATGCCGTTTTCGCGATCTGCGGCGACGGCCGCGCGATCAACATCCACGAATTGCGGCACCAGCACGACGGCGGCGAGTCTGCCGTCAGTCCGGCGGAATTCGCCCAGCTCATCCAATCTCATTCATGAAAAAAGTCCTGATTCTGGGTGTGAATGGCTTCATCGGCCATCACCTGTCCAAACGCATTCTCGAAACCACCGACTGGGAAGTGTTCGGGATGGACATGCAGACCGAACGTCTCGGCGACCTCGTCAATCATGAGCGGATGCACTTCTTCGAAGGCGACATCACGATCAACAAGGAATGGGTCGAATATCACGTCAAGAAGTGCGATGTGATTCTGCCGCTCGTCGCGATCGCCACGCCCGCAACGTATGTGAAGCAGCCGCTGCGCGTGTTCGAACTCGACTTCGAGGCGAACCTGCCGATCGTGCGTTCAGCCGTCAAGTACGGCAAGCATCTGGTGTTTCCGTCGACCTCCGAGGTCTACGGCATGTGCACGGACGAGCAGTTCGATCCGGAAGAATCGCAGCTGTCGTACGGCCCGATCAACAAGCCGCGCTGGATCTACGCGTGCTCGAAGCAGCTGATGGACCGCGTGATCTGGGGCTACGGCATGGAAGGCCTGAACTTCACGCTGTTCCGTCCGTTCAACTGGATCGGCCCGGGCCTCGACTCGATCTACACGCCGAAGGAAGGTAGCTCGCGCGTGGTCACGCAGTTCCTCGGCCACATCGTGCGCGGCGAGAACATCAGCCTCGTCGATGGCGGCGCGCAGAAGCGCGCGTTCACGGACATCGACGACGGCATCAGCGCGCTGATGAAGATCATCGAGAACAGGAACGGCATCGCCACCGGCAAGATCTACAACATCGGCAACCCGATCAACAACTTCTCGGTGCGTGAGCTCGCGCACAAGATGCTGGCACTCGCGGCCGAATTCCCCGAATACGCGGACTCGGCCAGGAAGGTGCAACTGGTCGAAACGTCGTCGGGCGCGTACTACGGCAACGGCTATCAGGACGTGCAGAACCGCGTGCCGAAGATCGACAACACGAAGCAGGAACTCAGCTGGGCACCCACGTCGACTTTCGACGAAGCGCTGCGCAAGATTTTCGAAGCGTATCGCGGCCACGTCGCGGAAGCCCGCGCACTCGTCGAACAGCAATAAGGGCGCGTCCTTGGCTCGCATCGTCCTGAAGATCGACGTCGACACGCTGCGCGGCACCCGCGAAGGCGTGCCGAATCTCGCGCGCATCTTCGACCGCTTCAAGGCGCGCGCCACCTTCCTGTTCAGCCTCGGGCCCGACCACACCGGTTGGGCGATGCGCCGCGTGCTGCGGCCGGGCTTTCTGAAGAAGGTGTCGCGCACGTCGGTGGTCGAGCATTACGGCGTCAGGCAGTTGATGTACGGCGTGCTGCTGCCCGGTCCGGACATCGGCGCAAAGGCCGCGGCCGAGATGCGCGCGATCCACGAAGCGGGCTTCGAGTGCGGCATCCATACGTGGGATCACGTGTACTGGCAGGACAACGTGCGCGCCAAAGATCGCGCGTGGACCGTCGCGCAGATGCAGCGGAGCCACGCGCGGTTCATCGAGATATTCGGCGCGCCGCCCGTCACGCACGGCGCCGCGGGCTGGCAGATGAACGGCCACGCGTTCGAGCAGATCGACGCGTGGGGCATGCGCTACGCTTCCGACGGCCGCGGCCACTCGCCATATCTGCCGGTGGTCGACGGCAGGACGCTGAAGCACGTGCAGATGCCGACCACGCTCCCGACGCTCGACGAAGTGCTCGGTGTCGATGGTGTCGATACGCACAACGTCGCCGCGTGGATGCTGAAACAAACTGAAAAAAATCCGCACGACCAGGTGTTCACGCTGCACGCGGAACTCGAAGGACAGAAACTCGCGCCGGTTTTCGAACAGTTGCTCGAAGGCTGGCGCGCCCAGGGCCACACGTTTGCGACGATGGGCGATTACTACGCCACGCTAGACCGCGACACGCTGCCATCGTACCCTGTCGCGTGGGGCGAGATTCCGGGACGCTCCGGCGAACTGATCGTCCAGCCCTGAAGGCCCGCGACGCGGGAGTCGTTAGAAGGCGCGCCGCTTGTTGCCCGCCCGTTGCCCGCCTGTTACCCGCTTCCTTGCCGGGTCTGACGATCGGACAACCGCGCGCCGACCGTATTCCCGAACAACAACAACCTCGACGACAGACCGGCCGACGCCGCGGCACCTAGCGACGCCAGCCCCAATAACCGGAGAACCTCGTGTCCATCGCAGTCGACCAACCCATCCCCGACTTCACCGCCGCCGCGACGGGCGGCGAAATCACGCTGTCAAAGCTGCGGGGCAAGAAGGTGGTGCTGTATTTCTATCCGAAGGACAACACGCCGGGCTGCACGACCGAAGGGTTGCAGTTCCGCGATCTGTATCCGAAGTTCAAGAAAGCCAGCGCGGAAGTGATCGGCGTGTCGCGCGACAGCCTGCGTTCGCATGACAACTTCAAGGCTAAGCTCGAACTACCCTTCCCGCTGATTTCCGACCCGGAAGAAACGCTGTGCGCCCTCTTCGCCGTCATTAAAATGAAGAAAATGTATGGCAAAGAGGTACGGGGAATCGAGCGCTCCACGTTCCTCGTCGACGCCGATGGCGTGCTGCGCCGGGAGTGGCGCGGCGTTAAAGTGCCGGGCCACGTCGACGACATTCTGGAGGCTGTACAAGCGCTTTGATGCGCGTTATATTGGCCCGCAATGAGTGCCTGTCCACCCCACATTGTTCTCCGCTGCGCCAGCCCTGACGGCCGCCTGACCGGATCCACCGGTGCCGTTCGGAGCGTGAGGCGCAACGTGAGCATCATCGTCGAGCCGCTTGCCCCGAATGCCGGGGCGGCGGCTTTTTTAATTGCGCGCGACCGTTCGTTCATTGGTTCACGCGCTTCCGTCAAGGAGCCTATCGAAAACCAGGCGAACCGGCATCTCTAGACCGAATGCGCGCCTCCTCGCGCAGACTCGATGTCCCGTGAGGGCATCGTCAGAATGCGACGGGCGGCGCACGATATGTGACCCGATCATTTCGAGGGAAACCATGCCTTTGCCTACTCCCCCCAACAAGCTCGGCAATCTTTTGTCGGCTGACGAATACAAGGCCAAAGCCGTCACGCCCGCGCGCTCCACCGCGAAAAAACAGGCGCGTGAAGGGGAATCCGCAGAGTCGGCCGATTACGGCCGCGCCAATGTCGCCACACCGATGGCGCACGCTGCCAACGCCGCCACCACGTTGTGGCCCGTGCCCGCCGTCGAGTCGCCGCCCGCCGCGCAACCCGCGCCCGCGCGCGGCCGCAAGGCCAGGCAGACCGCCGCTCTGTTGCAGCCGGTTCCGTCCGCGCGAGCGCATCTCGAAGCCGACGCGGCCGAAGCGCAGCCGGTCGTCGCACGCGCGCCCGCCGCGAAGCAGCGCACGGACGAAACAGCCGCCGCGCCCGCCGCAGCGAGCCCTGCGGCCACGCGCAAGAAACGTGGCACGGGCGCCACGCCAGCCGAGGTGCAGAAGCTTTTCGTGCTCGACACCAACGTGCTGATGCACGATCCGAGCTGCCTGTTCCGCTTCGAGGAGCACGACGTCTATCTGCCGATGATGACGTTGGAAGAGCTCGACAACCACAAGAAGGGAATGTCGGAAGTCGCGCGTAACGCGCGCCAGGTGAGCCGCACGCTCGACGCGCTCGTCGCGAACGCGGGCGACATGGCCGACGGCATTTCGCTCGCGCGTCTGGGCAGCCGCGAGGCGTCCGGGCGGCTGTACTTCCAGACCCGGCTGACCGCGATCGAGCCGGTCGAAGGTCTGCCCGAAGGCAAGGCCGACAACCAGATCCTCGGCGTCGTGCGCGCGCTGCAGCGCGATCGCGCGGATCGCCAGGTCGTGCTGGTGTCGAAAGACATCAACATGCGCATCAAGGCGCATGCGCTCGGTCTGCCCGCCGAAGACTACTTCAACGACCAGGTGCTCGAGGACAGCGACCTGCTGTACACGGGCATCCGCGCGCTGCCGCAAGACTTCTGGACCAGGCACGCGAAGGGCATGGAAAGCTGGCAGGACACGAAAACCGGCACCACGTACTACCGCGTGACGGGTCCGCTGTGCGCATCGATGCTGGTCAACGAGTTCGTTTATCTGGAGCCGCAGAACGGCGAGCCCGCGTTTCATGCGCTGGTGCGCGAACTGAACGGCAAGACCGCGCTGCTGCAAACGCTGCGTGACTATGGCCACCACAAGAACAACGTGTGGGGCATCACGGCGCGCAATCGCGAGCAGAACTTCGCGCTGAACCTGCTGATGAATCCGGACATCGACTTCGTCACGCTGCTCGGCCAGGCCGGCACCGGCAAGACGCTGGTCGCACTCGCGGCGGGTCTCGCGCAGGTGCTCGACGACAAACGCTACAACGAGATCATCGTGACGCGCGCGACGGTGCCGGTCGGCGAAGACATCGGCTTTCTGCCGGGCACGGAAGAGGAAAAGATGCAGCCGTGGATGGGTGCGTTCGACGACAACCTCGAAGTGCTGCAGAAAACCGACGACGCCGCCGGCGAATGGGGCCGCGCCGCGACCCAGGAGCTGATCCGCTCGCGCCTGAAGATCAAGAGCATGAACTTCATGCGCGGCCGCACGTTCGTCGACAAGTATCTGATCATCGACGAGGCGCAGAACCTGACGCCGAAGCAGATGAAGACGCTCGTCACGCGCGCGGGTCCGGGCACGAAGATCATCTGCCTTGGCAACATCGCGCAGATCGATACGCCTTACCTGACCGAGGGCAGTTCGGGCCTGACCTATGTGGTCGATCGCTTCAAGGGCTGGGCGCACAGCGGACACGTAACGCTCGCGCGCGGCGAGCGCTCGCGCCTCGCTGATTACGCGTCGGAGATTCTCTAGACGTTCGCCGGTTTTCTTCGGCTTTTGATCGCAGGCCGCGTCCGGTTCGTTCCGGATGCGGCTTTTTTTATTGCGGCGGCGTTCCCCGCGGGCAACACTTAGCGCACAAACTTCAAGTAATTTATCAACAATTCTTGCCGCAGCCTTGTTGGGCGGCTACCATCCCGACATCGTCAGTGAGTAAATGGGCGCTTACCGCCCGTGCCGTCTTAATGCGCCGACTCGCCTTATCGCTGCTGCCCGTCCTGCTGCTCGCCGCCTGTGCCGGCGCGCCGCAGAAGACGTCGCGCGGGTCAGGCGGCAGCGTCGTCGCAAACGGCGCCTATCGCGCGCCGCCGCCCGGCTTTCCCCACTTCGTCGATCACAGCATCGGCCGCGAGGAAATCTCCATTCAGGCGATGAGTCTCGTCGGCGTGCCCTACCGGTGGGGCGGCAATACGCCCGACAGCGGCTTCGACTGCAGCGGTCTCGTGCGGTACGTCGTGCTGCGCGCGGCGTCGGTGAACCTGCCGCGCACGACGGCCGAGATGAGCGGGCGCGGCGAGTCGATCGAACCGGACGAAATCGCGCCAGGCGATCTGATCTTTTTCAACACGACGGGGCGCGCGCATTCGCACGTCGGCATCTACGTGGGCAAGCTGCGCTTCGTCAACGCGCCATCGACGGGCGGCACCGTGCGGCTCGACTATCTGACCAATCCCTACTGGGCGAAGCGCTTCGACGGCATCCGCCGGATGGCGGGACCGGCGGCAACGCCGGCGCCGTTCGATACGCCGAGCTATCAGGCTGCGGCGCCGCAAACCGAGCGAGGTGCTGCGGTCGCGGCGACGGGCACGGCAACAACCGTGGCAGTTCCGGCAGCGTCGACCTACGCGGGCCCGACGGCGCTGTCCAGCCCGGCGTCGATGCCAACGGCCCGGCCGGTCGCGAGCGCGACGCCGGCGACCCGTGCAGACCGCGGCACGCCCGTCGCGCAAGCCGATCAATTCGAGCCGCCGCCGCCGGGCCTCGGCGCCGCGCAGCTGCAGGCACGCTCAGCGGGCGCCGTGGCAGCGACGATGGTCCCCGCGGCTCAGACGAGCACGTATGAAAGCGGCGCTCGTTCGCCCGCTCAACCGATGCAGTCCGCGACGACCGCCCGCACCCTTGCCCAACCTTCACCCGACCCGATCGACGCCGCCGCTGATGCATTCGAACCGCCGCCACCCGCCCCCATCGCGGAACGCCAGGCGCGGCAGATGCAGCAGACCGAAGGCACTGGATCCGTGCAGCTCATGCGTGCGTCGACGGCTTCCCACGGCGTGCCCGCACCCACGCAAAGCAGCGACGACCCGATCGCCCGTTTCGCGAACGGCAACTTCTGACGCCGTGATCTGCTATCGTCATCGATATTCTTTCGACGGCGGGTAACGACCATGGAACTCGGGCTCAGAAATAAGGTAGTGCTCATCACCGGCGGCAGCAAAGGCATCGGTTTCGCGTGCGCGCGCGCCTTCGCACAGGAAGGCGCGAAGGTCGCGATCGTATCGCGCGACCCCGCCAACCTTGCCCGCGCCTACGAACAGCTGAAACAGGAAGGATTCCACGTGCACCGCACGCGCGCCGACCTGCACGAAGCGCACAGCGCCGCCGATATCGTCGAGGAAGTCAGCACCGCCGTGGGCCCGATCGACGTGCTGATCAACAGTGCCGGCGCCGCGCGCCGGTACGACCCCGAGACGCTCGATGCCGACGCATTCCGCGCGACGATGGAAGCGAAGTATTTCCCGTATATCTATCCGCAGCAGGAAGTGCTGCGCCGTATGGCCGAGCGCGCGAAAGCCAACGGCGGTGCCGAGCCGGGCACGATCGTCAATATCATCGGCATGGGCGGCAAGGTCGCGAGCGACATCCATATCGCAGGCGGCGCGGCCAACGCGGCGCTGATGCTCGCGACCGTCGGCCTTGCGCACTACTACGCGCGCTATGGCATCCGCATCAACGCGATCAATCCGGGCTCGACGCTGACCGAGCGCGTCGAGGAAGCGGTCCGGCTGGAAGCGGCGCAGCAAGGCATCGGCAATGACGAAGCGCTGGCGCGCGGCCAGGCCCGGATGCCGCTCGGGCGCTATGCAAAGCCGGAGGAAATCGCCGACGTGGCGCTGTTCCTCGCGAGCCGCCGTGCGAGCTATGTGACGGGCGCGATCATTCCGATGGATGGTGCGAATGCGCCGCTGATCTGAACGCTTCGTGCAACGCGCTTTTTAGTCGAACTGCTTATAGGGACACCGGTGCGATGCCATGGGCGGCATGTAGCCGAAGCCCGCGCGTGCTGTTCAGCCAGACTCAGCCGAACCCGGCAGCGCAGGCCTGCATCGCATGGTGATTACAGGAAGTGGTGGCCCAGCCACCAGGCCCCGCCGGACAGCACCGCGGAAGCCGGGATCGTCAGAATCCAGGCCCAGACGATGTTGCCGGCGACACCCCAGCGCACCGCGCTCAGCTTCTGCGTCGCGCCGACTCCGACGATCGCGCCGGTGATCGTATGCGTGGTAGAGACGGGAATGCCGAGCGCCGAGGCGGTAAAAAGCGTGATCGCTCCGCCCGCCTCCGCGCAGAAGCCGCCGACCGGCTTCAATTTCGTGATTTTCTGGCCCATCGTGCGCACGATGCGCCAGCCACCGAACAGCGTACCGAGACCCATCGACAGATAGCAGCCGCCGATCACCCACAGCGGCGGCGCGTCCGCCTTCATCGACGCGAAGCCGGTGGCGATCAGTAGCATCCAGATGATGCCGATGGTTTTCTGCGCGTCGTTGCCACCGTGACCCAGGCTGTACAGGCCAGCGGAGAACAATTGCAGACGCCTGAAGCGACGGTCGACCTTGCTAGGCGGCGTGCGGAAGTACAGCCACGACACCAGCAGCATGAAAAACGAGCCGAGCACGAAGCCGAGCAGCGGTGAAATGAAGATGAACGCGACGGTCTTCATCAGGCCATCCCAGTTCAGCGATCCCCAGCCCGACTTCGCGAGCGCCGCACCCACGAGGCCGCCGATCAGCGCGTGCGACGAGCTGGACGGAATGCCGTAGACCCAGGTGATCACGTTCCACGCGATCGCGCCGACCAACGCGCCGAAGATCACGTAGTGGTCGACGATGTCCGGGTCGATCGTGCCCTTGCCGACGGTCGTGGCCACCTTCAGGTGAAACACGAAATACGCGATGACGTTGAACGCCGCCGCGAACGCCACCGCCTGCTGTGGCTTCAGCACGCCGGTCGACACGACCGTGGCGATCGAATTCGCCGCGTCGTGAAAACCGTTCATGAAGTCGAACACCAAAGCAATGGCAACCAGGCCGGTGACGACCCAGATAGCGAGTTGTATCGATTGCATTATGCGTTTTCCAGCACGATGCCTTCGATGATGTTGGCCACATCCTCACACTTGTCCGTGATCGTTTCGAGCAGCTCGTAGATCGCCTTGAGCTTGATCAGGACCTTGACGTCGTCTTCCTCGCGGAACAGCTTCGACATCGCCGCGCGCAGCACGCGGTCGGCTTCCGATTCGAGCCGGTCGATGTCCTCGCAGGCCTTCAGGATCTGGCTCGCCTGCTTCATGTCCGACAGCAGGCTGACCGCGAACTGCACGCGCTCGCAGGTCGCCGTGCAGATATGCGCGAGCTGGCTCGCCTCCGACGTGACCGCTTGCACGTCGTACAGCGAGATCGCGGTGGCGACGTCCTCCATCAGGTCGAGGATGTCGTCCATCGTCGTGATCAGCTTGTGGATCTCGTCGCGGTCGAGCGGCGTGATGAAGGTCTTGTGCAGCAGGTCGATGGCTTCGTGCGTGAGCTTGTCGGCCGCTTTCTCGGCCTTTTGTACGTTCTGCTTGTGGGTTTCGGCGTCCTGCAGATTGTCGATCAGGAGCTCGAGTTCGCGGCTTGCCGAGATGATGCACGTTGCGTGCGAATTGAAGATTTCAAAGAACTTGCCCTCGGTGGGCATGAATCGACCGAACATTGGGGTCCTGGAAATGGGTCACGTTATGGCTGACATAAAACCGCCATATTGTACCGTTCCGCCATCATTGCCGCACTCGCGACAGCGCCGTTACAACAGCCCACGGCGCCTTGCGTCACTCGCCGCCGTAGAAGTTCTGCGCGCCCGCAAAGTTGTCGAACTTCGTGTATTGGCCGTGGAAAGTGAGCCGAACGGGACCGATCGGACCGTTCCGCTGCTTGCCGATGATGATCTCCGCGGTGCCCTTGTCTGGGCTGTCCGGGTTGTACACTTCGTCGCGGTAGATGAAGAGGATCACGTCGGCGTCCTGTTCGATAGCGCCCGATTCGCGCAGGTCCGACATGATTGGCCGCTTGTTGGGCCGCTGCTCGAGACCGCGGTTCAGCTGCGACAACGCGATCACCGGCACGTCGAGCTCCTTCGCGAGGCTCTTCAGCGAACGCGAGATTTCCGAGATTTCGGTCGCGCGGTTTTCGCCCGACGACGAGCCGCTCATCAGCTGCAGATAGTCGATGATGATCAGCCCGAGCTTGCCGCACTGGCGCGATAGCCGGCGCGCGCGCGAGCGCAGTTCCATCGGGTTCAGACCGCCGGTTTCGTCGATGAAGATCTGTGCCTCGCTCATTTTCTGCACCGCATGCGTGAGCTTCGGCCAATCCTCGTCGGTCAGGCGCCCGGTTCGCATGCGATGCTGATCGAGCCGGCCGACCGAGCCCAGCATACGCATCGTGAGTTGCGTGCCCGGCATTTCCATCGAGAACACCGCGACGGGCAGTCCGTACTCGACCGCGACGTATTCGCCGATGTTCATCGAAAACGCCGTCTTACCCATCGACGGACGGCCCGCGACGATGATCAGCTCGCCGCCGTGCATGCCCGAGGTCATACGATCCAGATCGACGAAGCCGGTCGGCGTGCCGGTCACGTCGCTCGGATTGGCGGTGTGATAGAGCGTGTCGATCCGCTCGACCACCTGGGTCAGCAGCGGCCCGATCTCGAGAAAGCCCTGGGTGCCGCGCGCGCCGTCTTCGGCGATCGAGAACACCTTCGATTCCGCTTCGTCCAGCAATTGCCGGACTTCCTTGCCTTGCGGGTTGAACGCGTCGGCGGAGATTTCATCGGCGACCGACACGAGCCGGCGCAGCACCGCGCGGTCGCGCACGATTTCCGCATAGCGGCGGATGTTGGCCGCGCTCGGCGTGTTCTGCGCGAGCGCGTTCAGGTAAGCGAGGCCGCCGACCTCTTCCGCCTTGCCCGAAGTGCCGAGCGCTTCGTAGACGGTGACCACGTCGGCCGGCCGCGTGGCCGCAATCAGCTTGCCGATGTGCTCGAAGATGATGCGGTGGTCGTAGCGGTAGAAGTCGCTTTGCGCGAGGAAGTCGGCGATGCGGTCCCAGGCCGCGTTATCGAGCAGCAGGCCGCCCAGCACCGATTGCTCGGCTTCGATCGAATGCGGCGGGACTTTCAGCGACTCGAGTTGGGGATCTTTGGACGGTGCGTTCATGGGGAGGAATTATCGGGCAATCCGGCGACGGCTGCGAGCGGAAAAAACGCAAATGCGGGGATATACGAGAGATAGTCGGGCACAAAAAAAGCAGGGGCCGGTTTCCCGGCCCCTGCTCTTCACCAGCAATACGCTGGCTGATCCTGCCTGATGCTTAGACGCGGTCGGCTTAGACGTGCTCGCCGATCACGGCCACCGTCACATCGACGAGAACGTCGGTGTGCAGCGAAACCTGAACCGGGTGCTCGCCAACCATCTTCAGCGGGCCTTCCGGCAGACGCACTTGCGCCTTTTCCACTGCGAAGCCTTGCTTGCCGAGCGCTTCGGCGATGTCGGCGTTCGTCACCGAGCCGAACAGACGGCCGTCGACGCCAGCCTTCTGATTGATCTGAACGGTCTGGCCTGCCAGCTTTTCGCCTTGAGCCTGAGCGGCTGCCAGCTTTTCAGCGGCGTGCTTTTCGAGTTCTGCGCGGCGCACTTCGAATTCAGCGAGGGCTTCCTTCGTAGCACGGCGAGCTTTCTTGTTCGGGATCAGGAAGTTACGTGCGTAACCGTCCTTGACCTTCACGATGTCGCCGAGGTTACCCAGATTGACGACTTTTTCCAGAAGAATGATTTGCATTCGGATGCTCCTTATCGCGTCGTCGGGTTAGGCCTTGTGCTGGTCGGTGTACGGCACCAGCGCGAGGAAACGTGCGCGCTTGATAGCCGTGTCCAGCTGGCGTTGATAATGCGCCTTGGTACCCGTGAGACGTGCCGGCGTGATCTTGCCGTTCTCGCCGATGAAGTCCTTCAGCGTTTCGATGTCTTTGTAGTCGATGTACTCGACGCCAGCAGCCGTGAAACGGCAGAACTTCTTGCGCTTGAAGAGCGGGTTCTGTTGCTGACGACGCTTGTCGAATTTCTTACCAGTCGGGCGGGGCATGATTAGTCCTTTCCAATGTCCTGCAATGCTGTGATGTGAAATACCAGAGTTCGCGCGTTACGGTGCTTTTTAGCCAGAAAACCTGTGAAGAGCGTTTCGACGCCCATCTGACAGTTTTCGAGCTTACCGCTCGCTTCGCCCGCGGCGACCGCCTGCATGGTCAGTTCGACCTGACGGGCAATGCCCGCCTCGACGACTTCCGTGCGGTGATGCAACGTGCAGCTTGCAATCGGAACGCCGGCGGGGGTGTACCGCACCGGTTCGCGTTCGACGACGCTCGCCGTAAGTTGCAGCCGGTTCATGTACCTGTTTATGTCTTCGTGTACGTGAGCGAAGCGACGCTGCGTGTCTGGCAGCTTAAATAATGAGTCTTAAGCCTGCGCTTCGGTCGGCTGAGCTGCTGCCGACTTCTTGGCTTCTTCGCGCTGCACTTCCTTCATCATCGGCGACGGGCCGGTTTCGGCCTTCTTCATCTTGACGATGAGGTGACGCAGAACGGCGTCGTTGAACTTGAACGCGTGTTCCAGCTCGTCGAGCGTGGTCTGGTCGCACTCGATGTTCATGCAGACGTAGTGAGCCTTCGCGAGTTTCTCGATCATGTAGGCCAGTTGGCGACGGCCCCAGTCTTCGACGCGGTGGATCTGACCACCGTGCGACGTGATCGTGCTCTTGTAACGCTCGATCATGGCGGGCACCTGCTCGCTTTGATCGGGATGCACGATAAAGACGATTTCGTAATGACGCATTACACACTCCTTGTGCTGACTTTTGGATAGAAGCCGCCCGGGCGTCGGAACCGGTGCGGCAAGTGAGAAGCCGAAGAGTGTATCCCGAATGGGGACGGGTTGCAAGGAATTCCGCCGATTCGGCGGCGGAATCGGATGTATTTTCAAGAGCTTAGGTGGGGGGGCGCGGAAGTCGGGCCGTTCTTGCCCCTCAACCCGCTTCCGTGCGCTGGCTGCCGCTCTGCAAACGCGCTCTGAGCGCCGCTTCGAGCCCCTTGAGCGCATCGGGTGCGGAGTCCGAGATCGCCCACCAGGTCATGCCCGCCGCGTCCCAGTGCGCGATCGAATAGCCGTCGTGGGCGAGCGATGCCGGCGCCGCGCCGTCAATGCCACGCGTCGTGGACTGCGGAAACACATACACGTCGATCACGTGCTTGCCGTAGCGGTACACGAGCACCGCGACCCGCTGGTGCGCGAGGTAGTCGAGCCGCCCCCCCTCCAGCGCGAAGCCGGCCGCCGCGAGGTCCTCGACCGGCGGCGAATAGTCGAGCCGACCGTTGAACCATGGCTTGACCGTGTGACGGTCGGTCGAAATTACGTCGATGTCGCGGCCGGAAACCTGCGCGCGCACATGGCTTTCGATGAGTTCGTCGGTGAATGGCGTGAATTCGGCGGGACGGCGCAGCGTCAGCGTCAGGACAGCGGTGGCCACACACAGCGCGATCACGAGCACCGCGAGACCGCCGCGCGCGACCACGCGGTTGGCGCCGCCGGCGGCATGCGGTCCGTTGAAGCCGATTAGCCGGCCGCGTGAATCGCCCGAGCGACCCGGACCGCTGAAGCCACTGAGCCACCGGTCGAGCCACGCGGGCCGCCGCGCCCAACGACGCTGACGCTGAGGTTCGTACGTCGCCATGTCGGTCATCCCGGCGCTAGCGCTGCCGGTAGACTCCTCCTCCGCATCTTCAGGCGCCGCCGTCGTGGCCAACCCCGCAGTTCCTCCCTCGACCGCGCCGGGCAAGCCCGCCACGATCCGCGCCCGCAACGACTGCGGCGCCCGATGATACGGCGCCGCGCGCAGCGCGCCGCTCAGCGCGCGCAGGTTGTCGCTCGCGCGCCGGCAGTCGTCGCAGCTCTCGATATGCTGCTGGACCCGGCGCGCGTCAGGCGCCGGCAGTTCGTGATCGGCATTCGCATCGAGGAGCGGCCGAGCTTCGTTACAGTCCATCCGGCGTCTCCTGAGCGGGGTCGGCGGCAGCGCCGGGAATGTTGAGGGGCCGGCCGTCGGCAAACGCCCGGAGTTGCGTCACTGTTGCGGTGGCGGGCACGACCGCCGATGATGCCGCGCGGCCGTCGCCGGAACTTCGCGGTGGCCGGTCGGACGGCGCGCAGGGCGTGGACGACCCCGAGGGCGCGACGGCCGCCGACTGCACGACTCGCCCGGACTGCGCCCCCTGCTCCAGCGGCGCTTGCGTCGACCCGCGCCGGTCACCCTGCCGGCCTTTGCGCCCCCCGCCAACCGACTCCCCCCCGCCTCGCTGCTGCGCCATCAACACCTCCGCCAGCTTGCGCCGCCCACGCGCGAGCCGCGACATCACCGTACCGATCGGCACATCGGCCACCACCGCGATCTCCCGATATCCCATCTCCTCGAGCTCGCGCAAGATCAGCACCTCGCGATACTCGACCGGCAAACGCGCCAACGCGTCGTGTACCTGGCGTGCATCCTCGTCGCGGATCAGCAGCGTCTGCGGATCGTCGCCGCCCGCGCTCCAGCCGTCGAGGGTCGCGTCGTCCATCGTTTCGTCGAATTCGAGCATGTCGTGCGACGGCGCGCGACGGCGCCATTCCGTGTACCAGGTGCGGCGCACGATCGCGAGCAGCCACGGCCGCGCGGAGTCGCCGCGAAACGTATCGAAGAAGCGGAACGCGCGCATGAACGCTTCCTGCACGACGTCCTCGGCATCGTTCGGATTGCCGCACAGCCAGCGCGCGAGGTTGTACGCGGCGTCGAGATGCGGCAACGCCAGCTGCTGGAAGCGGCGGCTTTTCGCTGCATCGGCATCGGCGTCTGAATCGGTCTGGACCACGTGGGCCCCTCCAAGGGCATGGCGGCTGCGTCGTGCGGGTCGCTGCTGTCGAGCGCCCCGCGAGGTGTCGTTCCTGACGTGTCTTTCACAGCAGAACTGGCCATAGACCGAGTTTATTCCCGACTCAGGCGAGCATTCGCAAGAAAGACCGCGATCGCCTGCGCGCCCCGCTCGCCAGCTAGTACGATGGCCGGTTCCAGTAGTCGTCGCTCGCGTACACGTCTTTCAGATAGTCGATGAAATAGCGCACGCGCGCCGGCACGAAGCGCTGCTGCGGATAGACCGCAAGAATGTCGTAATCGGGCAGCGCATAATCGTCGAGCACGGTCTCGAGCTCGCCGCGCGCGAGCTGCCGCTGGATTTCCCACGTCGAACGCCAGCCGAGTCCGAGCCCCTCCGAAACCCAGCGATGCAGCAGTTCGCCATCGTTGCAGTCGAGCGAGCCGCCCACCCGCACCGTCGCGAGCTTGCCGTTGCGGCGGAAATACCAGCCGCGGTTCTGCCCGCCTTGCAGATTGAACGCGAGACAGTTGTGGGCCGGCAGATCCTCGAGCGTCTTCGGCTTGCCGTGACGGCGAAAATAGTCGGGCGTACCGCACACCACGCGCCGGTTCGACGCGAGCTTCACCGCGACGAAGTTCGGATCGACCGCGCCGCCGATGCGGATCGACAGATCGTAGCCCTCGCGCACCAGATCGACGACCCGGTCGGTCAGATTGAACGACATCTGCAACTCGGGTTTGTCGCGCAGAAATGCAGGCGCGAGCGGCGCGACGTGCTTACGCCCGAACGCGGCGGGCGCCGACACGATCAGATGGCCGTTCACCGCGCGGCGCCCCGCGCTCAGTTCGTTTTCCGCCTGATCCCATTCGCTGAGAAGCCCGCGGCAGCGTTCGAGAAACGCGGCGCCGTCCTCGCTGACGACGAGCCGCCGTGTCGTGCGATACATCAGCTTCACGCCGAGGCGCTTCTCGAGCGCATCGATGCGCCGCCCGAGAATCACCGGCGACACGCCTTCCTCAAGCGCCGCCGCCGCGAGACTGCCCGCATCGGCGACCCGCACGAAGGTTTCGATCTGTTTGAAGCGGTCCATGTTCGTCTCCCACCTGTCTCTTGCCGGGCTGATGCCGGCCGTGCGCCGGGCTTCACGTCATTCCATACTTTTTGTTTCGGAATAAGCGACCCGGACTGATCTTATCAAACCTTTGGCGCAGGCCTACAGTGTCCCTCAACCGACGTAATTCCCGACCTTGAGGAGACATTCATGGCCAAAATGAGAGCCGTCGACGCCGCCGTTCTGGTGCTCGAAAAAGAAGGCATCGATACCGCGTTCGGCGTGCCGGGCGCAGCGATCAACCCGTTCTACTCGGCGATGCGCAAAGCCGGCGGCATCAGCCACGTGCTCGCGCGCCATGTCGAGGGCGCATCGCACATGGCCGAGGGCTACACCCGTGCGCAGCCGGGCAACATCGGCGTGTGCATCGGCACGTCGGGACCCGCCGGCACCGACATGATCACCGGTTTGTACTCCGCGCAGGCCGACTCGATTCCTATTCTGGCTATCACAGGCCAGGCGCCGCGCGCGCGTCTGTACAAGGAAGACTTCCAGGCCGTCGATATCGAATCGATCGCCAAGCCCGTCACCAAGTGGGCCGTGACCGTGCGCGAGCCGGCGCTGGTGCCGCGTGTGTTCCAGCAGGCGTTCCATCTGATGCGCTCGGGCCGCCCGGGCCCGGTGCTGGTCGATCTGCCGATCGACGTGCAGCTCGCCGAAATCGAATTCGACATCGACACGTACGAGCCGCTGCCGGTCTACAAGCCGAAGGCGACCCGCAAGCAGATCGAGGCAGCGCTGACGCTGCTCAACGATGCCGACAAGCCGTTGATCGTGTCGGGCGGCGGCGTGGTGAACGCCGTAGCCGAAGACCTGCTCGTGAAGTTCGCCGAAACGCTCGGCGTGCCGGTGATCCCGACGTTGATGTCGTGGGGCGCGATTGCCGACGACCATCCGCTGATGGCCGGCATGGTCGGTCTGCAGACCTCGCATCGTTACGGCAACGCGACGATGCTCGCGTCCGACTTCGTGCTCGGCATCGGCAACCGCTGGGCCAACCGTCACACCGGCAGCGTCGATGTCTATACGAAGGGGCGCAAGTTCGTGCACGTCGATATCGAACCGACCCAGATCGGCCGCGTGTTCGGCCCGGATCTCGGCATCGTGTCGGACGCGAAGGCCGCGCTCGAACTGTTCGTCGAAGTCGCCGGCGAATGGAAGGCCGCGGGCAAGCTGAAGGATCGCGCCGCGTGGGTTGCCGATTGCCAGCAACGCAAGCGCACGATGCTGCGCAAGACGCACTTCGACAACGTGCCGATGAAGCCGCAGCGCGTCTACGAAGAGATGAACCAGGTGTTCGGCCGCGACACGTGCTACGTGAGCACGATCGGCCTGTCGCAGATCGCCGCCGCGCAATTCCTGCACGTGTACAAGGCGCGCAACTGGATCAACTGCGGCCAGGCCGGCCCGCTCGGCTGGACGATTCCGGCGGCGCTCGGCGTGCGCGCGGCCGATCCGCAACGGCCGATCGTCGCGCTGTCGGGCGACTACGACTTCCAGTTCATGATCGAGGAGCTCGCGGCCGGCGCGCAATTCAAGCTGCCGTACGTGCATGTCGTCGTGAACAACTCGTACCTCGGGCTGATTCGCCAGGCGCAGCGCGCGTTCGAAATGGACTACTGCGTGCAGCTCGGCTTCGAGAACATCAACTCGCCGGAGACGAACGGCTATGGCGTCGATCACGTCGCGGTGGCCGAAGGTCTCGGCTGCAAGGCGATTCGCGTGTTCAAGCCGGAAGAGCTGAAGCCGGCGCTGCAAAAAGCGCAGTCGATGCTCGCCGAGTTCAACGTGCCGGTGATCGTCGAAGTGATTCTCGAACGCGTGACCAACATCTCGATGGGCACCGAGATCGACGCGATCAACGAGTTCGAGGAACTCGCGGAAAAGCGCGAGGACGCGCCGACGGCGATCAGCCTGCTCGATTGAGCGTTGCGTCTTCGCCGTATTCGCAGCATTCAGCGCGCTCGATGCGCGAGGGCCGAGTTCATGCTCCGCGCCCTCGCCTCATCACGACCAGCGCGCCACTCCCTGACCGACCTGAGAGACAAAAGCACCATGCCTAAATTCGCAGCGAACCTGACGATGCTGTTCAACGAAGTGCCGTTCCTCGACCGTTTCGCGGCAGCGGCCAATGCCGGCTTTCATGCCGTCGAATTCCTGTTTCCCTATCCGTATTCGATCGCCGAATTGAGCGCACGTCTGCAACAGAACCGCCTCAAGCTGGTGTTGCACAACCTGCCGGCCGGCAACTGGGAAGCCGGCGAACGCGGCATCGCGTGCCTGCCCGATCGGGTCGCCGAGTTTCAGGAAGGCGTGGGCCGCGCTATCGAATACGCAAGCGCCTTGAAGGTGCCGCAACTGAACTGCCTCGTCGGCATTGCGGGCGCGAACGTCGACGCCGATACCGCCCGCGCCACGATCGTCGACAACCTGCGCTTTGCCGCGAGCGAGCTCAGGAAGGCCGGCATCCGGCTGCTCGTCGAGCCATGCAACTCGTACGACATTCCGGGCTTCGCGCTGAACCGTTCGCGCGATGGACTCGACGTGATTCGCGAGGTCGGCTCGGACAATCTGTTCCTGCAATACGACATCTATCACATGCAGCGGATGGAAGGCGAACTCGCGGCGACGATCGAAAAGAACCTCGCGCGGATCGCGCATATCCAGCTCGCGGACAACCCTGGGCGGCACGAACCGGGCACCGGCGAGATCAACTATCCGTATCTGTTCGCGCTGCTCGACTCGCTCGGCTACGACGGCTACGTCGGTTGCGAATACAAGCCGCGCACGACGACCGATGCCGGCCTCGGCTGGGTGCAAAGCGTGGCAGGTCAGGCGCGCGGCGCGGCGCATGCGGCGGCTTGAGGCGCCTTGGGGTTCCTGATGGAACCCTGAAGCCTCAACGCACGCCCCCTATAACCCTGGAGATTCACACACATGGCAAAGATCGGCTTCATCGGACTCGGCATCATGGGCGCGCACATGGCGCGCAACCTCATCAAGGGCGGTCACGCGCTGTTCGTGAACGGCGCGTATCCGGTACTGGACGACATCGCGAAGAGCACGAGCGTGGTCGCCAGTTCGACCGCGGTCGCGCAGGCCGCCGACATCGTCATCATCATGGTGCCGGACACGCCGGACGTCGCCAACGTGCTGTTCGCCGACGACGGCGTCGCCGCCGGCCTCGCCAAAGGCAAGCTCGTCATCGACATGAGCTCGATCTCGCCGCTCGACACCCAGGCGTTCGCGAAGAAGATCAACGCGCTCGGCGTCGACTATCTCGATGCGCCGGTGTCCGGCGGCGAAATCGGCGCGCGGGATGCGTCGCTGACGATCATGGTCGGCGGTCCCGAGAAAGCCTTTGCGCTGGCCAAGCCGTTGTTCGAACTGATGGGCAAGAACATCTCGCTGATCGGCGACAACGGCGCGGGTCAGACCTGCAAGGTCGCGAACCAGATCATCGTCGCGCTGAACATCGAAGCGGTCGCGGAAGCGCTGCTGTTCGCGTCGCGCTCGGGCGCCGACCCAGAGCGGGTGCGGCGCGCGCTGATGGGCGGCTTCGCGTCGTCGCGGATTCTCGAAGTGCATGGCGAGCGCATGACGAAGCGCACGTTCAATCCGGGCTTTCGCATCGAGCTGCATCAGAAGGACCTGAATCTCGCGCTCGATGGCGCGCGTAAGCTCGGCATCGCGCTGCCGCATACCGCGAGCGCGCAGCAACTGTTCAGCGTCTGCGCCGCGAACGGCGGCAAGGCGTGGGATCACTCGGCGATGGTGCGCGCGCTCGAAATCATGGCGAATCATGAAGTCGCGCAGGCGCCGGATAGCGAGGAAGCGAAGGCGGCTTGAGGTCTTCGTGCTTCCTCTTCAGTTCAGCTCGCCGTTGATTCCGCCGGTTGCCGCTTCGGCATCGGCGAGCTCACGGTGAACACAGGTGGGGCGCCCGTTCGTTGCACGGCAGCTTGGGTTGCCGGCGCGGCGTAACGGGCAAATCGCGCCGCTCTGGGCTGAGAGCGGCAAGTGGGGTCCGCAGCGGCACCCGTCGGTGACGGGGAAGCCTTGGTCGGTCAGACGTCGTCGTCGGGTGTCCGGCTGTCGGATTCGCCAATCAATACGTATCGAACACCTTCTGCAACGCCGCCGGCGCAGTGTGGCCCGCGGCCAGCGCCAGCATCAGCAGCACCCTCGCCTTGTACGGATTCAGCGATCCCGCGCTGACGAAACCGAGCGCATCGTCGGCCGCCGCGCCGTTGCGCATCACATGCCCCGAACCCACGCGCGACGAGCGCACCACCGCCACGCCGCGCAACGCGGCATCCGCCAGTGCCTGCTGCAACGACTGGTGGATCGAGCCATTGCCCGTACCCGCCACGACGATGCCGCGCACATCCGCGGCGACCAGCGCATCGATGGCGATCCGCGACACGCCCGCATAGCTCGTGACGATCTCCACCTGCGGCCACGCCGCATCGATTGCGAATTCGCTCGCGACCGTATGCGCGCGCACCACGCCGCGCTGGAACTCGACGCGGCCATCCTGCACCCAGCCGAGCGCGCCGATTTCGGGCGACTGGAACGCATCGACCGCATACGTGCTCGTTTTCACAACGTCGCGCGCGCTATGAATCCGGTTGTTAAACGCGACCAGCACGCCCTGCCCGCGTGCCGCCGCGTGCGCGGCGACCGTCACCGCATTTAGCAGGTTCAGCGGACCGTCGGCGGAGAGCGCCGACGCTGGGCGCATCGCCGCGGTCAACACGACCGGCTTGTCCGACTTGACGGTCAGATGCAACAGATAGGCGGTTTCTTCGAGCGTATCGGTACCGTGCGTGACCACCAGGCCGTCGACGTCGTCCGTCGCGAGCAGCGCGTTGATGCGTTGCGCGAGTGTGGTCCACAGCGGCAGCGACATGTCCTTGCTGTCGACGCTGGCGATCTGCTCGGGCGCGATTCGCGCGACCGTAGACAACGCCGGCACCGCCGCGAGCAGCTGATCGACGCCGACGACGCCCGCCTGATAGCCCGACGTATTGGCGGCATCCGGGGCCGCGCCGGCGATCGTGCCGCCGGTCGCGAGCACCGCGATCCGCGGCAGCGTCGGCGCGGTGCTATGGCCGGGGGGAATCGGGAGAGAGGGAGAAGTCGAGGTATTCATGGCGGCGATTGTAAGCGATGCGCTTCGCGTCGCCATGCGTGGAAGACCGGACGCGGGTTCGGCTTGCGCGAGCGTGCGCAACGCGCGAGCGGGCTTAAATCTCATGCGGTGCCCAATTGCACTCATCACCACAAGTATTGACGACGGGTGCGAGTCCCACCCTAAGCTGCTCGCGGCTCTAAGCCGCCTCGCGCAACTGCGCCGCGATGTCTGCCTCGCTCAACTGCGGCGCGAACATCTCGATCAACCGATAGGCGTACGCGCGCAGGAACGCGCCCTTGCGCAAGCCGACACGCGTCGTGCTCGCCTCGAACAGATGCTGCGTGTCGAGCGCGACGAGTTCGCTGTCGCGCTTCGGGTCGTAGGCCATTGCCGCGACCACGCCGATACCCATGCCGAGTTCGACGTAGGTCTTGATCACGTCTGCGTCGATCGCGGTCAGCACGACGTCGGGCAACGCACCCGCTTTCGCGAACGCCTGATCGATATGCGAGCGGCCGGTGAAGTCCTGGTCGTAGGTGACGATCGGGAATTCGGCGATCTCGTCAAGCGTCAGATTCGCACGGCCGACGAGCGGATGATCCTTCGGCACCACCACGACGTGATGCCACGAATAGCACGGGAACGTGACGATGTCGGGAAAACGGTCGAGCGCCTCGGTCGAGATGCCGATATCCGCCTCGCCGTTGATGATCATCTGCGCGATCTGCTGCGGGCTGCCCTGGCGCAGCGCCAGATGCACTTTCGGAAACACCGACGTGAACTGCCGAACCACCTTCGGCAATGCGTAGCGTGCCTGCGTGTGGGTGGTCGCGACGACGAGGTGGCCGCTGTCCTGATCCGCGTACTGACGCGCGACGCGGCGCAGATTCTCCGCATCGAGCAGCATCCGCTCGATCAACTGATGCACGGCCTTGCCCGGCTCGGTGAGCCCGGTCAGACGCTTGCCGCGGCGGATGAAGATGTCGACCCCGAGTTCGTCCTCGAGATCCTTGATCTGCTTCGATACGCCCGACTGCGAGGTGTAGAGCACGTTCGCCACTTCGGTCAGGTTCATGTTCTGCCGCACGGCTTCGCGCACGAAGCGCAATTGCTGGAAATTCATCGTTGTGTCTCCGGTTCTGCCAGAGTTGAGTTATTGGAGCCGCACATGCCAGGCGAACCACGCGGTACGGCCGATACGTTCTCTCTTGTCATCAGCGCCGCACAGCGGCGCCGCCATCTCACTGCGCCGGAAACACCCGCAGCGCGCGCGGCACCGCGGTCACGCCGTCGCCGACCGCGAGTTGCAGATCACGCCACGTTTCGCGATCGAGTTCGGCTTCGAGCAGATTGCCCTCGCGACCGGCGAGCTCGACGCGCACCGAACCGCCGAGCGTCACCACGCGCCGCACGTCGACGACAATGCCCTCGCGATGCCCCGCCGCCTGCGGATACAACTGCAGATCGTGCGGCCGCACATAGGCGAACGCCGGGCCCCTAAAACCCGCCGCGATCGCGACCGGCAGCGCCGCGCCATCGACGACGAAGCCTTGCGCATCGACGCTGCCGTGCAGACGGTTCGCCGCGCCGAGAAAGTCGTAGACGAACGGCGTCTGCGGATGGTCGTACACCTCCTGTGGGCTGCCGAGCTGCTCGACATGCCCGCGATTGAGCACGACGATGCGGTCCGCCACTTCGAGCGCTTCTTCCTGATCGTGCGTGACGAAGATCGTCGAAATATGCAGATCGTCGTGCAGGCGACGCAACCAGCTGCGCAGTTCCTTGCGCACCTTCGCGTCGAGCGCGCCGAACGGCTCGTCGAGCAACAGCACCTTCGGCTCCACGGCCAACGCACGTGCGAGCGCGATGCGCTGGCGCTGGCCGCCGGACAGCTCCGACGGATAGCGCTGCGCGAGCCAGTCGAGCTGCACGAGCTTCAGCAACTCATGCACCTTCTCGCGAATCACCTTCTCGGACGGACGTTCCTTGCACGGCTTCACGCGCAGCCCGAACGCGACGTTTTCGAACACCGTCATATGCCGGAACAGCGCGTAGTGCTGGAACACGAAACCGACCTCGCGCTCACGCGCGCCGACCGCCGCGACATCCTGGCCTTGCAGCTCGACCCGACCGCCGTCCGCGTATTCGAGGCCGGCGATCACACGCAGCAACGTCGTCTTGCCGCAACCCGACGGCCCGAGCAGCGCGACGAGTTCGCCCGGCGGAAAGTCGAGCGACACGTTGTCGAGCGCGACGAAATCGCCGAAGCGCTTTTGCAGGTTACGAACGGTGATACCCATTTACAGCTCTCCTTGCTTGAGCGGATGTCGCTGCGACGCAGGCGTGGCGTTGACGAAAAACGAATGCGAAGCGGACTGCGCGCTATTGGCCTGCGAAGCGCCGGACGGCGACACGGGCCCCGCATATGCAGGCACTTCGCGCGCGGCCGACAGTTCCGCCGACATATGACGCTCGGCCAGCAGCTTGAGCCCCAGCGTAACCAGCGCCAGCAGCGCGAGCAGCGAGGCCACGGCGAACGCGGCCGAGAAGTTGTACTCGTTGTAGAGGATTTCGACGTGCAGCGGCATCGTGTCGGTCTGCCCGCGAATATGGCCCGACACGACCGACACCGCGCCGAACTCGCCCATTGCGCGCGCATTGCACAGAATCACGCCGTACAGCAGACCCCACTTGACGTTCGGCAGCGTGACGCGACGGAACGTCTGCCAGCCCGATGCGCCGAGCACGTGCGCGGCTTCTTCCTCGTCGTTGCCCTGCGCCTGCATCAGCGGAATCAGCTCGCGCGCGACGAACGGGAACGTGACGAAGATCGTCGCGAGCACGATGCCCGGCACCGCGAAGATGATCTGCACGTTGTGATCTTCGAGCCACGGGCCGAACCAGCCCTGCGCGCCGAACATCAGCACGTAGATCAGACCGGAGATCACCGGCGACACCGAAAACGGCAGATCGATCAACGTGGTCAGCAGCGCCTTGCCGCGGAATTCGAACTTCGCGATACACCACGACGCCGCAAGGCCGAACACGAGGTTCAGTGGCACCGCGATCGCCGCGGTGAGCAGCGTCAGTTTGATCGCCGACAGCGCATCCGGATCGGCGAGCGCTTCGAAGTAAAAACGCAGCCCCTTGTTCAGCGCCTGGTAGAACACCGCGGCGAGCGGCACGGCCAGAAACAGCGCGAGAAACAGCAGTGCGAGGCCGATCAGCAGCCAGCGCACGAGCGCCGGCTCGCTGACCGGATCGGGGCGACGCGCCACGCTCGCCGGGTGGGTCGGAACGCGGCTCATTGCACACCTCCACCGATAGCGGCGACGCTCGTGGCCACTGGCGCCGATCCCGTCTTGCCGCGGCTCGTGCGCCGCTGCAGATACCACTGCAGCGTGTTGATCGACAGCAGCATCAGGAACGACACGACCAGCATCACGACCGCGAGCGCCGTCGCGCCCGCATAGTCGTATTGCTCGAGCTTCGTGATGATCAGGAGCGACGTGATCTCCGACTTCATCGGCACATTGCCGGCGATGAAGATTACCGAGCCGTATTCGCCGAGCGCACGCGCAAAGGCGAGCGCGAAGCCGGTCAGCAGCGCCGGCAACACGGCCGGCAGCACGACGCGGCGAAACGTGAGCCAGCGCGACGCGCCGAGACACGCGGCCGCCTCCTCCTGCTCGCGCTCGAACTCCTCGAGCACCGGTTGCACCGTGCGCACGACGAACGGCAGGCCGATGAACGTCAGCGCGACCAGCACGCCCGCCGGCGTGAACGCGATCTTGATGCCGAGCGGCGCGAGGAACTGGCCGATCCAGCCGTTGCCCGCATACACGGCCGCGAGCGAAATGCCCGCCACCGAGGTGGGCAACGCGAATGGCAGATCGACGACCGCATCGACGATACGCTTGAACGGAAACGTGTAGCGCACCAACACCCACGCGACGAGAAAGCCGAACACCGCGTTGATCAGCGCGCCGCCTAGCGCCGAGAAAAACGTCAGCCGATACGACGCGAGCACACGCGGCGACGTGACCGCGCGCACGAACTGATCCCAGTCGAGCGTCGCGGTTTTCAGAAAGGTCGCCGCCAATGGAATCAGCACCACGAGGCTCAGATAAGCCACCGTGATGCCGAGTGTCAGGCCAAAACCGGGCAATGCGCTCGGCTTGCGGAAGGTCAACGTGGTCATGCTGGATACTCGTTCATGGTTGATGCTCGCGCGGTTGTTCGTTTTGCCGTGCTGGCGTGCTGCCGTACTGCGGTACTGCCGCACTGCTGGCCACCGGACCCCGGTTAGCCGAAAGCGCGCCCATTGGGCGCGCCCTTTTTCCCCTGGCTGTGATTCAGGCGGTGGTTCTTACTGCGGCTGATAAATCGAATCGAACACGCCGCCGTCCGCGAAATGGGTCTTCTGCGCGTTGGTCCAGCCGCCGAACGAATCGTCGATCGTGTACAGCTTCAGCTTCGGAAACTTCGCGGTCAGATCGGCGGGCACCTTGCTGGAACGCGGACGATAGAAATTGCGCGCGGCGATCTCCTGACCTTGCTCGCTATACAGGAAGTTCAGATACGCCTCGGCCAGCTTGCGCGTGCCGTGTTTGTCGACGACCTTGTCGACCACCGCGACCGGCGGCTCGGCCAGAATGCTCACCGACGGCACCACGATCTCGAACCTGTCCGGACCAAACTCCTTCAGCGACAGGAACGCCTCGTTTTCCCACGCGATCAGCACGTCGCCGATACCGCGCTGCACGAAGCTCGTGGTCGCGCCGCGCGCGCCCGAATCGAGCACGCCGGCGTTCCTGTACAGCTTGCCGACGAACTCCCTGGCCTTCTGGTCGTTGCCGCCCGGTTGATGCTCGGCGTACGCCCACGCGGCCAGGTAGTTCCAGCGCGCGCCGCCCGAGGTCTTCGGATTCGGCGTCACGATCGACACGCCCGGTTTCACCAGATCGTCCCAATCCTTGATGTGCTTCGGGTTGCCCTTGCGCACCAGAAACACGATCGTCGACGTGTACGGCGATGCGTTGTCCGGCAGACGCTTTTGCCAGTTCCTGTCGACGAGCCCCTTGTTCGCGATCGCGTCGATGTCATAGGCGAGCGCAAGCGTCACGACGTCGGCCTGCAGTCCGTCGAGCACCGAGCGAGCCTGCGCGCCCGAGCCGCCGTGCGACTGCCTGAAGGTGACGGCTTCGCCGGTCCTGGCCTTCCATTCCTTGCCGAATGCCTGATTGATGTCCTGATACAGCTCGCGCGTCGGATCGTAGGACACGTTCAACAGCGTGGTGTCGGCGTGCGCGACGCCGCTTGCGCCCAACATGCCGAGTGCACCCGCCGCGCCGACGGCGAGCGCCGCGATCAGTTTTCTGGTTCGAGCCCCAAGCCCCATATGCCGATGGTTCATTTCAATTTTTCTCCGCGTGATGGTCCGCTGATGAGCGTCTGGTGTTGTTCTGCGTCGCGGTCACGTGCACATGAGCGCCAACCGGAGGCCAGTCTATCGAAGCGCTTTCATTATTAAAAATAATGTTTCTTCATTTTTTAATGCTTAAAAGTGGTAACGACAGATGCGCCGGCGGTTGGGACGCCGACAACGCCGTCATGTCGCCGATAAACGACGCCCCAGCGCGACCCTTGCGCCGAACTTAAAGTAAAGCTTGAAATGCGCCGAATACTGTATAAAAATACAGTCACCTGTTCATACATACAGTGGCCATGACAAAACTCACCGCACGACAGCAGCAGGTTTTCGATCTGATCCGCCGCGCGATCGAACGCACCGGCTTTCCGCCCACTCGCGCGGAAATTGCCGCCGAACTCGGGTTCAGCTCGGCCAATTCCGCGGAAGAGCATCTGCGCGCGCTGGCGCGCAAGGGCGTGATCGAACTCGCGGCCGGCGCGTCGCGCGGCATCCGCCTGCTGTCCGGGCAGGAGGACGCGCCGTATCAGTTCACCCTGCCGCATGCGGGCCTGATGCAGTTGTCGTTGCCGCTGATCGGCCGGGTCGCGGCGGGTAGCCCGATCCTCGCGCAGGAACATATCTCGCAGCACTACGCGTGTGACCCGGCGCTGTTCTCGAGCAAGCCCGACTACCTGCTGAAGGTGCGCGGCCTGTCGATGCGCGACGCGGGCATTCTCGACGGCGACCTGCTCGCGGTGCAAAAGCGCACCGAAGCGAAGGACGGCCAGATCATCATTGCGCGGCTTGGCGACGACGTGACGGTCAAGCGTCTGAAGCGCCGGCCGAACGGAATCGAACTGATCGCCGAAAACCCCGATTACGACAACATCTTCGTGGAATCCGGCAGCGCCGATTTCGCGCTCGAAGGGATCGCGGTCGGGCTGATCCGCCCCAGCGAGTTCTGATCTTTCGCTGTCGCCGGAACGCTTGCGCCGGTTTGTCCAACCCAAGCCGCATTTACGCCCGCATCTACGCCCGCATCTACGCCGAATCGCCTGGAGAGACTCATGGAACGCCTTGCCCGCCTGTTGCCCTTTCGCCAGTTCGGCCGTCTGCGCCATCTGCGCAAGCTCACGCCCTGCGCGCTAATCGAGGCGCCCGCTGCGCGCACGCCGTCGCTGTTCGACGGGGCTGCCGAAGCTTCCGGTCTGCCGTCGTCGTTGCCGGCGTTCGCGCGCGTGTCGCTGAATTCGGCGCTGAACATCGCCGAGCCCGCGCGTCGCGCGCCGGTGCGGGTCTATCATGGACCGTCGCGACTGATCATGGTCGGCACGGTCGACGCCGTATGCCGTATGATCGATCGTTGCATAGCCGACGAAGCCAACGTGCACGGCGCGGTGTTCGAAGCCTGAGCGAATCCTGAGTACGCATGCAACAAGCACTTCGGATGTTCAGAGATTCGCGTGGGATGAGATCGTTTCGACCTCGCCGTGGTCGACGTTAGATCATCACTGACGTGGAGTCCCATTCGATGACAATTCGGAAACGCACACAGGGCAGCGCCACCCGGCCGCTGCTGATCACGCTGATCATGGTGATCGTGATTGCCGCGCTGGGCTTTATTTATGCGTCACCGTATCTCGCGGTGAACAATCTCAAACGCGCCGCCGATGCGCGTGACGTGCAAACCGTCAATCAGTATGTGGACTTTCCCGCGCTACGCGACAGCCTGAAGCAACAGGTGGGCGCCATGCTGACACGCCGGCTCGAGGCGGATGCCGGCAACAAGATGGCCACGATCGGCGCGGTGATCGGCGTGACGCTGATCGGCCCGCTCGTCGATGCCTATGCGACACCCGACGGCGTCGCGGCGCTGCTGAACGGCATGCCGCCGCGTGGCACGCCGGGCGAGCAACCGTCCGCGCCGCCAGCCGCGGGCGGCGAAGCGCCGGCCGCACCAGCCGCGGGCGACACCACCACGCAGGCAAGCGCACCGCCGCCCGGGCGTCAAAGCACGGCCGGCTATCGCAGTCTCAACGAGTTTGTCATCACGTACCGGCGTGGCGAAGGTAACGCGAACTATTCGGCAATCTTTCGTCGCGAAGGTCTGGTCACGTGGAAGCTCGCGGCGATCAATCTGAACGAGTGAGATCGAAGCCTGGCCGGATGGGATGCGTGGCTGGCCATCGGGGCCGGCCACGCGACAGGGTCTATTCACATCTGGACTAGATGACGGGGCGCGCGGCTTCGCGTCCCTCACTAGCCCATTACGCCGCAGCCGCCTGCTGCTGCTCCTGCGCGGACGAGCACGCCACCAGAATGCTGCACGACACGCGGTCGAGCAGCGGCGTGTTGCCCGCCCCCATCCACCACCGCGACAAACCAGTCCGACAGCGATGACCCACCACCACGAGGTCGACCTGCAACTCGTTGGCAAGATTGGCGATCTCGTCGATCGGATGACCGAATGCGAAATGCCCCTGCGCGCTCACGCCTCGTTCGGTCAGCCAGTTCACGCCCTCCTGCAGAATCTCGCGGGCCGTTTTTTCGAAGCTGCCGCAGGCGACGTCTGTCAACAGGCCCGCGCTCTGCGCGATGCTCGAACGCATGTCGACGACCGACAGCAGATGCGTTTCCGCCTTCAGTTCCAACGCCAGATCGGCACCGCAACGCAGGGCTTTGCGGCCTTCGCGCGAGCCGTCGTAGCACAACAGGATTTTCTGGTAGCTCGCCATCTGTTTTCTCCATTCGCGCGGAAAGCGCGGTCTGAATCAATCATGGTGCGCCGCAATTCGGCTTGCAAGGGATGGAAAACGCTAAGTGCATACTCGGTGCATGCCGATCCAGTCTGCACAAGCGTTGGGCGACCCGACGCAGCGTTTGCACACGGATGCCGCAATGCAAAACTTCGTTTGCGAACGCTGCGTCGACACACTGCGGGCCGGTTTGACGTGCCAGTCGTGCCACCGCCAATCAGCGGCGCCAATCGACACCGACGAGCGCGTCGCACCCCACGCATGACGCGTTCCCGGACACCCGCTCGCATCAGCGATCCGATACCTGGAGTAAGCGGCTTCGCGTGCGCAATGCGTGCATCGCAGGTATGTTGTGTGTCTTGCGCGTACGTCGTGTCTTTTTCCGGAGCCTTGCTCGAGCCATGCCCGCCGCCCCCATCGAATTCCATCAGGTCAGGAAAAGCTACGGCGAAAAAACGGTCGTCGACGGATTGTCGTTTCATGTGAACACCGGCGAATGCTTCGGGCTGCTCGGCCCCAACGGCGCCGGTAAGACCACGACATTGCGCATGCTGCTCGGCATTGCGGCGCCCGACGCCGGCGCGATCCGGCTGTGCGACGAGCCGATCCCGGGCCGCGCGCGCCTCGCGCGCTCGCGCGTCGGCGTGGTGCCGCAGTTCGACAACCTCGATCCCGATTTCACGGTGCGCGAAAATCTGCTCGTATTCGGTCGCTACTTCGGTCTGAGCGCCGCGCAGTGTCGCGCGGCGGTGCCGGGTCTGCTCGAATTCGCTCGCCTCGAGAACAAGGCGGACGCGCGCGTGAGCGAACTGTCGGGCGGCATGAAGCGGCGCCTCACGCTCGCGCGCGCGCTGATCAACGATCCCGACGTGCTGATCATGGACGAGCCGACCACCGGTCTCGATCCGCAAGCGCGCCATCTGATCTGGGAGCGGCTGCGCTCGCTGCTCGCGCGCGGCAAGACCATTCTGCTGACCACGCACTTCATGGAAGAAGCCGAACGGCTGTGTCATCGACTGTGCGTGATTGAGGAAGGCCGCAAGATCGCCGAAGGCGCGCCGCGCGAGTTGATCGAGTCCGAAATCGGCTGCGACGTGATCGAGATCTACGGCCCCGATCCGTTTGCGTTGCGCGACGAACTCGCGCCGCTCGCCGAGCGCACCGAGATCAGCGGCGAGACGCTGTTCTGTTACGTGAACGACGCGCAGCCCGTGCATATGCGCCTCAAGCAGCGCGCCGATTTGCGCTATCTGCATCGGCCGGCGAATCTCGAGGATGTGTTTCTGCGGCTCACCGGTCGCGAAATGCAGGACTGAACCCATAGCGAGACACTTGATGGACGCACGTACTTACGAAACCCACGACGGCACGCCATCGGCGCAAGAACCGTTCGGTGCCTTCCCCGCCAATGCCACGAACTGGATCGCGGTGTGGCGCCGCAATTACCTGGTGTGGAAAAAGCTCGCGATCGCGTCGATGTTCGGCAACTTCGCCGATCCGATGATCTATCTGTTCGGTCTCGGCCTCGGGCTCGGGGTGATGGTCGGGCACGTCGACGGCGTGTCGTATATCTCGTTCCTCGCGGCGGGCACGGTGGCGTCGAGCGTGATGATGTCGGCGAGCTTCGAGTCGATGTATTCGGGCTTTTCGCGCATGCACGTGCAGCGCACGTGGGAAGCGATCATGCATACGCCGCTCACGCTCGGCGATATCGTGCTCGGCGAGGTGGTGTGGGCCGCCAGCAAATCGGTGTTGTCGGGTGTGGCGATCATGCTGGTGGCGGGCGCGCTCGGCTATGCGAGTTTTCCGTCGATGCTGCTCGCGCTGCCGGTCATCGTGCTGGCCGGTCTCGCGTTCGCGAGCCTCGCGATGATCGTGACGGCGCTCGCGCCGTCGTACGACTTTTTCATGTTCTATCAGACTCTCGTGCTCACGCCGATGCTGCTGCTCTCCGGCGTGTTCTTTCCGATCTCGCAACTGCCCGGCGCCGCGCAAGCGGTGACTGCCGCGCTGCCGCTCGCCAATGCGGTCGATCTGATGCGCCCGGCAATGCTCGGTCGGCCGATGGAGCACGCGGCGCTCCATGTGAGCGTGCTGGCCGCTTATGCGATCGGCGGCTTCATCGTGTCGGCGATCCTGTTTCGGCGTCGCATGATGAAGTAAGCCGAACGCGCGGGCGGCGCGTTGCGCCTGCACCCGCGCAAGACGACCCCGCGTCGGTCGTCGCACGGCGTGTTTGCTATCGTTGTGCCCGCTCAGTCCTCGTCATCGGTCCACGGAATGTCGACGTCGGAGATGAACGCGACCGTCGCGAACGGGCCGCCCTCGTGACGCCCGATCTTGCCATCGGCGCGCTGCCATTCCACCCGGAACACGGTGACCGGATCATCCGCGATCAGCCGCACCGTGCGCAATTCGTCGGGATCGGCGTCCTCGACCGGACCGTCGAGCGAAATCAGCAGCGCCTGTGGCCATAGACCATCCGCGGGATCGTAGATCTTGTCGCCGTCGTGAATCAGCGTGAAGGCTTCCACGCCGATGGTCGCCGACGCATCGACGATCATCTTGGCGAGCGCACGCAACAAGGCGGTCGCCCGCGCCGAGTTCGCCTGACGGATCGCGAGATCACCGCGCGTGAGAGCCTGCTCGAGTTTTGGATTGGTTTTCTGTTGCGCCATGGCTGTGTTGGTCCTATCGCTCTGTCGTGGGCAACGCGCCATCGGGACGACGCGCCGCGTTTCTATTTGGGTCCATCTATTGCCGCTTGTGTGCATTGCAGCATCGCGGACTGGGCGGCAGGTCCGCGGTTCGACTGTCATTGTTGCGCGTTTGCCCTGATCGTGGCGCGCACCATCAGGGTCGTTTTCTCAGGGCCGTCCTTGCCGTCCACCACAGTTTAGGTCGTGATTCGGATTCCGGGAGAACATTTGCCGCTTAGTGCGGGGCATGTGTCGCATTTCATGCATCGGCTCGCGCGCGCCGCGGCGTGCGTTTACCGCGTCCACCGGTGACCTTCGACGCCTGCGCCCCAGCCGGCTTCGCATCCGCGATCCGCGCGATCAGATGGTCGCGAAACGTGCGCACCGACGGGGGCAACTCGCGCCCCGCCATCGTCTGCACCTGGATGCTGCGCTGGCGCATCTGCGGGTCGGTGAGCGGAATCACGACGAAGCCGTCGTTGGCATAGCGGTCGCGCACCGACAGCAGCCCCGTGAACATGATCGCGCCGGACCGCTGCGCGTAGCGATAACTCGCGCCGCTGTTGTTGCAGATCAGGTCCGGCTCGAGGAGGATGCCTTCGAGCGCGCACGTGATGTCGATCAACTGGCGAATCGTGGTGCCCGTCTCCGACAACACGAGCGGATAGCGACTCACCTCGGCGAGCGACAGTTTCGCGCGCGCCGCAAGGGGATGATCGGCGCGCAGCAGCACGAACACCGGCGCGCGTTCGGTGTGCTCGACCTTCACGCCCTTCTCCGGCGCGAGGCTGAACGACAGCGCGATATCGACGTCGCCGTCGCGCACGTGGCGAGTGGCGTCGGCCGGCGACATCACGGTCAGCGTGAAATCGATGCCGGGGTGCTCGGCGCGGAAATCCGCAATCGCGGCGGGCAGGAAGTCGACCGCAAAACCCTCGGCGGTCGCGATCTTGATCCGGCTGCCGTGCAAGCTCGCGAGGCCGCTAATTTCTTTCATCACGTGCTCGGCTTCGAGCAGGCTGCGTTGCGCGTACGCAAGCAGCCGCTCACCGGCCTCGGACAGCGTCATGCCGCGCGGACGCCGCTCGAACAGCGTCACGCCGAGTTCGCTTTCGAGCCGCACGATTTGCCGGCTGATCGCCGATACCGCGACGTGCAACCGCTCGGACGCGTCGCTCAGCGAGCCGCCGCGCGCGACTTCGACGAAATAACGCAACGCGATGCCATGCAGTGAACGTGCCATCCTGGACGCCTCGATCGAATCAGTTGCAACGGTGCCATGGGTGGGCGGGTGCCGCGGTTCGAGCCGACGCGCGACGCTTTGCTTTTCCGGCAAGGCAAGCTTCGAAACATGATCATTGTGACAAAAATGGCGCGCTTCTAGAATCGGTCGCAATCACGTTGCAGGCGATTCGCCTGAACGCCGCGCCGCGCCGAGCATCGAGCCATCGAGCCATCGAGCCTCGCGGCCCTCCGCCCCTTCACCCATCCCCCGCATCGGAGACATCGACATGAGCCGCAACCAGGCCATCGAGCTTGCCACCCGGCACTTCGAATCCGGCGCTTTTCTCGCCGATCTGAACCGTCGCGTCGGTTTTCGCACCGAAAGCCAGGAAAGCGATCGCGGCGCACTGCTGCTGTCGTATCTGACCGACGAAATCCAGCCCGAAGCGGAGCGCCTCGGCTTCAGCACGCGCATCGTCGATAACCCGGTCGATGGCTTCGGTCCGTTCCTGATCGCCAGCCGTCACGAAGGCGATCATCTGCCGACCGTGCTGATCTACGGCCACGGCGACGTCGTGCGCGGCTACGACAGCCAGTGGCGCGCGCCACTGACGCCGTGGGCGGTGACCGTGGAAGGCGAGCGCTGGTTCGGTCGCGGCACCGCCGACAACAAAGGCCAGCACTCGATCAACCTCGCCGCGCTCGCGAGCACGCTCGCCGCGCGCGACGGCAAACTCGGCTTCAACACGAAGCTGTTGATCGAGATGGGTGAGGAAACCGGCTCGCCGGGGCTCGACGCGATCTGCCATGCGCATCGCGACGAACTCGCCGCCGACGTGCTGATCGCCTCCGACGGTCCGCGTCTCGCAGCGCGTCGTCCGACCGTGTTTCTCGGCTCGCGCGGCGCGGTCAATTTCAGGCTGTCGCTGAACCTGCGCGACGGCGCGCATCACTCGGGCAACTGGGGCGGCTTGCTGCGCAATCCGGCGACGGTGCTCGCCAACGCGCTCGCGAGTCTCGTCGATGCGCGCGGCGTGATCGCAGTCGACGGCCTGCGTCCGCCGCCGATCCCCGAGGCCGTGCGCCGCGCACTTGCCGACATCACGGTGGGCAACGGTCCGGGCGACCCCTCCGTCGATGATAACTGGGGCGAGCCGGGTCTTTCCGCGCCCGAGCGCGTGTTCGGCTGGAACAGCTTCGAAGTGCTGGCCTTCAAGGCGGGCAATCCGGAGAACCCGGTCAACGCGATTCCGCCGTCGGCGTTCGCCGTCTGCCAGTTGCGTTTCGTGGTCGGCACCGATTGGGAAAACCTCGGCGAGCACCTGCGCGCGCATCTCGATGCGCACGGTTTTCAGCTGGTCGAAATCGACGTCGAACGCGGCGCGCCAGCCACGCGGCTGGATCCCGACGATCCGTGGGTCAGGTGGGCGATCGCGTCGCTCGAAGCGACCACCGGCAAGAAGACCGCGCTGCTGCCGAATCTCGGCGGCACGCTGCCGAACGAGGTATTCGCCGACACGCTCGGTCTGCCGACGATCTGGGTGCCGCATTCTTATCCGGCCTGCTCGCAGCATGCGCCGAACGAGCACCTTCTGGCTCCGGTGGCGCGCGAGGGCCTGCAGATGATGGCGGGACTGTTCTGGGATCTCGGCGAGAATTCGCCGCTTGCGGCGAAGCGCGAGACGGTGGATACGGCAAAGGCCGCAGGTTGAGTTCGGCCGACGCCGAGTGATTCGCTGCGGCTTCCGCGGCCGCCCCGGTAATCGACCGGGGCCACCGCGGCAAGCGCGTCGCGCTTACCTCGACATCAAGGCGCCGGATTCGGCTGCAGCTCGTGCAGCCTGTCGATTTCCGCCAGCACTTCCGGCGACAGCTTCACGTCCGCGCTGGCGATGTTTTCCTTCAATTGTTCGAGCGAGGTCGCGCCGATCAGATTGCTGGTCACGAACGGCCGGCTATTGACGAACGCGAGCGCGAATTGCGCGGGGGTCATGCCGTGGCGCTTCGCGAGCTCGACGTAACGCGTGGTCGCCTGCACGGCTTGCGGCTTGCTATAGCGCTGGAAGCGCTCGAACAGCGTGATGCGCGCGCCGGCAGGACGCGCGCCGCCTTCGTACTTGCCCGACAGCCAGCCGAACGCGAGCGGTGAATACGCGAGCAGACCGATGTTGTCGCGATGCGCGTACTCGGACAGACCCACTTCGTACGTGCGGTTCAACAGGCTGTACGGATTCTGGATGCTGACGATGCGCGGCAAGCCGAGTCTTTCGGCCGCGCGCAGAAACTGCGCGACGCCCCACGGCGTTTCGTTCGACACGCCGATATGGCGCACCTTGCCAGCCTTCACGAATTCGGCGAGTACCGTCAGCGTTTCCTCGATCGGCACCGTGTACGCGTCGTCGACCCACGGATACGACGGACGGCCGAACGTCATCGTGCTGCGATCGGGCCAGTGCAGCTGATACAGATCGACGTAGTCCGTTTGCAGACGTTCGAGGCTGTCGTTGAGCGCCTCGGTCAGGTTCTTGCGATCGAACTGGTTGCCCTCGCCGCGAATATGGCGCGGATTGTGCGGCTGACGCGCGGGGCCCGCGATCTTGGTGGCGAGCACGATCTTCTCGCGCGCGCTCTTGTGCTGCGCGAGCCACGTGCCGATGTAGCGCTCCGTCGAGCCTTGCGTTTCGGCGCGCGGCGGCACCGGATACATTTCCGCGGTGTCGATCAGGTTCACGCCGTGATCGAGCGCGTAGTCGATCTGCGCGTGCGCTTCCTGCTCGGTGTTCTGCTCGCCCCACGTCATCGTGCCGAGACCAATCAGGCTAACCTGCACGTCGGAGTCGCCGAGTCTGCGGTATTCCATCTAACTTGTCCTGTTGAAGAGGTGAACGGAAAGCGCAGACGTTACCACGCCGACGCATTACCTGCAGCAAGGCTAGAATGCGGGGCCATGCGTTGCAGCGCGCCGCCTGGTGCTTGCGCGTTGCGCGCTTTGCGCTCTCGATGCGCGTTTCATCATGACTTCGTTGCCATGAATCACGAACACCTCGAATTGCTGGTCACGCGCGTGATGCCCTACGGGAAATATAAAGGCCGCGTGATCGCCGACCTGCCCGGCCACTATCTGAACTGGTTCGCGAGCCAGGGCTTTCCGCCCGGCGAGATTGGCCGTCTGCTCGCGTTGATGCACGAGATCGATCACAACGGCTTGAAACCGCTGCTCGCCCCCTTGCGCAAACCGAAGCCCCTGGAGCGTTGAGACCGTGGCCGTGAAAGCGTTGCCAGGCCGGCTGAAAGTCGCGGCGCAGGCAAACTGCAAGCAATGTAGGACAGTACAAATTCATACAGGTTTTTTCTTGCGGATCGCGTTTGCGTGGCCTTAAATCGGCATAGGTCGTCGCGCTGTGAAACGTCGGGAGTGAAGCGGATCAGTCGTCATTCGCTGAACAATTTCGATGTGTTCCGGCGCCGTGCGATCCCCCGCCTTCGTGACTCCCTGCATGTCCATGTCGCAATTCAGCCTGTCGGCGTTGCTCGAATTCATCGGCCACGATCTGTCGCCGGTGCGCGCGGTCATCCTGTTCTTCGTGATCGGCTACGTCGTGGTCGGACTGCCTGTGCATTTTCGCCAGGGCGCGGCCTCGCGCGACATCTGGGGCACGGCCGCCGGCGTAACGATGGCCGCGATCTACGCGGCGTTCATTGCCGGCGTGTACCCGTGGCTGCATCACGTATCGGTGATCGCGCGTTGAGCGTCGGCCGCCGTCAGGTCGGGGCCGAGACCTTCCCATAGCGGTTCACGCAATTCGCCTCGCGGCTGCCAGCGCCGCATCGACGTTCGATACAACGGTCGGCGCATCGGTGCGGAACTCGCGGTACTGACGCGCCGCATCGCCTCGAGAAATGCGAGGCAACGTTCGTCTCACTCGAGCCCGCAATGCGCGAGCATGCGACGCACGTTCGCTTCGCAAGCGTCGACCAGCTCCTCGTGCTCGATCTCGATCATCACGCCCGCGTGTAGAACGCGCCGCCAGTGCGTTATCAACGCATCGTACGCGCGCTGACAGCGGCCCAGCTCGCCGAGGTGGCAGCCGAACGCCACGTCGTGAAAATGCGCGAGAAAATCGATAGACAGGTCTGTAATCGCGAGCGGCGGCCATGATTGATGCGCGCGTTCGGCAGCGCGAGATGAATGAGGCCGACGTTGATGAAGTTGAACGGGTATTTGTCGGCAAAGCGCGCGAGCGGGCCAGGCGATTCCGCCTCGTTGTCGCGCATGCCGTGGCGATACAGCACGTTGCCTTTGAGCAGATGATCGAACGGGGCGGGCAAGCGAATCGCTTCCGACTTAAACGACGAATCGTCCGATGGAAGTTAGCAGCCACGCCCTTCAGTAACGTATCAGATCGTTAACGAAGTGTTACCGCAACGCCGCTCGGTAATACGCGAGAAGATTGGCGAAACGGTCGAGCGTCGCGGCAACGGCTCGCGTGGTCGAAGCCCCGAGCGCGCACCGCCGCGCCGGCGCCGGTAACGCTCGGACACAAACGCGGCTGAACTCCGTTGCGCGCGGCTTTTCTGAGGTTTACGTGAAGGAGAAAATCGTGACCAGGCTCATTGCATCGATGACGCTGCTAGCGGCCGCGGCAGCGAGCATCACTGGATGCGTCGTCGCGCCGCCTGCGGACTACGGCTACGCGCAACCCTACTATCCCTACGCGTATGGACCGCCTTACTACGGACCGGCGTACGGCTCGGTTGGTATCTATGGCGGTTTCGGAGGGTCGTGCTGCTATTACGGACATGGGTATTGGCACGGGCGCGGTGGATGGCATGGCGGCGGCTGGCACGGCGGGCACGGCGGATGGCACGGCGGTGGCGGGCACGGCGGATGGCACGGTGGCGGATACGGCGGCATGCACGGCGGCGGCAGCTCGTGGAGCAGTGGTGGCGGGATGGGGGGACATGGGCATGGGCATTGAGGCATTGAGCCATTGACAAACCGGTGCCCGCCTCTGTCGCGATATGGCTCCGGCGCGCCCGGCGGTTTCTGGCCTTGCGGTAAAATTATTGTTTTGATTCAAGCCGCCTGGCCGCTCCATGTCTTTACCTCGCACTCCCAGCCCCCGCCGCGTGTCCGTTGCCCCGATGATGGACTGGACGGATCGCCATTGCCGCTCGCTGCATCGAATGATTTCGCGCCATACCTGGCTTTACACGGAAATGGTGACGACCGGCGCGCTGCTGCACGGCGACGTGCCGCGTCATCTCGCATTCACGCCCGACGAAGCGCCAGTCGCGCTGCAACTCGGCGGCAGCGAGCCCGACGATCTCGCGCGTTCGGCCAAGCTCGGCGAGCAATGGGGCTATGACGAAATCAACCTGAATTGCGGCTGCCCATCCGAGCGCGTGCAACGCGGCGCGTTCGGCGCATGCCTGATGAACGAGCCGCAACTCGTCGCCGATTGCGTGAAGGCGATGCGCGACGTCGTATCGGTGCCAGTCACGGTCAAGCACCGCATCGGCGTCGATACGGTCGAGGAATACGGCTTCGTCCGCGATTTTGTCGGCACGATCGCGCAAGCCGGCTGTGAGGTCTTTATCGTTCATGCGCGCAACGCGATCTTGAAGGGCCTCAGCCCGAAGGAAAACCGCGAGATTCCGCCGCTCAAGTACGACTACGCGTATCAGTTGAAGCGCGATTTTCCGCAGCTGGAAATCGTCATCAATGGCGGTATCAAGACGCTCGACGAAGTCGACGCGCATCTTCAGCACGTCGACGGCGTGATGCTCGGGCGCGAGGCGTATCACAACCCCTACCTGCTCGCCGATGTCGACGCGCGCTTCTACGGCTCTGCGCAGGCGCCGCTGACGCGCGAGCAGGTCGAAGCGAAACTGATCGAGTATTGCGCGACCGAAATGGCGCGCGGCACCTATCTCGGCGCGATCACGCGCCATGCGCTTGGGCTGTATCGCGGCGAAGCGGGTGCGCGTGGTTGGCGTCGAGTTTTGTCCGACAGCAAGCGACTTGCGGCCCGTGATCTGACCATCTTCGACGAAGCAAGACAGCATCTGCGCGAGCCCATCGAAATTTTTGAATAACGGACTAGGCAAACCACAATCTAGTCCCTATAATCTCGTTTCTTCGTCGGCGAGACAGGTTTTTAGAGCAAGTCGGGCGGATGTTAGTGGTGGCTGTAGCTCAGTTGGTAGAGTCCAGGATTGTGATTCCTGTCGTCGTGGGTTCGAGTCCCATCAGCCACCCCACAGAATTCAAGCAAACGGCGTTGTGAGCAATCACAACGCCGTTTTTGTTTTGCTGACGGCCTTCTGCGTTTTCCACGATGTCTGTGCGGTTTTCCGCCCCGCAATCACCCCTTCCCGCCTTCTCCCGCCTCTCAAAAACCGCTTGGCCAATAGGGCCGGTTCACCGGTCCGCCTTGCGGCGCGTACGTCTGAACGATTGTTTCTTCGTCGGGAATAGTAATTTCAGATTATCGGCACAAATTTTCAATAGTAGGGGTATACACTGGCTTCCATCGACGTTGCAGACACCTGGTTCACTGGCTCCTGCAACATCTTCCTGAAATGCAGTCGAAACGTTATCGGAGTCCTACCATGAAGACCAAGTTTATCGCCGCCCTGCTGGTTGCCGCTTCCGCCTCGATCGCCGCTCCCGCTTTCGCGAGCGGCTATGGTCCGGCACCGTACTACCGTCCGTCCGTTGGCGCGCCGGCTTCGCAACAAGGCCAGAACGCGCAGACCGTCGCTGCTGAACGCGCCAACGCGCAATCGAATGCATACGGCGGCGTGAATAGCGTGTCGACGCAATCGGGCACGCGCAGCGAACCCACGTCGGGTCCGCAATCGGTGTTCTTCGGCCACTAAGCCGCCAGCAGGACCGTCAGATCGCTGCCTCTGAAGGCAGCGATCAAACTGGGCGCCGCGCATGCAGTATCGATGCCGGCGCCCAGTTGCATTTACGGCAGCCGTGGTACCCGGTACATTGCCCGGGTAGCGTTCGGTTTGCAACCGTCGTTTCGTGCGCCTGCCGCTTCCTTGCCTCATCCGAACACGGCGTCCCATTCTGTCGCGACGCGGCTATCCGCGTCTAACTCGCCAGCCCCGCATCGATCAATTCGCGCGCCGCGCGAAAAGCCGCCTCGGCGGCCGCATGCTCGGTGGACCACAAGCTATCGATATGCACGAGCTGCCAGTCGACCACCGTCGAATCGTCGCGCAGCACCCGGAAATGCGCCTTGACGCCGGTCAGTACCTGTTCCACCGCCACCTCGATGTCGTAGTCGCCATAGCGCGCCTGATAGTCGCCCATGTCGACGCCCTTCGGCTCCATGCTCGTCTCCGTGGTTTCGCTGATCGCGGGTAGGCGGACACGCGCGTCCAGCTGGGGTCGCGCTGGCCAATCACCCGCTCGCGACTCACCCGCGACGCGCCGCCTCGCTCTACACACCGGCCGTGCGGCCGGCCGCCGATCAGCGGATCAGTTGCAATCGCCGGAAAGATACTGCCGGCCGTTGCAGTTGATTTCGACCCCACCACTGCCCGCTTCGGCAACCAGGTCGCATGCCAGCAACTCCGCCGCAACGGACTGCGCGACTTCGGGCGCCGTCTGTCCGACGCCGACGTCGTTCAGACGCCGCAACGCTTCGACCGCTTCAGGACTCAAGGACTTCGACATGGCCGTCTCCGTCGGAATGCTCAATTCATCGTAGCAAGTTTCATCGGCGGATGCAGGTGTGCGCGCCTGACGAGCCGCTCCCTGGAGCGTCGAGCCTGGCAATCGGCGTCTGAAACCGGCGTGACCGTTAGGAGCACGCCTCAACGCGCCAGCAGCGGCCCCGGAACGCGGCCTGCTACTAGCTAATCGTGCACACAGCCGCGTGTCTGCAGATGGCACGCGACATCGAAGGAGAACGACATGAAGCGAGGCAATTGGGCCACGTTGACGGCCACCGCAGCCGTGCTGGCGGCGCTCTACGCGAGCGGCGCGAGCGCCGTCGCGCAGACGGCGCCGAGCGCGCCGCCGGACAGCCATGCGCCGATGGCCAAACCGCCCGAGGCGGCATCGGGCGCCGGCAGTTCGAGCAACCCGGACAACATGCCGATCAAGCGGCCGGCGAAGCCGACCAACGACCACATGTCGCACGAGCCGCCCGCAAGCGGCGCAAACGCGAAATAGCCGCTGCGCACGCCGCTCGCATGGGCGGAGCGTCATCAAAGCCGCGCGATCGACACCTCGGTCGACTTCACGAGCGCGACCACCTCCGAGCCGACTTTCAGTTCGAGTTCGTCGACCGAGCGCGTCGTGATCACCGACGTGACGATGCCGAACGGCGTCTCTACGTCGACCTCGGACACCACCGAGCCGCGGATGATTTCCTTGACCTTGCCTTTGAACTGATTGCGCACGTTGATGGCGGAAATGCTCATTTCAGATAACTCCACAGAAGCAGTTGATAACGGAATCGGATCGATTTGCCAGGAAAACTCAGACGGCCCAGCGCACTTCGGTCGGCCGCGTGAGACGACCGGGTTCGGGCAAGCCATACGGGTCATAGGGCTGATACGCGCGATGCGCCAGCGTGTCGTCGTTCGGCGCGTTTCTCAGCACGCGCTGCAGCACGTGGTCTTCGAGTGCGGCGAAGCCCGCCGACGCCCGCGCGCGCGGACGTGCGAGCGCGACCGGCTGATCGAGCGCGATGCGGCCTTCCTCGATCAGCAGAATCCGGTCGCCGAGCGCGACGGCTTCGTGCACGTCGTGCGTGACGAGCAGCGCGGTGAAGCGATGCTCGCGCCACAGCCTTTCGATCAGCCTGTGCATTTCGATGCGCGTCAACGCATCGAGCGCGCCGAGCGGCTCGTCGAGCAGCAGCAATTGCGGACGATGCACGAGCGCCCTCGCGAGCGCGACGCGCTGCCGCTGACCGCCCGATAGTTGCGCGGGCCAGTCGTTCGCGCGTTCGAGCAGGCCGACTTCGGCGAGCACCGCGCGCGCATCGTCGCGCGCGCCGCGGCCGAGGCCGAGCATCACGTTTTGCCGCACGCTTTTCCACGGCAACAGACGCGCATCCTGAAACATGATGCGGGTGTCGAGCGGACCGCCGTTCCCGGCGCGCTTTTCGAGCACGCCCGAGCTGGCTTCTTCGAGACCCGCGACGAGCCGCAGCAAGGTCGACTTGCCGCAACCGCTGCGGCCGACGATCGCGACGAAGCTGCCCCGCTCGATCGACAGATCGAAGCCCGACAGCACCTCGCGCTCGCCATAGCGCTTGCCGACGCCGCGCAATTGCACCGCGTAGTCGCTCGCGGGACGCGCGTCGCTGCGGGTCAAGGCGGTGGCGGGTTGCAAGCCGGCTTGCGAGCCGTGATGAGTCCCGGCCGCCCCGTCCCGTTCAACCAGCGCAGCCTCGTTCGCGTCGTGATCCGCGAGCCGCGGCTGCGCGAGTTCGGTCTCGAGATCGCTGCCCGCGATACCGCCGAACGTCGTCGATAGCGTCGTTGCGCTCATGCTTTTGCTCCTCGCTGATAGGCCGGATGCCAGCGCAGCGACACGCGCTCGAGGCTCTTCGCGAGCATGTCCGCGAGCTTGCCGAGCGCCGCGTACAGCAGAATGCCGACCACCACCACATCGGTTCGCAGGAATTCGCGCGCGTTCATCGTCATGTAGCCGATGCCCGATTGCGCGGAAATGGTCTCGGCGACGATCAGCGTGACCCACATCAGACCGAACGCGAAACGCACGCCGACCAGAATCGACGGCAGCGCACCCGGCAGAATCACGTGGCGGTACAGCGCGAAACCTTTGACGCCATAGCTGCGCGCCATCTCGATCAGGTTCGCGTCGACCGAACGGATGCCGTGAAACGTGTTCACATAGACCGGGAAGAACACGCCGAGCGCGACGAGGAACACCTTCGCTTGTTCCTCGATGCCGAACCACAGGATCACGAGCGGAATCATCGCGAGCGCGGGAACGTTGCGGATCATCTGTACGGTCGAATCGAGCACGATTTCCGCGGGTTTGAAGAGACCCGTCGCCAGTCCGAGCACGAGACCGATGCCCCCGCCGATCGCGAAGCCCGACACCGCGCGCCAGGTGCTGACCTTCACGTCGGCCCACATTTCGCCGGACTGGATCAGCGACCATGCGGCCTTCACGACCGCGAGCGGCTCGGGCAGCACGCGCGTCGACAGCGCACCGCTGCGCGCGGCGATTTCCCACGCGAGCAGGATCGCGATCGGCGCGAGCCACGGCAGCAGGTGCGCGCCGAAACGGCGCAGCGCGGCAGCGCGCGCCGTGGACGCGGGCTGTGGGGTTACCGCCGTTCCCGCGCTCAAAGTGGTGTCACTCATGTTGGCTTTTCTCCTTGCCTGTCGATCGTCGTGCGCGTGTCGCGCAAGCCGCGCGACCCATGCTATGCGCGCGCTCAACTCGCGCTCGCCGCCTTTGGCAGATAGCTGGTGCCGACGATTTCGCCGAACGGCCCCGACAACGGCCCGTTGGCAACCTTGCTGAAGCGTTGCGGCAGCAGCGGAAACACGAGTTCGGCGAAGCGGTAGGATTCCTCGAGATGCGGATAGCCCGACAGGATGAACGTCTCGATGCCGAGCGCCGCGTACTCCTTCATACGCGCGGCCACCTGCTCCGGACTGCCGACCAGCGCGGTGCCCGCGCCGCCGCGCACGAGCCCCACGCCCGCCCACAGGTTCGGATAGACCTCGAGCTGCTCGCGCCCGCCGCGCTTGCCGCCGTGCAGCGCGGCCATACGGCGCTGCCCTTCCGAATCCATCTTCGCGAACGACGCCTGCGCACGCGCGACCGTGTCGTCGTCGAGCTTGCTGATCAGCTGGTCGGCGGCGGCCCACGCTTCCTCCTCGGTCTCGCGCACGATCACGTGCAGACGGATCCCGAAGCGAATCTGCCGGCCGCGCGCCGCGGCGCGTGCGCGAATGTCGGCGATCTTCTTCGCGACCGCTTCGGGCGGCTCGCCCCACGTCAGATAGGTGTCGATGTGCTCGGCCGCGATATCGTGCGCGGCCGCCGACGAGCCGCCGAACCACAGCGGCGGATGCGGGTTTTGCACCGGCGGATATAGCGCCTTGCCGCCCTTCGACCGCAAATGCTTGCCGTCGAAATCGATCGCTTCGTTGCTGTGCGACGCGGCGAGCAGCTTGCGCCAGATATGCAGGAATTCGTCGGTGATTTCGTAGCGCGTGTCGTGATCGACGAACACGCCGTCGCCGGCCAGTTCGGCCGCGTCGCCGCCCGTCACCACGTTGATCAACAGACGCCCGTTCGACAGCCGGTCGAACGTCGCCGCCATACGCGCGGCGAGTCCCGGCGACGACAGCCCCGGGCGAATCGCGACGAGGAACTTCAGCCGCTGCGTCACGGGAATCAGGCTCGACGCGACGACCCAGGCGTCCTCGCACGAGCGGCCGGTCGGCAGCAGCACGCCCTCGTAGCCGAGCGTGTCGGCGGCGACGGCGATCTGCCGGAAGTAGTCGTAGTCGGCTGCGCGTGCGCCTTGGGACGTACCGAGATAGCGGCTGTCGCCGTGAGTCGGAATGAACCAGAACACATTCATGTGGTTGCTCCTGCCTGTTCCTGACGTAATGAAAACGGTGAGCGCGAGCGCCGGCCGCGCGCATCGAGCCGGCAACCGGCAAGGCGCTGCGACGCGTTGAAGGATTGAGAAACGGACGATGGACTCAGGCCATCGGCAACTGCGTCAAATCGATGAAGGCTATGCGCCTGGCGGACGACACCGCGAACACGACCGCGCGCGGGCCCTGCGACAACGGAGATTCGGCGTGAGGCTCGACATTGCGACGGCTTTCCTCGACCAACGTGCGCGTGATGCGCTCGATTTATCGGACGACGGCGACACCCGAGCCGTCTGCATGAGGAATCAGTCTATGGAGCGGTCCGCGGCTTTTGAACGATTTTATTGAGCTTAGGATTTCCGCTTTCGTGATTAGCCCGGTTCTATCGCATACGGTTGTTGCGCTTTATACACGCGGCCCCGGCCGCCCAACCCCGGTCGATATAATGGCGCTCGTTTCCAATCACCCGGTACAGGTCTTGCGATTCGCGTCGCCTGTACGTTGCCGGTGCAATGCATGCAAAAAATTATTCTGCCGTTCGTCGCCGGTTTTCTGGCTTCTTTGTTCTTTCGCGAATCGACGCTGGCGCTGATGCACGCTGCCGGCATGATCGACCCCAGCGGCTTTTCGACCGCGCCGTTTTTGCCGCTCGGCCTGCCTGAGTTCATCGCGAACGCAATCTGGAGCGCGTGCTGGGCCGTGCTGATGGCCTGGCTGCTGCGCGTCGCGCCGCATCGGCGCGCGCCGTGGGTACCCGCGTTCGTATTCGGCGGCATCGTGCTGACGGCGGCGAGCGTGTTCGTCGTCGATCCGCTGCGCGGCATCTGGCCGAGCGGCAACATGCTGCCGCGCCTCGCGGTAGGCTTCACGGCGAACGCGATGTGGGGCTGGGGTGCGCTCGTGTTCATGCGCGCGTTCATGGCGAGCGAGGCAGAGGAATAAGTGCGGCGAACATGAATTCGCGCAACGCGTAGATTCGCGCGGGCGGGTTCGCGAGGCCGCGCGTTCAGCCGCGCAGAGCGCCCAGCGGGTGTTCGTTCGCCGGCCACGGGCTGTCGAACATCTGCTCAACATCGGCCCGGTTGACGTCCTCGATGCGCGCGAAACGCCAGCGCGGCGCGTTGTCCTTATCGATGATGCGTGCGCGAATGCCTTCCACCGTATCGCCGCGCAGAAAGCTCGAGCGCGTCAGATCGAGATCAGTGCGCAGCACGTCGGCCATCGACCCTTCCGCGCGCGTGACCACTTCGAGCGAGACCGCCATCGACAGCGGCGAGCGCTCGCGCAGCACCGCGATCGTCTGCTCGGCCCACTCCGCCGCGTCGCCACCGCGCTCGCGTTCCTGTTCGAGCGACTTGAGTATCCGCGCGACGTCGGGCAGCGCGAAATGCCGGTCGATCAACGTTCGCGCCTTCGCGAGCGCGCTCTCCTCGGGCCGCGGCGCGACCTGATACGCGAGCGTCTCGCGCTCGACGCACGCAACCACATCAGCACCGCGTTCGAACGGTTCGCGGCTCAACGTATCGACGAGCGCGGGCAACGCCGCGTCGTCGATGTAGGCATCGGCGAGGCCCGCGTACAGCGCGTCGGCCGCGCCAATCGTCTCGCCGGTCACCGCCAGATAACGGCCGATCGCGCCGGGCGTGCGCGCGAGAAACCAGCTCGCGCCGACATCCGGAAAGAGGCCGATACGGGTTTCGGGCATCGCCATCTTCGTCGATTGCGTGACGACGCGCAGGCCGCCGGTGCGATGTGCGCCCTGCGAAATGCCCATGCCGCCGCCCATCACGATGCCGTTCATCAACGCGATATACGGCTTCGGATACACGAAGATCGCGTGATTGAGCCGGTATTCCTCGCTGAAGAACGTATCGCGCGCCTCCTGGTCGCCGGTTTGCGCCGCTTCGTACATGAAGCGGATGTCGCCGCCCGCGCAGAACGCGCGCTCGTGCCGGCTGCGCACGACGACGGCCAGCACCTCGGGGTCCTCGCGCCACTGGTCGAGCGCCGCGTGGATCGCGCGGATCATGCCGGTCGACAGCGCGTTCAGCGCTTTCGGCCGCTCCAGATTGATGAGACCGATGCGGTTGGCTACGTGGGTCGCGATTTCGTCGCTAGTGGCGGGCGAGGCGGACGTGGACATGGAGAACTGGGCGCGGCGGCGCGGCATGAGGTGGAACGGAACGTTATCACGGGCCTGCCGCTTTGCGTTTGGTGGGGAGCTCGGGGGCCGGGTGCGTGGAGCCGGCCGACTTGGCGTGGCGCCGTGCGACGGTTTTCTTGCCGCGGACTGCGGCGCTGTTCGATGCGCCCGCCGCCACGGCCTGCGGCACACCGAGCCATGCGTCGAGCGTTACGCCGACGAGCGTCTCGAGCGGCACGCTCGGAAACACCGGGCACGTAAGATTCAGCGCGACGATGCCATGCAGACTCGCCCACAACGCCTCGGCCCAGACGGCCGGCTCCATCGATGCGACCGACGCCGACAGACGCCCCGCTGCTCGCAACTCGTCGAGCGCGTCGATCATGATGTGCAGCGCGGCCTCGTCGGGGTCGTCGTCGGCAACGCCGCCAGCGGCGTTGCCCAGGGAGGCGGTTGAACCAGCGGTCCCGGCGTTCGCGCTCGTGTCGCCCGTGTTGCCGTCGTGTCTGCCAGTGCCAACCCCGCCACTGAGCGCCGCGCCGGTATAGCTCGGGTCCTCCATGAAAATCAGCCGGTACGTTTCAGGATGCTCGACGCCAAATGCGACGTACGCGCGCCCGAGCGCCTTCAGCCGTTCGGCGGGGTCCGCGATCTGCACGAGCGGCACGAAGGTCGCGAGCAACTGCGCGTAGCCTTCGGCGCACAAGGCCCGCGCGATGTCGTCGCGACTCGCGAAATGCAGATACAACGTGGCGGGCGAATATTCGATCGCGTCAGCGATCTTGCGCATCGACAGCGCGGCAAAGCCCTCGCCCACGACGATGCGCCGCGCGGCATCGAGGATGCGTTCGCGCAGTGCCTGCTTCTGACGGTTTTTTCGTTCGGCGATTCCCATGACTCGCAATTTTCAGATTGACAAACTGAAAAGTCAATTTAAACTGAACATCGTTTACTGAACAATGTTCAGTAAATTTTCATCTGTCAAATCGAGTAGCTACGAGCGCGCGACGATGTCGCGCCGCCATCTGAGGGAGTCGTCATGCAAGCCACGGGAAAGGTCGGTTTATTCGGTGCAGCGGGCGCTGCGGGTCAAAGCATCGCGACGGCGCTTGGCGCGGCGGGCCGCGATTATCGGGTGGTCGGCCGCTCGCGCGAGGTATTGCAACGGACTTTCGGTGACGACCCGCACGCGGAGATCGTCACCTGGAACCCCGACGACCCCGCCTCGATCCGCGCCGCGGCCGCCGGTCTGCAGACCGTGATCTACCTCGTCGGCGTGCCCTACGACCAGTTCGCGCAGCACCCGCCGTTGATGGAGAGAACGCTGGCTGGCGTGACGGCCGCCGGTGTCGAGCGCTTCATTCTGATCGGCACCGTGTATCCGTATGGCCGCGCGCGCGGCAACCCGGTCCGAGAAGATCATCCGCGCGAGCCGCACACGTTCAAGGGCCGCATGCGGCTTGAACAGGAAAAGCTCGTGCTGGCTGCGCATGGCCAGAAAGGTCTCGAAACGCTGGTATTGCGACTGCCCGATTTCTACGGACCGGGGGTCGAGCGCAGCCTGTTGCACGGTGTCTTCGTTGGCGCCGCTACCGGCAAGCGCGCGCAGGTGCTCGGTCCCGTCGACGTACCGCACGAATTCATCTATCTGCCGGATGTCGGTCCCGTGGTCGAACGACTCACGCGCACGCCCGAAGCCTACGGTCGCTGGTGGCATCTCGCGGGCGCCGGCACGATCACGCAGCGCGAGGTGGCTCGCGAGGCCTACGCGCTCGCGGGCTCCGGGCCGAAGCTGATGGTGGCCGGCAAGGGCATGCTGCGCGTGCTCGGGCTATTCAATCCGCTGATGCGCGAGTTGGTCGAGATGAACTATCTGATGACCGAGCCGGTCGTGCTCGATGATTCGGCGCTGGCGACGTTGGTCGGGCCGCTCAGGAAGACGTCGTATCAGGAAGGGATCAGGCGGTGCTTCGAAGCGGCGCGCGAGGTAGTGCCGGCACGCGACATGAATTAGCGGCAAGGCGTTGGCGATGCGAAGGTGAAGTGAAAACCGCAGAGATGGACCTGCACCCGGCCTCTGGCGCCGACGGTCCGTAGGCAGGTCCGCTTAGCCTGCCATCTGCCCCGGCGGAAAGTGGCCACTCTTGAGCAGCACGGGTGTGCCGTTACTGATCTGCAGATGCTCACGCGCAACGGCCTCGATGCGCGGCCGGCCCGCATCGAACGCGCGCAGCCAGCCGTCGAGGTCCTCGCTGTAAGCGCCGAAATGATCCTCGAGCGCTTCCACCGAGATCGCGCACGGCACCGGCTCACCGTCCACCAGCGCGGAAAACACGACGGTCAGGTTGGAGTCGCGGTAAGCAGGCGCGTCTTCGGGAAAACGGATTTTCATGGTCGCCTCGTCAGAAGTTGGCGGCGGGAACGTAGCTTGCGCGGAAGGCCCTGCGCGCCGCCGATCCTCGCAAGTCCCGCTATGGTACTCGCGCTGCCGGATCACGGTCCAGCGCGCGCGGGGGCCTGATTCAGGGCATCGCGCGCTGCCTTGGCGAGCCCATCGGCGGGCCCTTTGCACGGAAATCGCCGACGCGCTCACGGCCCATCCAGCAATCGGTCGACATACTCGCGGGCCGCCCGTTCGACGAACGCGAGCGCCTCTTCTTCACTGTCGAAGCGTTGCCGGTCGCCGAGCTCGAGCAGCGTTTCCATCCGGTGCGGATCGTCCGGGCCGAGCTCGGCGAGGCTGACTGTGCCGACGTAAGTACCGTCCGCTTTGGTGTGCGCGTCGCTCGACGGGCCCGACGTGCTGCCCCCTGGCACGAAGCGCGCGGCGGCGCTGATGTAATAGCCGCGATAAGGGCCACTGACCCGTTCAGCCATCTTCGTCCTCCTGTTGCGGTTGCAGAGCTGGCGCCAGTCGCAACGGCGCCGCCCTGATGCTTCAGCATGCGGCGCGCCGCTGCACTGGGTGTGTGCGGGCGGCCCGTCCCATAACGATAAGGCGCGTTGCAGCGCGATAAGTTCTGCTCGCGAGACGCGCCCCCCGCGCCGCGCCAAAAGAGCCGCGCCGCACTTCAGCCGCGCGCGCTGGTCGAACGGTCCATACCGGCATGCTCCATGCTGTCGCACGGTACCTGTTACGACGCCATTTCGAGGCCAGCGAGCGCAATATGGGAAAATATTTTCTGCAGGATCATGAACTGCCCGAGCCGGATGCGGCGAACCGCTGGTTCGAGTACGCCGAAAGTCACGGCATCGACATCCCGAAAGCGATCGGCATCTGGGAAGACGCAGCCACTGAAGAAGGCGCGGAAGCCCGGCGGCTCCTCAACGCGGCGGGCATCACGGTCGAAATGACCTGAGCCGTGGCGCACGCCCTCGCGCTCCACAGCGGCCGACCCCACCCGGCAGACACCCTCTATCTGAATGAAAGGACACAACACGATGCAATTCACGACGCAACCGCGACGCGCCGGCCGATTCCACCGCCTCCGATCCAGCGCCGCGCTTGCCCTCGTGCGTCGCGCGTCGCTGTCGGCCGCCTTGCCCGCCGCGCTGCTGCTCGCCGCGGGACTGGGCGGCTGCGCGTCGTCGAACACGACCACGCTGATCAATCTGCCGAACGGCCAGACCGGCTTCGCGGTCAACTGCAGCGGCGCCGACGCCGGCTCGAGTTGGGCCTCGTGCTACGTGCAAGCGGGTAAGGCCTGCGGCGCGACCGGCTACGACATCGTGTCGAAGGATAACGACGAAGGCGGAACCGCCGGCGGCAGCGTCACGAACGTGGCGTCGGCGAACGTGAAGGGCCGCTCGATGATCGTGCGCTGCAAGTAAGCCGATTTACGTGCCTGGCGGCAATCGCGGCGGCGGGCGCGGGCGCTCAATGCGCCTGCATCTTCGTGAAGAGATTCAACACCGCGACGCCAGCGACGATCAATCCCAGCCCGATGATCGCCGGCACGTCGGGTACCTGCCGGTACAGCACTAGCGCGACCAGCGTGATCAGCACGATGCCCGCGCCGGACCAGATCGCGTAGACGATGCCGACTGGAATGCTTCGGAGCGTCAACGACAGGCAATAGAACGCGATGCCGTAGCCGAGCACGACGACCATCGACGGCAGCAGCCGTGAAAAGCCGTCCGAGGCCCGCATCGCGGAAGTCGCGATCACTTCGGCGACGATCGCGATCGCGAGCAGCGCATACGGGGGTACGCGCATCGCGTCAGTTTTTCGCGAGCGCGAGCTTGCCGTAGTCGTGACCGAGATGCGCGCACAGCGCTTCGACCACGAGTTCATGATCGGCGCGCTGCGGCAGACCGGACACCGTGATCGAACCGATCACGCCCGCCCCTTCCACCACCAGCGGAAACGCGCCGCCGTGCGATGCGTACTCGGTGGCCGGCAGTCCGTGCTTGTCGGCGAGCGTCGCGCCCGCGAGCTGCATTTTCAGACCGATCGCGTACGAGCTACGGCGAAATTGCGCGACGGTGTTGCCCTTGCGGCGCGCCCAGTCGACGTTGTCGGGCGTCGCGCCGTCGAGCAGGCTGAAGAACAGCGGCTGGCCGAACGTGCGCACGTCGATCGCAGCGGCAATGCCGCGCGCTTTCGCGACTTCGTGCAGATACGCGCCGACTTGCCACGCGCGGTCGGCATCGAAGCGGGGAAACACGAGGGTCTTTTCCTGAATGGCGATGACCTGCAGGTCGTGAGCGATATCCATGGGGTTCAGAACGGGTCGGGGCATCAGAGTCAAAGGGGCCGCCGCCGTGAAGATCCGGCGAGCCGCGTGGAGAATCTGAATTCTAGCGCAGCGTCCGCGCACGGATTTCCAGAGCCTTTCCGATAGGCGATGTCGCGCGGGCAGAGCGAAGCGCAATGAAGCCAATTCTTACATGGCTATTGCGCTGGCCGTCTGGCTGGTCTATAATCTTTTCTTCGACGGACGCGGGGTGGAGCAGTCTGGCAGCTCGTCGGGCTCATAACCCGAAGGTCGTAGGTTCAAATCCTACCCCCGCAACCAACCGAAATCATTGAAGGGTTACAACGCATTGGCGTGTAACCCTTTTTTGTTTTTGTGGCCTTGCTCTGGCGATCCCCTTGACCGCCCCACCCTCAGGCGAAAAAAAAGCGCGTCAACTGAATGACGCGCCAAGCTACGAGGCAATGTACAAGAGAGAAAAGATGACTGCGGTGGACGCGGTGGCCTCCATCGCAACCATCAGGACCGATGCTATCAGCGCATCCAAAAATCGACTGTCAATCAATGTCAGACACGACGGCGCTCGCCGCCTTGGACGTCGTCTCGCGCAGCCCCTGTCGGCGCCTCAGTAATCCCTCGCCCCGGTGATAAACTCCTATCACCCTTTCTCGTCCCCTTTCCAATGAAATTCTGTTCTGTCTGCGGCCACGGCGTCAGTCTGAGCATTCCGCCGGGCGACAATCGCGAGCGCTTCGTATGCGGCAGTTGCGGCACCGTGCATTATCAGAATCCGCGTAACGTGGTCGGCACCGTTCCCGTGTGGGACGACAAGGTGCTGCTGTGCCGTCGCGCGATCGAGCCGCGCTACGGTTACTGGACACTGCCCGCCGGCTTCATGGAAATGGGAGAAACGACGGCCGAAGCCGCCTCGCGCGAAACGCTCGAGGAAGCCGGCGCCCGCGTCGAGGTGCAGAACCTGTTTTCGCTGCTGAATGTGCCGCACGTGCATCAGGTGCATCTGTTCTACATGGCGCGGCTGCTCGATCTCGACGTCGTCGCCGGCGAGGAAAGCCTCGAAGTGAAGCTGTTCGAGGAGCACGAGATTCCGTGGGACGAGATCGCGTTTCCGACCGTCGGCCAGACGCTGCGCTTTTTTTTCGCCGACCGCGCGGCCGGCAGTTTCGGCCTGCATACCGGCGACATCTTCCGCTCCCTGCGCGAAGGCTGAGCGGCGCGCATGGTTCCCTGGCTCGGAGCTGACGACCCGTTTCCGCCCGTCGAGCGCGCGCTCGGCGCCGCGAGCGGCGCGCCCGGTCTGCTGGCGGCAAGCGGCGATCTGCTGCCGTCGCGCCTCATCGACGCGTATCGGCGCGGGATCTTCCCGTGGTATTCGGACGGCCAGCCGGTGTTGTGGTGGAGCCCCGATCCGCGCATGATCCTGCGCCCCGCCGAGTTCAAGGTGTCGCCATCGCTGCGCAAGACGCTCAAGCGCGTGTTGCGCGACGACGCGTGGGAAATCCGCGTCGATCACGATTTCGCCGCCGTGATGCGCGCCTGCGCGCAGGCGCCGCGCCACGGTCAGCGCGGCACGTGGATCACCGCCGACGTCGTCGAAGCCTATTCGTCGCTGCACCGCCTGGGCGACGCGCACAGCATTGAAACCTGGCTCGAGGGCAAGCGTGTAGCGGGATTGTATGGCGTGTCGCTCGGGCGGATGTTCTTCGGCGAATCGATGTATACCGACGTCACCGACGGCTCGAAAATGGCGCTGGCCGCGCTGGTCGGCCACTTGCGACGTCACGAAATAGAAATGATAGACTGCCAGCAGAACACGTCGCATCTGGCGTCGCTCGGCGGCCGCGAGATAGCGCGCAAGGCGTTTGTCGCGCATGTTCGCGCGTCTGTCGGCGCGCCGGCCATCCCGTGGCGCTTCGACAAGACCGCCGTGCTCGACATCCTCGCGCGGGCGGCGTAGGAACAATCAGGCCGAATCCGGTCCGCCGCCCATCGAATAGCGGCATCAACCGCCGGGCGTGCCGGGTTTGCATTACCAGAGACGCTTCGAGAGCTGCCAACGTGACTCATCCCAACGAGCTGCCTCTTTCTCCGCTTTCCGCGCTGCAATTTTATGCAACGGCGCCCTATCCCTGCAGTTACCTCGACGGCCGCATTGCGCGCTCGCAGGTCGCCACACCCAGTCACCTGATCAATTCGGACGTCTACACCGACCTCGTCAAGGCGGGCTTCCGGCGCTCGGGCGTGTTCACGTATCGCCCGTATTGCGACGGCTGCCGCGCGTGCGTGCCGGTGCGCGTGCCGGTCGAGCGTTTTCAGCCGAACCGCACGCAGCGGCGTGTATGGAGAAAGCACGGCGACCTGATCGCGACCGTCGCGCCGCTGCACTACGACGAGGAGCATTACGCGCTGTATATGCGCTACCAGTCGGCGCGCCACGCGGGCGGCGGCATGGATCGCGACAGCCGCGACCAGTACGAGCAGTTCCTGCTGCAAAGCCGGATCAACTCGCGGCTCGTCGAGTTTCGTGAGCCAGCGCCGCTGCAGCCCGATGGGCGACCTGACGGGCGACCTGACGCGCGGGGCGCACTGCGCATGATCAGCATGATCGATATCCTCGGCGACGGGTTGTCGTCGGTGTACACGTTCTTCGAGCCGAGCCTGCCGCACGCGAGCTTCGGCACCTACAACATCTTCTGGCAGATCGAGCAGGCGCGCAGTCTGAACCTGCCGTACGTGTATCTCGGCTACTGGATTCGCGAAAGCCCGAAAATGGCGTACAAGGCGAATTTCCGGCCGCTCGAAGGCTTGATCGACGGCGCGTGGCGCGTGCTCGATCCGGCCAGCATCGACCTGCCGCCGGTCGATTTCGCGATGCATGGACGACGCGGGCCGCTCAGGCCGTAGTCGAGGCGCCGTCCGTCGAGTCGTTGCCGGATCCTGCTCGTCGCCGGCAACGCCCCACCAGTCTCATCAAAGCCCAAAGCCGGTAAAATGGCGGGTTCCCATTTTCCGGCCGTCCGGCTTCATCCCGTGCTCAGCTCCCTTTATCCGCTCGTTCGCGCCCAACTCTTTCGCATGGACGCGGAAGACGCTCACCATCTGACTTTGCGCATGCTCGGCGCCGCAGGTCGCACCGGCCTCGCCGGCGCGCTCGCGGCGCGCGTGCCGGATTCGCCGCGCACCGTGATGGGCCTGACGTTCCGAAACCCGGTCGGACTCGCGGCGGGCCTCGACAAAGACGGCGCGTGCATCGACGGTCTCGCGGCGCTCGGCTTCGGCTTCATCGAAGTGGGCACCGTGACGCCGCGCGCGCAGCCGGGCAATCCGCGTCCGCGCATGTTCCGGCTGCCGCAGGCGAACGCGGTGATCAACCGGATGGGCTTCAACAACGCCGGCGTCGACCAGTTCGTGAAGAACGTCCAGGCCGCGCGCTATCGCGGCATCCTCGGTCTTAACATCGGCAAGAACGCCGACACGCCGATCGAGCGCGCCGCTGAAGACTATCTGTACTGCCTCGAGCGCGTGTACCCGTTCGCGAGCTACGTGACGGTCAACATCTCGTCGCCGAATACGAAGAACCTGCGCCAGCTGCAGGGCGCCGACGAACTCGACGCGCTGCTCGCCGCGCTGAAGGACAAGCAGCAAAGACTCGCCGACATGCACGGCAAGCTCGTGCCGCTCGCACTGAAGATCGCGCCCGACCTCGACGACGAGCAGGTCAAGTCGATCGCCGACACCTTGCTGCGCCACAAATTCGAAGGCGTCATCGCGACCAACACTACGCTGTCGCGCACCGCCGTCGCCGGCATGCAGCATGCTGACGAAGCCGGCGGCCTGTCGGGCAAGCCGGTGTTCGACGCGTCGAACGAGGTGATCCGCAAGCTGCGCGCCGAAGTCGGCGAGGCGGTGCCGATCATCGGCGTCGGCGGTATTTTCTCGGGCGACGATGCGCGCGCGAAGCTCGCGGCCGGCGCGTCGCTGGTGCAGCTTTATACTGGTTTCATCTACCGAGGTCCGGCGCTCGTCGCCGAATGCGCGCAGGCGTTGCGCTAGGCATCCGCGCCGCCGCATATAGACATAAACAAACGGTATTTAGGTTGCGATAGGCTCGTTTGCTATGCTCTCGACCGTCAAAACATCAGACGTACAAAGGAACACGATGAAATTCGGCCTGTTGAAGAAGCTCCTCGCCACCGCGCTGATCGGCGCGTCGCTGAGCGCCGTTACCGCGCACGCGGAAGACCTGCTCGACCAGGTCAAGCAGCGCGGCACGCTGCGCATCGGTCTCGAAGGCACCTTCCCGCCGTTCAACTCGAAAGCGCCGTCGGGCGAGCTGGTCGGCTATGACGTCGACATTGCCAAGGCGGTCGCGGCCAGGCTCGGCGTGAAGCCCGAGTTCGTCACGACCGAGTGGAGCGGCATCATCGCCGGTCTGCAGGCGGGCAAGTTCGATGTGATCGTCAACCAGGTCGGCATCACCGACGCGCGCAAGCAGACGCTCGATTTCTCGCCGGCGTACACGTACTCGGCGGCGCAACTGATCCAGCGCAAGAACGACACGCGCCAGTTCACCTCGCTCGAAGACCTGAAGGGCAAGAAGCTCGGCGTCGGTCTCGGCACGAACTATATGGACATGGCGAAGGCAGTGCCGGGCATCGACGTGAAGACCTACCCGGGCGCACCCGAATACCTGCGTGATCTGGCCGCCGGCCGGCTCGACGCGGCGTTGAACGACCGTCTGATGCTCGCGTACCTGCTGAAGAACTCGAACCTGCCGCTGCGCACCGGCGCGAACGTCGGCCCGGGCAACCCGTCGGGCATTCCGTTCAGAAAGGGCAACCCGAAGTTCGCGCAGGCGATCGACGACGCAATGACCCAGCTCGAAGCGGACGGCACCTTCACGAAGATCTCGGACAAGTGGTTCGGCATCGACGTCAGCAAGCCGATCAAGTAACACGCGTGGAGTCGAACGAAGGGCGGCATCGATCACGATGCCGCCCTTCGCGCTTTTGCGGCCCACGCGAGCTGCGGGAGCCGAGCCGCGCGTCGCGTATACCCCAAGCCGCATCGCGCGACCCGCGCCTGAACGCGCGCCAAAGTTTATGATGTGCGCTTTGTGCGTCAATAAGAACAATGCCCATGTCCATCACATCCCTGCTGCTCCAATCGCTGCCGGTGCTCGCACAAGGCGCGCTGCTGACGATCAAGTTCGCGATCCTGTCGATGATCTTCGGCCTGATCGGCGGCGCCATGCTCGCGCTGATGGGCATCAGCCACAGCCGTCCGCTGAACTGGATCGCGCGCGTCTATGTGAGCGTGATGCGCGGCACGCCGCTGCTCGTGCAGATCTTCGTGATTTATTACGGTCTGCCGAGCTTCGGCATTTCGCTCGATCCGACGCCGGCCGGCGTGATCGCGCTGTCGGCGAACGTCGCCGCGTATCTGTCCGAGAGCATGCGCGGCGCGATTCTGGGCATCCACCAAGGCCAGTGGCTCGCCTCGTACAGCCTCGGGCTGTCGCGGCGTCAGACGCTGCGCTACGTGATCGCGCCGCAGGCGCTGCGCATCGCGGTGCCGAGTCTGTCGAACAGCCTGATCAGCCTGATCAAGGACACCTCGCTCGTGTCCGTCATCACGGTGACCGAATTGCTGCGCAGCGCGCAGGAAATCATCGCGTCGACCTACCAGCCGCTGCCGCTTTATCTTGCGGCCGCGGCCGTGTACTGGGTGCTGTGTCAGGTGCTCGAGTGGGCGCAGCGCTGGTACGAGCGGCGGCTGTCGCTGCCGACGCGGCACTGAGCGCCGCCCGCTCCTTTTCGTTGCCCCCAGCGGCTCATTCCCCAGCGAACTTGAGCCCCAACGCCGCGCGCGCCGCGTCGGCCATCGCGATCATCTGTCGCGACGTGTCGTGCGGCATCAGCGGACTCTCCAGCACACCCGCGCGGATCAGCTCGCAAAAGTGCGCGGTCTCGTAGTTCAAGCCGCCGCCTTCGAACGGTTCGTCGAGTTCGACGACGCGGCCATCCGCGTAACGGATCGTCGCGCGCGACGGGTTCCACCACGGCTCGTGCAGCGTCACGTGACCGCCTTGGGCCATCAGCAGCGCATCGCCCTTGCCATGCAGATCGAGCCCGCAGAATAGCTGCGCGATACCACCGCGCTCGTGCTGGCTGTTCAGACTCGCGAACGTATCGACGCCGGTCGCGCCAAGCCGGCCGAAGGTCTGCACGTCGCGTGGCGCGCCGAGCCAGTCGACCGCGAGAAACATCTCGTAGATGCCGATATCGAGCAGCGCGCCGCCCGCATGCTCGAACGACAGCGACGGATGATCGGCCGGCACGCCCGGCACCGAGCAGCCCGCGCGCACGAGCCCGACCTCGCCGATCGGCTCGGCCGCGAGGTGCTCGCGCAACCTTCTGTAGAGCGGATAGAACGGCGGCTTCATCGCTTCCATGAAGAGCCGTTGCGAAGCGCGCGCGGTGTCGAGCACGCGCTCGAGCTGCGGACGATTGATACACGCGGGTTTCTCGCACAGCACGTGCAGCCCGGCTCGCAACGCGGCGATCGCATAGTCGGCGTGACTGTCCTGCAGCGTCGCGATATAGAGCGCGTCGATACCGCTCGCGAGCAGAGTATCGAAACTGTCGCAGACGGCGCCGCCGAATTCATCGGCGAACGCCTGGGCCGGTTCCACGCGACGCGACCACAGCGCCGCGAGCCGCGTCCGCGGCACGAACGCGAGCCCTTGCGCGAAGCGGCATGCAATCCGGCCGGTGCCGACGATCCCCCAGCGGATCTCGCGCGATGAAGTGGTGTCCTGCGCTGCCCGATCGGTCGGTTGGGTGCTGGCTGCGTGCGGTGCCGCTGTCGTATCTGTCATCGTGTGTGCAAAGGTCCATGCGGTTCGGAACAGCCGCTATTGTCACCGATGCCGCTTGCGAACGCGGCGAACCCGGCCAATCGAACCATGCGGCATCACTGCCGCGCACCGACCTTCGACACCCCACCCCGCCGCTCCCGCGGCCGGACGTTCACAGATACGCTCAGCCCGCGCTCGCAATCACGCTCAAACCCGCGCTGGCGGCTCCGAGGAAAACCGCCCGCCGACCTCCTCGGCCGCGTAATCGATCATCGCGAGCGCAGCGATCTCGGCCTCCTTCGGATCGCGCCGCTCGATCGCTTCGATGACGCGCTGATGCGATGCGATCGCACTCTCCCACAGCCCTTCGCGGTCGTGCACGATCGGATTGAGGGTCGACAGCGCGCCGCGAATGATCGCCGCCATCTGCTTGAAGAACTGGTTGCCGCTCGCGATCACGATGCGCGTATGGAACAGCTCGTCGGCTTCCTGATAGCCGGCCTCGCCCGGACGGATCATGCGAAACGCCTCGAACGCCTCGCGAATCGCCGCGACTTCCGCGGCACTGCCGCGCGCGGCCGCCTGCGCCGACGCGCGCGGTTCGATCAGCATGCGAAACTCGATCACGTCACGCAGAAACATCGGATCGGGCTTTGCGCGAAAACGCCAATTGACGACGTCCTCGTCGATCATGCGCCAGTCGCTCATCGGCCGGATGCGCGTGCCGATCTTCGGCCGCACGTCGAGCATGTCGCGCGCGAGCAGCATCGATAGCGCCTCGCGCATCACGGTGCGGCTCACATCGAATTCCTTCGACAGCACATCCTGCGGCGGCAGAATCGCGCCGTATTTTTCCTCGACGATGCCGCTGACGAGCCCGTCCATGACTTTGCTCACCAACGAGCGATCCTTGTTTGCGTGTTCCATGACATATCCCCGAAGCGGTGTTGACCCCGCGTGGCCTGTTGATTGAAGGGCCCGTACGTATCTGTTATGCCAATAGAATCGTTTTTCGATACGTTGCAAGCTTCGAAACGGATGCGCCAGTGGGACACTTCCTGACAGGGTTATCCCTCTGAAGATTTGTTTCGTTCGTGTAACGCCATCTGTTTCGTCAGGCACAAAGCTCGCTCGTCAAGCGTGCCTGCGTTGCGGGGATTGATTTGTGCGCATTCGCACGTTGGCGTGATGAAATTGTCTGATTTGCACGGACGTGGTCGGACGCCTGCGTGTTCCGGCGAACAAAGATGTCGTGCGAAGCGCAAGCGGCGCAGCTGGGTCCGCGGCGTGCGGACGCCGCATCACGCCGAGTCTTCGTTCGACGCGCTCGCCGCGACCGCCGCGAAGCGCGGCGCGCAAGGCGGCGCGAAGCGGCTCTGCGCCTCGCCCGCGAAATGCCGGCTGTGCGGCTCCTGCGCCTCCGACAGCACGCTGACGCCGAACAGCTCGGTGTCCATCAGCCGTGCAAGCGCACGATGTCGTCTTCGCCGGGATCGCCGCCCGAATGCACCTCGATGATTTCCAGCGGCGTCTTGCCAGCATTTTCGAGCCGATGCCTGACGCCCAGCGGAATCAACGTCGACTGATTCTCCGACAGCAGGAAGCGCTCGTCGCCGTCCTTGCTCGACGCGTCCCATACCGAGTCCCAGGCGCCGAGGTCCGACCAGCCCGCGTCGAGCGGCACCGTCACGCCGACGAGACGCGCGTCGCTGCCCATGCGCTCCATCACCGCATGGTCGACTGCGTCGGACGGACACGCGGCGAACGCGTCGCGCGCAAGATGCAGCGCGCCGGCCTCGTCGATGCTCGCGCCTGCGAATGCGTCCTTGCAGGCCGCCGCGATCAGCGGACGGCACAGGCCGATCGCGTCGAGCCACACCGACGCGCGCACCACGAACATGCCGCTGTTCCACCAGTACTCACCCGACGCGAAGTAGCGCTCGGCCAGCTCGGCATCGGGCTTCTCGACGAAGCGCTCGATCGTCCGCGCGCCCCGGTTTCCCAAGGCCGCGGCGGTGCGGATATAGCTGTAGCCGGTCGCCGCGCGCTGCGGCGGCACGCCGAGCGTGACGATCGCGTCCCGCGAAGCATGCGCGAGCGCTTCGTTGAGCGCCGCGCCGAACGCCGCTTGATCGGCGATCGGATGATCGGCGGGCAGCGCGACCAGGATCGGATCGTCGCCGGCCGCGGCCGACGCGCGCGCGGCGAGCGCCGCGACGGTCAGCGCCGGAGCGGTGTTGCGCGCCATCGGTTCGAGCAGTATGCGCACCGGCTTGCGGTACTGCTCGACGCGCTCGAGCGTCGGCAGCCGCAGTTCCTCGCAGCAGACCACCAGCGGCGCGGCGGGCGGCGTGGTGCGGGCCGCGTCGGGCGCGGCCGGGACGAACGCGTCGTCGAGCCGGCGCAGCGTCGCTTCGAGCAGCGACTGGTCGCCCATCAGCCCGATCCGCTGCTTCGGATTGCGTTCGCGCGACAGCGGCCACAGCCTCGCACCGGAGCCGCTCGCTAGAATCACCGGTTGCACGGTCAGTTCGCGCAGCGCGGCGGCGGTCCCAGCCTGCGGCGCGGGCGGATTACCTGGTTCTACCATTCGATTCATTTGCGATCCTGTCGAATCCAGATCCTGTTCACGGGCCGACATGACGCCAGCAAGTGCCTCGTGGTCGCACGCGCGTTCAGTCGTATGCGCGCGACACACACGGCGGCCTGGGCGGCCCTGTCTGTCCGCGTGCTCCCTATGCTTCTCCGAACGGACGCAACGCCCCCGCGGCGCGATGTTCATCGTGCCTGTGCAGCTCGCCGTCGAGCGCCGCGCTGTCGGGCTGACGCAGCTTCGTGAAGCCGCCGCGATAGACGTTCTCGACGTACGACATGATGTTTTCCTGCGCCACCGACGACAGGATCGCGTGATCGGTGTGCTTGCAGAAGGCCACGTGAATGCGCGTGAAGCGCGCGAGCCGCGCGCCGCGCACGCCGAAGTAGCGCTCGAGCTCCTCGACGCCTTCGTCCAGCACACCGAACACCAGGTGCGTGTCGACGCCCCGTGCTTCGAGGTTCGCGAACAGATGCCGCTCGTCACGCGCGCCGAATTCGAGGCCACACAGTTGCTCGATCCGGTCGGCCAGCGTTTCGCCGGTCCGCGCGAGCTGGCGTACCACCAGCTCGCGCACGAGGCCCCAGCCGCCCGTCTCGCCCTTGAGCACGCGCAGCCATTTGCCCGGCTGCTTCATCGAGCGCATGTAGTTGCGCGTCGAGCCGAACGCGGACACCGGGATCATCGGCTTGCCGTGTTCGTCGCAGACGTTATGCCATCTGAACTTCTGCACGTTGACGATCACCGCGCCCACCACTGCCGCTTCGTGCGTCGCCGCATGCAGGCCGGTGTAGGCGCCCGAGCAGATGCCGAGCAGCAGCGCGCCCGCATGACCGCGCGCGGCAAGCCAGCGCGACGCGTACGCGGCGTCGCCGGCACTCGACTGAGAGTACAGCGCGTCGAGGCTCAACGTGTCGCACGACGGCATGCTGTCGCCGACACCACGGACGTCGATGCGCAGCGACGCGATCCCCTGGCGTGCGAGACGCCGCGCGAAATGTACGCCGAAACGCCCATTGCCGATCCGCGACACCGCGCCGGTATTGAGCAGCAGCACCGCCGGCGCGCGCGCCGCCGCGGCGCCGTCGGGCCGGCAGTAGATGCCGAACACCTTGCCCTCGTTCAGCCACACCGGCGTCTCGTGCAGCCTCGGCGCGACATAGTGGCCGCCCGCCGGCTCTTCGCCTCGCTCAGGCACGCGCACCACCGTTTGGGCCGTTTGCGCGTTCCCCGCCAGCAGCCAGTTCTCGATGGTCTCGAACGCGGCGTGCGGTATTTCGCTTTCGAGCGGTTCCATCATGAAGCGGCTGTATTCGTCGAACGGGTGCCGCTCGAGCTCGACACCATGTTCGCTGTAATGCGCGGCGAGCGCACCGGCGCGAGCCGGGTTCAGTGAATCGAGCAGCAGCACACGCGCGGCCGGCCGGCTCGTCGCGCGATACAGATCCGCCGCGAGCAGGCTTTGCAGCGTGTCGCGATACATGCGAAAGCCATACGCTTCGACGAACTCGTCGGTATCGGGCTCGACCACGCAATCCATCGCGGCCGGATCGTTCAACCACTGCCGGTAATGCGCGCGCAATTCGCGCTGGTAAGTCTTGCCCGACAGCACCGGCGACATCAGCACGAGACCGTGCACATCCCCAAGTTCCTGCGCGGCAAGCGCGGCCAGCATGCCGCCGAGACGCAGACCGCACACGCTGACACGCTCGACGCCGGTCGCCTCGCGCAGTTGCGCGACCGCCTGCTTGACGCTGTCGATCCATGCGCGCCACAGGCCGGCGTCGGTCGGGTCGCCGGCTGAATCGCCGGTCGCCGGGTAGTCGAAGCGCAGCACCGGCATGCCGCGCGCGGCGAGGCGCTCGGCGAGCCGGCGCATGCCGCGATACGTGCACAGCGTGTCGTAGCCAAACGGGGAACACATCACAACGCCATCCGGGCCGTTGGCTGGATGCAACCAGCCGAATTTGCCGTCGAAGACGATGGGTCTCACGGTCCGCTCCTTACGATTTCTTCCTTTCAAGTGATTACAACAAAGGTGCTCTCGCGCATATGTGCGTCGCGCCACATTGGTTTGGGATCCGAATCGCGCTGCGCTGGCGTGTGTCGATGAGCGTGCTGTGCAGTGCAGCATGCCCCGCGCATGGACCGACGCGCGGCGGATCGCGTCGCTCATGCGCTGTAGTCGATGCCGGCGGCTGCGTGCAGCGTGCCGCGAGCAATACGTGGTGGAGACGGCGCGGGCGCGCCCGGGCATGCTCCGCAATGCGGTGCGCGCGGCCGGCTCGGGCCAACCACCGCGCTACCCTATGACCTTTGCCATTTAACCCCCGCCCGATCGCGGCTATCTGTACGGCCACCCACACAGTCACGCGGCGCCCGGGGGCAAGATGCAAGACCTGCGAAAAGTTGATGCCGCCGCGTGTGTCCGCGCGGCCCTTCTCACCGGCCCGGCAATGGAACATGGAACGAAGCATCGTCAGGAACATCTTCATCAACTTTGCCGGCGCCGTCGCGCCGACCTTCGTTTCCCTCGTGACCGTGCCCACCTACATTCATCTGCTGGGCGCCGAGCGTTACGGGGTGATCAATCTGGTGTGGGCGCTGATCGGCTACTTCAGCGTCCTCGATCTGGGCACCAGTCTGGCGACCGAAAACCAGATCGCCAAAGCTCGCGCGGCCAGCGACGATTCGATCGAACCGATCTTCTGGAGTGCGTGGTTCATGAATCTCGGTACCGGCATCATCGGCGGCGCGCTGATTTATGCCGGAGCCATCGTCTACATCACCTACGGCGTGAAAATCGAGCCGACGTTCCAGCATGAAGTGATGGCGAGCCTGCCGTGGATCGCGCTCGCTGTGCCGATCGCGAACGTGACCTGGGTGTTCGCGGGCGCGATTACCGGCGTCGAGTGCTTCACGAGCTACAACATCAACCAGACGCTCGGCACCGCGCTGTTCCAGTTGCTGCCGATCGCGGCGGTCCTCTGCTTTTCGCCGTCACTCGCGATCGCGATTCCAACCGCCGTGATCGCGCGTTTCGTCGGCGGCCTGATGCTGGGCGTGGCCGCCATTCGCGCGCTCGGCATTCGCCGTATGCGGATGCCGCAATGGCGCTTGATGATTGGGCTGTTCCGCAACGGCCGCTGGCTGCTGATGTTTTCCGGCGCCAACATGATCGCGTCGACGCTCGACCGCGTGTTCATCGGCGGACTGCTCGGTGCGCGCTTCGTCACTTACTACGCGACGCCGCAAAACCTGATCAATCGATTGAACCTGCTGCCGCTCGCGATGGTGCGCACCCTGTTTCCGCGACTGTCGGCGGCGTCGCGCGAGGATGCGGATGCGCTCGCGCACAACGCGCTCGCGTTTCTCAATGGAGCATTTACGCCTTGCGTGATCATCGCGCTGTTCGCCCTGAAGCCGTTTTTGCTGCTGTGGCTCGGACCGCAGCTCGCCGCCGCGGCGCCGGTCGCGAGCGTGCTGATCCTCGGCGTGTGGCTGAGCGGCCAGTCGAGCATCCTCGGCAGCCTGTTGCAGGCGCAGACCCATCCCGTGGCAGTGGCGAGCGTCAGCTGGCTTCAGTTGCCGTTCTTTACCGGCGCGTTGTGGTGCGGCATCCACTGGTTCGGCATCATGGGCGCGGCGGTCGTCGTCGTGCTGAAGGTGCTGCTCGATTACTCGGTGTTGCTCGCGTTCTCACGGCTGCATGCATGGACGATCGTGCGCAACATGCTCGCGCATCTCGCGTTTCTGCTCGTCGCGCTCGCGCTCGCGGATTCGATCAGCGCGTTGCTGTTGGCGATCGTCGTCGCGCTCGCGTTGAGCGCGGCGAACTTCGGCATGTCGCTGCGCGGGTCGAGCGAGTTGCGCGACGCGCTTTACAGGCTCTGGCTGCGTTGCGCGCCGTCGTCCGGACGGGCACGAGGCTGAGTCCCGGCGCGCGCAATCAATGACGCCGGTCCACCGCTGGTGCACGGTCGGTGGACCTGGATGCCAAGGCTGAAAACACGTACCCAGCCGACGCGGCATCACAACAGCTCGAACGTATTGACGAACGATGCGCCGTCGCGCTCGCGGCGCCTCAGACCGAAGCGCGCCTGAGCGCCGCGCACCTGACGCGTGAGACCGATGAACGGCATACCGTGTTCGAGGTACGGTCCCTCCGTCTTGCGAAAGCCGAACTGCTCGTAGAACCCGCGCAAGCCAAGCGGTGCGCTCACGCGCGTGGCGCGGCCCGGCCAGCGTTGGGCGACCGCTTCGAGCACACGCTCGATCAGCATCTCGGCGGTGCCGTCGCCGCGCCGCAGCGGACTCGTCAGCACCTTGTCGATCGTCACTTCCGGATCTTCGGAATCGCCGGGCTGCACCCGCGCATAGGCGAGCACCGGCATCGGCCGCGCCATGTCTTCGACCGCGAACACATGCAAGGCCTGCTCGTCGCGACCGTCCGCGTCGAGGCACACATGCGACTGCTCGACGACGAATACCGCACTGCGCGCACGCAGCACGACATACAACTCACGTGCAGATAGCTGATCGAACTCCAGCGTTTTCCAGTTCATCACGCCCCCGGCTGTCAAAATTTTCGGCGGGTCCGGCGATGCCTGCCGTGCGCGACGGCAGGCCGATCCATGACGGTCCCTCATCATCGACTACACGGTAACGTGCGCTAAAGATGTGCTTCCGTGCGCCATCGCACTGACGCTCGGGGTTGACGAATCTTAAATACGAGCCAACGAATCGCAGTCTTGCCACGTGCGCCCGGTAGCGCGGATGGCATCACGCAGGCCCGCCTGCAACACCGCACTGCACCATCGCGAACGCACGCCGCGGTCTTCGCACCGCACGAACCTGCACACGAAAATCAGGTGCCGACGTCATTCGACCTCGGCACCGATCGGCAGACCTTTGACCATAAGGGGAGCACTGCATGAAAACTGCATTGAGACGCATCCTTTCTGAATCCGCACGCCTGGATGTCCCGGTGGAAAGCCTCGCCGACGACGCCGACCTCTATGCTGCCGGACTCTCATCGCTCGCGACCGTGCATCTGATGCTTGCCATGGAAGACGAATTCAACGTCGAAATTCCTGACCGTATGCTGACGCGCCGCCTGTTCTCGAGCATCGACTCGATGGCCGCCGCGATGACGGAGTTGCAGCAGGCCAAGGCGGCGGCATGAGTGCGCCGCTGCTGGGTCAGGCCGCCGCAGCGGCCTGCGGGGCGGCCTCGAACTCGACTACTGACGCCCGGACCGGCGATGGCCAGGGCGCTGCCACCGGGGCGCTGAGCGCGCTCGATACCGGTCCCGAATGGCGTGCTGCAGCGCATCGTTGCGCGGCGATCGCCGCGCAGTACGCGGACGCCGTGGACCACGAGGCGCGCTTTCCGGTCGAGGCGTTCGACGCGCTCAAGGCCGAGCGTTTGCTGTCGGCGATGGTGCCGACCGCTTTCGGCGGCGCGGGCCTGTCGCTTGCCGATATCGGTGCGATCTGCGAAACACTGGCGCAGGGCTGCGCATCGACCGCGATGATCTATGCGATGCATCAGATCCAGGTCGCGTGCATCGACTCTCATCGCGGCGCCTGCGCCTGGCAAGCGAGCCTGCTTGCACAACTGGCCGAGCAGCAATGGCTGCTCGCGTCGGCGACGTCGGAAGAGACGATCGGCGGCAACATGCGCACGAGCGCGTGCTCGGTGGAGCTCGATGGCGCGCGTTTCCGGATCGAAAAGCTCGCACCGACGATCTCGTACGGCGCGCACGCCGACGGCATCCTCGTGACCGCGCGGCGCACCGCCGACGCGGCCGCGTCCGACCAGGTGCTGATCGTCGCGCTGCGCGCCGATACGCAGCTCGAGCGGCGCGGCGGCTGGGACGCGATGGGCATGCGCGGCACCTGCAGCGAGGGCTTCCGGCTGGTCGCGACGGGACTGGCCGAACAGATCCTCGCGACGCCGTTCGCCGACATCGCCGATCAGACCATGCTGCCCGTGTCGCACACGCTGTGGGCGTCGGTATGGACCGGCATCGCCGTCGACGCGGTCAATCGCGCGAAAGCGTTCTTCCGCGCGCAGGCGCGCGCGAAGCCCGGCACGATGCCGCCGGCGGGCCTGCGGCTCGCCGAAGCGGTCGGGCTGCTGCAGATGATGCAGGCGCGTCTATCGGTCGCGCTGGAGGCCGCGCGCGCCGCGCATCAGGCACGCGAGGGCGCGACCCAGGCGGACGCCCCGCTCGCGGCGATGCTCGGTTTCGCGTCGGACATGAACACGCTGAAGACCAGCATTTCGACCACCGCGCTGCAGGTCGTACAGGAAGTGCTGATGATCTGCGGCATGGCGGGCTACAAGAACGGCACGCCCTATAGCGTCGGCCGCCATCTGCGCGACCTGCACTCGGCGCCCTTGATGATCAATAACGACCGTATCGCGCAGAACACCGCGAGTCTGCTGCTCGCGCAACGTCCTGCCGCGCCGGGGAGACCCTGAATGAAGCTGATGACCGATACCGCCGCTATCGCCGCGGCCGCCGCCGCGGACGTGGGGCCTTCGCTCACGCTGCGCGACGAGATGCTGGCCGCCGGCCTGCTGATCGATACTGGTGAAAACGGACTGTATGGCCGCAGCCAGGTTTTCGAGGACGTGATCGACCGGCTGAACCTCGCGATTACGCAGCTGGGTAAAGATCAGCAAGCCGAAGTATTGCGTTTTCCGCCCGCGATGCGCCGCATCGACTTCGAGGATAGCGAATACCTGAAGAGCTTTCCGAATCTCGCGGGCACCATCCATTCGTTTTGCGGCGACGACATGGGCCACCACCGTCTGCTGCGCGCGCTCGACGATGCGATGGCCGACAGCGACGACGACCGCGGCGACGCGTGGCTCGCGCAACAGAAACCGACGCGCGTCGTGCTGACGCCGGCCGCCTGCTATCCGATCTATCCGGTGATGGCGCGGCGCGGCGCGCTGCCCGCCGACGGCCGCACCGTCGACGTGCTGTCGTACTGCTTCCGTCATGAGCCGTCGCTCGATCCGGGCCGCATGCAGATGTTCCGTCAACGGGAATACGTGCGTCTCGGCAGCCCCGAGCAGGTGATGGCGTTCCGGCAGATGTGGATCGAGCGCGGCTCGCTGCTTGTGAAGCTGCTAGGCTTGCCGGTCGAAGTCGATCTCGCGAACGATCCGTTCTTCGGCCGCGGCGGCAAGATCGTCGCCGATAGTCAGCGCGCGCAGGCGCTCAAGTTCGAGTTGCTGATCGCGGTTGCCGATCCGCGCGGCAAGACGGCCTGCCTGTCGTTCAACTATCACATGGACCACTTCGGCGCGATCTGGAAGATCGCCTGCGAAGACGGCGCGACCGCGCATACGGGCTGTGTCGGCTTCGGCATGGAACGCATCACGCTCGCGCTATTCCGTCATCATGGGCTCGACGTCGACGCGTGGCCCGACGACGTGCGCGCGCTGCTGTGGGGCGATACCGAGACCCGCGTCGCGGATGCGCTGCAGGCGGCGCAATCTACGCAAACCGCGACCGTCGCCGGGGAGCGCGCATGAATCCATCGCCGACTTCGGCGCTTGCCGGCGCGCTCGCCAACTCGTCGCTGCCGCGACGCGCAGGCGATCCGCCGACGCATCAGCAGACCCACGCGGTGCCCGGTGCCGGCACGCAGTTGCGCGAGCACGTAGCGCACGCGCTGCATCAGGGCGAACGCGTGTGGCAGGAGACCAACTGCTATGTCGATCTGTGGATCGAGCTGCTGCACGGCTTCGGGCTCGATCCGCGCGCGGCGCTCGCGTTCACGGTCACGCAGGATTTCGAAGGCGATCAGTTCACGTTCTTCAAGTTTCCGCTCGATGATCTCGAACGTCTGTATGGCACCCAGGTGCAGGAGCTCGCGATCTACGACTCGCTCGAAGAACGCGTGCTCGCGCAGACGCTGCGCGGCCACACCGTGCTCGTCGAGGTCGACGGCTACTACCTCCCCGATACGCGCGCGACCTCGTATCGCCGCGAGCATCCGAAGACCACGATCGGCATCGACTTCGTCGACACCGCCGCGCGCCGCCTCGGCTATTTCCACAACACCGGCTACCACCGGCTCGAGGGCGACGACTACGACGGCGTGTTTCGCAAGCTGCCGCATTTCACCGCGCAGCCCGATCTGCTGTTTCCCTACGTCGAGTTCGCCAAGCAGGCGCGGCCCGCGCTCGCAGGCACCGCGCTCGCGGAGGCGTCGGCGGAACTGCTGTGCGCGCATCTGGAACGGCGTCCGTTGACCAATCCGATTTCGCAATGGCGTGCCGCGTTTCCCGCGCATCTCGATACGCTGTTCGAGCGCGACGAGGCGTACTTCCATCTGTACTCGTTCAATCTGATGCGGCAGCTCGGCGCGAACTTCGAGTTCCTGTCGAAGTATCTGCAGTGGCTGTTCGCGCAAGGCTTCGAGATCCCGCCGACGATACCGGCCGCCGCGCAACGCATCGCGTCGGAGTCGATGGTGATGCAGTTCCGGCTCATTCGCGCGATCGCGCGCGGCCGTCGCGATACCTGCGAAGACTGCTTCGACGTGCTTGAAAGCGCTTATGAAAAAACGCTGCCACCGCTGGCCGCCTTGGTGCGCTAATACGGTGATGCGTTGTTGCGCGCACTTCGTGTCGCGCGGTTTTTCCGGGAATTGACCGTGGATGTGTCGACACTCGATCCCCCCGCTGACGAGGGCGATGCTGGCCGTGCGCGCGCGACCGGCGCGATCGCGCAAGCGCATCATGCAGGCACTGCCCGCGCCGCGCCCTCGCTATGGCCGCAACGGCTCGACACCGGCTGGGCCTGTCTGAGCACCCCGCCGCACGCCTATGCGTCGCCGGCCGATCTGCCCGCGCAAGGCTGGCTCGCCGCGCAGGTGCCCGGCACCGTCGCGAGCGCGCGGCTCGCCGCCGGTCTGCTCGATGTCGATCACCCGCCACCGCTCGCATTTGACGATCACTGGTATCGCGTCACGCTGATCGGTACGGGGCGGCGCCGCTTGCGTTTTCATGGACTCGCGACGCTCGCGCAAGTGTGGCTCGACGATGTGAAGCGGCTCGATTCCGCATCGATGTTCATCGCCCATGATCTGGATATCGACCTGGACGGCCGCGCGACGCTCGTGCTGTGCTTTCGCTCACTGACGCCAGCGTTGGCGGCCAAACGCTCGCGTGCGCGCTGGCGGCCGCGGCTCGTGTCGCCGCCGACGCTTCGCAACGTGCGCACCACGCTGCTCGGCCATATGCCCGGCTGGTGTCCGTCGATTCAGACGGTCGGCCCGTGGCGTCCGATCGAAATGCTCGGCGACGCGCCGCACGCATTCGACACGATTGATCTGACCAGCCGGCTCGAGCAAGAGGATGGCGTTGTTTCGTTGACTTTACGTTTCGTACGCCCCCACGACGTCGCGGCCTGCCGCGCGACACTTTCCTGCGGCGACCATGTTTCGTCTTTGCAATGGCACGATGCACATACACTCACCGGCGACGTGCGCGTGCCCCACGCGAAACGCTGGTGGCCGCATACGCATGGAGAGCCCACTTTATATCCTCTGACGTTGCAGCTCGTCGACGGCAACGTGATCTCTCAGTCTCTGGGCTCGATCGGCTTTCGTCGTATCGAAGTGGACCGCGGCGCCGATGCTGCGGGTTTCGTCTTGCGCGTGAACGAAGTGCCCGTATTCTGTCGCGGCGCGTGCTGGACCAGCGCCGATCTCGTCACGCTAGCAGGCACCGAAACGCAATTGCGCCATACGTTCGAGCTCGCGCGCGCCGCCGGCATGAACATGCTGCGCGTCGGCGGCACGATGCTCTATGAGTCCGATCTGTTTTATGCGCTCGCCGACGAGTACGGCCTGTTGATCTGGCAGGACTTCGCGCTGGCGAATTTCGACTACCCGAACGATGCAGCGTTCAGCGCACTGATCGAGCGCGAAGCGAGCCAGTTCCTGAGCCGCACGCGTCGCTTTGCCTCGCTCGCGGTGCTGTGCGGCGGCAGCGAGGTCGACCAGCAGGCGGCGATGTTCGGACTGCCCGCGGCGCAGCGAGCGCAAGCGTTGTTTACCGAGCTGCTGCCCGCGCTCGTCGCGCGCGATCGCGAGGACGTGCCCTATGTCGGCAATTCGCCATCGGGCGGCGCGTGGCCGTTTTCGACTAACGAGGGCGTCACGCACTACTACGGCGTCGGCGCGTATCAGCGCCCGCTCGCCGACGTGCGCCGCGCGCAGGTGCGCTTCGCGGCCGAATGCCTGGCATTCGCCAACGTCCCCGACGAGGCAACGCTGCACGACGCGCTCGGCACGATCCACACGCACGATCCGCGCTGGAAAGCCGCCGTGCCGCGCGATCCTGGCGCAGGCTGGGATTTCGACGACGTGCGCGATCATTATTTGCAGGCGCTTTATGGCGTCGAGCCGGCGCGCTTGCGCTATGAAGATGCGGCGCGTTATCTCGATCTGTCGCGCGCGGTGGTTGCCGAGCTGATCGGCGACGTGTTCGCCGAGTGGCGGCGCGCGGGCTCGTCGTGCGGCGGCGGCCTCGTGTGGCAGTTGCAGGATCTGCGCGCGGGCGCGGGCTGGGGCGTGATCGACGCGACGGGACGGCCGAAAAGCGCGCTGCACGGCTTCGCGCAGACACTGCAGCCGTTGCAGATCACGCTCACCGACGAAGGCCTGAACGGCCTCGATATTCATCTGATCAACGAGCGCGCACAAACGTTTTGCGGCGAACTCGAACTGGTCTGTCTGCGCGACGGCAGCGTGAAGCTCACGTCCGCGCGACGCGCGCTGACGCTTGCCCCGCGCAGCCTGCAACGCATCAGTGCGGCCGCGCATCTGGGCCAGTTCTTCGATTTCACGCATGCGTACCGCTTCGGCCCACGCGCGCACGATGTCACGATTGCAACGCTCTACGATGCCGCAAGTGGCGAGATCGTGTCCGAAGCGTTTCATCTGCCCGAGCGTAGCGTGCACGCGCGTGATGACCTCGGTATGACCGTCGAGGTCGAACGTCGTGGCGACGGCAGCGGCTGGCAGCTTGCGATCGAAACGAAGCGCTTTGCGCGCTTCGTTCATATCGTTGACCCCCGTTATCGCGCGGCGCGCGACTGGTTCCATCTCGCGCCGAACCGGCGCTGTATCGTGCCGCTGCATGCGCTCGAACCGCTGCCGAGCGCCTTCGCGGCGTCGCCGCAAGAACTCGTTGCTCGCGCATCAAACGCGGCCTTTAAAGCGGATGAAACATGCGGGGCACCCCAGGGGGAAGTCCGCGCGATCAATGCGCTATCCGCCATCTTCTACGGCTAGTGGTCATTCCGAACTAGTCGCACGGACGCGAAGCGCCCCAAAGCTCGCTTCGCAGGTCTCGAACTGTCTGCCCGGCTCGCTCACTGTTGGCTCGAACGCGACTGTTGCCTGCTTTGAAAGGCCTTACGTGCGACAGCGCACGCACTCCATTTAACACTTCTGAATCATTTCCGGCACTTCACGAGGAGCGCTTCAAAACGTGCATGCGGCGCCAGGTTCAAATCTGAGACAACTTCGACAGCACCCCCGTTTTTGGCCGTGAAGCCTTTGATATCAAGGGATTCGCCCAAACCCAAAGCTTTCATACGATGCATTCCCCATCCGGCGGGGGTGTGCAGAACTGAAACAAAAAGCCGCTTTTACTCTCCCGACGCGCTCCGGGTTTCTTCGCTGCGCCGCATCAGCAGGCGTTTTCCCTAACGTTGGCACGGTCCTCGCTACTACCTCTACGCAACAGAGTGCCACCGCACACGAGCGCAACAACAGAGGCGGTGGCAGACAGGCCTAAAACGGGGCCGATGCTGTTCATCCAAGCTGCTCGCCGGGCAGCCCACTCCCGAGGATGCGGGCATCGGATCAAATAAACGGAGAGAGTCGCGCGAGGCGCGACTTTCATGCGAGGACCGATCATGTTGACGCTTCAATCCGATTTGCACGGTAACCATCTGCTGGGCGCAATGCCGTCGCACGAATGGCAGGCACTGGCTCCCCACCTCGAACTGGTTCATCTGCGCACCGAGCAACTGCTATGCGACTCGGGTCAACGGATCCATCATGTGTACTTCCCCACCACCGCGATCATCTCGATGCTCTCGACGATGGAAGACGGCAGCTCCGTCGAGATCGCCGCGGTCGGCCGCGAAGGCATGACCGGCGTGCCGGTCCTCACGGGCGGCGAAACCATGCCCAACCGCGTACAGGTGCAATGCGCGGGCTTCGCCTACCGGATGAGCGCACAGGCGCTCAAGCAGCAGTTCGCGCGCTCCGACTTTCTGCGCCGCCTGATGCTGCTGTATATGCACGCTCTTCTGACCCAGGTCGCGCAGACCGCCGCGTGCAATCGCCATCACGCGCTCAACAAGCAACTGTGCCGCTGGCTGCTGATCGAGGTGGACCGCGTGGCGTCGAACGATCTGAACGTCACGCAGCAGCTGATTGCCGACATGCTCGGCGTGCGCCGCGAAGGCATCACCGAAGCGGCCGGCAAGCTGCACGACGAAGGCCTGATTCATCATAGCCGCGGTCATATCAAGGTGCTCGACCGCAAGGGCCTCGAAGCCCGCGCGTGCGAATGCTACGGCCTCGTGAAACGCGAATTCGATCGTCTGCTGCCGCGACTGCGCCAGGCCGAGACCGTCGAATAAGCGGCACGCGGCTCGATGACCGGGGTCGATTTTCCTATGTTCAGGATTACTGCTCGATGTCTCGACGCACTGTTCGTGATTGCAGGCGGTCTGCTCGCCCACTGGATGCGCTTTTCCGCACCGATCGCGTTGGCCGATACCGAGCGTCTTCTGGTCGCGTTCAAGTGTGTGCTGGTTCTGTTGCTGTTTCCGGGCTTCGGGGTCTATGAGACGTGGCGCGGCAAGGCGCTCGCGCCGGTGCTCGCGCGAATCGCCGCCGCGTGGCTCATGGTGGTCGCGACCGCGCTCCTGCTCGCGTTCACGCTGCATCGGACGGATGCGGTGTCGCGCCTGTGGCTCGGCTACTCGACGCTGATCTCCGGCGCGTTGATCATCGCGACACGCTGCATCATGCACGTGGTGCTGCGCTTCGTACGTCGCCGCGGCATGAACGCGCGCACCGTCGCGCTCGTCGGCGCACCGGGGTTTGCGCGCACGCTGCTCGCGCATCTCGAGCATGCGCCGCAAGCGGGCTTCAAACCGGTGTGCGTGTTCGACACCAGCGTGCAAGGCCACGACGCGTATGGCGCGCGTCTGACCCGCCTACCCGTGCTGACGGATCTGGAAGCGTTCGCGACGAAGGTACGCAATGACCGCGTGAACGAAGTGTGGCTCGCGTTGCCGCTTTCCGAGGAACACACGATCTACCGCTTCACGCGCACCTTCAGACACGACTTCGTCAATCTGCGCTTCATTCCCGACGTGCGCGGTCTGTCGCTGTTCAATCATGCGCTCGTCGATGTCGTCGGTTTGCCGACGCTGAATCTGAGCGCGACGCCATTCTCGTCGCCGCAGATGTGGCCCAAGCTGATGTTCGACCGCCTGTTCGCCGTGCTCGCGCTCATCGTGCTCGCACCGGTGTTCGCCGTGCTCGCGATCGGCATCAAGCTCACGTCGCCGGGACCGGTGTTTTTCCGGCAGGTCCGCAAGGGCGTCGACGGCCAGCCGTTCGGCATCTACAAGTTCCGCTCGATGACCGTGCACGAGGAAGAGCGCGGCCAGATCACGCAGGCGACCCGCAACGACTTGCGCGTGACGAAGCTTGGCAGCTTCATGCGCCGCACGAGTCTCGACGAGTTGCCGCAGTTTCTGAACGTGCTGCTCGGTCAGATGTCGGTGGTGGGTCCGCGTCCGCATGCGATCGAACACGATGATCTGTACAAGGACCAGGTATACGGCTACATGCACCGTTACCGCATCAAGCCCGGCATCACCGGCTGGGCCCAGGTCAACGGCTATCGCGGCGCGACCACCAAGGTCGAGAAGATGGAAGCGCGCGTGAAGTTCGATCTCTTCTATATCCAGAACTGGTCGTTCTGGTTCGACATGAAGATCGTCTTCATCACGATTTTCAAGGGCTTTGTCGGCCGCAACGCGTTCTGACCATGCCATCGAGGGAATCGCATCCGGGAGTGTCGGTCATCGTGCCGGCACTGCGGCGCATGCGAAGTGCGGGTACTGAAGGCGGTGCGCTGAAGGATCGCCGGAATGCGCCTGCGTGCCATTCGAGAAAAACACCCAACCGGGCAACAACGCGTACACGCCGCTGCGAATAGAAGCGCCAACGCCGCCGGCCCGATCGACAGCCGCCGTGGTTGACGCAAGATGAGCCGCCGCGACGGACCACGTCATGGACGGGTCCGCCGCGCGACACCGCCTCTACAGGAACGCGCTGACATCGGTCTGAAACCGTACCGCGAGCGCCTTGGCGACTTTCTTGCTGATCGCGCGGCGCCCCGCGAGAATATCGCTGACCACGGTCGGCGACGCGATGCCGGCCAGATCCTTCTGCTTGAGACCATGCGTGATCAGCAGATGGCGCAGGACCTCGCGCGGCTCCGCTTTTGGAATCGTCAGGTTGCGCGCTTGCCAATGACCGACCAGTTCCGTCACGATCGCGTGCAGATCGGCGAGCGGATCGTTGTCGTTGCCGCTTAGATGATCGGACAGCGAATTGGCGACTCGCACCATCTGGTGATAATCCTCTTCGGTGCGAATCGGCGTGATCGGCAACTGGCTCTTCAGCGCAGCCCACGTTGCGGAGATGTCGGGAAAGGGTCCCGGAAGGCGATCGGCATTCATGAGTTTAAATTCGTCCTCGTCCAAAAGCCGTCGGCGCGTTAATCGGTGACGCGCGAATGACGACTGCCTGTTGTAGTGAATCGCCGTGACACGCCGAATTGCCGGCACGGCGAACTTCGCAGTGAGGAAATTCAGCGATCACGATAGCGAACGTCTGCTTCAGGTCGTTATGGCCACGCGAGGCATGCCGCGCCGGCGAATATCTCGCCCATAGCGCGTGGCGCGCACCCCGATGTCGTTTTTTGAAGTCCAATACTGCTTGCTTGACAATGGCCCGCCGCGGCTGGCCTTGCACGCGCGGCGCCTATCGCGCGATACGCGATACGCGCTGCCGACACAAAGCGCGAAGCGGACGCGCCCACACCAAGAGCCGCCCGGACGCGTTGGTCAGAACGGCTCGTTACTGCCCGTTGCGAAATCACTGCATGACGACGAAAACCTCTTTCTCTCCTATCGAAAACTCCACGAGGCGAGAACAGCGAAAGACCCTCACCTCATTGCCTCCACCTGCTTTTCGGCGCCGTGTCGCTGGCGATGCCGAGTTCCCGGGTCGCGAGATCGGGCTGCGCCCACCTCACCTGCTCCCCCAGCTCCATCGCCGGCAGACCCTGAGCGACCGCCGCAATCGTGCGCGTGACCTCGGCCATGAACGCCCGCCGGAACACCTGAGCCGAAAACCGCTCGGCATTCGCGCGACAGGCCGCCGGCGTGATGTACGCGCTCAGCCGCTCGAAGCGGTCGATCGCGTCGAGCATTGACACCGCCGTCTGACGCGCGAAGAAAACGCCGGTCGGATGCGGGTCGCCGACCGGCACTACCGTTTCGAGCGCCCCGCCCCTGGCGAACGCAATGACCGGCGTGCCGCAGGCCTGCGCTTCGAGCGGCACGATGCCGAAATCTTCCTCGGCGGCGCACACGAAGGCTCGCGCACGCGCCAGATACTCCTTCAGTACGCCGAATGGCTGATAGCCGAGGACCGTCACGTTCGGTCCTGCCTTCGCGCGGATCGACGCCATCTGCGGCCCGTCACCGATCGCGATCAGCTTGCGCTGCGGCGTGGCGTTGAACGTCTCGACGATCAGATCGACGCGTTGGTGCGGCACCATCCGCGACACGGTCAGATAGAAATCGTCTTTTTCGGTGCGCAGTTCGAATTCGTTCACGTCGACGGGCGGCGGAATCACCGCGGCATCGCGCCGATAGGTTTTCATCATGCGCCGCGCGACCGATTGCGAATTCGCGATCAGACGATCGACACCATTCGTCGACTGCGCGTCCCAGCCGCGCAGGTAATGCAGCAATACCCGCGCGGCCCACGACTTCGGCCCGCGCAGCAGATTCGCTTCGCGCAGATACTGATGCTGCAGATCCCACGCATATCGCATCAGCGAGTGCACGTAACTGATGTGCGTCTGATGAGGGCCGACCAATACGCCCTTCGCGACTGCGCAAGAACTGGTGATGATCAGGTCATAGCTCGACAGATCGAACCGTTCGACGGCGAGCGGCATCAAGGGCAAATAGGCGCGATAACGGCTGCGCGCAAACGGCAGGCCTTGAATGAACGACGTGGTGACCGGCTTACCGGCAAGCGGCGTGCGATCTTCGAGGAAATCGACGACGCTGAAAACGTCGGCGTCGGGAAAGCACTCGATGATCTGCCCGAGCACTTTCTCGGCGCCGCCGGGAGCGACCAGCCAATCGTGCACGATCGCCACTTTCATATCCCGTCCTATCTGTCACGAATCGCCACCTGGCCTCAGAGAAGAGTGTATGTGCCACGTTCCTGACTGTGCGTGCGCGTGCCCACATTCGACGTGCGACAGTAAGCGAGTAATTCGCAGAGTCCGTTCGCGTCTGCAAAAACACGGCTTCATTCCCGCGCTTTCGTATGTGCACTACACCCGACGTATCGTCCCACGCCTGCTCGCCAGTCCAGCCCACACCTTTACGATCGGAGCGCTGCGCGAGCGACGGGCGAGCGACGTCGACGGCCGCCGTGCCGCGCGTGCCTCGCGTGCCGTTTGGCGATCGGAGCAGTCAGTTGGGAGGGCCGGGTTCGGCCCTGGGGGAATTCGCCGTGCGCTGCACGGCGCGCGACGCAGTGGTGCTGCTGTCGGACGGTCCGTTGCGCGTGCGCTTCGAAGCGCCTGGCGCGCGGATGATCGGCGACGCGCGCGTGTCGGGCATCGCGCGGCGGGCATCGACGGCTAATTGTCTGCGCACGGTGCCAGGCATTTTCCGCCAGGTGCGCGCGATTGCCGCCGCGGCGGCCGGTATAAGCGGGATCGTGCGGCACGACCGCAACAAAAAACGCGTGTGAACCGCTGGAGCGGCTCACACGCGTCAGAGCGAACAGAAACGCAATTCGCTTAATTCTGGCCGTACGTGATCGTTTGCACGCCGGTGTCCGTGCCGAGCAGGCACAGGTTCGCGCCGCGGCCCGCGAACAGGCCGACCGTGACGACGCCGGGCCATGCGTTGATATGCGCCTCGAGCGTGCGCGGGTCGCTGATGCTCAAGCCCTTCACGTCGATGATCTCGTTGCCGTTGTCGGTGATGAACGGCACACCCTCTTTCGTCACACGCACGACGGGCACGCCGCCGAGCGCCGTCACGCGCCGGCCGATCGCGGTGCGCGCCATCGGCACGACTTCGATCGGCAGCGGGAAATGGCCCAGCGTCTCGACGACCTTGCTTGCATCCGCGATGCAGACGAATACTTCCGACACCGACGCGACGATCTTCTCGCGCGTGAGCGCGCCGCCGCCGCCCTTGATCATCGCGCCGCTGTGATCGATTTCGTCGGCGCCGTCGACGTACACCGGCAGCGAGTCGATCTCATTCAGGTCGAGCACCTTGAAGCCGTGCGATTGCAGACGCGCGGTGGTGGCGAGCGAACTCGACACCGCGCCGCGATAGCGGGATTTGGTGGCGGCCAGCGCGTCGATGAAGCAGTTCGCGGTGGAGCCCGTGCCGACGCCGATCACCGAGCCTTGCGGCACGTTGGCATTCACGTAATCGGCGGCGGCCTGGCCGACCAGTTGCTTGAGTTCGTCTTGAGTCATGGGAGAGGCGGGAAAAGCGTGAAAAACCCGTAGTTTACCGGAGTGGCGCGGAGAAGGCACTCAAAGCAAAACGCCCGGAACCACCACCGCGTTCCGGGCGCCCACAATCGGCCAACGACAAGAACGACGACAGAAAAACTACTTCTTCACCGCCCGCTGCCGCACAGCCTCGAACAGACACACTCCGCTAGCCACGGATACATTCAAACTCTCCACCGTCCCCGCCATCGGAATGTTCATGACGACATCGCAGGTTTCACGCGTCAGGCGTCGCATGCCCTCGCCTTCGGCCCCCATCACGAGCGCCACCGGTCCGTCGAGCTCCGTTTCGTAGACACTCTTCTGCGCGTCGTCGGCCGTGCCGACCACCCAGACACCCGCGTCCTTCAGTTCGCGCAGCGCGCGCGCCAGATTCGTGACCGTGATGTACGGGACCGTGTCGGCCGCGCCGCTCGCGACTTTCGCGGCGGTCGCGTTCAGTCCCACCGCGCGATCGCGCGGCGCGATCACCGCGTGGGCGCCGGCCGCGTCGGCGACGCGCAGGCAGGCGCCGAGATTGTGCGGATCGGTCACGCCGTCGAGCACGAGGATCAGCGGCGAGCCGCTGATGCCGTCGAGCAGTTCGGCGAGATTCTGCGCAAGCGGCAGATCGCCCGCGCGCGCGACCACGCCCTGATGACGTTCCGTGCGCGCGAGGCCCCACAGACGCGTTTCGTCGGCGGCGATCAGACGCACGCCCGCGTCCTTCGCCGCATGCAGGAATTCGGTCATACGACGGTCCTTGCGCGTCGCGTCGTAATAGACATCCTCGACCGTCGACGCATCGTGCCGGATACGCGCGGTCACTGCGTGGAAACCGTATAAGACCTTATGACGTGCCATGACTGAACAACCTTTGATGGGGCGCGCATTCAACGCGCCACTGTGATGAATATGAAACCAAAAGGCAGACCGCGCGCAACCGGCACGTACTCACGTGCCCGCTGCGCGCGGTCCCGGCGCTGTGAAAGCCTCAGCGCTTCTTGCGTGCCTGCTTCGACGCCGCCTTGGTCGCGACACCGTGCTTCCTCGCCACGCGCGCTTCCCTGACCGCCGCGCTCTGCGCGGGCGCGGCCTTCCTGCGCCGCGGACCCGGCACCGACGCGCCGCTTTCCACCGGCGGCATCACGCGCACGCGCGGGCCAGCGCCTTCTCCCTTGTCCGCCGCGATGCCACGTGCCGCAGGCGGCTTGATCGGCGTATCGCGCACAAGGCGGAAGTCGATCTTGCGCGCGTCGAGATCGACGCGGCTCACCTGCACGCGCACGCGATCCGACAGCCGGTAGCGAATGCCGGTGCGCTCGCCGCGCAGCTCGTTCTTGATCTCGTCGTACTGGAAGTAGTCGGAGCCGAGTTCGGTCACATGCACGAGGCCTTCGATGAACAGCGAATCGAGCTGCACGAAAATACCAAACGACGTGACGCCGTTGACCATGCCGCCATACTCTTCGCCGAGCTTGTCGCGCATGAAATAGCACTTGAGCCACGCTTCGACATCGCGCGATGCTTCGTCCGCGCGGCGCTCGTTCGCCGAGCAGTGCAGCCCAAGTTCTTCCCAGATCGCCACGTTGTTCGAGCGCCCGCGGGCGCCCCGCTTTTCCTCGTCGGCCTGTTGCATCGCGCGGGCGCGCGGCGACAGTGCGGTATTGAGCTCGACGCCGTGCGGCGGCTGCGGCTGATACTTACGGCTCTGCAGGATCGCGTAGATCGCGCGATGCGTGAGCAGGTCGGGGTAACGGCGGATCGGGCTCGTGAAGTGCGCGTAGGCCTCGTAGGCGAGGCCAAAGTGGCCGATGTTGTCGGGGCTGTAGACCGCCTGCTGCATCGAGCGCAGCAGCATCGTCTGCAGCATCGAGGCGTCGGGCCGGTCGCGGATCTGCGCCATCAGTGCGGCGTAGTCGCTCGCGTGCGGCGTGTCGCCGCCGCCGAGCGTCAGGCCCATGCCGCGCAGGAAGGTACGCAGGTTCTCGAGCTTTTCCGCGCTCGGGCCCGCATGCACGCGGAACAGGCCCGGATGCTTGTTGCGCTTGAGGAAGTCCGCCGCGCACACGTTCGCGGCCAGCATGCATTCCTCGATCAGCTTGTGCGCATCGTTGCGCGTGCGCGGCACGATCTGCTCGATCTTGCCCTGCGCGTTGCAGACGATGTACGTCTCCGTCGTATCGAAGTCGATCGCGCCGCGCTTCTGACGCGCCGCGAACAGCGCCTTGTAGACGCCATACAGATTCTGCAGTTGCGGCAGCAACGCGGCGCGGCGGGTCGCTTCCGGGCCTTTGGTGTTTTTCAGCACCGCGGCGACTTCGGTGTAGGTGAGCCGCGCGGCCGAATGCATGACGCCCGGATAGAACTGATACGCCTTCACGTCGCCACGCGCGGTGACGATCATGTCGCACACGAGCACGCAGCGGTCGACTTGCGGATTCAGCGAGCACAGTCCGTTCGACAGCTTCTCCGGCAGCATCGGGATCACGCGGCGCGGGAAATACACCGACGTGCTGCGCTCGATCGCGTCGGTATCGAGCCCGCTTTGCGCAAGCACGTAATGCGACACGTCCGCGATCGCGACGATCAGGCGGAAGCCGTCGCCGCGGCCCACCTGCACCGGCTCGCAATAGACGGCGTCGTCGAAGTCGCGCGCGTCCTCGCCGTCGATCGTGACGAGCGGCACGTCGCGCAGATCGACGCGATGGCGAATGTCGGCCGGGCGCACTTCGTCGGGCAGCTTCGCCGCTTCAGCCAGCGCGGCCTCGCCGAACTCGTGCGGCACGCCGTATTTGCGCACCGCGATTTCGATTTCCATGCCGGGGTCGTCGATATCGCCCAGCACTTCGACCACGCGGCCGAGCGGCTGCGAATGACGGCTCGGAAAATCGGTCAGTTCGACCACCACGACCTGGCCAACCTTCGCCTTGCGGGTGTTCTGCGTGATCAGGATGTCGTGGCCGATGCGCTTGTCTTCGGGCGCGACGATCAGCGCGCCGTTCTCGTTGAGCAGACGGCCGATCACGCGCTTGTTCGCGCGGTCGGTGACCTCGACGATGTGCCCTTCGGGCCGCCCACGCCGGTCATAGCCGACGATGCGCGCGAGCACGCGGTCGTTGTGCATGACCTTCTGCATCTCGCCGTTGGGCAGGAACAGGTCGTCCTGGCCGTCGTCGCGAATCAGGAAACCGTAGCCGTCGCGATGGCCCTGGACGCGGCCCGCGACGAAGTTCGACGGATGGGTCAGTTGATAGAGATTGCGCTGATCGAGCCGGATCTGGCCGTCGCGCTCCATTGCGCCGAGACGCTTGAAAAATCCTTCGCGCTCCTGGCGCTTGATCGACAGGGCTTCGGCGATGTCGTTCGCAGCAAGCGGCATTTCACTCGTGCGCAGCACGCCGAGGATTTCTTCGCGGCTTGGAATCGGATACGGAAATTTGCTCAAGGGCTTGTCGATGATTTTTTCTCGTTGCATGGACGTCGGTCGGCGATGTGATCCGGCCTGGAAGGCGTTTGCGTAATGCGCGCAGTCGCGCTCGGCTGCATCTGCACGGCGGCTGCGCTGGCTCGGTCATTGCACCTGCTGCTTTCTGCTCTTCTGCTCCACTGCGATTTGCACCGGAAACTGCCTGGGTCCGGCTCGTTCGACGCCAGCCGACGCGCGTCTGCCTGATCGCATGTCGACACTCGCGTCGGGACGCCGGATGTGCATCGTGCCAACGAACTACTGCGAGGCATTCTAACACCCGTGTCGGGCGCCACGCGGGCCTGCGGCGGTGGTTGGGACGCACAGTGCGTCGGGCTCGCCGCGAGGTTGGATCGCGTTCGGCAAATCGCTTGACAGGTCGGAATCTGTCGCTATAATTGCGGTCTTTGCTGTTCATCACCTGCCCAGGTGGCGAAATTGGTAGACGCACTAGGTTCAGGTCCTAGCGGTGGCAACACTGTGGAGGTTCGAGTCCTCTCTTGGGCACCAGATTCAAACGTAGAGCCGCCTTTTGGCGGCTCTCTTTTTTTTGTAAGGCCTGGTAGTCGAAATCGTTGTTTGTGTTTCGATCGCCGGATCAGCAGGACGGTGGTTCAGCAGCGATTGCATTACTTCGCTGCGCGTTCAACCGAGCGGATGAGAAAAGCAAGTTTGTTTGAAGCAGGAATTGACAAACTTAATCATCTTGCTAAAATAGCGGTCTAGCTTGAAGACGTGCCCAGGTGGCGGAATTGGTAGACGCACTAGGTTCAGGTCCTAGCGGTGGCAACACCGTGGAGGTTCGAGTCCTCTCCTGGGCACCACAAGTTCTTCCGGCGTAAGCCGAAGTAGTTCGAGAAACCCCGTAAGATCAACGTCTTACGGGGTTTTTTGTTTTCTACAGATCCCTTGCGTTCCACTGACATCGACGATTTTTGCGCATACCAGATTCGGGGGCAAACCCATGCCCAGACGCGTCGAACCGAAGTCAGAGTTGGTGTTCCGTGCCGCCAGAGCTCGCGACCGTTCCTACCTTCTCGCGGATGGCAACGGGCTCGCCCTGAGGGTCCAGCCGAACGGCACCAAAACCTGGCTGTTCCGCTATCGACGACCGAGCACGAGCAAGGAGAACTTCCTCAGCCTCGGCCCCTACCCCCGATATCACGCTCGTTGATGCGCGACGGTCGGCCACTAGCGCGCGCAAACTTGTACACGAAGGCACCGATCCGATCGAACATCGCCGCGCCGAGTCCACCGCACGCAAACGCGTACCTGTGGGCCTGGCTGAAGCGCCACGCGCCGGCCAACTACTGCCCCAATGATCTCGGCGAACTGCACGCGAGCGCCCGCAACAAGCTCAAGAGCGCTCAAAAGCGGCCTTCGATCATTGCCGCTTGCTCGATGCAGGCTACGCTGTGGTGACGTCATGAATTATGGAAGTCTCAAATAAACGCACGCCAGCGATTTTCGAACCCAGGTTCTACGTCTTGCAAGGGAGCAAGCGCCTGGCGCTCGGTAGCAAAGCGCTCGATCTGCGTACCAGGCTGACGATCAGTTGAGACGGAATAACTACGGGGCACTAGCTGTTGTCCGTTTGATGCCGCGCACTCGTTGGACGCGCCCTGTCGTTGTAGTCTCAGCGCCCTTCCTTTTTCGCCAGCCAATCATGACGCCATTCGATCCAGATCACCTGCTCCGCCCCATCGACGACAGCACGCCGACAGGCGAGAACCTCGAATACGATCCAGAATTCATCGCGCTGGAGCGGCTCGCCACACCGACATCCGAGCGGGCGATGGGCGACAGCCTGAAGGCCGCCGTAGAACCGGACTGGGACAAGGTGGCAACCGCCGCCGAGGCTTTGTTCAACCGTACCAACGACCTGCGTGTGGCCATCCATCTGACCGCCGCCTCGACCCGCATTCATGGCATTGCAGGCTGGAGCGCCGGTCTGGGGCTGGTTCGCGGTCTGCTGGAACGTTACTGGGAAGCGGCGCACCCGCAATTGGACGCCGCCGACGACAACGACGCTACCGCGCGCACCAACGCGATCATGCCGCTCGGCGATCCCCGGAGCGTACTCGCCTATTTCCGCAACGCGCCCTTCGTGAGCTCACCGCGACTCGGCCGCTTTTCGTTGCGCGATCTGCGTATCGCGACGGGCGCAATCACCCGGCCACCCTCTGCGGAGGGCATGCCTGCGCCCACGCTGATCGACCTCGAAGCGTGCTGCATGGATTGCCCCGAACACCAGTTGCCCGATGCGGCCGCAGCACTCGCGATAGCGCTGGAGCACGCGCGCGCCATTGATGCAATTGCGAGCGAAAAGCTGGGTACCGCTGGACCCGATCTGGGCCACCTGACCGACGATATCGAAGAGTTGAAGAAGTTCGTCGATGCGCAGTTGGCGCGGCGCTTTCGAGAGCGCGGCGAAGCGCTCGCCGCCGGATTGGTGTCGACCGGCGAAGACGCGCCCACGAACCCTGCCCCTCGGCACGATAACGGACGAATCCAGGGACCCGATGACGTCGTCCTGTGCATCGACGAAATCTGCGATTACTACGAACGTCACGAACCGTCCAGTCCGCTGCCGATCCTGCTCAAGCGAGCCAGACGTCTGGTCGGCAAGCGCTTCGCGGAAGTCCTTCAAAACATCGCGCCCGGCGGCCTCGCAGAACTGCAGACGCTATCCGGGCCGGACGAATAATGATCCCTGCAGATCGGCGCAACATCGAGCGGCTGTTGCGCTCGGACTGGCCGCTTCGAAAACGCGGCTCAATATGCGAAGACAAACCAGCAAAACAGCATGACGCCCACCGCGGCCACGCCGAGCAGCACGGCGGCCCACGCGGCGAGCGGTCGCGCGCCGAGGTCCGTGCGCACTGCCCCCCCTTCAGCACTTGCCGCACTTCCGGCATCGTGACCTTCCGCCAACACGTCCGGCTGTTGCATGACGCCCGACAGCACGACCCGCCGCACGGTGTCGCCTGTACCCGCAGTGTCCCGCCCCAGCGATTCGAACAACATGCGTCGGCGGTACCGGTATTCGTTGCGCTGAATCCGCTGTAGTCGATGGGCTTCGTCGAGCGCGCGCAATGCGTCGTTGACCTGCTGCTCGTCCACACTCATGCCTGCTGCCTCCTCGGTCGCAGCCACTCGCACTGCACGACATCCTGCCCGTTCGGATCGCTGCGGACCGACAGCGCGGGCGGCACGCTAGTCATGCCGTGGTCGCGCCGCACGGATGCCGATAACGCACCGGCCATCTGTGCGGACGATGAAGTGGTGGAACGCGCGCCAGTTCTCGCGGGTGCCGACCCGCTGCGAACAACGTCGATCTGACGCTCACAACGTGTCCTGAAAGCGTCGGATAGCGCGGCCAGCTTCGGCGTGCGCCCGTGATAAGCGGAAGGGATGGGGTCCGGATGGTTCATGGCGGAAATTTCACGATGCTTCGAGCCGCACGATGACGGCGGAAATGTTGTCGCGCGCGCGACGCGCAAGGGCGAGTTCGAACAGGCGCTCGATCTGCCGGCGTGGACTGTGCTGCTCGCGACAGGCGGCGGTCAATTCGCCATCACTGAGCTCCTTGTTGACGCCATCCGAGCACAGCAGGAACTGCATGCCGGGACGGCTGCCGGCCATGGCCCAGTCGACGTAGAGCGTCTCGTCGACGCCGACCGCCCGGGTCAGCACGCCAGTGCCCACGCCTGCCGGCGCGCGTGGTCCGAAATGCGTGATGTCGACCGGTTGACCATGCACGTGGTCGCGAGTGAGTTGCGTCAGTGCGCCGTTTTCCTGAACGTACACGCGGCTATCGCCGACCCAGCCGCACAGCACGAACTGCTGGTCATGCACCAGCAGCGCGACGGTCGAACCGATCACGTCGGTTTGTCGAGCGACGGCGGCCTCGCGCAGTTCGGTGTTCACCTGCTGCAGGCTGTCTTCGATCGCAGCAATGAAGTCGAAGACGCTGCCTTCGCGCGTCAGCGCACCAAGGCGTTCGATGATCAGCGTGCTCGCGTAGTCGCCGGCCGAATGGCCGCCCAGACCGTCGGCCACAGCCCACAGTCCGAGGTCCTCGCGAACCAGAATCGCATCTTCATTGCGGCGGCGCACCTTGCCTGTCTCGGTGTGGCCGGCGGAGCAACAATGCGTCGTCATGAGCCGGCTTCGATCACGGCCAGCGGCCATTGCGCGGGCTGCGTGCCGAGGCCCGCGCACATCGCGAGATGCAGGCGGGCGTCCTCGTTCGTGGTCAATGCCAGCGCCTCGACCAGACACGCGTGCGGAAGCTGGATGAGCGCGCGGGTGACGAGCAACAGCAGGCGATCGTCATCCTCGAGCGTGATGCACGCTTCGTCGCAATCCGGCTCTTCGGAGGCGCCGATGCCGGGCATCGCGAGCCATGCATCGCCGAACAGCAGATCGTCAAATTCGCCGCCCGCGCCTGCCGCCCGCTCGACGAACAGTGGTTGCAACTGGCCGCGCCGCCAGTGCCAGGCTGCCGCGGCGCCGATCCGCAGCAGTCGCACCTGCGCTGCGTCAAAGCGCGCGACGAGGGCAGCGCCGTTTGCTGCCGCTGCGTAACGCGCATCGTGCGCATCGTGCGCATCGTGCGCATCGTGCGCATCGTGCGCATCGTGCGCATCGTGCGCATCGTGCCGGGCGCCGCGCAGTTGCGCGTGCAGCGCCAGCAGGCCGGTCCGCAGACTGGGCAGATCCGCCGCACTGCGCTGCGCCGTCTCGCGGATGGCGCGCGCTGCACGTTGGTGCGAGTGAGACGGGCCGTCATCGGCACTCAGCACCAGCGTGCGGCCGTCGTCGAGTAGCAGCAGCGCATCGCTGGCATCTGCAGCGTGACCGGCTGCCGATGAACCGACGGGCAACACTCGATCATCGTGACCATCCTCCACGTGCAGACCGGATTGCCCGGCAGCGATCTCTTCATCGCCCTGCAACGCAACAGACTCCCACTGACGAGCGGATGCCGAGCCGAACTCGCGCAGCGCATCGCCGATGTCACCCATGTCGCCCACGTCGCCCGCCCTCGACACCACTGGCTCCAGTAGCGCTGCGTAGCTCAACGGCAAACCACGCGTCGCCAGCAGGCACGCAGCACGTTCGGTCCACCAGAGGCACCACGGCCCCGGCCGCTTGCCGAGTTGCGACCATGCCTCGGCCAGCACCATCCCAACGGCCGCGCCTTCCGGCATCGCCAGTCGCCATTGACCGCCGTCCCACGGCAGCGCGCGCCAGAACGCAGCCATGTCGGTCGCAGGTCGCACGTGCGTCAGCGGACCGGGCAACGCCGCCACGCGCACATCGAAGGTTTCGACGCTCGCGACCTCGTGCTGCGCACTGCGATAGACGCGCTCGAGTGCGTCGAACCACGCGTGATTGCCGAGCACGGTCGCGACATCGCCGCCACAGGGCGCGGCCAGCACCATCGGAAAGGCACGGCCGAGCCGATCGACGGCCGGTCCGATCAGCCCGCACCACGCGAGCTCGCCGCACACCGGTGCGGGCAGCACGAAGCGCCACGCCGCGCCCTGTCGCCATGCGGCGTCCCAGTGCGCTCCGAGTTCGCGGCGCCCGGTTTCGACCGCGCGCTGGAAGTCACGGTCCCAGTCTTCGACGAACGCGGACGGCAGCCGTCGCTGAACAAAATCGCCCGCGCTGGGCAATTTCCCGAAGAAGCCGACTCCACCGTTCATCGCGGGCACCTGAAACGACGGACTTCGTCGTTGAGGAACGGGTTCTTCAGACTCGCGGGCGCGATCGGCAGCTTCACTGCATGGCCGCCGAAGTCGAAGGTCGCGAGATAGCGCAGGTCGCTTTGCTTTTGCAGACGGGCCGCATCGAGCGCGTGGAAGAACGCCCAGTCGCCATTGAATTTCAGCGGCGTGCCGACCGGCTGGCCGGACGTATCGAACGCACTGACGACCACATGTCCGGGCTGCGGTCCAGGCCACGTCATCGTCATGCTCGCGGGGCCGTTCGCCGCGTAGTCGTACTTCTGCCCGTCGATTTCGACGGTCAGCTTCGCGATTGCCGGATCGAGCTGCGGCGCGAGCAGCGTAAAGCCGACCTGCAGTTGCGCGCCGTTGCGGAAATAGATCTGGCGGATCGCGTCGGCACTCTGCGCTTCGCTCAGCACGGCGTCGGGGCCGGTTGGCGCGCCGGGCTTCCAGCGCCAGTTGCGGCCACTCGTGTCGACTGATTTCGCGAGCGTCGACTTGACGAAACTGTCGAACCGTCCGCCATTGCCGAACAGCTCGGCGAAGTTCTGCACGGGGATGTCCGATGCACGGTTCGACGCAAACGGATAGCGGCCATCGACAAAGCTCGCGCAGTCGTTGCCCGCTGCCTCGCGAAACTGGCTGGCGAGCGCGGCGCTGCTTCCGCTCGCGACCAGATCCGCACTCTTGCCGGTGAGGCCGGAAATCAGCGAAGCCACCTGCGGCGGCAACTGGTCGCTCTCCTGGCGCGCCGCGAGCACGGCCGGATTGTTCTGCGCGCCGGGCGCGCTCAGGTCAGTCATCGTCAACAGGTTCTTGCCGAGCTGGTCGAGCACGGTGGACATCTGATCGAGCGGCGTCGAGCCCGGCGTGCCGACGCTCATCTGGTTCAACTGCGCGAAATGCGCCTCGATGGCGGCGCCCGGCTGGCTGGCCGGCGCTTCGCCCGAACCCGGTTTGGTGCTTGCGGTGCCGTTGGTCGTGGTGCCGTCCGGCAGCGTTGCGCCCGCGTCGCGCAATTCGCCGGCCAGACGCGTGTTCGCCGCGCGTCTCGCAATCAGGTTCCCGCCGACGGACGCCGCCTGCGCGCCCACCGCCGAAGCCGACAAGGCCGATGAAGCCGAAGTTGCTCCGTCAGCCGTGGCGCCGCGCAACATGTCGCTGGTGTTGTCACGCACGAGATGCAGCAGCGCTTTCAGCGGCGAACTCGGACCCGACAGTTTCGCGGCCAGCGCACTCGCGGCCTGAATGTCGGACACCGGCTGAAGTTGCAGATCGGCGAGCAATGCGTCCCACGCCTTGATGTAGTCCTGCTCGTACAGTGCCAGCACCTGCCGTTCGTAGCGCGAGCGCGCGAGCGGATCGATGCGGCTGGCGTTGAAGACCCAGTAGTCCTTCACGAAGCCGTCCACCGACCGATCGATTCCGCCGTTCACCTCGGCGGCGAAAACCGGCCTCGTGAACAGCGCGGGGAACGGTTGCCACAGCGGCGCGCCACTCTTGCGGCGAAACACGCTGCCAAGCAGTCCGAGCGACTGGTCGAGTCGCACCGGCGGCGCCCCCGAACGCCCGGCGTCGAGCTGGACGCTGCCGTAGATCAGCGTCGCGAGATCAGCGGTCTTCAGCGTCGCGCGCGCCTGATCGATCAGCGCGTTGTCGAGCGTCAGCGCGCGCGGCTTCGCCGGATCGTCGACCAGCGCGGAAAAGTGTTTGTCGAGCGCGTTCTGGATCGCCGGGTCCTGCGGGAACATGCGTTGCCATTCGATGCGCGCGAGCGCGGCCAGCTCGCCGGGATCGAGATGCTGCGGCTGGCCGAGCATCAGATAGCCCTTCAGGTAGTCGTAGAGTGCCTGCGGAGCGTTGGCACTGGCGTTGAGTCCTTCCCGGAAGCGCACGCCGACGCCGGGCAGCAAGGTGCCGTCGAGTTCGCGCAGATACGCGGCATGCACCTGCCCGAACAACGCGTGTCCCTGGAACAGGCCGAAGCGCATCAGCCAGGGCACGTGGCCCTGATACTGGCCCGCGACGCCCTGCGCGCCGGAGATGACTTCGAGGCGCGCGAGCGCACGCGCGAAATACGTCTTGAGATCCGGTGCGCCGTCGAGGCTGCTGGCTGGCGGCAGGTCTTCCAGCGTGTCCTGCACCTGCGCGACGTAGAGACGGTTGCGCGTGTAACTGGTGGCGAAGCCGGTGATCAGCAGCGCCGTGACGAGCGCGATGCCGATATACATCCCGGCCTGCATCAGGAGCTTCTGCCGTTCCAGCCGCGGATTGGTGCCGGCGAGGCCCGACTCGCGGAACAGCACTTCCTTCAGCAGCCGTTCGACGAAAAAGGTCCGGCGTTGCGTGCCGCCGCCCTGCACGCGCGCCGCGTCGACGCCGAAGGTGCGCGCGACGGCGCTCAGCATGCGGTCGATCGGCGCGCCCTGCTGGGTGCCGGAGGTCAGATAGACGCCGCGCAAGAGTGGCGATGCGCCGTACTGATGACGCCCGAACGCGCCTTCGACGAACTGCCGCGCAATTTCGCGAAACGCGCCGAGCTGCTGCGGAAAGCTGAGCACGGCGGCGCGTCGGCTGCGATCGCGCTCCCCATGCAGACGCTCGATCACGCGCGTATTCAGACGCTCCAGCAACAGGTCGAACTCGCCCGCGAAGCGCGCGCAGGCGCTACCGTCGATACTCGCGTCGACGGGAAACGTCATGCCCCAGACCTGACTGCGCAGATCGGGCCCGAGATCGTCGAAGAACTCGGTGAAGCCCGCCACGAGATCGCACTTGGTGAACACGAGATACACGGGCACCGCCACCTTCAGGTGCTGCGCGAGTTCGTCGAGGCGCCGGCGCACGGTGCGGATGTGCTGCTGACGCGCGTCTTCGTCGAGCGTCAGCAGATCGGACACACTCATGGTCACGATCACGCCGTTCAGCGGCCGGCGCCGCCGATAGCGGCGCAGCAGCGACAGAAACGCCTGCCATGCGGACGCGTCGGCGGCCGCATCGGAGTCCTGCGTCGTGTAGCGGCCCGCGGTGTCGAGAAACACCGCCTCGTCGGTGAACCACCAGTCGCAGTTGCGCGTGCCGCCGATGCCGCGCAGCGCTTCCTTGCCGAAGCGCTCCGAGAGCGGAAACTCGAGCCCGGAATTCTGCACCAGGGTGCTCTTGCCCGAGCCCGGCGGACCGATCACCACATACCACGGCAGCGCGTAGAGATTGCTGCCATTCCTGCGGGTCTTGCGCAACATATCGATTGCTTCGCGAAAGCGACGCTGCAACTGCTCGCGTTCGGCGCTGCCGGGTTCGTCGAGCGGAAGCTGCGCGTCCTGTCCAGCCAGCTCGCCGGACAGTTGCGACGTCTTGCGCCGCGCGCGCCATTGCATGGCCTGTTCGACCAGCAGCCAGCCGAGCACGATCGCGAAGATCAGCGCCAGCCGGGCCGCGGCGCTCGCGAGCGGTTGCCGTTCTCCGATCCCGAGATAGGGGCCGCCCAGCCAGATCAGCGCAGCGATCAATAGCAATCCGATCGCGACGGTGAACCACCGGGACGTCACCCAGTTTTTCAGCGTGTTCATGGGTTCAGTGCTCCGGGATATACAGGATTTCCACGCGACGGTTGCGCGTGCGGTTCGCCGGCAGATCGGCCGGCGTCGCGATCGGCTGCGACGAGCCAGCGCCGCTCGCTTCGAGACGATGCGGATCGTCGAGCCCCTGCGCGAGAATCTGCTGCGTGTTCTGCGCGCGCGCCGTCGACAGCGCGAAGTTGTCCTTGAAGGTCAGCGAACGCACGGGCTGGTCGTCGGTGTGGCCGACGACGATCACCCTGCCCTTCACCTGATTCAGCGCCGACGTGATCCGGTGCAGGAGCGACACCACGTCGGGCGCGATGTCGGCGCCGCCCGACGGGAACAGTTCGGCGGCGGCGAGACGCACCGTGTCGCGGCCATCGGTTTGTTCGTCGACGGTCAACTGGCCGGCCTGTTCCTGTGGCGCGAGCAGTTGCTTGAGCGTCACGCGCGCGGCCGTGGGCGCGGGCGTCGCTACGGTTTGCGGCGGCGGCGTGTTCTCGAGACCGATCGCGGCAAGCTGTGCGCCGACTGGCGCAGCGAGCGCGTTGAGCTTCGTGAAAAACACCAGGAACGCACCCAGCAGCACGACGGCCGCAGCCGACGCGGCGACCCACATCGGCACATGCCGCATCACCGGATTGCGGCGGTCTTCGACGCCGCGCCAATGCGGCGCCAGTTCCGCGGCGGGCGCTTCGCGCAGCCCGCGAATGCGTCGATAGAGATCATCCTGAATGTCGGCCAGGCGCGCGAGGCCGCCTGGTTCCACGAGATAGCGTCCGCCGAAGCCCAGCGCGAGACAGATGTACATCAGCTCAATCAGATCGAGATGGCGCGAGAAGTCGACGCTCAGGCGATCGAGAATCTGGAAGAACTTCGCGCCGCCGTAGGCCTCGCCGTGGAATGTCACGAGCAGCGTCTTTTGCGCCCAGCCGCTCAGGTCGCCCCACGGCGCGTTGTTCACCGACTCGTCGAGCATCGTGCATAGCACGTAGCGCGCTGCCACGATGCTTTGCGTGTCGATGCCCGCACCCTGTGCGTAGCGCTCGAAGCTGCGCACCTGTGCGACCGCCTGTTCGCGCAGACGGCCGACGTCGGTGGGCGGCGCAACGCTGTGCCGCAATTGCACCGTCAGCAGCAGCAGCGGATTGGCCGCACGGACGAGCGGATTGGCGACACCGCTCAGGAAGTCACCCAGCTCGGCGCGCAGCGGCGGCGGGCCAGGCGGCTGCGACGGCCGGTTTGCCGGCATCACGCGCGAAGTGGGCGATGCTGGCCGCACGATGCGCGTGACGTCGCCGGCGTCGGTGTTGGGATCGGTGTTGGGATCGGCGTTGGGATCGCCGTTGACGGCGCGCTGCGGGCGCACCATCGTCGCATCACCGCGCCGGGTTGCGTCGGCGGAACGGTCGTTGGTGGTATTCATGCGCGTACCGCCCACAGTTGCAGGTCGAGACCGGCGAAGCCGCTACCGAAGTGCATCGCGATGCCGCCGGACGTCTTCAACATGCGCCACATCGGCGAGTTTCTGTCGCACTCGAAATAGAGGAAGCCCGACATGTAGGGCAACTGGCGCGGCGCGACCGCCATCGGCGATACGCCGATGCCCGGCAGTTGCAGGTTCACCAGATCGCGGATCTTTTCGACGGGACCGATCTTCGATTGCGTCGGCAGTTGCCGGCGCATGTCTTCGGACTTCAGGTCGGCCTTCGCGGCGAGCACGAAGGTCGCCGTGTCCAGCAGCGTGAGATCGGGCACCATGCCGACCCACACGCCATACTTGCGCTGCTGCAGCGGAATCGCGACAGCACTCTGTTCGAGCACCGCGCTCAACGCGATGCGCAGCGCCGCGATCACCGGCTCGAAGCTTTCGCGCAGCAGTTCGTGCCGGTACGGCGGAAAAGCCTGCGCGCGCTTGCCCGGCGTCGTGAATGTAGCCAGCTCGCCGGCCAGTTCGAGCAGCAGCCGGTAAAGCGCTTCGGGGTGCAGCAGCGGCGCCTCGGCAAGATGCGCGACGAGCGGCTGATAGCGGTTGATCACCTGCAGCAGCAGAAAGTCCGCGATTTCCGCGGCACCGCCGCGATCGGTCTCGCTCACACGTCCTGCGAGCGCCTCGCCGCGCTGATGCAGCAGGCCTAGCAGCTCGGACAGGAAGGTGACAAGCCGCCCGGCCGCTTCGGTGCTCTGCGAGGTCGGCACGAAGCCATCGTCGAGGATCACCCGCCGATCGGCTCGGCATTCGACGACCCGTGCCAACGGAATCCGCATCAGGCCTTCCATCGGCTGCAATTCGGGTAAAAGGCGTGTGCTCATGCCCGCGACTTCGAGCGCGGTGACGCCTTCCATGCTGCCCGACGCATCGCGCACTTCGGCTTCGCGCACGCGATAGCGGAACAACTGATCGCTGCCGGCGCCGGGCCATGCGCTGTCCGGCTGCGTGGGCGAACGCAGCGGCAAGGTCAGATGGACGATCTGGTCGCGCCAGTTCGCATCGATATCGAGCGGCGGCGGCAGTGGATCATCGCCGGGCATTGCGAACGGCGTGCCATCGGGAAACACGCCGCGTGCGCGCTTGATGCCGAGCTTGCCGATTGCGAGCAGATCGCTTTCCAGTTCGAGTTCGTGAAAGCCCCATGCGTGCGGACGCAGATTGCCCGCGCGCAGCTCGACGTAACGCTCGAAATAGCGTTCCTGCTGCTGCATGTGCTGAGGCCTGAGGAACAGGCCCTCGCTCCATACCACCTTGTTGCTCTGGGTCATGTCGGTGAACCGGATAGGGGTTGTCACACGTCGCGCGACGAGTGCGGGTCGCGACGGCCTCGGGCCTCGCCGCACCGGGTTGCGCCGGCGGGTTGCGTTGGCTGGTTACGTGGGCTCGTTGCGCCGCCTTTTCAGGCGTCCGAGCTGTTCTTCGTAGGCGCGCGCGAATTCATCGCCGAACAGCCGCCTGAAGCATTCATCGGGATTTCTCGTGACTTCTTCAAACTGTTCCTTGTAGCGCTCCCAGTGACGCGGCCGGCCACCGAGCGGCAAACGGCGCACGCTGCCTTCGGCTTCCCGTTCGATCTTCGCCGGATCGAAATGCGCGAGCAGCGACTGGAACGCGGAACGCACGCCAGCAAGCATCGCCATCTGGTGATTGCGGATGTCGTCGGCGGCATCGTTCAGCGCGGCGTTGCCGCGGAGGAAGCCGCCATCGGGCGGCGCGAGCAGCCTCATGACGGCTTCCTGCGCGGTCGGCGCGAACTTCAACGGGTTGTTTTCAGAACGCTGGATCAACGTCGCGGGCAGCCGGAAGCTGTTCTTCAGTTCGGCGCGCGCGCGTAGCACGTCCATCATCGCGTCGACGGCGATGTGGAACATTTCCATCAATTCGGGAGCGTCTTCGCCGGCGGGCGACGGGGCGGCAGAGGCGAGCGGAGCGGTCGGAACCGCAGGCACTGCCGGCGCTGCAACTGCCGCAGCGATGACGACGGGTGTTGTGTCCGGCGACGCGTGCGAATGCATCGGCGTTTCCGACTGCGTTTGATTTTGCGGCGGCCCCTGCGTCGGCGTCGATGCGTGCGTTGGCGCGGTCGCCGCGACAGCAACGCTTGTCGGGAGCCCCTGCCCGGAACGCGCGACGACCAGGCTCGCGCTCGCGTCCCAGTCTTCCGGGAGGACGGGCCCTCCAAGCCGTGCTGCCTCGGCCTGCGGCGGCCGGAAGCGGTCGGCCGCCGCAGGCGTGTGGTTCCAACCGGGCGCGGACGATACGCGAGGCAGCGGTTCGTCGGCGTAGGACGATGGCACATCGAACAACGCGAGTGGATCGAGACTCGCGCCCGGCGCCGATCCATCGGCGACGCCCGGAATCAGGCCTTCGGCCTCGCCCGCATGCTCCTGCGCCGGGGTGGCGCGCCGTGGCGCGAGCAGCAGGCTCAGGTCCAGCGGACCCCTGTTTTGCGCAGGCGCAGGCGCCGGTGCGCAGGCAGGGGCCGGCGCGGCAGCAACGAAAGACGCGGTGCGCCCCGGATCGACCGAGCCGGCCCGCGGGTTCGGTTCGGTCGCACCGTTGCCGCTCAAGCGCACGCTGACATCGAACGTGTCGATCTGCAAGCGGTCGCCTTGCTTCAGGGCGGCCGGATCGCCTTTTCGCAGTGGCGCGCCGTTCAGCGACATGCCGTTCGTGCTGCGGTCCTCGATGAAATACATGCCGTTCAGGTAGCGCACCAGCGCGTGCAGACGCGACACGCCTTCCGTGCCCAGCACCCAGTCGCACTCGTCGGAACGGCCGATGCTGCCATCGCGGCAGTCGAACACCTGCTCGCGGCTTGCGTCGAAGCCGCCAGTCCCCTCGCCTTCTATCGAGAGAATCAGCCTCTGCGCGGCGCTCATTGCATACCTCCATCGATACCTTCAGGAACACTCAGCAGGCCCAGCGCATCGCGCACGAACGCGGCACGGCGTGCATCGAACCGCGCGGGAACCAGCGCGGCCATGTAGCTCACCGCGGCCGTCGCCGCGATCGCCGTCAGATGCTCCGGCGGCGGCGTCGGCCGCTCGTGCTCCGGATTCAGGTTGCCGCCCGACCAACCTGCGGCGGCAGCCGTCCATGCGCCGATCGTCTGGTAGCGATGCGTCTTCGCGAACGCGAGCGCCGCGGCGCGTTGCGCTTCCATGGGATCGCGCACCCACGCTTCCGCGAGTTCGAGACCTGCGCGGTCGTGTTCGTCGAGCGTCTGACGGCGGCAGCACTGGCACGCCCACGCCACCGCATAACGGCGCGGCAGCAGACGACCAAGCAGGCTCAACGCATCGGCTGAATGTCCGGCGTCGAGCAATGTCTGCACCGCCGAACGCGCCGCCATCGACGGCCGCAGGCACGCTTGCGCGCGCGTGGAAAGCCGCATCTGGCGCGCTGCTTCGAAAATCGACGGCGTGCTCATAAGATCATCGGAGCCGCGCCGCCCAGTACCGCCGTCGCGGTCCCGATCAACTGCAGGTTGGTGGACTGCACGAGGCAATCGGCCTCGGACAGGATTTCCATCGCCGCGATCGAACTCATGTTCAGATTCGCTTTCGAGTTGATTTCCATCGCAAGACCCGATGCCATCGTCACGTTCATGCCTCCGTTAAGCGAGACGCTGGTGCCTTGAATCGCGATCTCGCCGGTGCTGTTCATCGTGATGCTGGCAAGTCCGGTGACCAGCCTGATCTGGTTGCCCGCCGTCAGCGTGTAGTTGCGCGCGACCTGTACATCGTGGTCGTGCTCCGACTCTTCGCGCAGATCCTTTTGCGCGTGAATCAGAACCTGCTCGCTGCCCATCCGGTCTTCGAAGCGGATCTCGTTGTAGTCGTCACTACCGCCACCTTCGTGGCTGCGGCTTTTCACACCGCTTTGGGTCTTGTTGTCCGGCAGGTTGTACGGCGGCATGTTGTCGGCGTTGTAGACACTGCCGATGATCAGCGGCCGGTCCGGATTGCCGTCGAGAAAGCTGACCACCACTTCCTGTCCGACGCGCGGGATGAACTGCGCGCCCCAGCGCTTGCCGGCCCACATCTGCGCGACCCGCACCGGGCACGAGTTCCGCGCGTTCGGTTTGCCCTGACGATTCCAGAAGAACGTGACCTGCACGCGGCCGTATTTGTCGACGGCGATGTCTTCGGGCGTATCGCCGTACACCTCCGCCGTCTGCAGGCCAGCGATCACCGGACGCGGCGTCGTCGGCATCGTGCGAAACAGCTGGCGGCTGCGGATCGCCTTGAAGCCGCACCTGAACGGCGCCTCGCCATCGTCTCCACCGCCGCCCGCCGAGTAGTCCGGCTCGACGAGGCGCGTCACCGCGTCGATCACGAGGTATTCGTGATTCGCGTCGGCAAGCGGAAAGTCCTTGAGCCTGAACAGCGCACCCGTGGCGAGACCACAGGCGTCGGTGTGGCCGGCGCTCATCGCGAGCGGCACATTCAACGCATCCGCGCGCACCTGCGCGTAGCGCTGGCCGTCGGACAGACGCTCGTCGTAGCCAACGTAGTCGTACCCATAGTCGTAGACGTCGAGGCCGCTCACGTTGTGCGCGTCCTCCATGTCGGTCAGCTCTTCGGTGGCAAGCAGCGATGCTTTCGGCTTCAGATAGTCGTAGTCGTCGAGCTGCACCTTCGTCGCGTTGACCGCGCGAGAGGTCTCCCAGTCGCTGATCGACGCCTTCATGCGCTTGCCCCGCCCGATCGGCGGCGCATAGGGAATCTGCTCGAAGCCAGCCACGCTCGAGTGCGCGCCGAGCGCATCGGCGAGCACCATCGTGTGCGTGCTCTGCGTATGCGTGAAGAAGTAGTAGATGCCTTCCTGCTCCATCAGCCGGCTGACGAAGTCGAAGTCGCTTTCGCGGTACTGCACGCAATAGTCGCGCGGCGGATAGCTACCGCTGAGGCTCACCTTCAGATCGCTATAGCCGATGTCGCCAAGTACCGACTGGACGATCTGCGGCACACTCATGCTTCGATAGATGCGGCAGTCGCGTCTGCGCGTCGCTAACCACGGTTTCGGCACGAGCGTGAACGTGTAGACTGCATAGCGCACGTTGTCGATGTTGACGAAGCCGCCCTGCTCGCCTTCGCGGACAATCGCGTTGAAGTAACGCGTATAGCCTTGCGGCGTGACAAGCTTCACCGTCATCGGCGTGCCCAGCAGCGAACGCAGATCGACTTCCGCGTTCTTGCTGATCGCTTCGAGCCGATATGAAAACAGCCGACCGAGCGACTCGGTCGCGGTCATGTTTGCGAACAGGAGACTGCTGCCGAGACTGGAAGTGAGTGTGATTGCGTGGGCCATGACGTGATCTGCGAACCTTCTTTACGTTGCGGGTAAGTCGTACTCGACGGGAAGCCGCAGCGCGGTGATCGAACCGGTATCGGCGCCGCTGTTGCGAACCGGACGCCTCCGGGTTGACGGTTTTTGCCTGCTGGCATCGCTCCATCTCCCGGCGCGATTAGTACGCCCTTTGGCAAACAGAACACCCGGCCCACGCGATCTATTCCTTCGCCATGGCGCAAATGAATTTGATATAGGTTTCCTTATAGGTCTCCTGAGTGAGCGGATCCGAACCCTTATTGACCAGTTGCCGCGAATTGTCCACCGGGTCGTTCGCGACCACGGGACGGTCGTCCTGCGTGTTATGGATCAACCCGATATTGACGTGATCCCGGATTCGCTCGAAGAACTCATGCGCCAAGCCAATCGTGAAAGTAACTGTCCTTGACCTTGTGCATGGGGAAGTACCAGTTATCTCGCATGAATAGATTGTTCTGCAGTTTCTGATCCGCGGTCTGAGAGCGGACTTGCTCCTCGAACATTTTGTCCCGGACCTTTTTGAAGCCTGAACTCTCCGCCGCTGCCGTTGGTCCCGTCATTCTGATCGTGCTCGTCCGGACGTCATTCATATATTCTGTTCGCAAAGCATCGCTGTTCCTGATCGATCTGAAGTTGCTGTGTATGAGCGATTTGTAGGACTTCAAGCCGCCGCTGCCAGCGTGACCCGCAATGATCGAGTTGCTGATCGATGGCGTCTGGTCGCCTCTGACGTTCCGTTCCCACCAGTTTGGATTCACCCAGTCGCTCTCGCTTATTCCGAGATGCCAGGCGGGATGCACGGCGGAGAATCGCGGGTAAGACTGGTGGCAGATGATTTCCCCCAAGGGACTGACGCAGCTGACGTCGGTATCGACATAGAGACCGCCATGCTGAAGAAGAATCTCGATTCGCAGAATATCGCTGGCCGAACCGAAGTTGGCTCCGCGATTGACCAATTCGCGTCGGTAAATCGTCGAGTTCTTACCCATCTTCAAATCATGCTGCACCTCGCGCAGTTTGAGCCTGTTCTGCTCGCAGAAGTTTATGATCGAGTTGACCTGGCGGCCCCGCATTCCACGCAAATCCTCGCCGCGCATGTTCAGATACTGATTCAGATATCTCATCGTTGCCGAATCGCCCCCGTCCTTACCCAAACGTTGAGCCACCTCATCCCATTGGTTCGGCGTAGTGCTGGCGTTGTGTTGTACGCTGATCTGGCGGCGACGTTCGCCTGTCAGTAACTGATTGGCGTCGATCCAGAGATTCACCTCCCAATCGGGGTTCAACCTTGGAAACGTTATGATGCAATCGCGGTTTCGTTGCGGGATATCGCCGCCAATCCAGATAATATGAATTATCTTTGGAATAGCTTTCACGTTTTGAACTCCTCGTAAAGGTCAATTTCTTTCGACCGCCTCGGCGTGCGGCGCCCCGGTCACACTAATCAGGAATGCTGGGACTTGCGGCGATGAGCGGCGCACACTCGTCGAAGCGATACGCAAAATCGCCGTCCTCGACGCTCACGCCAACCCGCTCGATCGCGACGCCGTCGATCATGCGTGCGAGAAACTCGCGGCTGATCGCAGGCAACATCGTGTTGGTCAGAATCGCATCGATCATCCGGCCACCCGATTCGCTCTCCGTGCAGCGACTCACGACCAGTTGCGCCACGCCGTCGTCATAGTCGAGCGGCACGCGATAGCGATCCTCGATACGCCGCTTGATGCGGTCCAGTTGCAGTCTCACGATCTTCGCGAGCATCGCGCCACTGAGCGGGAAGTAAGGGATCGGCACGAGCCGGCCTAGCAGCGCGGGGGGAAACACCTCGAGCAACGGTTCGCGCAGCGCTTTGGCGAGGCCCTGTGCATCCGGCATCAGCTCCGGGTCCTGGCACAGGCCGGCGATCAGATCCGTGCCGACGTTCGTGGTCAGCAGGATCAAGGTGTTCCTGAAATTGATCGAGCGGCCTTCACCGTCATCCATCACGCCCTTGTCGAACACCTGAAAGAAGATTTCGTGGACATCGGGATGCGCTTTCTCCACTTCGTCGAGCAGCACCACCGAATACGGCTTACGCCGCACGGCCTCGGTCAGCACTCCGCCTTCGCCATAACCGACATAGCCTGGCGGCGCGCCCTTCAGCGTCGAAACCGTGTGCGCTTCCTGAAACTCGCTCATGTTGATCGTGATCAGGTTGTGCTCGCCACCGTACAGCGCCTCGGCGAGCGCCAGCGCGGTCTCGGTCTTGCCGACGCCCGACGTGCCGGCGAGCATGAACACGCCGATCGGACGGTTGGGGTTGTCGAGACCGGCGCGCGATGTCTGGATGCGCCTGGCGATCATCTCCATCGCGTGGTCCTGACCGACGACGCGCTCGCACATCAGGTCGGCGAGATTCATCACGGTCCGCAGTTCGCCACGGACCATGCGCCCGACCGGAATGCCGGTCCAGTCAGCGACGACCGACGCGACCGCCTGGTAGTCGACATTCGCCAGGATCAGCGGGTTTTCGCCCTGCCGCTCGGCGAGCTGCGCCTGCAGTTGTTTCAACTCGGCAAGCACCTCTGCCCTCGTGTCATCGTCGAGCGCCGGCGGCGCGAACGAGTTTGTCGATGCGTCGGACTTCGCGTCGCCGTGCGCGGTCGGTTCCCGCGCACTGCCGGCGCGTTCGTCCGGCGCGGCCTCGCCTCCTAGCCGCGCGCGCAACGCCAGAATCTGCTGGACCAGCGATTTCTCGTTGTCCCACGCGGCTTCGAACTGCTGCAAACGCAGCCGTTCCGCTTCGAGCGTCGCTGCAGCCAGCGACTCGCGAGCCTCCACCTCCATGCCGACGCTTTTCTCGCGCGCGATGATCGTCTGCTCGGTCTCCAGCGCCTCGATCCGCTTGAGTGTGTCGTCGATTTTCGCCGGCACCGCGTGCTGGCTGATCGCGACACGCGCGCACGCGGTATCGAGCAGGCTCACGGCCTTGTCCGGCAACTGACGCGCGGGAATATAGCGATGCGACAACTTGACGGCTGCTTCGAGCGCTTCGTCGAGAATCTGCACACGATGATGCTGCTCCATCACGCTCGCGGTACCGCGCATCATCAGGATGGTCTTCTCTTCGCTCGGTTCGTCCACCTGCACGGGCTGGAAACGTCGCGTCAGCGCCGGATCCTTCTCGATGTGCTTGCGGTATTCGGCCCAGGTGGTCGCGCCGATCGTGCGCAGATTGCCGCGCGCGAGCGCGGGCTTGAGCAGGTTCGCCGCGTCGCCGGTGCCCGCCGTACCGCCCGCGCCCACCAGCGTATGCGCTTCGTCGATGAACAGGACGATCGGCTTGCGCGAAGACTGCACTTCGTCGATCACCTGACGCAGGCGGTTTTCGAACTCGCCCTTCATGCTCGCGCCGGCCTGCAACAGGCCGATATCGAGCGCACGTACCTGCACGTTGCGCAATGGCGGCGGCACGTCGGCACGCGCAATGCGCAGTGCGAACCCCTCCACCACAGCCGTCTTGCCGACGCCCGCTTCGCCGACCAGCATGGGGTTGTTCTGGCGCCGGCGCATCAGTACGTCGACCAATTGGCGAATCTCGGCGTCGCGGCCGACCACCGGGTCGATCTTGCCGTCGCGCGCCTGCGCGGTCAGATCGACCGTGAACTGCTGCAACGCCTGTTGCCTGCCCATCTGCGCGGGCGCCATCGCACCGCTGCTCTCGCCCGGCGCAACCGCGCCGGACGCAACCGCGCCGGCACGAAACCCGTCGGTGGCAAGCTGGCCGTCTTCCGGCGAGCCTTCGACGATGCCGGCGAAGTCGTCGGCCAACGTCTCGGCGCGTAGCTTGTCGAATTCCCCCGAGACATCGAGCAATGCGTGGCGCAAGTGCCGCGTACGCAACAGGCCGACGATCAGATAGCCGGTGCGCACCTGCGCTTCGCCGAACAGCAGCGTAGCGAATACCCAGCCGCGCTCGACCGCTTCTTCCACCTCGGCCGACAGATCGGAGATGCTCGTACTGCCGCGCGGCAAACGTTCGAGTGCGACCGTGACGTCGCGTGCAAGGTGCGACGGATCCAGGCCGAAATGCCTGACGATGCGATGCAGATCCGAATCCTGCAGCTGCAGGATCTGATGAATCCAGTGCGCCAGTTCGACGTACGGGTTGCCGCGCAGCCTGCAGAACACGGTAGCGCTTTCGATACCCCGATAGGCCAGCGCGTTGAGCTTGCCGAACAAGGCGCCACGACTTATTTCAGCCATGATTCCAATCCTGTATGACCAGAGGCGGCCGCGAAGCAGTCGCCAGTTCAGTTGAAAGATGCCCGGACATGCGAACGCCGGACGTCACTCGGCCGGGCTCAACACGACCTGGTCGGCATCGCTGCGCTGCGCATAGCGGCCCATCCACGTGTTGAAGCCCATGCGGGCCGCCTGACCCAGATGCGTCAGCGGCACTTCTTCTTTCTTCAGCACGAGCTGCACGTCCCAGCCCTTCTCTTCGCCCACATACAACTTGACCGCCGCCACCAGTTGCAGGAGCGTGTCGCCGCCCGGCAAAAAACGGTTGAACTCGTTGCGGGTCAGCGGCCCGACGCGCAGCCGGAAGCGCTGCTGCGCGCCGCGCACATGCGAGCCGAGCAATGCGTCGCGGCCCATCGAGGCCATGCTCTTGCCGATATGCAAACGCGCGTCCCGAGGCAATTGCATCCACCCGGCGACGAACTCGAGCACGCGCACCGGCACACCGAAGAAGTGCTCGAGAAAACGCCTGAGTCCTTCGGCATTGCGCGCTTGCGGCACCAGACGCCCGGCGAAAAAGCGCTTGTACTGATCGGGCAGCGCGTCGCGTGCGTCGAGGTGCGGCGTGGCGATGCCGATCAGCGCGCCGACATAGGTGCGAAACCGATCCTGTTCCGGACGGTCCAGCTGTACGGTGGGCTGCGCATCGGCCCACGCGCGATAGAAGAGGCTCAGCATCCGGTGATGAAACACGTCGGCAAACGCGACGAACGTCGGGTCTTTCGCGTTCCGCTCCCGATCGACGGCATATTCGGTGAGGTGCAACGGCAGCGGCCCGTTCGGTCCGAACAAACCGAGAAACAGCCCAACCAGCCGCGCCGGCCGGCCGGCCTTTCCCGCCTCGAAACGCGCGATGCTGCGCGACGGAAATTCCAGTGCCGCGGCATGGGCGAGACGCACGGGATCTTCGGCCGGCCTGGTCGAATGACCGAACCGCGGCCGTTGCGGATACGCGCATTCGAGACGGCGCATTGCCTCGAAGAACTCGAAATCTTCCGGGCTCGCGCGCAACGTGGCTTCGAGCACTACAGGATCGGGCGCTTGCCGGGATTCGCGGGCCATCGGGCCACCTCGTTTCGTTCGAGCGTGCGCAACACCGTCTCGGCAAACGAATTCAGCGAGACATAGCGCGCAAAGAAATGCTGCAATACCGACGCGAGCAGAAATGCGCCGCTGCCTTCAAAAGCGGCATCGTCGCAGCTCAGCGTAATCTCGAGCCCGCGGCCATAGGTGATCGGCCCGGGCACCGGCACGCGACGCGTGATGGGCTTCGCCGCGACATGCTTGATGCCTTCGATCTGCCGTCGCGTCGCGGCGTCGAACTCGTCGTGATACAGGCCGAGCATCTCGCGCAGCGCCGCCGCGCCCGTTTCGCCTTCCTCGTCGAGCAGTGACAGATAGTTCAACTGCAGGTGGCTGATGAGCCGCCACGCGGATTCGCCGGTCGCGGTCGGCGCGCGTGGCCGGGTCGGTCCAGCCACACAGCGGATCGACGCCACGGGCGCGTCGGTATCGAGCGTGAAATCGGTGTACGACTTGCCCACCGGCATATGCAGCGGCAAATCGCGATTCGTGCACAGCAGCCGCAGTCCTAACTGGCGCAGCGTGGTCGCATAGGGCGCGTCGTTGGCATCCACGAGCGCGATAAACGTTTCGCTGCCGACGTAGCTCGAGCGTGCGCCGCGTCGCTTCTGGCGGCTCGAGATCAGCCGCGGCTCGCGGCGCAGCGTGTAGAAGGCCGCCTGCCCGCCGTGCCATGTGCGAGCGGTGCTGTCATAGAACGGCAGGAAGCTTTGCTCCGGCTCCTGGCGATCGCCGTAGCCCTGCACTTCCAGCACGCTATGCACTTCGAAATCCATCGGCCGGGTGTGGTCGCCGAGCACGTGATACTCGGTGTCGCCCTGCTGCAGATGAATACGGTCCGCGCGGCGCTCGAACAGATTGATTGCCGGCGCGCAGAACAGGCGGAAGTTGCCTGCATCGATCGCGTTGTGCAGGCGCGTCACGCTGCGCTCGAGCCACACCACGATCTCGAACTCGTTGCCCCGCGAACGTGCGAGCAGCGGGCGCAGCTCCGTGAACTCGGCAAACAGGAAACGCTCCGGACACGCGAAATACTCCTGCAACAGCCGGTAACCGCTGAACGAACGGCCACCGTAGGGCAGTATCGCGTCATCTTCGTCGAAGCCTTTGGCGCGCAGCGCCGACGCGTCATGCTGTGTCTCGATGGTTTGCCCATCCGGCGCGGTTGCGCGCACCGTATAGCCGATGCGGTTGGCCATCAGCTGCTCGTAGAGCCATCGCGGCAGATCGTCGGCGCCGGCGAGATAAACCGGCAGGCTGTCGAGCGCGAGCGTGTTCGCCGGCACGCCGCAAAGCGTTGCGAACTTCAGGCGCAAACCCGCGCGGACCTGCCCGGCTTTCGACGGCGGCGGCACGAGGTCGGCGGCGGCAAGCGCCGCGGGTGTGTCCAGGTATCTCGCCTCGGTGATCGCGAGCGGCCACAGCGTCACGTCGTGCGCGGTGCGGTATTCGCACGCCGTGCGCTCGCCGAAGCCGGTGAGACCGCGCAACACCGTGTGCCGCGCGACCGGGTGTCCGGTGGCAGGAAGGTCTTCGGCTTGATCCGGATACAACTGCACGACCGCCATCGACGGAATCGGCGTCAGGTAATGCGGGTAGATCATCTCCAGAAGATGCTGCGTGAACACCGGATACTGCGCATCAAGCTTCATTTGCACGCGCGCCGCCAGAAACGCGAAGCCTTCGAGCAACCGTTCGACGTACGGGTCAGCGCAATCGAGACCTTCCATCCCGAGACGGCCGGCAATCTTCGGATACTCGCTCGCAAACTCCGCGCCCATCTCGCGGACGTGTTGCAGCTCACGGTTGTAATAGCGCAAGTGTCGTGGGTCCATGACGATCAGCCGAAGTGTTGCGACACATGAAACACGCCGGTCTCGAGATCGACGTCGGTGCGAAGATAGAGAGAGAGCGGCATCGGGTTCGCCCACATGTCGGCTTCGATCAGGAAACGCAGCGAACGGCTGCCCATGCGCGCTTCGTCGACCTCGACGCTCACCTGAACAGTGCTGGCGATCAGACGGGGTTCGAAGTCGAGCAGCGCCGAACGGATCCGGTTCTGCAACAGCTCGGCATCGATACCCGACAACGCCGCACCCGCAAGATCGGGGATACCGAAATTCAGTACGGAATTACCCACCTGCGCGAATCCGGTCAGCTCGTCGCTGCTCCAGTGCCGCGTGCAGTTGAGCAGCCACGCGATATCGCGTGTCACGTATTCGCGCAAACGCGCGGCCGTAATGACGCGCTGCTCCCGGCTCTCCTCGCGCTGCGCAGGATCGAAATCGGTGAGACGATCGAGCAGCGACGGCTGCAGACGCTCCTGGGGCATCAGTTCTGCCATGACGTGCGCCCCCTCAAGCTGCTTCGAACGTGATCGAGCGCACGTCGAGCAAAGGATATTCGTCGACGTCGGTGATCAGCATGCGCTGACCAACGCCGACGAAACAGCCGTCGCCGAGATCGGTCCACGCCGTACGCTTTGCCAGCGCGAGCGCGATGTCTTCACCTCGCTCGCTGCCGCAATAGCGGCAAGGCACGAAGCCGATCGCCTCATCACCGCTCTTCCAGGTGATTCGCACCGGCGCCCAGATCTTGTCGCGCAGATCAGTGGGCGCATCGAAAGACAGCGCAGCGACGCGCGAGAACGGCACCCACGCATAGCTGTCCTTCAGGATCACTTCGAGGCACGGCCCGAAACGCGGGTCGGCGTCGGCGATCCATTTGAACGGCACGCCGTCGATGCTGCCGCGCACCGTTTCCGCTTCGTCGAAGGCTCGCGCGCGCAATGCGAGCGCTTCGGCGATCCGTCCGCCGCACAGTTGTTGCAGCGACTGCAACAGCAAGCGCTCCCATTCCGACCGCTCGCCGACCGTTGCCGGGTTACGCAGGGCGGCCAGCACGGCTTCGCGTTCGCGTTCGCCGACCAGTGCCGCGCGGTAGGCGGCGACCATCAACGCGTTTTGTCGTTCCAGTTCGCCCGCCACGGTCAACTGGGTTCCGGCACGCTCCCAGTCACCCCGCAACGCAAGCAACTGAAACAGAAACACGCGCAGCGTCGCGTCCGCCGGCGAGTTTTTCACATTCGCGGCCAACGCTTGCAACGCGTCGTTCAAATGACCGTCCGCGAGCAGCTTTTCAGGTTTGACATCGACTGAAGAAAGTGTCACTGGATGTGCTCCATTCAATGAAAGAAAGCGGGCGAAAAGACCGGTATCGCCGCCTGCTTACTGCTTGGTGACCTGCTGGATATCGAATGTGAAATCCTTGGTGCCGCCGTTTGCCTTGCCTTCATCGTCCTGCGGCTGGAACGAGTACTTGAACTTCCCGAAATGCAACGTGATGTTCTCGGTGAGTCGTTCGTCGCCACCGCTGCCGCCCGTGGATACCGACGTGACCAGCACCCCTTCGCTCAGCTCGATGGTCAGGAAGTCGGTCTGCTGACCCGTTGCGTTGGTGACGTACAGATAGGCGTTGTCGACGCGCGCGCCCGTGCAGCAAGCGTTTAGCAACGCGTTCGAGCAACTGTCGATGTACTTCGTGACGGTGATGTCCTGAATGTTGGCCTTGCCGCCCGATGCATAGCCCGCACCCGTGTGCAGATTGCCGGTATTGCTGGCGCCCCACGACCACGCGATGATCGGAACCTGGTTCTTGTGCTTCGAGTGATTGGAAGCGCCCTGGATCGTGACCGCTCCGGAGCCGAATTTCAGGTGCATGTCGAATGCCATAGTGACCTCTATTTGTGAGCCAAAGAGTGCGCTCGCCGTAGCGGCGAACGATCAGGACCGGAACGCTGCCGCTCCGGACGATTACCTGCAAGGTGAGATGCAGCAGAAGCCTCAGGCCGCCTGCGCGGAAGGCAGTCGCGATACGAGCCGCAGCGATACGGTGAGTCCTTCGAGCTGGTAGTGCGGCTTCAGGAAGAACTTCGACGTGTAGTAGCCGGGATTGCCTTCGACGTCCTCGACGACGACTTGCGCGGCAGCGAGCGGCTTGCGGGCCTTGGTTTCCTCGCTGGAATTCACCGGATCGCCATCGACATAATTCATGACCCAGTTCGACAGCCAGCTCTCCATCTGCTCGCGCGTGCTGAATGAGCCGATCTTGTCGCGCACGATGCATTTGAGGTAGTGCGCGAAACGGCAGCACGCGAACATGTATGGCAAACGTGCCGACAGATTCGAATTCGCCGTGGCGGCCGGATCGTCGTACTCTTCCGGCTTCGCGACCGATTGCGCGCCGATGAATGCCGCGATGTCCGAATTCTTGCGATGCACGAGCGGCATCAACCCCATCTTGTCCAGTTCGGCCGAGCGCCGATCGGTGATCGCGATCTCGGTCGGGCACTTCATGTCGACGCCACCGTCGTCGCTCGGGAAGGTATGCACCGGCAGACTGTCGACTGCTCCTCCCGACTCGACGCCGCGAATCCGCGTGCACCATCCGTAGTACTTGAACGAACGGTTGATGTTCACCGCCATCGCATACGCAGCGTTCTGCCATGTGTACTTCGATGAATCCGCGCCTTCGGTGTCTTCTTCGAAGTCGAACCCGTCGACTGGGTCGGTCTTCGCGCCGTACGGCAGGCGTGCAAGCGTGCGCGGCATCGTCAGCGCGAGATAGCGGGCGTCGTCCATTTCGCGAAGCGAACGCCAGCCCGCGTAGTCCGGCGTCGTGAAGATCATCGACAGATCGCGCGGATTGGCCAGCTCGTTCCAGCCTTCCATGCCGAGCAACGTCGAATCCGCCGCCGAGATGAACGGCGCATGCGCGGCGGCGGCGACCTGCGAAATGCCGCGTAGCAGTTCGACGTCCTGCGGACCGTGATCGAAGTAGTAGTCGCCGATGAGGCAGCCATACGGTTCGCCGCCCAGCTGACCATATTCTTCTTCATAGATGCGCTTGAATACAGGGCTCTGATCCCATGCAACGCCCTTGAAGCGCTTGAGATTTTTTGCGAGTTCCTTCTTCGATATGTTCACCACCCGGATCTTCAGCATCGGATCCGTTTCGGTGTTGGTAACGAGATGGTGCAGCCCTCGCCACGCGCCTTCCAGCTTCTGAAAGTCCGCGTGGTGCATGATCTGGTTCAACTGCTCGCTGAGCTTGCGGTCGATCTCGGCGACATACGCGTTGATGGTTTGCGTCACGTCATCCGAAACGATGTGCGAATCCTGCAGCACCTGTGCAGCGAGCGTGCGCACGGCCGATTCGACTTCCTGCTTCGCGCGCTCGTTCTTCGGCTTGAACTCCCTGTTGAGCAGCGCGGCGAAATCATCGGCGCCGCTCAATGAGTCCTCGACGCCTTGCTCGATCTGATTCTGGCTTTCCATGATCGCGCTCACTCCTGTGCGGGTTCGGTGTCGGCGGCTTTCGGCGCCGCGCCCAGCGATTGCAGCAAGGCGGGATCCTTGATCGCCTGCGCGATCAGCTTCTCCGCGCCCGACTTGCCATCGAGATAAGTGCCGAGGTTGGCGAGCTGCGTGCGCGCCTCGAGCAGCTTCGCGAGCGAGTCGACCTTGCGCGCCACTTCCGCGGGCGAAAAATCGTCCATGCCTTCGAAGGTGATATCGACCGCCAGATTGCCTTCGCCCGTCAGCGTGTTGGGCACGCTGAAGTTCACCCGCGGCCTCATCGACTGCATGCGGCTGTCGAAGTTATCGACATCCACTTCCACCGCCTTGCGCGCTTCGAGCGGCGGAAGATCGCCGGCATTGGCGCCTGACAGATCCGACATCACACCCATCACGAACGGGATCTGCACTTTTTTCTGCGCGCCGTACAGTTCCACGTCGTACTCGATCTGTACGCGTGGCGCCCGATTGCGCGCGATGAATTTCTGACTGCTCTGTCTCGTTGCCATGCGCTGATTTCCTCTGGTATCCGTAGGGTTTCGTGAATCCGGCGATGCGTCTTACGAGCCTGCACTCGACTTGCCGCGTTGCAGACGCGTCGTCCATGCACCCAGAACAGCGCAGCATCGCGATCTATTCCACGTCTGTCGAAACCGTTGCGTTCATGTTCCAGATCACACTCGCCGCCGTCTGCGCAAATCAGAACAGCCCAGCCGGGCAGATATTCCGTTGTGTCGTGGACTGGATCTTTTCGTGCGTGCGTCACGCAGAGACAGGCTCACCATATGGGACACGCGAAGGCGAGTTTGTGATCATCGAAACCCTGGAATAAACCCGCGAGCCGGCTGTTCTGTTGATACTCGCGCGATATAACGCGCCGTATTCACCGCGCTTCGCCAATTGAAACGCTCAACCAGGCTCATCCGGATGATCTTCGGACTTTTCAAGCGGTCTGTACCGTTCGCCTTGCTGCTGCTTGCACCCTATGCCAATGCGGCGTGGACGCTCGTGCAGGCCGATGCGCCCGTCACCGTCATTCATGAGACGGGGCGTTATCAGGCAGATGTCGGGCAGCGCTTTGCGCTTGACGATATGGTCGAAACGCCGACGAGCGCAGGCGTGCAGATCCAGGACGACGCGGGCAATAGCGTCGCGCTGGGTCATGGCACTCGCGTGATGCTGATGCGCGACGCGCATATCGCGGTGCTCGGCGGCTGGCTGAAGGTGCTGCACGCGTGCGACGCAAACACGGCGAATTGCGCCGCGCCTGTGATCGACACCGCCCGCACGCGATTCACGCCCGCGGACAATACCGTGCTGGTCATCGCGGCAACGGCAAGGAATTATCGAAGTGGCAAAGAGCGGAACGCCAACGTCCAGGACACCGACGCAGTGTTCTGTGAGAGCGGCGCGGCCAGCATTCTCGGCATCGGCGCTTCGCACGGCAATGTTGCGCCGCTCAAGCTCGATGCGCATCGCTTCGCCATGCATCCCGCGGCGAGCGACACGATCGCCGTGACAGCAGGCCCTGATCCCGCTTTCGTCGCCGCGATGCCCGTTACATTCCGCGACGCGTTGCGTGTGCTGCCGATGCCGGCCCATCCACGCAACGAGCCGCCGGGCAGCATCCGACCGGTCGCTTACGACGACGTATCGGACTGGCTCGACAGCGAACTCGCTGCGCGCAGGGATCCATCGACGCGTTTCACTTCGCGCTTTCGCGCGCGCCTGACCGATCCCGCGTTTCGCCGCGCAGTCGTGCAGCGCATTCGCGATTTGCCGGACTGGCGTGCGCTGGTCTTTCCGCCGCCACCGCGTGCCGTGATACGGAGCCCCGCAATCCAGACCGGTTCCGTCTACGGTTCCGCTTACCGTTCCGCTTATCGTTCCGCTTACCCATCCGCTCCGGTTCGCCCATGAAGCTGTCACTCGCCATCAAGTTCAATCTCGTGTTCATCGCGATCTTCGCGATCGGACTGACCGCCATCGGATTCGTCGCGGATCGTGTGTTGCAACAGCAGGCGCTCGACGAAACGCGTCACGATGCGGACGTGCTTCTGAACGCCGCCAGCGCGATGCAGAACTACACGGCGCAACACATCACGCCGCTGCTCGCGACGCAGATCAAATATTCGTTCGTGCCCGAGTCGGTGCCGGCGTACTCGGCCATCGAAATGCTGAACTCGTTGCAGAGCGCGTTTCCGAACTTCTCGTACAAGTCGGCTATGCTCAATCCGACCAATCCGCGCGACCGGCCAAGCGACTGGGAAAGCGAAGTGATCGCCCATCTGCACGACCATCCGGAATTGAAACAGGCCACCGGACAGCGTCATACGCCGGGCGGCGAGCAGTTGCTGTTTCTCGCCCATCCGAGCCGCATTACCGACGCCGCGTGCATGCAATGTCACAGCACGCCGTCCGCGGCGCCGCACACGATGATCGACAAGTACGGGCCGGCCAATGGTTTCGGCTGGACCATGAACGACGTGATCGGCGCAGAATTCGTGTCGGTGCCGATGTCGGAGTCGATCGCGCGCGGCCGTGCGGTATGGCGCAGCCTGATGGTCTCACTGGCCGCTGTATTCGCGGTGGTGCTCGTCGTGCTGAACGCGATGGTGCACTTCCTCGTCACGCGGCGTTTGCAGATGTTGTCGCGCGCCGCGGACGAAGTGAGTCTCGGCAAACTCGGCGACGTCGAACTGCCGGCCGGCGGCAGCGATGAAATAGCGTCGCTCGCGGTGTCGTTCGGACGGATGCGCACGAGCCTCGTCGCAGCGTTCGAGATGATCGAAGAGCGCCAGGCGTAAGCGTGCCGCACACATCGTGGACGACTCCATGACTTCCCGAACCGGCGCGACTGAGCGACAGATCGGCCGCTATCGGGTCGAACGGGTGCTCGGTCGCGGCGCGATGGGCACGGTCTATCTCGCGACCGATCCGCATATCCAGCGCGAGGTAGCACTAAAAACGATTCGCACCCCGTCACTGAACGACGGAAAAGACACGGCGGAGCCATCCGGTGCGGAGCTGACCGCACGCTTTCTCAACGAAGCGCGCGCTGCCGGCCGTCTCGTGCATCCGCACATCGTCGGCGTGTTCGACTACGGCGAGGCGCAAGGCGTCGCGTTCATCGCGCTCGAATACGTACGCGGCGAGAACCTCGCGCAACGGCTCGCGCAGCACGCCCGCGATGGCAGCATGATGCCGTTGCTCGATGCGCTCACGTGGTTCGCGCAACTGCTCGATGCACTCGCTTATGCGCACGAACTCGGCGTGATCCATCGCGACATCAAGCCCGCCAACCTGCTGATCGCGCCGCGCGGCGAATGCAAGGTGACCGACTTCGGCATCGCACAGCTCGATACAGGGCGCCTGACGCAGGCCGGCATGATGATCGGCACGCCAAGCTACATGTCGCCGGAGCAGTATGCAGGCGCGGAGATCGACCCACGCAGCGACCTGTTTTCCGCCGGCGTCGTTCTGTACGAGATGCTGAGCGGGCAATGCCCGTTTAGCGGCGCGCCAACCGCCGTGATGCATCAGGTGATGAACGAGATGCCGCCGCCCCCATCGACGCATGTCACAAGCCTGCCCGCCGAACTCGATGCCATGGTGCTGAAGGCGCTCGCCAAACGGCCAGACGACCGCTATGCGTCCGCGCAAAGCTGGCGCAACGCCTTGTTGACGCTGCACGACTCGTTCATGGCGCGGCTCGATCCCGACCATACCGTCGTGCGCGCGCAGCCTTTGCGCCAGGCGCTTGCGCCAGCGGCGGGGGCTGCCAGACCAGACTGGCCACCCGAGTTTCTGGCCCAGCTGGAGCAACGGCTCGCCAGCCACGTCGGCCCCATTGCCTCGCTGCTCGTGCGGCGCGCCGCATCGCATGCGACCGACTCGCAAACACTGGCGGTTCGGCTTGCGCGCCATTTGTCCAACGACGCCGCTCGTCGTGAGTTCGATACGCTGCTCAAGCAGCACGTGATCGCTTCGGACGATGCATCGAAGCGCAGCACGCTGCCCATCGAATCAACATCCGCAGCGTGCATGCCGCTCGATGCCGAGCACGTCGAGGCCGCTGCGCGGCGGCTCGCATCGCACGTCGGACCGTTCGCACACGTAATCGCCGAGCGGGCCGCGCGTGGCGCGGACGCAGCGACCTTCCGTGCGCGATTGGCCGACGCGCTGCCGGCATCGGTGGATCGCGAGGCTTTTTTGCGTGCCTTCGACGACCCGCCACCCTGAATCTCCCGGCTCGCGCCGCCGATCGATCGTCAGGCGGCCGCGATCAGGCGATCGATCCGTAACCGCAGCGCTACCGGCAATGCGGGCAAGCTTTGCCGGCCAACGATCTCAGTGTATGGAAACTTCGATGCCATCAGCCATATCACGCGATTCGCAATATCGACGGACTCGTGCATCGCTCGCTCTATGTCGGCCACGCGCGCGTGAGCCAACGTACGATCGACATAAGCAAGCAGGTCGGCGTCGTCGATCGTCATCGCCCGACTTCGACCCGAGGTGGAGCCGAACGTGCGGCCGGTCCCGCGCCGCTGTCGAAGCGCGCGCCAATGCTTTGCCGCGCGCGCGACAGGCGGCTCATGATCGTGCCGATCGGAACATCGAGCACCTGCGCGGCTTCGGCGTAACTCAATCCTTCGAACGCGACGAGCAGCATCACCACGCGCTGAGCCTCGGGCAAGCGCCCGACGGCGGCGATGATCTCACGGCTCAGCAGCACGTCTTCGGGAGAACGCGCGGCGGGATCGGAGACGGCTAGCAATGCGTCATCCCACTCGACACTCGCCCGGCCTCGTACGCTGCGTGCCCGCAATTCGTTGAGCCACGTGGAATGGATGATCGAGAACATCCAGCTGAGCGGCACCGTGCCGGGCTGCAGTTGATGCGCCCGTTCGAGTCCGCGTACGCACGAACGTTGCAGCAGATCTTCGGCGTCGTGCTGATTGCCGGACAGGCGCAACGAGAAAGCCCACAATCTGGGCAGCAGTCCGGGTAAAAGATCCGGCAAACTCTCAACGACAGTGGTGGACATGGTTGAGTGGCCAATTTCGAGTAGAGCCCTTGAACGACGGCTCGACGTGCCGCTTGAGGGTCACGTCGTAACACCGATCACATCAGGAACAAGGCCAGACAGAATTTCTCTGGACCGGTTGATTGGTCTCTTCGCCGAGCAGAGGTTTGGCGGATCTGACGCCACCTCTTTATCTGGGACCGTTGCATGGAGTTCGTCAACGGCTTGAACGCGGATACTTGCAGAATTGCCAAAGGCAGCGCCGCTCCATTTCGATTTTGACCGAACGCGTGCGCAGGGGATGTTTATCCAAAAACCACTGTTGCGACCAATCGTTTGTGGCTATGACCTCGATTACGAATCGCGGCTCACGGGTCGCCGTTTACTGAATAGAGCGAAACAACGACCAGCGAGGTCATCGTTTCGTTTCACTACGACTCTCCTGTCATACCCCGTCACGCAAAAAACCGGCAGAACTTGACTCCGGACGCCGTCACGCGGAATGGCCCGCACTGCGATCAGATCGCGCCGCGCTCATGTACGCGCATCCCTCGGCTTCGCATGGGGCGCATCGTTAAGCGCGAACAACGCGTCCACGCTCCTGTTCGAGATCCGCTGTGCGATCGACTGGAGATCGGTTGAGTCCGGTTTGCCGATCAGCGCATAGACAAGATCGTTCTGCCGCCACGATACGACGGTCATGCCGTTCAACTGCTGTTGCGCGATCGCCTGGTCCGGTCGCGCGTCCTTCATCACACACAGCGCAACCGGCGCGCCGTGGTCGGGCAGATAGACGATCTGGACCAGCGGCTTGTCGTTGAAGCGCAGGCGCGCGACTGCCTTGAACGACAGCCCCGCCTCCCGCAAATCCGGCACACGCAATGCAATGCCGTCGACGTACCGGATCGCCGTGACGGTCTTCGCCGACGCGCCGAGGTCGGGCGTGATGTCGGCAACGGTATCGCGTGTATAGAGCCGTTGATAGCCCACCGCTGCATGGATCCACGACGTCGCGTCGTTCGACGCGACAATCGCGCCGCCACTGCCGGGCACGCCCAGCCATGCAGGTCCAAGCCGCATCGCGAGGCCCGCGCAAAACGCACCGGCGACAAATGCCGCGGCAAGCCACAGCCGCGCCTGCGGCTTTCTTGCGGGTATCGGCTCATGGGATGCGTGATTCGATTCGTCGCGCTGTGCGGCGCTCGCCATTGCTTCGATACGACGCTGCAATTCGCCCGGTAAAGGCGGTAGCTTCTGCGTTGCAAACGCCTCGCGATAAGGGAGCTGCGACGCGCGCAGCAGATCGACGCTCTCCTGCAACTCAGGCGAAACCGCGAGTTCCTTTTCGATCGACGCCGCCTCGGACGGGTCAAGTTCGCCATCGACATACGCGATCAATTTACTGTCGTCGGGTCTCATAGGACGATAGGCTTAAAGGAAGTTGAGCACGATCAGCATTCGCCTGCAACGCGCGGGTCGGGCACCGCCCGTTCGTCATCAAATTCTATGATAACCGTAGTTGCGCGTTGTTCGCAGGTCGTACGCAGCGCGCGGATGAAGCGTGGATCACTGGCCAGGACTTGCTATTGCCAACCGTTTTCTCAGGCGTCGCTCCCGAAACCTCGCGGTAGAGACGACATTCAATGACCATTCGATCCGGCAACGGCCTCCTCCCGAGTTCGGCGATTGAACGATACGCTATACGTCGACGACCGCGCGGCCAGCAACGGATCGGCGGATGGCGCGATGCCATCGGGCAGGATGGTCGGATCGAACGTGATGTCGCGACAGGGACCATCGATCTGCGCCTGCGCGCGATCGATGACGATCGTGCCCACGTCGACCCGCTCGCGTTGCGGTGAGTCGATCCATTGCCGCGTCGAGTCGTCGATCGGATCGCCGGGCATCGCGACGTTCAGCACCAGATGCCAGCGCAATGGCCCCTTCGCGAGTTGCGTCATCAGAGCGTGCGACAGAAAGTCTGGATCGCTTTGCGCGCGGGCTTCGACAGGACGCCAGGGACTGTCCGGCACCACCTCCCAACGCACGAAACGCTTCGCGCCCTGCGCATCCGTAGTCTGGAACGAACTGATACCGAAATAGGCCGCGTTGTCGAAGCGGGACGATGGCGGGTGCAAGCGGACCCATTCGAGAAACGCGCGGGCCTCAGGATGGCCGTCGAGAAACGCCTGCATTTTTGCGGGGTTCGTCTGACCGGTGTGCGGATCCAGCGCTTCCGCCTGAAGCTGTTCGAATAGCGCCTGCGGCGTGCGCACCGCGAAAATCGGCGTCGAATTCATCGCGAGACGCCATTGCTCGCCGCGCGGCAGCGCGATCAGCAACGCGAAGCTGCGCACCAGGGCTTCGCCGTCGTCTTGTTGCGGATTGCCGCCGGGCCTCGACAGTCGCCCGACGACGGCGTAGCTGCGGCGTTCGAACACGCTTGCGCGCGATACCGACGCGCCGTTGCCGTTGCTGTCGAAGTGTCCGGTGATGCAGATGCCCTTCGCGTGGTTGCGCCGGAAGCCCGGGTGCGGCGTCGTCGTCGCTTCGAATGCATCGACGATCCGCTGCGAAGTCAGGCGCGGCGGGAACCATCCGGCGCACCAGACGAACAGCGCCAGCAGTAACATAGGCGCCGCGAAAACCGCGAGCCAGCGCAGCAGCAAGCCATGGCCTCGCTGGTGATCAGCCCGACCGGGCATCGTCATTCGGGTTCGTGCGGCCGATGGTGGTCGACACCTGGCCGCCGTAAAGGCGTTTGCCGAGTGCTTCGAGATCGACGCCGCCGTGCTCGCCGATCAGCGCATAACCGAGTTGGCCGCGCCGCCACGCCACCACGTCCATGCCGTCGACGCGATCGCGCGCGGGCGCCGCGTCGGCCTTCGCTTCTTTCAGCACGCATAACGCGACGGGGCCGCCATGCTCCGGCAGGTAGACGATCTGCACGAGCGGTTTGCCACGAAATCTCAGGCGCTGCACGCGCTTGAACGAGAGCCCTTGACTGCGCAGGTCGGGAATCTGCAACGCCAGATTGTCGTATTGACGAATATTGGCGGCGGTGGCGGCGGTCGCGCGCATGTCGGGTTGCAACGAGGCGACGGTGTCGCGTGTGTAAAGCTGCTGATAGCCGGCCGCCGCAGCGATCCACGGCGACACGCCCGGATCATTCGATGCCGTCGTGATGGCGCCGCCACCGGTCAGTTGCGGCAACAGACGGAACGCGATGCCGCAGGAGAACACGCCCACGACGAACGCCACCGCCAGCCACGGCAATGATGCGCGCGGCTTCAGCCGATGCACATTGCCACCGGACGGGATCGATGACTCACCGCTGGTCGCGGTATCGATTGCGTCGGCGGCATTGACCTCGCTTTGTGCGGACGAACCTGCGAGGTGCTGTCGAATCAATTCGTCGACGTTGCGGCGCAATGTCTCTGGCACCGGCGGCAACGCCTGCTGGCTGAATGCTTCCGCGTACGGCAATTGCGACGCCCGCAGTATCGACAGGCGCGATGCCACGTCGTCCGACTTGCCGATCGCGCTCTCGACATGTGCGCGTTCGTCGGGCGGCAATTCTCCGTCGACGTACGCTAACAGGGTGGTGTCGTCGATCGTCATCACACTTCTCGCTCGCTGCTGGATGAGCGCGCCGCCGTGGCTTCACGATTGCCGAATTGCGCCCCAATGGTCTGCCGCGCGCGGGACAGGCGGCTCATGATCGTGCCGATCGGCACGCCGAGCGCCTTGGCGGCCTCGGCGTAACTCAGGCCCTCGACGGCCACGAGCAGCATGACGATCCGTTGTGCCTCGGGCAGACGGTTGACGGCCGCGATAATCTCGCCATTCAGCAGGTTCTCTTCCGGCGTGCGCGCATCGGGATCAGCAACGGTCTGCAGAAAATCGTCGTCCCATTCCATGCTCGAGCGGTTGCGCACGTTGCGCGCTCTCAGCTCGTTGATCCAGGTGGAATGAACGATCGAAAACATCCAGCTCAGAGGAGAAGTGCCTGGCTGCAATTGATGGGCGCGTTCGAGTCCGCGGACACAGGCCCGCTGGACGAGATCCTCGGCGTCGTGCTGGTTGCCGCACAGGCGCAGCGAGAACGCCCATAATCGCGGCAGCATTCCCGGCAGTTGACTGGGCAGACTCTCAACCTCTGCTGTTGGCATGATTGACTGGCTAATGGCGGCTTGATGGCGGCCGGGCTGGCGGCCAACGACTGGCCAATTCCGGCTGGTTTCCCCAAGCCGTATTGTGCAACGTTCGCAAAATGTTTGCCCACGCGCGGCAATCGGCTCGCAAACATCATCCGCGGCAATGAGCGTCAGATCGGCGAAGCACGCGGCCTGCGACTCAAAACCTGATTCATATCTTCGGCCCGATGTTGCGCCACACTTGAGACCGCATCAGGGCGGGGCCACCGACGAAATGCCGGAGGCCCGCTGGCGACAATCTCGCGAAGCTCTCTCACGACGGCGCCGGTACGGCGCACGGATTGCAGGCTGTTGCGATCGAGTCGTTTAAAGCTGACTCATGCCACCATCAGCGATGATCTCCGTGCCGACGATAAACGCCGATTCGGGTGACGACAGATGCAAGACGGTGGCGGCGATTTCCTCGGGCGTGCCGAAGCGTCCCAGGGGAATCTGATTGAGAATTTGAGCGGCAGTGGCTTCGAGGGTCGCTGCATCCATGCCGAGCTTGCCGTACAGCGGCGTTTGCACCGGCCCGGGGCTGACTACATTCACGCGCACGCCGCGCGGCAATAGCTCCGCGGACAAGGTCTTGGCCAGCGAGATCACGGCAGCCTTGCTGGCCGCATAAACGGATGAACCCGGCATGCCGATGTGCGCGTTTATCGAGCCATTGATCACTACCGAAGCACCCTTATTCAAATACGTCAGCAGCGACTGGATCTGAAAATAGGCGCCCTTGACGTTGGTATTGAAGCTCGCGTCCCAGAGCGCTTCGTCCACGTCAGTGAAAGGCGCAAACTTTGCAGCGCCCGCGTTGATGAAGAGCGCATCGAGCTTGATGCCCGCCTTGCCGATCGCATTGGCGAGTTCGCGCGCCGCCGCAACCGAGCCTGTGTCGTTACGAACTGCCACCGCGTCCGCGCCAAGCACCCGTCTAGCCTCTTCGAGAGCCGCGCTGTCACGGCCCGTGATGACGACTCGCGCACCTTCCGCGGCGAACGCCTTTGCTGCGGCGAGACCGATCCCGCTGCTACCGCCAGTGATCAATACAGATTTGCCATGAAATCGAGCCATGTTTTTCTCCAATGAGTCAGGTGAGTTACTGCAATTCAATGATGCGCCGCTTCAATTGAAATGCCGTACGATCTGGGCGATGCAATCGTTCGAGATTATCGAACATTTGATCAGGCGCTCGCGTGGTCCGTGCGGCGTTTTATAACGATTAACCGCCTCGATGCTGGGTTTAAACGACATTTTCTGGTTATCGGCGGTGATCTTTATCGCGATCATTCCGCTGATCCGGCTGACCAAGCCGCGCAAAGGTGCCGACGCAGGCGCAGCGGGAGCCGCTGGTCATTGATTGGCGCGCCGAGTGGCTCCGTGAGCAACTCCATCCGGCGCAACGCCAGAAAACACCGAGCCCCAGCCCTTCATGCACGCCTTCGGACGCACCGGTACGTCAATTCGGCGAGCCACCGCACAGGCACGGAAGGACGGGGTGGTCGTGGGCCAGGTCAGTCTAGCCAGCCGCGCAGCCGCGCGTGATCGAGAAAGCGATAGACGTCGGGCGCAAGTTCGGACGTGCTGAAAAGCCGTTCGAGTTCGCCGATGATGTCGTCGAGCTCGTGTTCTCCGTCGCAACGCGCGAGGATCGCGCCGGCGCTAGTGTTGAGCTTCACCATCCCTTCGGGATAGAGCAGCACGTAGGCGTCCTGCGCCGCTTCCCACTGCAGGCGGAAGACGCTCCGCAGGCGGGGGCGCAGCGGCACGCCGCTATCGGCGTCACGCGTGTTCATAGGGGTCAGGCCTTTTCGACCGCATCGAGGATCGACCAGAGAATATCGAGTTTGAACCGCAGGAGATCGAGCGCGCGCTGCTGCGCCGCGGGCGTGCCCGGCGTGGCGAGCGCCGCCCGCGGCGCCACTACGGCACTGCGGGCGGCATGCCGCAGCCCGCTCAGCGATTGGCGATATACATCGTGACTTCAAAGCCGAAACGCACCTCGGCGTACGACGGAGTGATCCATTGCATGGCATGTCTCCTTGTTTGCGATGGGACGGAAGAACCGCACTCGATGCGCGGCCGTTCCCTTCAAAGCAAAGGACATGCCGATGTCGCCACGCGAGGCTCGTTTGGCTCGCGCACAAGCCTTCGCCTGGGTATGGGCACCGACATCGTCAATTCGCTGACGTAAGCGGGACAAACGCGTCGCCATACGACGCGCTCGGGAGATGGGCAGTGTTGATTTTTGGAGCACCACTGCTGCGGGATGCAACAACGGTGTGACAGCACGTGGGCGAAACAGAAGTGCTGATGAAAGCCGCGCGGTGGGTTCAGAAGTCGTCCGCCTCACGATCCGGCTCGACCGCGGGCATCTTGCGATAGATCGTGTTGCGCGACACGCCGAGCTCGCGCGCGGCCGCCGAAACGTTGCCGCCATGCCGCGCGAGCGCGGCGGCAATCACCGACACGGTCACGTCCTGCAGGCGCGCGCACTCCGGCACGAACGCATTGCCCGAGCCCGGCGTATCCGCCGCGCCGCTCGACGAAACGCCGCGGCGCAGATCATCGAAGAAGTCATCGGGCAAATGCTCGCGCCGGATCTCGCCGTCCGCGTCGACCATGGCCGCCGCGGTGCGCAGCAGGTTGCCAAGCTGCCTGAAGTTGCCCGGCCATGGACAGCGCTCGAACATCGCCATGACATCGGGTGCGACGTGAAGCGGCCGTCCGCTCGCGCTGGCGATCGATTCGCGCAGCAAAATCTTCTGGATCACGACCGCGAGGTCGGTACGGTCGCGCAGCCGCGGCAGACGCACCACGAGGCCATTGAGCCGGTAGTAGAGATCCTCGCGGAAGCGGTTTTGCGCGATCATCTCGCGCAAGTCCCGGTGCGTCGCGCAGATGATCGCGACGTCCACCGCAATGCTCCTCGTCGAGCCGAGCGGGTTGACGACGCGTTCCTGCAGCACGCGCAGCAGCCGCACTTGCAGCGAGTACGGCATGTCGCCGATCTCGTCGAGAAACAGCGTGCCGCCGTTTGCCTGCAGCAGCTTGCCGATCGCGCCTTTGCGCCGCGCCCCGGTGAATGCGCCCTCCTCGTAGCCGAACAGCTCGGATTCGATCAGCGTCTCGGGAATCGAAGCACAGTTGACCGCCACGAACGGCCCGGCGCAGCGCGGCGAATCGTTGTGGATCGCCTGCGCGAGCAGTTCCTTGCCCGTGCCGGTCTCCCCATTGATCAGGATCGGAATGTCCTTGCCGATCACCCTCCTGACCTTCGCAACGACCGCGGCGACCTGCGGGTCACCCGTGTCGAGATAGCTCAGACGCGAGAGTCCGGCGGCGGCCTGCGGCGGCTCCTCGCGCGCCACCGCGCGGGCGCCGTCGTGCACGGCGACCGGGCGGCTGCCCTCGGCCAGCGATGCCCGCCTGAACTGCACGCGCGCGCAGACGACCGCGCCGCTGCTCAGATTGAGCATCAGGTGCGGGTCGAGGCTCACGCGCGCGCGATCGATCAGTTGCGCGCGCGTGGTCTGGAACAGCGACGACAGCGTATGCGCGCGCAGCCCGGCGAGCGACATGCCGAGCTGGAACTGGGCACTGCGATTGGCCGACAGAAAGCGTCCGTCGCTCGTGAACGCCACGATGCCTTCCATCAGCGTGCCCAGAAACTCCGGACGACTATGGAAGGACACTTGCAGCGTTTCGTGAAAGGTGGTCGTAAAGAGATGATTCTCGATCATCTGCACCGACATTTTGGCGAGCGCCATCGTGTGCTGATGATAGCTGCGGTAGTCGCCCGTCACGTCGAGCACCCCGATCGCGTCGCCATACGGATCGAGAATCGGCACGCTCGAGCAGGTCAGGAAGCGGTTTGCCGCCAGGTAGTGCTGGTCGCCGTGCACGACCATCGCGCAGCCCTCGGCCAGCGCCGTACCGATTGCATTGGTGCCCTGGCGGTCCTCGGCCCAGTTCGCGCCGGGCCGCAGCGCGACTTTCTCCGCGCGCGCGAGGAAGTCGTCGTCGCCGATCGAATGCAGGATCAGCCCTTCGGCATTGGTCAGCACGATCATGCTTTGCGTGTCGGCGATCTGCTCGTGCAGCGACTCCATCACCGGCATCGCATGCGCGCACAACACCCGGTTCTGCTCGCGTTTGAGCACGAGACCCGCGTTCGAAAGAACCTCGTATTCCGGCCGCGCCGACGCGCACAGACCAAACGTTTCGGAGCGTTCGTGCGCTTTCTGAATTGCCGGCACGGGAAAGTCATTGGACCGTACGGCAGTCTGAGCCACGGCCCGGTGAACGTCATCGCGCATTGTCTCCCTCCTGGAAAGCCTGGTACCTTGCCAGACTTTTCTCCGTCCTCTTAAGCAAGCTCCGGGCCATCCATTTCAGCGACAGCTTCGCCCGCGATCCTGGCGTCGCCCTCGACCCGAGCGATGCGCGCCGGCGCTGCAACTGTCCTGTTTCTCAACACTCCATCGCCCGGCGTTGTACCGGGACGCAACACATGGAGCGCCCTGCGCGCGATATGTGCCGCCGCACGTTTCAGGCGTGCCGCCCTTTCGGACTCGCCCACAAAAATGGCATGTGACTTGCAGTAAAGGCACCGCAACCGGATCGACACGGAACAAAGGGGCGACGCCTCTCCCGGCACTGCATCGACAAACACTCAGGAGACGACCATGAAGAACCGTTCGCCCGCCGCAGGCCGGCTGGCTGTCCTTGGAGCGAGCATCGCGATCGCGATGGCACTGAACGCGGCTGCGGTGCACGCCGCCCCGGACTACCCCGCCGTGACCTACGAGCGCCTCGCTCAAGCACAGAGCGACCCGGGCTGGCTCACCTACTACCGCAGCTATAGCGGCCAGTCACATTCGCCACTGAAGCAGATCGATGCATCGAATGTCGCCGGGCTCAAGGAGGCCTGGAGCTATCAGTTCCCCGCGGAACTCAAGCAAGGCTTCGAAGCAACCCCGATCGTCAACGGCGGCTACCTTTTCGTCAGCACGCCAAAAGACAACGTCTATGCATTCGATGTCAGGAGCGGCACGAAGCTCTGGAAATACGAGCCGAAGCTCGGCGCGGAATCGTTCAGGACCGCATGCTGCGACGTAGTGAATCGCGGCGTCGCGCTGTATGGCAAGAACGTCTACGTGGCCATGCTGAGCGGCGAGGTAGCCGCGATCGACGCGCAGAGCGGCAATGTCGTGTGGAAGAAGCAGATGTTCGAACCGGGTCTCGGCTACGCGTTCTCGCTCGCGCCGCTCGCGCTCGACGGCGCGATCGTGGTCGGTACATCAGGCGGCGAGTATGGGATTCGCGGCTATATCGCCGCACTCAATCCCGACGACGGCTCGATCATCTGGAAGCGCTATACGATCCCGAATGCCGGCGACAAGGGCGGCGATACGTGGCCCGACGGCATGCAGGAACATGGCGGCGGCGCGGCGTGGCTGACCGGCACCTACGACGCCGCCACGCGGACGCTGTACTGGGGCGTCGGCAATCCGGGACCGTGGCTCGCCGCGCTGCGTCCCGGCGACAATCTGTACTCCGATTCCCTGCTCGCGCTCGATCCGAAGAACGGCGACCTGAAGTGGCACTATCAGTACACGAGTAACGACACGTGGGACTACGACGGCGTCAACACGCCGGTTCTTGCCAACATCAGCTACAAGGGCAAGCAGTATGACGCCATCATCCATGCCGACCGCAACGGCTTCTTCCACGCGATCGACCGCAAGACCGGCAAGCTGATCTACGCGGAGCCGTTCGTCAAGGCGCTGTCGGTGACGGGCTATACCGCCGACGGCAAACCAGTTCAGGACGCCAGCCGGTTTCCCAAGGCCGGCACGACGATCAACACCTGTCCGAGCTTTCTCGGCGGCAAGAACTGGTGGTCGACTTCCTACGATCCCGAGCGGCACATCGCGGTGGTGCCCTCGCTGCATGCGTGCATGAGCCTGTCCGGCAAGTCGGTCAGCTACATGGAGGGTCTGCCCTACCTCGGCGAAGGCTTCGAGATCCAGCCTGAACCGGGCAGCCAGGGTTATGGCGAGCTTCAGGCCATCGACGTCAATACGGGCAAGAAGCTGTGGGGTCACTGGACCAGGATGCCCTGGAACGGTGGCGTCGCCACCACGGCCAGCGGCCTCGCCTTCAGCGGCTCGCTCGACGGCCATCTGTACGCGTTCGACGTGACGACGGGCAAGGTGCTGTGGGAGAGCCCGCAACTCGCGAGCGGCATCGTCGCGCAACCTTCCGTGTTCGAAGTCGACGGCAAGGAATACGTGGCCGTGCTCGCGGGCTACGGCGGTGCGAATCCGATCTGGGGCGGCCCGATGGCCGACGTCGCGAAGGACGTTCCGCGCGGCGGCACGCTGTACGTGTTCGCGCTCGATCGCAGCTAGGCGCAGCAACCGCACCCGCATCGTTCTGACCATCCGGCCTTCGCAGCCGCATCTTTCCGCGCCCGCACGCAGCCCATGCGGGCGCGGTGTTCCCGCCATCACAGGAACGCACCATCATGAACATTCGATTCACTCACCTTGCTCTCGCCGGCGCGCTCGTCGCCGGCGCCGCACATGTTGCCGCCCAGGCGGCCGCGCGGACGTCGTCCAGCGTCCGCGTGTGCACGATGCCCGGCAGCCCGTCGGCCGAGCTGGACAAGTCCGTTGCACGCGCGGTGTTGAGCGCGGCGGGCATTACCGCGACATTCGCGCCGCGCGGCATCGACGACGACGGCGGCGACGACGGCATCTCCGCTCGCGAGCTCTCGGCATCGCTGCAGCGCAACTGCGACGTGATCGCAGGCTTTCCGCGTTCGAGCGTGGCCGACGGCTCCGACTCGCACCTGCTCTTTTCCGGGAGCTATCTGCACTCCGGTTACGTCAGCGTCACGCTGCGCGGCGCCCATGCGGCCAACACCCCGGTCACGGCGCCGGACGGCAAGATCACCATTGCCGCCACCTGGTCGAGCCCGTCGCAACTGATCGCGGTCCAGCAGAAGAACGCGCGCTTCGATCTGGAAACCACCTCCGAGCTGACCGTCGACGCCCTCGCGAAAGGGCGCGCCCAGCGCGCGATCGTCTGGTACCCGGCCGTGGTGGCGTATCGGCATGCGCACCCGCAGCAGCACTTCGACGTTGCCGTCGCCGAGTCGCTCTATGCCGACTGGAATCTGGTGTTCGCGTCGGGGCCCGACACGCAGCCACTGCAAAAGCGCATCGATGACGCGCTCATGCGTCTGCGCAGCGATGGCCGGCTCGCAGCGCTCACGCGCAACTGGGCGCTGCCAACCACCCTCGCGAGCGGTTCGGCGACCGCGGCCAGCACTCACGCGAATCTTGCGCGCTATCTCGACGGCCCGACCCAGGCGCCGCCGCGTGCGGACCTATGGCGCGTGGGCGGCATGCCCGCCGCCGGCGGCTTCATCAAGGTTGCGGCGACGACCGGGACACCGTCGTTCGATCACGATCAGGTCACCCACGGTGAACATCTGTATGCCGATTCGTGTGCGAAATGCCACGGCGAGAAGCTCGAAGGCAACACCGCGCCGTCGTTGATCGGACCGGCCTTCGCGCCAGCGGCGAACTCGCATCTGACGATCGGCGGCATTTACCAGTACATGTCGACCAACATGCCCGCGGATCATCCCGGCAAGATGAGCGACGAGGAGTACGCCGATCTGATGGCCTTCCTGCTCTATACGAATGGCTACGACACCGGCAGCGCGAAGCTGACCGCGCAAGCCGCGCAATCCTCGACCACACCGCTGAACGCCGGACCGCGCCACTAACACGTTGCTTCGCACCGCATTACGACGCCACGCCGCTTCAATCGAATGCGGCATGGACGACCCATTTCTTTTCTCAGGGCATCATCATGATCTCTCGCAACCGCAGACACTTCATTCTCCAGGCCGCGGGCCTGTGTGCCGCGCTCGCCAGCGCCGACCTCGCGTTAGCCACGCCGCCCGCCGTCGATGAAAACGACGCCACGGCCAGTTCGCTCGGCTATCGTGGGAAAGCGGGCAGCGTCGACGCCGCGAAGTTCCCCAAGTACCACGCGGGCCAGAACTGCGCGAACTGTCGTTTCTACACTGGCGCAGCGGGCGACTCCGCCGGACCGTGCCCGATGTTCCCCGGCAAATCGGTTGCCGCCGACGGCTGGTGCAACGTCTATGCGCAACGAGTTTGAGCGCTGGTCCGTGGGTGCGCCGCGAAGCGGCGCACCCACGACGGCAGGCGAAGACACGTCGCCCCTGGACCCTTCGCTCGCTGATTCGATGCGATAGCTGAACGACGTTCGAGCTCTGCTAAGCTACAGTCCGCCGCACCTATTCTTAGTCTCCCGAACAAACCGCGAGATCATTTGAACCGGAGAAGATGGATGTCGACGCCCTGGCTGGGGCGCTGCCTGTGCGGCGCGGTGCAATACGAAGCTCGCGGTGATTCACTCGCGCAACTGATCTGCCATTGCCGCGATTGTCAGCGCGCGTCAGGTTCCGCGGGGTTGCCGGTCGTCGTAGTGAGAGCCGCCGGCTTTTCGTTCAAAGGCGACGTCAGGCCTTATACGAAGATCGGCGGCAGCGGAATGCCCACGACGCGCAACTTCTGCGCTCATTGCGGCAGCCTGCTATTCGCTACGCCGCATCATGCGCAGGACATCGTGACCCTCTATGCCGGCACGCTCGATGATCCTGCGCGGTTCAAGCCCGAATTCGTTCAATTCGCGTCCGAACGCCATCAACTGGATGCCCACCAGCCTGACATTCCCCACCATCTGCGAAGAGCGCCCTGACCGGTGCAATCAAAGATGCCGTGTTTGCACGGGCGGATTGCCCCAGTCGTCGTGCAGCCCATCGCGATAGGTGACTGGCGCATTCAACGCCGCATCGAGATCGAGTTCATCGAGGCACATGATGTTCACGTTGATATACGGATACCCTGTGCCGTTTGGCATATCGATGCGATCGAATACGTGGACCCCGCAGCGTTTGCAGAACGGGTGATGCGCAACCGCATTGTGCCCCTGATATTCGCTGAGCGCGGCTTCATCCGAAAGAAGGCGAAAATCTTCCCGGCGAACCTGCACGTGCCAGAATCGCAGCCTGCTGCAGTAGCTGCAATTGCACTTCGACGTGCCCTCGTCGAAATCGATGCGAGCCTCGAACTTCACGAATTGGCAATGGCAACTTCCGAGGTACGTGCGCAACATGGGGTTCTCCGGGGTTGAGGGCCGCTGCCATTATGGACGGCACGACTTCGCGCTGCCAATGCACGAGCCGTCGCAACCCTCGCAGTAATGGCGGTCGCGCACCGCGCGATCCACGCGCCAGACGTTCGCCGCAACCGGCGCCGCCGTCCCCGCCGAGCGCCCGTTTTCCCGCGCATGAAACGTCGGCTCGCCCGCCTTGCCGCGGCGAATCGCTTCATCGATGTCCGGCTCGCCGAACACCGCTTTCAGTTCGGCCACGAACGCCGCGATCTCCGGCATCGGATGCCCGGCTGGCTTGCGCACTCGCATGTCCATGAACCCGCCCCCAAAAAAAGTGCCTGTTCGCTATCTCATAAAACCATGTAGGATACTGTATATCCATACAGGTATTTTCGCAAATGACAGCCGCCCTGCCAGCACCGGAAGCCATTCACCCGTCCTTGTGGCGGGCGTCCCAGCTTGGCGCTGGCCGCGGCCGCAGCGTCGATACCGGCTATCCGGCCCTGTCGGCGGAGTTGCCCGGCGGTGGCTGGCCGCTCGGCGCGCTGGTCGATCTGCTCGTGCAGCAGGCCGGCGTCGGCGAACTGCGGCTGTTGCAGCCGGCGCTCAGCGCCGTCGGCGAGCGTCCGCTCGTCTTCGTGCAACCGCCGCATACGCCGGACGGCCTCGGGCTCAACTACATCGGCCTGTCGCTGCAGCAGGTGCTGCGGATCAATGCGCCGAAAACCGCCGACGCGCTGTGGTCCGCCGAGCAGATCCTGCGCGCCGGCAGTTGCGGCGCGCTGATCTTCTGGGCGCAGTACGCGCAGGCGTCCTCGCTGCGCCGTCTGCATCTGGCCGCGCAGTCGTCGGAGACGCTTTTCATCATGGTGCGGCCGCTCGCCACCGCGCAGGAGGCATCCCCCGCGCTGCTGCGGCTCGCGCTCAGGCCATCGGCCGAAGGCCTGACCATCGACATCGTGAAACGACGAGGGCCCGCTCGCGCAGAGCCCCTGTCGATTCCCCTTCAACCCACTCCCGTTCTGCTTTCCCGACATGCGCGTCTTTCTCGCCGTTCATCTGCCAAAGTTGCCGCTCGAGGTCTTCAGACCGAAGTGGTCGCCTGAGCCCGCGCATGGCTGCGCGGTGCTGGAGAAAGACAAGGTGGTCATGGCCGACCCCGCCGCGCGCTCGGCAGGCGTGCGTCCGGGCATGAAGCGCGGCGGCGTGCTGACGCTGTCGCCGCAGACCGAGATGTATGAGCGCGATAGCGGCCGCGAAACGGCGGCCCATCGCGAGGTGGGTATCGCGCTGATGCGCTTCTCGCCCGAAGTCGCGCTGCTCGATGAGGCGACGGTCGTCGTCGAGATCGGCGCGAGTTTGCGGCTCTTCGGCGGCCTGCTCGCGCTGTGCCGCGATACGAAAGCCATCCTCGACGCGCTCGGCTTCACCGCGCGCATCAGTGCCGCGCCGACCGGCCAGGGCGCGTGGCTGCTCGCGAAGTTCGGCAACCGGCGCGTGCTGAAGCTCGCGTCGCTCGACCAGCGCCTGTCCGCCCTGCCGATGCTCGCCGTGCCCGAAGTCCGCCCGTTCGCCGACTGGTTCACGGGCCTCGGTTGCGAGCGCATCGCCGATCTGCGCCGCCTGCCCCGCGCCGGCTTGCAGCGCCGCTGCGGCGAACATCTGCTCGACTCGCTCGACCGCGCGTTCGGGACCGCGCCCGAACTGTTCGACTGGCTCGAACTGCCGCCCACGTTCTCGGCGCGCATCGAGATGCCGGACCGGCTCGAACACGCGGATGGCGCGGTGTTCGGCGCGCAGCGCCTGATCGTGCAACTGTGCGGATGGCTGTGCGCAAAACAGCTCGCGCTCACCGGCATTCGCCTGTCGCTCGAACACGAGCGCGGACGCGCTGCGATCGAGCCGACCACGATCGACGTCGCACTCGGCGAGCCGACCTGGCGCGAAGAACATCTGATGCGCCTGCTCAAGGAGCGGCTGCATCGTATCGAGCTCGCCGCGCCCGTGATCGCGTTGCGGCTCGACGCGTCGAACGTCGAGTCGGCCGCGCCCGCGTCCGACTCGCTGTTTCCCGAACCGGGCGGCTCGCAGGAGGATCACGCGCGGCTGCTCGAACTGCTGGTCGCGCGGCTCGGCGAAGAGAACGTGCTGAAACCCGCGCCGAGCGCCGATCATCGTCCGGAGATCGCGAACCGCTGGCTGCCGGTGTCGCAGCCGGTCAAGCCCGGCCCGCTGCCGCAGAATCTGCCCCGCCCGACGTGGATGCTCGACACGCCCGTGCGTCTGCTGATGCGCCAGCACCGCCCGTTCTATGGCTCGCCGTTGCGCATGGTGTCGCCGGGCGAGCGCATCGAGAGCGGCTGGTTCGACGGCGAGCTCGTCACGCGCGACTACTTCGTCGCGCAGGCGGACGACCAGAGCTGCTACTGGATCTACCGCGAGCGCGTGAGCAGCCGCGACGCGGAAGAAGAGCAACGCTGGTTCCTGCATGGCCTGTTCGGCTGATATGCGCGGATGAGCGGCCATGGACACCACCTTCACGATGCTGCCGGCGTATGCCGAGCTGTTCTGCTTTTCCAACTTCACGTTTCTGCGCGGCGCGTCGCACGCTGAGGAACTGGCCGGGCGTGCCGCGCAACTCGGCTACTCCGCGCTCGCGATCACCGACGAATGCTCGCTCGCGGGAGTCGTGCGCGCGCATGTCGCGGCGAAAGAAGCGAAGCTGCCGTTTATCGTCGGTTCGTATTTCCGGCTCGTCAACGCCGATGGTTCGCCGGCGTTCGGGCTGATCCTGCTCGCCCGCAACCGCAACGGCTACGGCAATCTGTCCGAGCTGATCACGCTGGCGCGCATGCGCGCGCCCAAGGGCGAATACCGGCTCACGCCGCAGGATCTGTCGCGGCCGGAGAAGGAGTATCGCCACCTGCTCGGCATGCCCGACTGCCTCGCGATTCTCGTGCCGGATTTCCCGGCCAGCGAAGACGCGCTCGATGCGCAGGTCGAATGGCTCGACGAAACGTTCACGGGCCGCGCATGGGTCGGCCTCGTGCTCCATCAACGCGCGATGGACGACCTGCATCGCGGCGCGGTCGAGTTCGTCGCGCGCAGCCGCGACGTGCCCGTCGTCGCGCTCGGCGAAGTCGTGATGCACGTGCGCTCGCGCAAGCCGCTGCAAGACACGATGACCGCGATCCGGGTCGGCAAACCGGTCCATCAGTGCGGCTATGATCTGGCGCCGAACGCGGAGCAGCATCTGCGCTCGAGGTTGCGGCTCGCCAACCTGTACCCGCAAGACGCGCTGGCCGCGACGGTCGACATCATGAGCCGCTGCACGTTTTCGCTCGACGAGCTGCGCTACGAGTATCCCGACGAGCTGGTGCCGGCCGGCCATACGCCGGCCTCGTATCTTCGTCAGGAAACCTATGTCGGCGCGCAGCGGCGTTTTCCCGCGGGGATTGCGCATCACGTGCAGCAGCAGATCGAGCACGAACTCGAACTGATCGCGGACCTGCAGTACGAGCCGTATTTCCTGACCGTCTACGACATCGTCCGCTTCGCGCGCAGCCAGCACATTCTGTGTCAGGGGCGCGGGTCGGCCGCGAACTCGGCGGTCTGCTATTGCCTCGGCGTGACCGAGGTGGACCCCGCGCGCGGCAACATGCTGTTCGAGCGCTTCATCAGCAAGGAGCGCGGCGAGCCGCCCGATATCGACGTCGACTTCGAGCACCAGCGGCGCGAAGAAGTGATCCAGTACATCTATCGCAAGTACGGCCGCGACCGGGCGGCGATCGCGGCGGCGGTGTCGACCTATCGTCCGCGTGGTGCGCTGCGGGAAACGGGCAAGGCACTCGGCGTCGATCCGCAGATCGTCGACGCGGTCGCGAAGTCGCATCACTGGTTCGATACCAGTCGGGATCTGCTCGCGCGTTTCGCGGAATCCGGCCTCGATCCGAACCAGCCCCTGATTCAGGCCTGGGCGAAGCTCGCCTCGCAACTGCTGAATTTTCCGCGCCACCTGTCGCAGCATTCGGGCGGCTTCGTGATCAGCCGCGGCAAGCTCACCCGGCTCGTGCCGGTGGAAAACGCGGCGATGGCCGACCGCTCGGTGATCGAGTGGGACAAGGACGACCTCGAATCATTGGGCTTGCTGAAGGTCGACGTGCTCGCGCTCGGCATGCTGTCGGCGATCCGGCGCACCCTCGACCTCGTTTCGGAACAGCGCGGAGAACGTTTCGAAATGCAGGACATCCCCGCCGAGGATGAGGCGACCTACGCGATGATTTCGGCCGCCGATACGGTCGGCGTGTTCCAGATCGAATCGCGCGCGCAGATGAGCATGCTGCCGCGCATGCGGCCAGAGAAGTTCTACGATCTCGTCATCGAAGTCGCGATCGTGCGGCCCGGTCCGATTCAGGGCGGCGCCGTGCATCCCTATCTGCAGCGCCGTCAGGGCTTCGAGCCCGAGACCTATCCGAGCGACGCGTTGAAGACCGCGCTGGGCCGCACACTCGGCGTGCCGATCTTCCAGGAGCAGGTGATGCAGGTGGCGATTCTCGCGGCCGGCTTCACCGCCGGCGAAGCCGACCAGCTGCGACGCGCGATGGCCGCGTGGAAACGCAAGGGCGGACTCGAAAAATACTATGACCGCATCGTGCTCGGCATGCAGGAGCGCGGCTACGACCAGGCCTTCGCCGAGGCGATCTTCGAGCAGATCAAGGGCTTCGGCGAATATGGCTTCCCCGAAAGTCACGCGGCCAGTTTCGCGCTGCTGGTCTATGCGAGCAGCTGGCTCAAGCGTCACGAACCCGAAGCCTTTCTCGCCGCGATGCTGAACAGCCAGCCGATGGGCTTCTATTCGCCGTCGCAACTGGTTCAGGATGCGCAGCGGCACGGCGTCAAGGTGTTGCCGGTCGATGTGACGATCAGCGGTTGGGACTCCTCGCTCGAACACCGTGCGGGGGCGACGCGCCCCGCCGTGCGTCTCGGTCTTTCGCTGCTGCGCGGCATGAAGGACGGCGCCGCCGAACGGATCGAGAACGCGCGCGCGGTTCGCCCGTTCGCGAGCGTCAACGATCTCGCGCGCCGCTCGCAGCTCGACCGCAAAGACCTGCATGCGCTCGCGGATGCGAATGCGTTGGCAGCGCTCGCGGGAAACCGCCGCGAAGCGCTGTGGCAGTCGGTCGTCGCGGTGCCGGACAAGGATATGCTCGCGGCCGCGGCGACTCAGGACGAAACGCCCGAACTGGGCGCACCGAGCGAAGCGAACGACATCGTCGCCGACTACCGTTCGCTCGGCCTGACGCTCAACCGCCATCCGCTGGAACTGCTCCGGCCGCAGTTGCTCGCGAACCGGCTGATGCCGGCCTCGACGCTGCGGACCTATCGCGACGGCCGCCTCGCGCGCGGCTGCGGACTGGTGACGGTGCGTCAGCGTCCCGGCACGGCCAAGGGCGTCGTGTTCGTCACGCTCGAAGACGAGACGGGCAACGTCAATGTGATCATCTGGCCGAGTCTGCTCGAAAAACAGCGCAAAGAAGCGTTGGGCGCCGCGCTGCTCGCTGTGTACGGCACATGGCAGTGTCAGGGAGAAGTACGGCACCTCGTCGCGCAGCGGCTCGTCGACATGTCTCATCTGCTGGGCGAGTTGCAGACGACGAGCAGAGACTTCTGCTGACGCGAGCGCGCAAATGCGTATCATCGGAACAGCAAACGGAGGCATCCATGTGCTATTCGGCTCAGATTCTGGCGGACTACCGGCGCTACGTCCGCATGTTCGGCGCGCACATGAGCATCGAGGAATTCGCGCGTCTTTTCTTCGAACGCGCAGAGGACGGTCAGGCCAGGATTCCCAAAGCGATGGAAGACGCCTTCTCGGAACCGCAGTCCGACGCGCAACGGGAAGTCTGGGCGCTGATCGAGCGCTTCAGATCGCAGCAGACCGTGAAGCTCGAACAGGAACTGTTCAAACAGCGCACCCGCTTCGCCGATGCCGAGCGCTCTTTGCAGACCAAAGCCACCAAGGCGGCGACCGAGAGCAAACGGATCGCGAAAGACAAGATCGACCGCACGCTCGAGCGACTCGACGACCTCGGCCGAACCGCTCCCCAAGCAAGCGACTCGCGCATCTTTCCAGGCTACTACGCGCCGGTGATGGTGATGGAGAATGGCCAGCGCGTCGTCAAACCGATGCGCTATCAGTGCCGCCTGGCCGGCAAGCCCGCATCGTACGACACCCGCTATCCCGGCACGTACAACGCTCGTCGGGACAGTCTCGAAAGTTTCTGGAAAGCGCTATTCGGCTATTCGCATGGACTCGTGCTGGCCAGTTCTTTCTATGAGAACGTCTCGCGCGCGCGAATGGAAGGCCGCGAACTGGCGCCCGGCGAGAAAGATGAAAATGTCCGGCTCGAGTTCCGGCCCAATCCGCCTCACGACATGCTGGTCGCATGCTTATGGTCCCGCTGGAGCGGCAAAGGCGAGCCCGATCTATTGTCCTTCGCGGCCATCACCGATGATCCGCCACCCGAGGTGGCCGCTGCCGGCCATGATCGCTGCATCATTCCGATCAAACCTGAGCATATCGACGCGTGGTTGAATCCCGATCCGCGCGATCTGGCGGCGTTGTACGCGATTCTCGATGATCGGGACCGGCCGTTCTACGAACATCGGATCGCGGCCTGAATACAAGACGCGGTTTCGCAGGCCGCGCGAGACGGTGTCGGATCATCCTTGCAATCTTCGCGCAGTAACATATTCTGCGTTATGGATGTTCATCGGCTGGCGAAGAATACCCGGTTGCAGAGGTCCGCCAACAGGCGCGATTCGGACCCCATCAATCATCGAAGCGCCTGCGCAGCGGGCCCGACACGATCCACACCCTCGGGTTGCGGCTGCAAGCACAGGAGACGTCGGTATGGGCAAACATCCCGCGGCGGACGCTTCGCAGCAGACCGCGCTCGGCAGCGACGAACTTCAGCTGATCGACGCGTGGTGGCGCGCATGCAATTACCTTTCGGTCGGCATGATCTATCTGCTGGACAACCCGCTGCTGCGGGAGCCGCTGAAAGTCGAACACGTCAAGTATCGCCTGCTCGGACACTGGGGCGCGAGCCCGGCGTTATCGTTCGTCTGGGCGCATCTGAACCGCGTGATCAAACGCGACGATCTCGACGTCGTCTTCATGGCCGGTCCCGGACACGGCGCACCGGGCGTGCTCGGCCCCACCTATCTGGAAGGCACCTACTCGGAGATCTATCCGGACAAGAGCGCGGATGCCGAGGGCATGCAGAAGTTCTTCAAGCAGTTCTCGTTTCCCGGCCATATCGGTTCGCATGTGACGCCGGAGACGCCAGGGTCCATCCATGAAGGCGGCGAGCTTGGCTACAGCCTGTCGCATGCGTATGGCGCCGTGCTCGACAACCCGGACCTGATCGTGGCCTGCGTGGTCGGCGATGGAGAAGCGGAGACCGGGCCGCTCGCCACCGCGTGGCATTCGAATAAATTCATCAACCCGGCCCGCGACGGCACCGTGCTGCCGATCCTGAATCTGAACGGCTACAAGATCGCCAATCCGACCATCCTGTCGCGCATCAGCAGCAGAGAACTGGAAGCGCTCTTTGTCGGCTACGGCTACACCCCGCATTTCGTCGAAGGATCGGATCACGCGGAAATGCATCGGAAGATGGCGCACACGCTCGATACCGTGCTCGGCGAAATTCGCGCAATTCATCAGCGGGCACGCGCGAACGGCAATCTCGAGCGGCCGCTCTGGCCGATGATCGTGCTGCGCACGCCCAAGGGCTGGAGCGGACCGAAGCAGATCAACGGGCACAAGGTCGAAGGCTCGTGGCGCTCGCATCAGGTGCCTTTTTCCGATGTGCGCAACAACTCCGCGAATCTCGAAGTGCTCGAAGAATGGATGCGCAGCTACCGGCCCGCCGAACTTTTCGATGCCGAGGGCCGGCTGATCCCCGAACTCAAGGCGCTGTCGCCCCAAGGCCCGCGCCGCATGAGCGCCAATCCGCACGCGAACGGCGGCGTGCTGCGCCGCGAACTGAAGCTGCCCGACATCCGCGCGTACGCGGTGGATGTGCAGCACGCGGGCAAGGTGCTGCAGGAGAACACGCGGCCACTCGGCGAATTTCTGCGCGACACGATGCGCGCGAACATGAATACCTTCCGCGTGTTCGGCCCGGACGAAACGGCCTCGAACCGTCTGCAGTCGATCTACGAGGTCAGCAAGAAGGTGTGGATGGCCGAGATGCTCCCCGAGGACGAGGACGGCGGCGAACTGGCGCGCGACGGCCGCGTGATGGAGATGCTGTCCGAACATACGCTGATGGGATGGCTCGAAGGCTATCTGCTGACGGGCCGCCACGGCTTCTTCCATACCTATGAAGCGTTTGCGCACGTGGTGGATTCGATGTTCAACCAGCACGCGAAGTGGCTCGACATCAGCCGCAATCACGTGCCATGGCGCGCGTGGGTGTCGGCGGAAAACATTCTGCTGTCGTCGACCGTGTGGCGGCAGGATCACAACGGCTTTTCGCATCAGGACCCCGGCTTCATCGATCTCGTCACCAACAAGAGCCCCTCGGTCACGCGCGTCTATCTTCCGCCCGACGCGAACACGCTGCTGGTGGTCGCCGACCACTGTCTGCGCACCACCGACTGCATCAACGTGATCGTCGCCGACAAGCAGAAACACCTGCAATTCACCACCATCGACGAAGCCGTCGTGCACTGCGCCAAAGGCATCGGCGTGTGGCGGCGCGCGAGCAACGACGAGGACGCCGAACCGGACGTGGTGATGGCCTCGTGCGGCGACGTCGCCACCCAGGAAGCGCTGGCGGCGACGGCGATCCTGCGCGAACGTCTGCCCGAACTGAAGCTGCGTTTCGTCAACGTGGTCGACCTGTTCAGGATGCAGCCGGCCAGCGAGCACCCGCACGGCTCGACCGAACGCGAATTCGACAGCCTGTTTACGACCAATAAGCCGGTGATCTTCAATTTCCACGGTTACCCGTGGCTGATCCACAAGCTCGCTTATCGCTTTCGCAATCACGAGAATCTGCACGTGCGGGGCTACAAGGAGAAAGGCAACATCAACACCCCGCTCGAACTGGCGATTCTCAATCAGGTGGACCGCTTCAATCTGGTGATCGACGTGCTCGACCGCGTGCCGCGCTTGCAGGGCAGATCCGCGCATCTCAGGGAAGACATGAGGAACGCGATCGTCAGCAACCTGAACTATGCGCACACGCATGGCACGGACCGCGCCGAGGTCGCCGACTGGGTCTGGCCCTTCTGAACGTCACGCGCAGCACGCACCGAGGAAAGCATCATGGCCGACGCTCCCACCACGACCTCGCAGCAAAGCGCGGATGCAGCGCGCACCGGCCTGAGCGCCGCCGCGCTTCAACGCGGCGTGCTCGACAATCTGCTGTGCCTGCGGGGCCGCTATCCGGCGATCGCTTCCCCGCATGACTGGTACATGGCGCTCGCGTATAGCGTGCGCGACCGGCTGCTGGCCCGCTGGGCAACCTCTGTCCAGACCTACGCCGGAAGCGATGTGCGGGTCGCCTGCTACCTGTCCGCCGAGTTCCTGATCGGCCCGCAACTCGGCAACAACCTGGTCAATCTCGGCATCGAGGCCAACGCACGCGAAGCGCTGCGCGCGCTCGGCGTCGACCTCGATATGCTGCTCGAACTCGAGGAAGAGCCGGGGCTCGGCAATGGCGGGCTTGGCCGCCTCGCGGCCTGCTATCTGGATTCGCTCGCAAGTTTGGAAATACCGGCCATCGGCTATGGCATCCGCTACGAGTTCGGCATCTTCGACCAGCAGATTCGCGACGGCTGGCAAGTCGAAACCACCGACAAGTGGCTGCAAAAGGGCCATCCATGGGAGATCGTGCGCCCGGAGGTTGCGTACTACGTGGGGTTCGGCGGCAGCACCCACAACGAAACCGATGCACGCGGGCACCTGTGCGTGCGCTGGACACCCACACGGCAGGTCAAAGGCGTGGCTTGCGACACGCCGATGCCCGGCTATCACGTCAACACGTGCAACACCTTGCGGCTGTGGAAGAGCGAGGCGGTCGAGTCGTTCGACCTGCAGGACTTCAACGCCGGCGACTATTACGAGGCCGTCAACGAAAAGGTCATCTCCGAGACGCTGTCGAAGGTGCTGTATCCGAACGACGAACCCGAGATCGGCAAGCGCCTGCGTCTCGCGCAGCAATACTTCTTCGTGTCGTGCTCGCTGCAGGACATGCTGCGCCTGCTCGAAATCAGGGGCGAACCGGTCGGACACTTCGCGCAGTTGTTCAACGTGCAGTTGAACGACACGCACCCGTCGATCGCCGTCGCCGAGCTGATGCGTCTGCTGGTGGACGACAGGCAGGTGCCGTGGGACGAGGCCTGGGACATCACGCGGCGCGCGCTCGCGTACACCAATCACACCCTGCTGCCCGAAGCGCTCGAAACCTGGGGGCTGCCGCTGATGCGCGACCTGCTGCCGCGCCTGCTCGAAATCATCTACGAGATCAACCGCCGCTTCCTCGACGAGGTCCGGCAGCGCTATCCGGGCGACGACGCGCGCATCGCACGCATGTCGCTGATCGACGAGCGCGGTGACAAGCTCGTGCGCATGGCGCATCTGGCGACGGTCGGCAGCCACGCGATCAACGGCGTCGCCGAACTGCATTCCGGGCTGCTCAAGCAGACCGTGCTGCGGGACTTCGCCGAATTGTGGCCCGAGCGCTTTCACAACGTCACGAACGGCGTCACGCCGCGCCGTTTCATGCTGCTTTGCAATCCGGCGCTCGCGCGGCTGCTCGACGAGACCATCGGCGCTGGCTGGGTCACTGATCTCGCGCGACTGCGCAAGCTCGAAGCCTATGCCGACGACGCCACGTTTCAGCAGCATTGGCGTAGCGTGAAGCAGTCGAACAAGGCCGTGCTCGCCGAGCATATCCGGCGCGTCACGGGCATCGGCGTCGACACTGCCGCGCTGTTCGACGTGCAGGTCAAGCGCATCCACGAATACAAGCGGCAACATCTGAACGCGTTGCTGATCGTCACGCTGTACCGGCGCCTGCTGCGTGATCCGCAGCTCGCGCTGACACCGCGCTGTTTCGTATTCGGCGGCAAGGCGGCGCCCGGCTACGCGACGGCCAAGCTGATCATCCGTTTGATCAACGGCATCGCCGAAGTCGTGAATAACGACCCGATGGTGAACGGGCGGCTGAAAGTCGTGTTCTATCCGGACTTCAATGTGAAGAACGCGCACTTCATCTACCCTGCCGCCGACTTGTCCGAGCAGATTTCGACGGCCGGCAAGGAAGCATCGGGCACCGGCAACATGAAGTTCATGATGAACGGCGCGTTGACGATCGGCACGCTCGACGGCGCCAACGTCGAAATCCGCGAAGAGGTCGGCGACGAAAACTTCTTTCTGTTCGGCCTGAGCGCCGACGAAGTGGAACGTGTGAAGCGCGCAGGTTATCGCCCCGCGGACTATGTGAAGGATGACGCGGAACTGAGCGAAGTGCTGCAACTGATCGCCGACGGTCATTTCTCGCGAGGAGACCGCGAGATGTTTCGCCCGCTGATCGACAATCTGACGCACGCGGATCCGTTTCTCGTGCTCGCCGACTATGCCGCCTACGTGGCGCGTCAGGACGACGTGAGCGCCGCCTGGCAGGACACGCGGCGCTGGACCCGGATGTCGATCCTGAACACCGCGCGCTCGGGCAAGTTCTCTTCCGACCGCGCCATCGGCGAATACTGCGACAAGATCTGGAAGATCCGCCCGATGAGGATCACCCTTGATCAATGACCCTGAAACGGGATCGGTGCGTGCTCATGCGGTTCGCTCCGGGTCGCGGTTTCCCGTGGGCGCGTCGGCGGTGCCCGGCGGCATCAATTTCTGCATCTTCTGCCGTCACGCGACGCGCGTCGAGCTGTTGCTGTATGACGCGGCTGACAGCCCCGAGCCGTTCCAGATCATCACGCTCGCCGCCGCTTGCAACCGCACCTTCTACTACTGGCATGTGATGGTCGAAGCGCTGCCGTTCGGCACCTACTACACGTGGCGGGCGGACGGTCCGCGCGATACGCGCTCTAGCGGCCACGCGTTCGACCCCGACCGCGAGCTCCTCGACCCGTATGCCCGCGCGGTCAGCGACGTGCTGTGGACGCGGCCTCCAGTCGGCCAGCCGAATCCCGACGGGCACAAAACCCACCGCGCGATCGTAACGGAACCCCTGCCCTCGTCCCCTGGGCGTATCCCGCGCGGACTCGACGACGCGATCATCTACGAGCTGCATGTCGGCGGCTTTACACGTGATCCGTCGAGCGGCGTGCAGCATCCCGGTACCTTCGCCGGCCTGAGCGAAAAGATTCCGTACCTGACGCAGCTTGGCGTGACCCATGTCGAGCTGCTGCCGGTGATGGCCTTCGACGAACAGGACGTTCCGCCCGCCACGGCGGCCCTCGGCCTGAGCAACTACTGGGGTTACAGCACGCATAGCTATTACAGCCCGCATCCTCGCTACTGCCGCGATCCCGCGCGCGCGCCCCAGGAGTTTCGCGCGCTGACCGACGCCATGCACGCCGCGGGCATCGCCGTGCTGCTCGACGTCGTGTTCAACCATACGGCCGAAGCGGGCGAGACGGGCCCCGTCATCAACTTCAAGGGCCTCGCCAACGATATCTTCTACCACCTCGACGCGGCCGACCGGCGCCGCTACCGGGACTACACCGGCTGCGGCAACACGATCAATTGCAACCATCCACTGGTGACGACGTTCATCGTGCGCTGCCTCGAATACTGGGTGGAAGAACTCGGCGTCGATGGCTTCCGGTTCGATCTGGCGAGTGTCTTCGCGCGCGACCAGCGCGGCGAGCTGATGGTCGATCCACCGCTGCCCTGGGCGATCGAGTCTTCGCGTGTGCTGTCGCGCGTGCCATTGATCGCGGAGGCGTGGGACGCCGCCGGCATGTATCAGGTCGGCGCCTTTCCCGGCATGGCATGGGCCGAGTGGAACGGCCGCTATCGGGACGTGATTCGCCGTTTCGTGCGCGGCGACCCGGGGCTCATCGGGGCGGTCGCGACCTGCATCGCGGGCAGCTCGGACCTCTATGCGGACGACGGCAGGCTGCCCAACAACAGCGTCAACTTCGTGACGTGCCACGACGGCTTCACGCTGATCGATCTCGTGAGCTACGAATCGAAGCACAACGAAGCCAACGGCGACGAGAATCGCGACGGCAGCTCCGACAACCTGTCGTGGAACTGTGGCGCCGAGGGCGGGACCGGCGACGCCCAGATTCTCGGTCTGCGACATCGCCAGGCGCGCAACGCGATGGCCATCCTGTTCCTGAGTCTGGGTGTGCCGATGACGCTCGCCGGCGACGAGGTGCTGCGCAGCCAGCGCGGCAACAACAACGGCTATTGTCAGGACAACACGCTCAGCTGGTTCGACTGGACACCCACTGAAGCCGGCTCGGCCATGTCGCGCTTCGTGCGCGAGCTGATCGCGCTGCGCAAGCGCCACGCAAGTTTGCGGCGGCGGTATTTCCTGACCGGCCGGCCCTCGCCGGGGCAGACTCGCCCGGATGCGGCGTGGCACGGCGAGCGCCTGAACGAGCCGGGCTGGCACGATCCAGGCGCGCGGCTTCTCGCCGTCACGCTGGGCGGCGAAGCGCCTGGCGAGCCGGCACTGCACGCGGTGTTCAACATGGACGATTGCGCCCGCACGGTTCAGTTGCCCGCGTCCGACGGGCGGCACTGGCGGCGTATCGTCGATACCGCGCGCGACAGTCCGCATGACATCGTGCAAGCGGCGCAACAGGCCGCTGTCGAAAGCGATCAGTCGCGCGTGGAGGCGCGCAGTGTCGTGGTTCTGGAAGAAGCGAGTTGAACCGACGCAAATAACCCGGGTTCTTGTCCTCGAATGTCGATGCTGTGGCGGATATGCCGTGCACAGTTTCGATTTACTGGCGGAACAATCCAGCGGCAATGATCGCGGAGGGCATCATGAGAATCAGCGTAGACGGGCCGTCCGTCGTCTTTGCGATGGTTGCGGTCGTGGCCCATGGCAGCGCATTCGCGAGGTCCGAAGCCTGCCATCCCACCTCCGAAAAGCAGATTTCCGCACTGTTCGATCGCTGGAACGACTCGCTGAAAACCGGCGACCCGCAGAAGGTCGTGGCGAACTACGCGCCGAACTCGATCCTGCTGCCGACCGTCTCGAACAAGCCGCGTTTGACCGCCGACGAAAAGCTCGACTATTTCAAACACTTCCTTGAAAACAAACCGGTCGGCACGATCGACTTCCGCGACATCATGATCGAATGCAACACGGCGATCGACTCGGGGCTCTACACCTTCAAGTTCGCGGACGGCTCGGTCGTCAAGGCGCGCTATACGTTCACCTACGCGTGGAATGGGCACAAGTGGCTGATTACCAGCCATCATTCGTCGAAAATGCCGGAAGGCAATTAGCCGATGTGGTTTAGAAAAAGTCAGGCTGGGACTTGAACCTCATTCACGAATGACCTGAATACGTCCCGCCTTGACTGCCGCTTTCAATACCGTCCAGTCCGCCTCATTCTGTTCCGCGTAAGCGAGCGCGAATTGCACGACGGCTTCGTCGAATGCCTCCGACTTGCCGACATATCCGCTGAGCAACGCAGGGTCGCCTGCTTTCGCCATCGAATGGGCCAGCGCGTGAGCGCAGGACACCGCGTATTCGCCGAGATCCTCGACGTCGAACGTGGTGAAGTCGAACGCGCCCTTCATGTCGCGCAATTGCCGCACATAGAAGTCGTTGCCGGTGTGATGCATCTTCGACCAGCCGAGAAAAATGTCGCTGGCCGACTGCAGCAGACGCTGCCCGTTCACCACACGCTGGCCGTGATTGGCATAGCGGCTCGGCGCCAGATACCCCTCCAGCGCGGAAGCCCGTGCCTCCTTGAGTTGCAGGAACAGCGGGCACTCTCCGTCGGCCATGAAGAGCGCCTCGTAGCAACGCGTTCCCACCGACCCGATGCCCACGACGCGAATGGCGACATCCACCAGTTCATAGCGATCGAACAGTGCGCGCCTGTCATCGGGAAGCGTTAGCCGATAGTCGGCGAAGAAGCGCCGTACCAGCGCCTGGTACTGTTTCTGATCGTGCGGGCTCTCGAGTGGGACGTGGTACACGAGCGGCGGTGCGTCCTTGATGCGCAGCTTGCCGTTGTCCATCTCGGTTGCGTGAGTCATCACGGAGCGCGACGACTGCTGCTTCGCTTTTTCGATGACCGCCAGTTCTTTCCGTCTCTCCTCCACCGAATCGGCTATCGCCAGCATGCTCGCCGCCTTGAACTGGCAATACCAGACGTCGAGCGTGTCCATGCTGCTCAATCCGGCGAGCCGTTGCCGAAAGGTCTCGCATAGCCGGCGCACCACGGCGCGCTGGTCGCGAATCGCGAAACCGCGTTCGCGCGCGGCTATCACGAACGATGCAGCGAGCCTGCGCACGTCCCAGTCAAACGGGCCCGGCAGGGTTTCGTCGAAGTCGTTGGGTCCGAAAAGAATGCGCCGTTCCGGACTCGCGAACAGTCCGAAATTGGCCAGATGCGCGTCGCCGCCCAGTTGCACGGTCACGTCGGAATGCGGCAGCTTCGACAGGTCGTGTGCCATCAGCGGCGCGGCACCCCGATAGAACGCGAACGGACTCGCGACCATCCGCCCGTAGCGGATCGGTATCAGCTCCGGCACCCGGCCCACGTTGGACGCATCGAGCAGAGCAATAGGATCGCGATCGTCGATCTTGCAGGTCCCCAGCTCCGCGCGCGGCGCCTTTTTGCGCGCCGCCTTGCCCTGCTCGACGCGCGCGGCCAGCGAGCCACGCCCCGCGAACAGCGTGGACGGATCTTCCTGTGCCGCCAGCGTCCTCGGATCAGCCTGATCCGTGGCGGGTTGCATGGGCTTTGCAGCAGCGGAATCAGACACGCGTCACTCCTTTTTCGAATCGGGATCAAGGGGCCTCGTCATCTCACTTCACTTCACTTTGCTTCATCCCGGTTTGTCGGCGTCCGGTGCAGCCGCGGATGCGGGTGGCGACAGATCGCGTAGTGCGTCGATCGCCGCATCGACCGTCGCGAAGATCTCGCGATGCGCGCCACTCACCCGCAGGGCCTTATACCGCTCGAGTTCGTGCCGCACGCCAGACGGAACCGCGACCACGGCGATACCCAGGCCGCGCTGGTCGAGTTCCGCACCCAGCTGGAGCAACGTCTTGCCTGCCGTGTAGTCGATATTGTTGATCTCGGTTGCGTCGATCACGACCCAGCGCAACGGAACGCTCGCCTCGTTGACGAGTTTCAGCACTTCTTCCGTGAAGCGCCCCGTGTTCGCATAGAACAGATCCGCCTCGAACCGGTAGATGACGATGCCGGGTGCCGCGAGCAGATTCGGCTCGACGTGATGGGGGATCCAGTGGCCGGTGGGGTCACGCGTCAACACGCGCGTGCGCAGGCGATAGCTATGCCGCGCATGCGCGATCAGCGACAGCACGACAGCGGCAAGAATACCGTGCATCACATCGACGAACACGACCACACCCGCCGCGAGCAACGCAACGACGAATTCGTCCTTCTGCATGCGAAACAGTTCGACCATCCCCTTCACGTCGATCAGCTTCACACCGATCATGAAGACGATAGCCGACAGCACGGCGGCCGGCATCAGGCTGAGCGGCCTGGTGAGGAACAGCAGCACCAGCAGCACGATCACGGCCGTGGTGAGGTGGGCGACTTGGGTGCGCCCCCCCGCGTCGTCGATGATCTCGGTCTTGGTCGGACTGCCGTTCACGACGAAGGTGCCGGTAAACGCTGCGGCTGCGTTCGCCGCCGCGAGTCCGATGATATCGGCATTGTCGTCGCCCTTCTCGTTGTTGCGGGTAGCGTAGGCACGCGCCGTCGCCGCGCTCTGCGCGATGATGACGATGAAGCACGAGGCCGCCGTCGCCAGCACCTGGTTGATCCCGCTCATGTGCAACGGCGGCATGAACAGCGACGGCAGTCCGCCGGGCACTTCGCCCGTCACCGCGATGCCACGTCCGGCGAAATTGAACGCCCCGCTCGCCACGATGGAGCCGATCACGGCGATCAGCGCACCCGGCGCGCGCGGCGCGAAACGCTTGCACCCGATGATCACCGCGAGTACGGCAAGTGAAAGGAGCGCGGTCGGATAGTTCGCCTCGGCGACTCGTCGAACCACGCTCACCAATTGCATGACGGGGCCGTGCCCCTGCTTCGCGAGCCCGATCAGCCCGGCGAGTTCCCCCGCCGCGACCTGCACGCCTACCCCCGTCAGGAAGCCGATCAGTGCGCTACGGGAAAGAAAGTCGGCCAGAAAACCGAGCCGAAAGATACGCGCGATCACCAGCATCACGGCGACCGTCAGGGCCACCGTGCTCGTAAGGCCGATGTATTCCTTGCTGCCCAACGCAGCCACGGTCGTCAGCGTACCGGCAAGGATTGCGGCCGTCGCGGAGTCCGCCGCGACTACCAGTTGACGCGAAGCACCCAGAAGCGCAAATGCCACCAGCGGCAACAGGATCGTATAAAGACCCGTGACGGTGGGCGTGCCGGATATCTTCGTGTATCCCATCACTTCGGGAATGCCGAGTGCCGCCAGCGTGAGCCCGGCGATGATGTCGTGCGGCAGTTGAGCGGAATTGAAGGGCAAAAGCCCCTGCAGAAAGGGTGAATGTTGCAGACGGGAGCGCGTGGAAGCCGCTGGTTTCATCTGTCCACCTCCGCTCGGGTCGTGAGCTTGCCGATGGAGGTATTGGACCGGCCAAGGATGACCAGCCCAGTGGCGGCGCTGCCCGGCAGCAGCACGAGAAGGCTGATCGTATGACGCACGCGGCGGCGCCATTCCCGAATACGGACGCCCCCACGGCGAGGCGCCTCCAAACGGAAGATCCACATGGTTACCTCGGATAGTCGAACCGATCGAGACAACAGCGAACCCAAACCCAGACAGACACGCTCCCCCTTTTCGCGCCGGTAGTCAATTGTCGGGAGCCCCATCGAAAAGGCCGTTGAAGCCGGCACGCGCGCGCCGCACGGCATCGCTGACGGCCACGACGGCTTCATCCTGCTATCCCGTCCTTTCCGCCCGATGCGCGGCCTCCTGCACACCTCGTACAGCCGCGGCCACGATCAAGCCGGTGAATACCACGCCGATCAGCCCGAGGCATGCGGCGTCGATCCGGCCGAACGCCGAAGTGGGCACGACATCGCCGTACCCGATGGTGAGCGCCGTGATCGCGCAGAAGTACACCGTTTCGCCCAGCGGCGACGGTGTCCGGTTCGCTGTCTCGACGGGCGCGCCCCAGTAGTACATGCCAAACGTCAGCAGGACGAACAGTAGAAGCAGGCCGATCAGAATCGCTCTCAGAAACCACAGGGTTATCGCCATTTCCTTCAGGATCTCACCAGCCCGAGGACGGACCGCGCCATCACCTGTCGCATTTCCCATTGCACGCTCCTGTTGCGATCACCGGGTCGGCTTTGCAGCATGCTGCACCGCCTCACTCCACACGGCGGTGCTGCTCGAAAAGCAGAAGCATCAAATACGCATAGGCCGTTACGGCCAGAAAGAGCCCCATTCGCACGGCAAACGCGGTATAGACATCCTTGCCCGCCGCGCTGTCCTGCACCGATTGCCCGAGCAGAATGATCATCGTCACGAGACTGTTCAGCCAGAAGCCCGGCGAACAACGCGTGGGTTGCAGGCCGTACAGCTTGCGTCCCACCAGCAGGCCGAACAACAGCATCCATAGAAAGAACATCCACAAATGCGCGAACAGCCTCAGCGCAAACCAGAACGCGATGGCGAGCAGACCGCCGAGCAGCGTCGAGCCGATCAGATCGCGTGCGGCGCCGCGGGCCGAGGTCGTGCAGGTTTGTCTGCCGAGGCTGACGGACTTCATGATGATCGGCATGTAGTTCGCCGGGTCGGTCATCGCGAGCAGATAGGCCGGCATGACGACGAGCGCGGCACGCAGCGCGATATAGGCCGCCTCGTGTTCCGCCATCGCTGCCGCAGCGGGCTGTTCTCGCGCGCCCATGCTTTCAGGAAACAATCTGTGCGCCAGCGTCGACGCCAGCACGGCAAGCAGAAGTCCCTTCGCCAGCGCGCCGACGACCGTCAGGGCCAGTTCGAAGTCGGCCGTGCCCGCGGCGGAAATCATCGTCAGTCCCGCGACCAGAAAAGTCGCGACGAGATTGTTGCCGCCACGCAGCCCGTAACGAAACGCGAAGAACAGCATGAGGCCGACGATCATGATGCCGGCCAACGCATAGTGACGAAGCAACGGAACGAGGAGCAGGCCGCTGCCGGTGGTCGACGCCACGATCAGCGAAAGAATCACGCCGGCCTTTAACGATAGCGGGCGATTCTGCGTGGCCAGCAGAAAAACCGTGAATACCGGCGCGACGACGGGTATCGGGAAATCGAGTCCAAAGCTGACGGCAAGAGCGATCGCCGTTCCGATGGCCACACGTATCGCGCGATAACCGAGGCGCTGGGTCACGGGCTGCATGGGCTTCTCAATAGACGTAGGAAAGCCAGCTCATCAGCCGGATGAACGCGTGTCCCAGCGGATTGAGCGGATTGCCCTGGGTCGGAAACGCCATCACTTCGGCCTGCCCGCCCACCCGCAGATCGCGCAGACGCGCGCGCTCGCTGTCGTCGAATTCGACGATTACCGGGAAACGCTGCGCGGGACGCAGCCAGTCGCGGCTATTCTGCACGGTGGGCAGGCTGCCCGCCGGCGTGCTCTGCCCCACGCTCACGCCATAGCCGACACTGCGAACCCGCCCGCCGAACACTTCGCCGGGCAGCACGTCCAATGCGATCTCGACGCGCGTGCCGGGTTTGAGATGGCCCAGATTGTTCTCCGTCATGTCGGCGCTGACCCACACGTCGCGGATCGCGATCAGCGTCATGACCGGATTGCCCGCCGCGGCGAACTGACCGACTTCCGTGCGCAGATCGGTCACGACGCCGCTCGAGCGGGCTCTGATCCGCGCGTTGGCGAGATCGAGTTCGGCCTTCTCCAGCGCGCCAGCGGCGCTGCGCAACTGCGCATTCTCCGCCTCGCTTCCGCCCTGCTGCTCCCGCGCCCGCTCGACTTCGGCACGGGCCCCGTCGACCTGGCTCAGCGCCTGTACATGCGTCGCCCGCGCGACCTCGAGGCGTCGCAGGGAGACGGTGCCCTCGTCTTCACGATAGAGCCGCTCGAGACGGTCGCTGTCCTGGCGCGCCTTGACCTCGTTCGCGATGGCGGCCCGCAACGCCGCGAGTGCCGACTCGATACCGGCCGTGCTGGCACCGACCTGCCGGCGCGTGGACTCCAGATCGGCGCGCGCGCGGTCAGCGGCAATGCGGTAGGGCTCGCTATCGACTTCGAACAGCACGTCCCCAGCGTTGACATCCTGGTTGTTATGGACGAACACCCGCGTCACGCGTCCCGACACCTCGGCGGCGACGGGCACGACATAGGCCTGAATCCGCGCCTGCTGCGTATACGGCGTGAAACGGTCGGCGAGCAGATACCAGATCAGGCTCAGCACGATCAGACAGACGACCCATTTGACCGCCCTGCCCGAAGGGTCGGCGGCAGGCGTCGACGACTTCGGCGGGGCGGCGGTTCGAGGCTCGCGGGTATCCTGAGTATCGCTCATCGTGACGCCCCTTTGGCTTGCCCCGGCGTACCGGAAGACGGCGCCGTTTCGTCGAGCAGGTCGCCCCAATCGGTGCGTTGCCGCATCTGCGCGCGCGTCGCCGCGTCGACGAGCGGCTGTTCGGTTTCCCAGCCGCCTCCGAGCGCCTTGTAAAGCGCGATCACACTGCCGAGCGCATTGCTGCGATTGACCACGTACGCGTCCTGCTGCGCGAACAGCGCGCGCTGCGCATCGAGGACCCGCTGGAAGTCCGAATACCCTTCCCGATAGATCGTATTGGCGAGCGTCAGCGAGCGCCGCGCCGCGCCCTGCGCGTCATTCAGAATGGTGTCGCGCTGCAAGGCGGCGAGCAGCGCCGTCGCGGCATCGTCGGCCTCGCGCGCCGCCTCGCGCACCGTGTTCTGATAAGCGACCGTCAACTCTTGCAGCCGTGCGTCCTGGACGCGCACGTTGTTCGTGATCCTGCCGTAATCGAACACGTTCCACGTCACGCTCGGGCCCGCGGCAAAGAGCAGTGTGCTCGGTGCGCCCGCGAGCGAACTGGCGGTCCACGTCAGCGTGCCGAGCAACGATACCGACGGGTACAGATCCGCTTGTGCCACGCCGATGAGCGCCGACTGCGAAGCCATCTGATACTCGGCCGCGCGAACGTCAGGGCGGCGCAACAGCAGATCGGCCGGCACGTCCTGCAGCACGGCATGATCCACCAGCGGCACCACGCCATCCTTGCCCGACTGCACGTCGAGTTCCGGCAGCGGACCCGGCGCTCGCCCGATCAGCACCGACAGCGCATGACGCGCAAGCACGATCTGGCTTTCGAGATCGGGGATGCTGCTCAGCGTCCCAAGGTACTGCGTCTTCGCCTGCTGGAAGTCGAGTTCGTCGGATTCGCCAGCCTTGAAGAGCTTTTGAGCGATGTCGTAGCTGCGTTTTTGCAACTGGGCGTTCTCGCGAGCGATACGTAGCCGCGCCTGCGCGACCCGCAGTGTGAAATACGTATCCGCGACCTGCGCGTGCAACAGAACCAGCGCATCGTCGCGGTTGGCTTGCGCGGCGAAGAACCCGGCGTCGGCCGATTCGATCGCGCGGCTGAAACGCCCCCAGAAATCGAGTTCCCAGCCGATGCTGAAGCCCGCGCCGTACTGCACGAAGGCGCCCGAGCGCGGATTGGAACCATCCGAGCGCTTGCGCGCCGAAGCCAGTACATCGGCACTCGCCTGCTGCACCTGCGGATAGCGTCCCGCGAGCGCGATGCCGAGCTGTGCGCGCGCCTCGAGCACGCGCAGTCCGGCGATCTTCAGGTCGCCGTTGTTCGCGTCGGCTTCGGCAATCAGACGTTCGAGATTCCTATCGTCGAAGATCAGCCACCACTGGCGCACATCGGGCTGTACACCCTGTTGCGTGACCCGCGTGATCGATTCGCTACTCCAGTGCTCGCTCCACGCTTCATGCTGCGGCTTGAAGTCCGGGCCCACCCGCATGCATCCGCTCAGGCCAACCGCCGCCCCGAAAAGCACTGCGATCCCGTACGGACGCATCAACGGTGACACGGAGCCATCCTCGAGCTTCAGGTCTGCTTGTGTTCGTGGGTCTGCGTGGGTTGCGTGGGTTGCTTGGGTTGAGGCTGGTCTCGGACCCAGCGCCAGAACAGCTGATAACCGACGGCCAGCATCACGGGCCCAACGAATAGCCCGATGACACCTCCCGTCACCATGCCGCCGAGCGCTCCGATCAGCACGACGGGCATCGGCACCGCGACGCCACGGCCCAGCATCAGTGGCTTGAGCACGTTGTCGGCGAGGCCCGCGACGAACACGTAAACCGAGAAGATGATGTTTGCGGTGTTCACGCCGTCCGTGACGATCACGAAGGCGATCACCGGAATGGTGATCAGCGTGGCCGGCAATTGCATGATGCCGAGCAGCAGCACGGCCAGCGCGAGCAACCCCGCGCCGGGTATCCCCTTCACGACGAAGCCGATGCCGATCAGCAGCATCTGGATAAACGCGATGCCCACTACCCCCTGGGCCACCGCGCGAATCGTCGCCGTGCACAAGTCGGCGATCTGAGCGCCGTTCTCGGGGCCCGAGATGCGCGAGGCGATCTGCACCGCGCTGTGATAGCCCTTCTCACCGTGGGCCATCAGGATTCCTGCGACGATCAGCGCGACGAAAAATATCACCAGGCCGGCCCCGAGACCTGTCACCGTTGCAAGCACAGCGAGCCCGGCCTCCTTCAGCTGCGGGGCGAATTTATGCGCAAGACCGGTCAGGTCCGTCGATGCCTGTTGCCAGAAGTCGTACACACGCTGGCCGACCAGCGGCCAACTCGCCACCGACTCCGCGGGAGGCGGAATCCGGAAGCTACCGCTCCTGGCAATGGCTATCGATTTCTCGACCGAATCAGCTACCGCGAGACCCAGCGCATACGTTGGCACCAGAATCACGACAAGCGCGACAAGGACGATCAGCGTGGCGATCAGGCCATCCCTGCCGCCGAGCATGGAGCGAAGCAGGACCTGCAGCGGATAGAGCGTGATCGCAAGAATCACCGACCAGGCCATCAGGTTAAGAAACGGCGCGAAGATCCGAAAACAGAATACGGCCAGGACCGCGACGAGTCCGGCGCGGATCAGGACGTCGAGCATCTCTCGGGACGGAGTCCGTTGGGGAATCGGTGTGAGCAGCATAAGTTGTTCTCCCGCCAGGTCGCGTCGCGGTTCGGCGGCGACACCGTGATAGGCCTGCAATCGCGAAAACTCAAACCCACTGGAACGTTCCTGACGCCAATATCAAGGCCTGCCTGCAATTCCGGCATCTTAGGAAGAGGATCGCGCCGGCTTTGTCGTCGACAGAACGCGGCGTTTCACTACTATTGAACCCGCGCCTGAAATATTCAATTGGACTTTGGTCTCATAGACCTCGAGCCGTCCGGCGCTCAGCCGCCGAGCCGCCGCTCACTGCCGGAATCTGGTATCCCACCGAGGCGCCGGCCACGCCGCACGCCTTGGGCGACGTCACCCAGACCGTCGCGGCCGGCGCGCCGATAGCAGGCCATCACCTGCCGCTGATCGTGCTGTCGCACGGCGGCGGCTGGTACGGCGCCTTTCGAGTCGATGTTGCGATAGGAAAGGGACTCACCCGAATTCGTCGTGTTGCGGCAATTGGTCAGTGATCGAATACCACGGTGCCTTTGAACCCACGAAAATGTGGGCAGTGGGAGACATGGCGGGCGAGTCCGTGAGTGTTCCCAGGGTGACGTGAACGTACTGCCCCTGACGAACCACTGAGAACATCAGGCTTCCACAGATTTTGCAGCGCACATCATGCGACGCTCGTTCATCGCCGAAAATCAACAGGCTGTCTTCGCCCCGAGTGATGCGCAGCTTGTCGCGCTCGATTCCCGCAAAGGGTTTGAACGCCGAGCCGGTCGCGCGCCGGCAGTTTGAACAGTGGCAGTTCAACGCATAGACGAATTCGTCCTTCACCGAGTAATGGACGGCACCGCAAAGGCATCGGCCGGCAAGCAATGGTTTCATGGCTGCTTTTGAACAGAAGGTACGTCGCAAATGGGAAAATCACGCAGCCGTGATTATTCGCGAGCCGACGCGCGATGTCGAACCGCCAGACCGCTAGCGCCTGAAAATTACCTGCGCCGTGCCGACCTCGATCGGAGAGGAGGTGTGCTGGTGGACAATTTTCCATCCGTCGGCCTGCTGCCTCAGCGTCATGGTGAGGCGATTGTCCATGGAGCGCAGTTCCGATCCGTCGGCGTCGACGGCTTTATATGTCGCGAAGGCGTGAACGACGGCGAGGTCCGCGGCGACGATCGTTCGCGCCGCGCTGAAATCGACTATCACACGTTCCGTACCCAGCGAACCGAACCAGCCCTCCACCATGGCGCGCCACGATGCGATGCCGTTGTACGACCATGTCCCCCACATGTCGAAGACCACCGCATCGCGGTCGTATAGCGCAACGAACGCGTCCACGTCTTTTGCCAATACCGCGGCTTTGTAGCCTTCCAGGACTTGCAGGATCGGATTGTCGAGTCGGTTCACAGTGTGCTCCCAGGTCGGATGACGATGGCGGCCAGACTTGGCGCAAAACGGCAGATCCAAGGTTCCTGACCAATTGTCTTACCAGGTAACGACGATCGACGCGCCATCGGATCGACATCCCTCCGAAAAAACCTTCGCGATATTGCGTTGCATTGATCAGATCCCCGCCCGCTGCGCGGATCACTGGGCGATCTGCTGACGTTGATACTCGTCGTGCTTCATTTGCATATAGTCGGCGCGGCTGACCTCGTGCAATTGCCGCGGATACTGCTCGGTCGCATCGAACCAGTCAGCGAGGCGTTTGTCGAGGCGGGCGTTGGGCGGGCTGGAAAGCGCGCCAAGATAGGCATCGATGGCGAGGTAGTAGCGCATCGTATTGCGTTCGACCAGGCCGCGCACGCCGCCGATGTATTGCGGCTCGCTCGTCGACGAATCGGGCGTAGCGGAAAAGCCGACCTTGTTGCTGCCGATCGTCGCCAGGTAGGTTTTCATGGCAAACCGTCCCGCCGTGCCATATCCGTACGCGTAGGTCAGGTGAATAAAGGTGCGGTTATCGCCCACCGGTATCGCTTCCAGCACGATACGGTAGTCTTTCGTGCTCAGCGGACCCTTGGCGGCAGTGAGCTCGACGCGAAAATAATCAGGGGTGCTCGCTACCGCACGAAAGTTGAATTGCACGCGGTACGACGACGAAAGCGATTCCTCGGTTTTCTTGCCGATGTTCACGGTGAGGATCGTACCGCTGTCGCTGGTCGACGCGTGGCAGTATTTGGTGTTCAGATGCAGGATCAGCACGTCGCACCAGTTGGCCGGGCCCTGAGTCGGGTCGTTGAGCGCGCCGCTGACCACCGCGAAAGGATAGTTGAGCAGCCCGTAAATATCGCCCTTGAGTGCCGACGGCAACTCCTGCGATTCGAGGTACAGCGGTCGCTGAAACTGGTTGTGCGCGAGTTGCTGCGTCAGACTTTGATATTTCGCGTGCAGGCGAGCCGCGCCGTCGTCCTCTTGCGCGACGACGCTCTGGCATAAGAAACAGAACACCGTCGTGATCAAGACAATCCACCACGGTCGCGTCCGCCGATTACCCGCCGGGTATGTGGCAAGCCCGCTCATGGCCCTCCTCCTACTTTGGCTCAGGTCGTGGCGCAACGCAGGCGGATCCGATCCTGGCGCCCTCGTGGTTCCCGCATATCGGCGACGTCACACGGCCATGCGCAAATACAGGCCGCGGAAGCCGGACCCTCATCGCTCGCCCTGCTCCCATTCCGGGCTGTAACCTCCAAGCGTCGGGTGATACATCTCATCGCCGGAGTGCTGAGTGAACTCAACGTTGAGTCGGTCCTCGCGCAAGCCAAGAATGTCGATGCAGAGCGCGCAAAGCGCTTTGGCCACCTCCATGCGCGACTCGGGCGGCCGCCCCCTTCTGATATCCAGCATCATCAACGCGACGGGCACCGGTTCTCCGCTCTCCTGCGCAATGCGCCAGACGCTACCGGGACCGAGTTCGCGTATGGCTACGCTGATTCGCCTGACGTCCACCGACATCATCCGAGCATAAGTCTCACTCATTTTCGCCGCGAGCAGTCTTTTGCTCTCGACAGAGTAGTGATCGTTTACATCAAGCTGTAGATAAGGCATTGCGTCGATCTCCGGGGAAAGCGTTTCGCACGCGCCAACTATATGCCGAAAAGCAGTTGCGTACGGTCGTGAACCCGCCCAATGCCAACGGCGGGGTCTTCAAGCCGAACCGGATGTGGGCGATTGCTTCCCGAGCGACCTGAGCGCCGAAAAGATCGAGCAGATACCTTCGCACCGACCGGCTTCGAACGCCTGGCCGGGCGACAGCCACTGACGACGGCAATCATCGACCCGTGGCATCGGGCTTCCGGACAATGCATCGGAAGCCCGCGTCAAGTCTCAGACAGTCGGAGTGCGATTGCCTGCGCATACCCGCAGACCGATGCGGTGAAAATCGTCAACGCATCTGCCCGTCAATTTGCTTGCGTAGACGATTTTCCTCGTCTTGAAGTTCGGGCGTAAAAGCTTCGCCAAAGTCCGCAGGCTCAAAGAACGGGCGAATCTCGATCTCTGAATCACTGAGCATCGGATTCGGGCAGCGCTTTACCCATTCGATCGCTTCGTCCATCGATTGAACCTGCCAGAGCCAGTACCCGGCGATCAATTCCTTGGTTTCCGCAAACGGGCCGTCAATGACGGTGCGGTCCTTCCCTGAGAACCTAACGCGAGCGCCGGCCGAACTCGGCTTCAACCCGTCTCCGCCCTGCATGATGCCGGCCTTGACCAATTGCTCGTTGTACTGCCCCATCGCCGTGAGGAGTTCCGTACTCGGCATTTGCCCGGCTTCCGATTCGGGGGTTGCCTTGATCATGACCATAACGCGCATTTGGGTTTTCCCTTTGAAGACGAAAGTGTCTGGAGGCAACGGCGCCTCCAGTGACTACGACGAATGATCATAGGAGAAATCGACACGCGCAAGACACGATTGCGCGATTTTTCAGAACGTTTCTCGATGAGCGTAAAGGCGTCTGGCTGCCGTGACCATTGACAGAACTCCCCGATCCGCCACGAGGTGGTCACGGCACTGCGAACGCGTTGTGCACCGACTTATCGCCTGTATCGGCGGGCCATTGTGAGCGGATCTTCGTCACGACAAGCTCTGGAAGCGGTATGTAATCCAGCGCGTTGACCGTCGGCCCACCATGACTCAACGCCCATTCGAAAAACTTCAAGGTGGCTTCGTCGTGGCCCGGCTTGTTCGGCGTCGTGGGAAGCAACACATAAGTCGCGCCCATGACCGGCCAGGCATCCTTGCCCGGCTGGTTGGTCAGCGATTGCGAGAGAGAACCCGACCAGTCGGCGCTCGCCGCGGCTGCCCTGAAGGTCGCGGCGCCGGGCTGAACGACATTACCCGCCGCATTGGTCATGGCAACGTACTTCAAGCGGTTCTGTTTCGTGAAATCCCATGCGACATAGCCGATGGCGCCGGGCAGATAGCCGACGTACGTGGCAATGCCCTCGTTGCCTTTGCCGCCGATGCCGAGCGGCCATCGCACGCTAGTGCCTTCGCCTACCCTGCGCTTCCATTCGGGACTGACCTGCGCGAGGTAGTGAGTCCAGATCAGCGTCGTGCCCGAGCCATCCTGGCGACGCACCACGGCAATCGGGTAGTTAGGCATCTTGATCTTTGGGTTCAACCGCACGATTGCCGGGTCGTCCCAGAACTGAATCTTGCCGAGAAAGATGTCGGCGACGACCGGCCCCGTCAACATCACCTCGCCGGCTTTGAGCCCCGGAAGGTTCACGACGGGTACCACGCCGCCGATTACGGTTGGAAATTGCCGCAAGCCGTTGCGGGTCAGTTGATCGTCGGTCAGTGGCGCGTCCGAGCCCGCAAAGTCGACTTCCCGGGCGATGACCTGCTTGAGCCCATCGGACGAACCCGTGCCCTGATAGATCACCCTGCTGCCACCCGACTTCTGGTAGTCGGCGGCCCATCGGGTGTAGAGGGGAGCGGCGAACGTGCTACCGACTCCCTTGATGTCGGCGGCGTAGGCCGCGGCTGTGCATGAACAGCAGATCAGACCCGCCATGATGGCGTCGAATGTTCTCACGAATGTCTCCCGTCGGTTCTTGTTCCGGGACATCGCTGATCCAGACCTGCCACTGCGTGAACTCGTTGGAGGGCGACCGTGCCGGTGATTCAATCTGCAGTTTTCATCTGGTGTGTCAGGTCTCCTGCATGACGCGCCATACGACACATTAAAGAACGGTGACAGACCGAATTCCAGTTGAATCGTGCTATCGAACGCGCCGTGCCCGGCGGCCTCTTCCCCAATTGCAGGCATCCGGTTTCCGGGTAGCCGACACACATCAGACATCCCCTTCACGTCTCGTCCCACGGTGGCACGCCCGAGAACGCGTTGACCAGGAAATCGATTGCCGCACGAACTTTTGCGCTCACGTGGCGACGGCTCGGATACAGCGCGAGCACATCGATATCCGGCAAACGGTATTCAGGCAATACCTGGACGAGCCGGCCTGCGCGTAGGTCCTCGCCGATCAGAAACGTCGGCTGCCAGATCACGCCGTGCCCCGCGAGCGCCGCCGCGCGCGCGGTGTCGCCGTTATTGGTGTGCATGTGGCAGTCGACCTCGACAGCATGCGTTTTGCCGTCTTTGTCCATCAGTTGCCACTCGTCCGCCGTGGCGGCATACGTATAGCCGATACATCGATGTCCGGGCAGGTCCGTCGGCGTTTCAGGATGTCCCCAACGCTTCAGATAGTCGGGAGATGCACACAGGATGTTTGTCGACGTCGCCAGTTTGCGGGCCGCGTGATCGACCGTGCCGGCGCGCGAGATGCGGATGGCGAGATCGAAGCCCTCCTCGACGATATCGACGACGCGATCTATCAGCGTGATGTCGAGTTCGACGTCGGGATATTGCTGCATGAACCGTGGCCACAGCGGCGCGAGATGCAGGATGCCGAAGCTGACCGGTGCATTGATACGCAGCCGTCCACGCGGTTCGATCGACGTTGTCGACACGAGCCCTTCCGTTTCCGCAACGTCTTCGAGGATTGCCTTGCATCGCGAATAAAGCGTTTCACCGGCCTCGGTAAGAGACAATCTGCGTGAGGTGCGATTCAGAAGCCGCGCACCGAGATGCGCCTCCAGTTCATTCACGTAGCGGGTCACGTTCGCGGGCGAGGTTTCGAGCGCATCGGCCGCGCGCGCAAAGCTGCCCCGGTCGACTACGGTGACGAAGATCTCAAACGCGCGCAGCCGGTCCATATGGCACTCCTGTCATTCATAAAAGCTGAATGATATCGCCATATTTTTGGTCTTTTTGTCTCAAGAACGGAATCTTATAGTACGTCTCAACGAGCCGACGCATTGGGCATCGGCCGATGATCAAACCGGAGATTCAACATGCAACGCTTGACAGGAAAGGTCGCTATCGTCACTGGCGCCAGCGCGGGCATTGGTCGCGCCGCCGCCAGGCTGTTCGCCGCCGAAGGCGCGAAAGTTGTCGTGGCCGCACGCCGCGAAGCCGAACTCGAGGCGCTGGTGAGCGAGATCGCTCGCGACGGCGGCACGGCTGTCTCGCTGGCAGGGGACGTGCAATCCGAAGAATTCGCGAAAGCGCTGGTCGAACTCGCCGTCAGCCGCTTCGGCCGCCTCGACATCGCCTACAACAACGCGGGGACGCTCGGTGAAATGGGACCGTCCACAGGCGTATCGGAAGCGGGCTGGTCAGCGACGCTGGCCACCAACCTGACGAGCGCGTTTGTCGGCGCCAAGCATCAGATTCCTGAAATGATCAAGCAAGGCGGTGGGTCGATCATCTTCACGTCGACGTTCGTCGGCTACTCGTTCGCCTTCCCGGGGACCGCCGCCTATGCCGCGAGCAAAGCCGGGCTGATCGGACTGACGCAAGCGCTCGCAGCTGAATACGGCCCGCAAGGCGTGCGCGTCAACGCGATCCTCCCGGGCGCGGTGGACACGCAGATGTATCGCGGTATGAACGATACGGCCGAATCGCAGACGTTCGTGACCGGGCTGCACGCGCTCAAGCGGGTCGCAAAGCCGGAAGAGATTGCCCGCTCGGCGCTCTACCTTGCTTCCGACGATTCGTCCTTCGTGACGGGTACCGCTTCGTTGGTGGACGGTGGGGCTTCGATTACGCGCACCTGAGCTTTCTTGACGACGGCACCCGCGGGAACGCGGATGTTCGACGACGACCCGCGAACGGCTGCTTGACCCACGCTTCGATGATGTCGGCTCGTGTCCGGAGATACGGTCTCGGATGCGCGGCCGACATCGGAGCGTTCGGGCGCGAGCGTCGACCAGCGTCGGCTGATGGACGAACCCGCTACCATGAAAAATAAACGACCACTGTACGGTTCCTCACCTAACCTTTGATCAGCTGTACCGCGAAAAGCGAAGCGCGAGTCAGCTGTAGTAACCAACAAGGAGGCGGGCCATCATGAAGACGTTAGTCCACACAGCTTGCGCGGTCGCGGTCATGGCTGTGTCAGTTGCATCGCTGGCGCAGTCGGACGGGGCGCTGACGCACGCGCAAGTGCAGGCAGAAATCGCTCAGCTCGAGCAAGCCGGCTTCAATCCGGCCAATGCGAATACCGTCGACTTTCCTACCAACATGCCGACCACCAACGCCACTGCAGCAGGACAGAGCAGCGGCTACGGCCCCGCGACCAGCGGTACGCAGCAGATGGGTAATCCGGCCAGCACGAGTGGGATGAAGCCGGTGTTCTTTGGCGGATCGTAAGCCCGCCCGTCTGACCAGTTCGCCGCTGCAGAGCATGCCGTCCCCGCCGGGGACGGCATGGAGTGTCGTGCTATGCGCGCTTGCAGAGTGATTTCGGCCGCCGCCTGAACGCCCGAAGCCGTCATGACGACGATTTCGGACGCACCCGATCGAGCGCCATATTGCATGGCGCCCGTTGAATTGCCAGCCTTGTTTCGCTGAGCGCCTGGCGCGAACAGCCAACACCTCGTCAGCGTTTCTTAACGTCGATGGTCAGGATTTCGTATCCGGGGTCGGCGTGCTCGTTCGCGACTTTATTCGCTTCCTCATACGAGCGAAAGGACGTGGCTTCCTTGATCTCCGGTGCCATGCCGATATCGCCGTCCTCTGCGGTGCAGAGGAACTTTTCGCCGGTCTTTACGACGTAGACGGTCGTCATATCTCCCTCCATGGCTTGCAGGGGAACTTCCAGTCTAGCAGGCTGGTAGGGTTGCACACGGTTCGCTGAGGCGATGGGCTGGAAAAGGAAGCGAGGAAAAGTCGCGTTGCCGCGCATCGCGGCAACACGTGACGATAGCGACCGTCGTGCGTTCAAGAACCAGGCGATTCTGCTTTGCCTGGTCCGATCGCCGCTTTCGCTCAGGGCGTCACTGCGCGATCGACCGCCGCACATTGCGGGCAATCCACGCCGCAAGACCGGAACGGCCCGCGATCGACAGCGTGCGGCGCGGCCCCAGCACGACGCCGCCGATCACCAGCGCGAGAAGCAGCGCAACATGCGGCGCCTCGGCGAGCGACGCGAGCACATTGCCGGCGGAGGAGCGCGAGGCTGCCCGCACCGCCGGCAACGCGGCAGTCTGGTTCGCCGCGACCAATGCGGCTCGCGATGCCCCCATGCGTTCCAGAATGGTGACCCGGGCAAGCTCATTGGCGTGATGTGGCTGACTCATTTGAGCGACTCCCTGAGAGCGTCGAGATCGGAATGAATCTCGGCCTTGAGCACGTGAAGCGATTGCGCCGGTTTCTGCGCCCGCAAGACGAGCAAGGACACGATGCACACGAGCAGCCACGCGGCGGCCACGCCCCAGACCACCGCAAGGAAGTAAGGCGTCTGCCACGCGGTGGCGATGATCGCGATGCAAATGAAGGACAGCGTGAACAGGCCCGCGACTGCCAACGCCATGAGTGCGCTCAACTCGCGCACCAGACGCTTTCGCGTCTCCTCGACTTCCAGCGCGAACAGTTCGCTATAGTCGGTTACACGTTCGACGCAGAATCGCCCGACGTTGCGCCACCTCGTGACCTTCGCATGGATCGACATTCCGTCCTCCTTACGATTCATTTGCGGCGGCCGCCATCAGCAAAGACTTCGCCTCTCGGCCGACAGAGCGAAGCGACGCCAGCGCTGAACGCAGCGCAAGAGCCGGGCCCGCGCTGAGCGATCGCACGCCGCGTGCCCGTTCCTGGACGGATGCCTGCACGCGTTCGCCCTGTCGGCACAGCGCTTGCTCGAATCAGGCAGATCATTCGCTCGCCGAGGACAGCATGACTCCGCTCCCCCCAACCGATCACACTGACCGCAGCGCCGACGCAAGCATCGGCGAGACCGGCTCCGATATGGCTAGCGCGGACGGACGCGCGATGCCGGCCGCGCGCGCCGAGCCCGGCTCCCACCACGCGATGTATGACGCGCACCGCGGCGCGCTGATCACGGTGACCGCGCATCGGAACTCGCGAGGCGCCTGGATCGCCGACGTGTCGATTTCCCGCGAGGGCCGGCCGCTGGAGATACCCGCCAATCTGGCCAACGTGGAGCCCGTGACGCCGGAATGGCTCACCGAGGCGGAAGCGTTGCGCGCCGGCGTCGAACAGGGCCGCTATCTGATCGACCGGACGCTGGGCGGCGGCTCCGCACCTCTGTCGGCGTCGCTGGGGCCGGTGCGCTGACGCGGGCGTCGCAATACGCGCATGTCGCAATACGCGCATGTCGCAAATGTCGTGATTGCAGGTTCGACGGATTGCCCGGGTCGAGATTGTCTTTCTGATCGCCGAGGCGTTAGAACCGTGCCCGCCCCGGCGACCCGGCGCAAACGCGTTACTCGTCGCTATCGAGCCCGCCCGGCGGCGGCCCGATCGTCATGCCCGCGCCCGACCCTGTGCGGGTTCCGGGGGGATAGGCATCGGTTGCTGTCTCGGGCGGAACGTCCGCGACGCAGCGGCTCGCGTCGCCGCCGCGCAGACATTGCACGAAACGCTCCGCCTCCTGTGGCGAACGAAATCCGTAGATCTTGCTGGCAACCTGCACCTGTGTGTCCGACAGTCGCTTCGACGGCGTTTCCATCACCCCTCCTTTTTGCTCGAAGATCTATCGCTACGAGCAACGCGCGCGCCACCTCCAATGCAATCGCGCCGCGACTGCGGCACAGCGCTTGCGTTGGCCCCAGGCAGACCTGGCAGGCCTAGCGCGCCGCGCTCAACCGTCTTGCGTCGGCGATGCCGACGGCGGCCCGCAAGTCGTCCGGATGAACCATCAATTCGCGGACCTCGCGCAGCGTCGCGTACTGGTCGAGCGCCGTCCGCCATCTCGGCGATTCGAGCAACTGATGCCACACCGGTTCCAGCACCGCGCAATCGGCATCGCGGCCATCCGCCAGTGCGGCCGCGAAATCGAGGCTGGCGTGCGCCGACAGCAGCTGCATCCGGCTCGCAGGGCCCAGCACGCGCGGCGCCGCTTCGACGGGTGCGTCGCAGCAATAGAGCACGGTCCTGCGAAGACCGGCCCTGTCGCTCGTCAGCGCGGCGAGCGACGCGCCGCTCAAACCCACCGTCCCCTGCTGCGTCCGAAACGGGTAGACGGTGTGCGGGTCCGCATGCGCAAGCAGCGTCAGTCCACGCACGAGCCGCGGCAGATCGGTGGTGGCCGCATCGACCGATGCCTTCGCTTCGACGAGCAGGCAGACGTCCCACGCCGCCGCGTCGGCCGGGGGCTGTGCCTGGCGCAGCAGCACCACGTCCCATTCGGTTTTCGCGCGCTCGTGGCTCGCGGGTATCGCGGCCGGCACGCGCATCGAGTTCACGACACGGTACGAGGCGAGCGCACCCTGCGCATCATTGAGGCGCCGCGCGAGCGCGTCGAGCGCATCGGCGGCCGATGCCTCGACCGCGGCGCCGCGCTGCTTCGAGCTCAAGCCTCGTGCCACGGCAGTCGAGCTTCCCGGGCGCGGCCCCTGGCGATCCCACAGCGTCTGGTACTGACGCACGCGCTCGTCGGACGCGAGCGCGTAAAGACGGCGCAAGCGCTGCAAAGCGGCACTCTCCAGCAATTGCGAGAGGCCGCGTTGCAGCGCCGCGTCGTGCGCGATTTGCGGCGTATCGATGCAAGCTTGCACGGCTTCGGCCAGTTCGGGCCACGCTTCGGCGAACGCCAGCGCGTGCAGACGCGCCAGCGCGTCGCGTTGCAGGCCGGGTAGCAGCCGCTGCTGTTTGGCCGGATGTGCGATCGCATTGACGGCCGCGTAGATCAGCCGGCGATCGACGCTCGCGTGCGCGGCCAGCGACGCGTACTCGCGCACCACCGTGCTGCGGTGCCGTAGCAGCGTCGCCTGAAACACCGGGTCGCCGGCTTCCTCGCGCATCGCCTCCCGAATCATGCGCGCGAGCGCCTCGACGAAGAAGCGCTGGTTCGCCGCATCCGGCGCTTCGCCACGCGCGCTCGCCTCACGAGCCTGCTCGATCGCGAGCGCGAGCACGGTGGCGGGTCTCGCTTGCTGCGTCGGCGCGCAGACGGCCGCGAGCGCCGGCAGGCGATAGCGACGCGCGACAGCGTCGAGCATCTCGTCGAGCAACGAAGGCGATGGCGTCAAGGACATAGCGATATGTCGATCAGTTGGCGAAATAACTGTACATGAAGGTTCGATGCGGCGCGCGGACCGGCACGGCCCGCCCCGTCAAAACGCCATTGCCATAAACTTCATAAAAAAGGGGCGCTGGGAAATCCCGATAAACATTACAAAATACAAACATGAATCGAACCGGCAATTACATTTGCCCGACATTAAACATGCATTACGAATTCAGCACGAAAATTGCTGTCCGGATTAACGCGGAGAAAACCGGCTTCAACCATGCAGACGCTTAATGCTCGGCGTACACTCGCCGGGAAGCGCTTGCCATAAGGCGCAAGGGCTACGGTGCCGCCCGCGATCAAACGCGGTTTTGTGGAGACTCAGGAGAACAATCAATGAGCTGGACTCGGGAACAGAGAAACGTCACGATCGCCGCCTATCTGGGCTGGACGCTCGACGCATTCGATTTCTTTCTGATGGTGTTCGTATTGAAAGATATCGCGCAGGAATTCAATACGGACATTCCTTCGGTCACAGTCGCGATCATGCTGACCTTGATGATGCGCCCGCTCGGTGCATTGATTTTCGGCTGGCTCGCCGACAAATACGGCCGCCGTCCGACGCTGATGCTCAACATCGCGTGCTTCTCCCTGCTCGAACTGCTGTCCGGTCTGTCGCCGAACCTGATGACGCTGCTCGTGCTGCGCGCGCTGTTCGGTATCGCGATGGGCGGCGAATGGGGGGTCGGCGGCGCGCTGACCATGGAAACCGTGCCGACGAAGTCGCGCGGTATCGTGTCGGGTCTTCTGCAAGCCGGTTATCCGAGCGGCTACCTGCTCGCGTCGATCGTGTTCGGCCTGTTCTATCAATACATCGGCTGGCGCGGCATGTTCTTCGTCGGCGTGCTGCCCGCGCTGCTCGTGCTGTACATTCGCGCGCACGTGCCGGAGTCGCCCGCGTTCAAGACGCTCGAGAAGAAGGTCCGTCCTGGCCTCGTCGCGACGCTCAAGCTGAACGTCGGTCTGTCGATGTACGCGATCATCCTGATGACCGCCTTCAACTTCTTCTCGCACGGCTCGCAGGATCTGTATCCGACCTTCCTGCGCGTACAGCGCCAGTTCGACGCGCACACGGTGTCGTGGATCACGATCACGCTGAACATCGGCGCGATCTGCGGGGGTCTGTTCTTCGGCTGGGCGTCGGAGAAGATCGGCCGCAAGCGCGCGATTTTCATCGCCGCGTTGATCGCGCTGCCGGTGCTGCCGCTGTGGGCCTTCTCGACCACGCCGATGCTGCTCGCGCTCGGCGCGTTCCTGATGCAGATCTCGGTGCAAGGCGCCTGGGGCGTGATTCCGGTGCACCTGAACGAAATTTCGCCCGATGAAATCCGCGCGACCTTCCCCGGTCTCGTGTATCAGCTCGGCAATCTGATCGCGTCGGTCAACGGTCCGCTGCAAGCGAAAACCGCCGAACTGCACGGCAACAACTACGCGCTCGTGATGGCGGTCGTGATCGGCATCGTCGCGATCCTGATCTGCGCGCTGATTCCGTTCAGTCGCGAGCGCCGTGGCATCGACATGACGCAGTCCGCGCGTGAAGTCGTCGGCGCGGAATCGACGGGCGGCGCGGTCGGAGGACGAGTTTAAGAGCTTGAGGCTTTCGAACCAGACGGCTAGCCAATACGCGTCAACGCCTGGGAGCCGGGTCAACCCGGTCGTCGAGCGCAAGGCCAGATTACATCGCAACACGACACGAGGCCGTTCCGATTCGTTCGGAACGGTCTTTTTATTTTCCGCGCGGCATGACGCGCCGCGCTTCGCCAGCATGGCTCCCCGACAGGTCTTCTAGAGGAGTTCGTCGAGCCCGTCCCTTGATCGCACCGACCATCCTTTCTTATCCTAAAAAAACGGTCGTTTCAAATATCGATTTGAATCGCGTGTTTGCGAGCCGGCAGCCCCGGCAACTGGGAGACGGCAACATGGCAGTTCGCACACCCGGCCGGCATGCCGGCGATACGAAGTCACGCATCCTCGACGCCGCGGAGACGCTGTTCATCGAATGCGGCTATGAGGCGATGTCGCTGCGCCAGATCACTTCGCGCGCCGAAGTCAATCTTGCGGCGGTCAACTATCACTTCGGCAGCAAGGAATCGCTGATTCACTCGATGCTGTCGCGCCGGCTCGATCAGTTGAACCGGGAGCGCCTGAAGCTGCTCGACCGTTTCGACGTCATGCTCGGCGCGCGCCTGACCTGCGAGCACGTGCTCGGCGCGATGTTCATTCCGGCGCTGCGTCTGTCGAGCGATCCGCGTGTCGGCGGCAAAGCGTTTCTGCGCCTGCTCGGGCGCGCCTACACCGATCCCTCGTCGTTCATCCGCGACTTTCTGAACGCGCATTACGAAGCGGTGGCGATGCGCTTCTTCGACGCGTTCCAGCGCGCGCTGCCGCATCTGCCGCGCGAGGAACTCGGCTGGCGGTTGCATTTCGCGATCGGCGCGCTGTCGGGGGTGCTCGCCGGCACCGATACCGACAGCCTGATTGCCGAGTTCTCGCAAGGCAAGTCGATGAACGATCTGCAGCTCATCGCGCGCCTGGCGTCGCTGATGGTCTCCGCGCTGAAGGCGCCGCTGCCGGACGGCTCGCAACTGGCCGCGTTCGGCGCCGTGCTCGGCGATGCGACCGACGGCGGCATGGATAGCACGTTCGCCAGTGCGCAAGAACACACCAGCGGCGAGGCGGCCGCGTGCGCAGTGGCACGCGACTCGTTCGACAGCAAAAGCCGCGGCGGCACTATGGAAGCGGCGCCGGCAAGCTATCAGCATGGGCTGCACGGCACCGCCTGACGACGTCTCACGGCGTCATCGCGTCATCACTCGACGTAACCACCACACGTCGTACATGGAACCCGATCGAGCTCGCTTACCCGAGCAGTACATCTACGTTGCGCAGCGTCAGTCGAGTCGGTAAGACGCGGTAACGCCCGACGCAAGAGCGCGACTCGCAGCTGGCCCGGCGATTGCGTCACCACAGAGGAGGAAACGTCATGCCGTGGTTCATCCTGGCGCTCGTCATCGCCGCATTCGCTCTCGTCTACGTTCAGGCCCGCGCCTCATGGTGGCTCGCGGCGCTGATCGTCTGGGTCGCGGCCGCGCTCGTGAGCGGCGCGGCCGGCCCGCTGCTGACGACACTGCTCGCGATCGTGTTCGTACTCCCCGCCCTCGTGCTGACGATCAAACCGCTGCGCCGCGCATGGCTCGCGAAACCGGTGCTCGACACGTTCCGCAAGATCCTGCCGCAGATGTCGCCGACCGAGCGCGACGCGATCGAGGCGGGCACGGTCTGGTGGGACGCCGAGCTGTTCTCGGGCCGCCCGCACTGGGACACGCTGCTCGGCTATGGCCCGGCCATGCTCAGCGCCGAAGAGCAGACGTTCCTCGACGTCGAATGCGAGCAACTGTGCGACCTCGCGAACGACTGGGAAACCACGATGGTCTGGCAGGACCTGTCGCCGCCAACGTGGCAGTTCATCAAGCAGCACGGCTTTCTCGGCATGATCATTCCGAAGCAGTACGGCGGCAAACAGTTCTCCGCGTACGCGCATTCGCAGGTGATCATGAAGCTCGCGACGCGCTGCTCGGCCGCGGCCGTGTCGGTGATGGTGCCGAACTCGCTCGGCCCAGCCGAGTTGCTGATGCACTACGGCACCGACGCGCAGAAAAACTACTATCTGCCGCGTCTCGCGCGCGGCGAGGAAATCCCCTGCTTCGCGCTGACGAGCCCGTATGCCGGGTCCGACGCCGCCGCGATTCCCGATGTCGGCATCGCTTGCCAGGGCCTGCACGAGGGCCGCGAGACGCTCGGCTTTCGCGTCACGTGGGACAAGCGCTACATCACGCTCGGGCCGATTGCGACCGTACTCGGCCTCGCGTTCCGCGCGCTCGACCCCGACCATCTGCTCGGCGCGAACGACGAACCCGGCATCACCTGCGCGCTGATTCCGACCGACCACCCTGGCGTCGATATCGGCCGGCGTCACTGGCCGCTGAACGCGGTATTCCAGAACGGCCCGAACTCGGGCAAGGATGTGTTCATTCCGCTCGACTGGGTGATCGGCGGACGCGCCCAGGTCGGCAACGGCTGGCGCATGCTAATGGAGTGTCTGGCGGCGGGCCGCGCGATTTCGCTGCCGTCGTCGAACGTCGGGATGGCGAAGATTGCCGTGCGCGGCACCGGCGCGTATGCCGCGATTCGGCGCCAGTTCCGCACCGCCGTCGGCAAGTTCGAGGGCGTGCAGGAAGCGCTCGGCCGCATGGGCGGCAACCTGTACGTGATGGACGCCGCGCGCCGCCTGTCCGCGCAGGCGGTCGACCTCGGCGAAAAGCCCTCCGTCATTTCGGCGATCGCCAAATATCACATCACCGAGCGCGCGCGCATGGTCATCAACGACGGCATGGACGTCGTCGCCGGCAAGGGTATTTGCATGGGGCCGTCGAACTTTCTGGCGCGTGCGTATCAGCAAATGCCGATCTCGATCACCGTCGAAGGCGCGAACATTCTGACGCGCTGTCTGATCATCTTCGGCCAGGGCGCGATTCGCTGCCATCCGTACGTGTTGAAGGAAATGACGGCGACGCGCGAGCCCGATCGCGCGAAAGCCTTGCGCGAGTTCGACGCGGCGTTCTTCGGTCACGTGAATTTCACGGTGTCGAACGTGGTGCGCAGCGCCGTGTATGGGCTGAGCGGCGGCGCGCTGATCGCGAAGCCGCGCCGCGCGTATGCGCCGCTCCATGCGTACTATCGCGCGGCGACACGTCTGTCGGCCGTGTTCGCGTTGCTCGCCGACGTGTCGATGTTCGTGCTCGGCGGCGATCTGAAGCGTCGCGAACGCATCTCGGGACGCCTCGGGGACGTGCTGTCGCAGCTGTTCCTGATCTCGGCGACGCTAAAGCGTTTCGAGGACGAAGGCCGACAGCACGACGACCTGCCGCTCGTGCGGTGGGGCGTCGAGGATGCGCTGTACAAGGCGCAGCACGCGCTCGACGGCGTGCTCGCGAACTACCCGAACCGGGTCGCCGCGACGCTCGTGCGTGTGCTCGCATTCCCGTTCGGCCTGCCGCATCGCGAGCCGTCTGACCGGCTCGGCAGCGAGATCGCCGAACTGATGCAAACGCCCGGCCCCGCGCGCGAGCGGCTCGTCGCCGACTCGTACGTGCCGCACCCCGACGTCGATGCGCTCGGCTATGGCGAGCTCGCGTTCGCGCTCAATCCGCAGTTCACGCAAATCGAGCAGAAGCTGCGCGAGGCGGTGAAGCAGGGTCTGCTCGAACCGCTGCCGCAAAGCCTGCCGCAGTTCGCCGCATGGACCGATGCGGCGCAACGCCAGGGCCTCGTCGACGCGGACGAGCGGCGCGTGCTCGACGACTACGCGCGCTACGGCGCGCAGGTCGTCAAGGTCGACGATTTCCCGGCCGACTTCGACCTGCTCGCGAGCTTGCAACAGCGCAAGCACGCGCTCGAAAAGGCGCTGGAACTGGTGGCCTGATGCCCGCGCTCACGCAGAAAAAACTACCGACCCGGCGCGGCAAACCGTACCCGAGTCACGCAACTCAAGGCACACTGACACACGTCCGGCGCCCCTGAAAATCACGGGGCTGCCCGCGGCGCGTCCAGCAGAGCAACCGATAACATGAACGACTCCTACCTGAAGTTCGTCAACTCGCCGTTCGGCGGCCGTCTCGCGCGCTCGCTCGGGCTGCCGAAGCCCGAGGTGCTGCGGCGCTATCGCGCGGACCGGCCCGAGTTCGACGGACTGATCGCGATCGGCGCGGGCCGCGAGCCGCGCCTGTTCGACGCGCTCGGGAGTCTGATCGCCACCATCGGCATGACGAGCGTCGCGCACGAAAGCGCCGGGCTGTGGGTGCCGCTCGCCCATCGCCACGGCCTGATGACCGGCCGCTTCGAGCCGGCCGAAGCCGGTGCGCCGGGCAAGCTTGCCGCGTTGATGTTCGACGCGAGCGGTATCGACGACAGCAGCCTGCTCGAACCGCTGCACGGCTTTTTCCACGACACGCTGCGCTCGCTCGGCAAGTGTGGGCGCATCGTCGTGCTGGGCCGGCCGCCCGAGGCCTGCGCGAGCCCGCGTCAGTGGACTGCCCAGCGCGCGCTCGAAGGGCTCGTGCGCTCGCTCGGCAAGGAAGCGCGGCGCGGCATCGCCGCGAATCTCGTGTACGTGGAGGAAGGCGCTGAAAACGCCATCGAGGCGACGCTGCGCTTTTTCCTGTCGCCGCGCTCGGCCTATGTGTCGGGTCAGGTGGTGCGGATCGCGGCACATGGCGCGCTGCCGCACGACGCGCCCGCGTTCGACTGGCGCCAGCCGCTCGCCGGCCGGCGTGCGCTGGTCACGGGCGCGGCACGCGGCATCGGCGCGGCGATCGCGAGCGTGCTCGCGGCCGAGGGCGCGCATGTGATCGGCCTCGACATTCCGTCCGCGCGCGACGCGCTCGATGCGACGATGCGGCAGCTGAACGGCAGCCCGCTCGCGTTCGACATCGCCGCGCCCGAAGCGCCCGCGCAGATCGCCGCCGCGCTCGACGAGCTCGGCGTCGACATCGTCGTGCACAACGCCGGCATCACGAAGGACAAGACCATCGCGAAGATGACCGACGCCGTCTGGCAAAGCGTGATCGACATCAACCTGAGCGCGCAGGAACGCATCGACGACGCGCTGCTCGCGGGCGGCATCCTGCGCGACGGCGGGCGAATCGTCGCGGTGTCGTCGATCAGCGGCATCGCGGGCAATCCCGGCCAGACCAACTACGCGACGTCCAAGGCTGGCGTGATCGGCCGGGTGCGGAGCATGGCGCTGCCACTGCGCGCGCGCGGCATCACGATCAACGCGGTCGCGCCCGGCTTCATCGAAACGCAGATGACCGCGAAGATTCCGCTCGCGATCCGCGAGGCCGGCCGCCGCATGAACTCGATGAGCCAGGGCGGCCAGCCCGTCGACGTCGCGCAGACCATCGCGTGGCTCGCGCATCCGGGCTCGGCCGGCGTGACGGGCCAGGTCGTGCGCGTGTGCGGTCAAAGCCTGATTGGCGCGTGAACGGGAGCATGGGTATGGACGAACCGCGTGATCCGTTCGGCAGCCGTCAGCTCGCTCCCGCGCCGGGCGACGGCGCGCGGCCGAAAACCGTCGTCATCGAAACGCTGCCCGCGCCGGCAAAGCTGTACGGGCGCGCGCTGACGGGCATCGTCAAGCGCGGCCGCGACACGCGGCTGCCGCCGTTGCGGCTCGTGCGCCCCGCCGTCGTGCTCGAGCCCGGCCCCGTGTGGCGCTATGCGCGCGTGTGCGGCTTCATTCCCGAGCACGGCGTGCCGCTGACCTACCCGCACCTGCTCGCGTTTCCGCTGCATCTGCTGATGCTGACCGACCCCGCGTTTCCGTGGCCCGCGCTCGGTCTCGTGCATCTGGCCAATCACGTGCGGCTGCGCCGCCCGCTCGCCTACAAGGACCTGCTGCGCATCGAGGTCGAATTCGGCGCGCTGCTGCGTCACGACAAGGGCCAGGCGTTCGTCGTGCATACGCGCATCTATCGGCGCGGCGAGGCGGTGTGGGACGGCGACAGCATCTACCTGAAGCGCGCGGTGCCGGCGCTCGGCCATCCGCTCGAAGCGTTGACGCTCGGCCCCGATGCGCTGCAACGGATCGCGCGCTGGCAGCTCGCGCCGCAACTGGGCCGCGACTACGCGAGCGCGTCCGGCGACTACAACCCGATCCACATCAGCGCGCTGTCGGCGAAGGCGTTCGGCTTTCCGCGCGCGATCGCGCATGGCATGTGGACGCTCGCGCGCGCGGCGTCGTCGCTGCAGCCGCCGAAGCCGCTCGCCGAAGCAACGCTCAGCGCCGAGTTCAAGGTGCCGATGCTGCTGCCGGGCGAAGCGTCGCTGTGGAGCGCATCGCCTTCGCTGATCGAGCGCGATCTCGAGGTGCGCGATATCGCCGGGGAAAAGCCGCATTTGCGCGGGCGCATGCAGTGGCGGCTGCTGTGAACCGCGAGCGCGCCGTTCGCATCGACCAATAATCTGGGAACGACCCAAAGGAGCCGAGCATGTCCCACCCGCAACCTGCCGTGCGCCGCGTCGCCGTCATCGGGGGCAACCGGATTCCGTTTGCCCGCTCGAACACCGCTTACGCGAGCGCACCGAATCAGGACATGCTGACCTTCACGCTGCAAGGGCTGATCGATCGCTATGACCTGCACGGCGTGCGTCTCGGCGAAGTCGCGGCGGGCGCCGTCATCAAGCACTCGCGCGACTTCAACCTGACGCGCGAGTCCGTACTGTCCACCACGCTCGCGAAGGAAACGCCAGCCTACGACGTGCAGCAGGCCTGCGGCACCGGCCTCGAAGCCGCGATCCTCGTCGCCAACAAGATCGCGCTCGGGCAGATCGACGCGGGCATCGCGGGTGGCGTCGATACCACGTCCGACGCGCCGATCGGCGTCAACGAGCGCATGCGCAAGATCCTGCTCGAAGCGAATCGCGGCAAGAGTACGGGTCAGCGTATCGCCGCGCTCAGCAGGCTGCGGCCCGGCATGTTGTTCAAGCCGCTGTTGCCGCGCAACGGCGAGCCCCGCACGGGGCTGTCGATGGGCGAGCATTGCGAGCTGATGGCCAAGCGCTGGAACATCTCGCGCGAGGCGCAGGACGTGCTCGCGTACGAGAGCCATCGCAAGCTCGCCGATGCGTACGCGCGCGGCTTCGTCAACGATCTGATGACGCCGTACAAAGGCCTCGCGCGCGACAACAACCTGCGCGCCGACCTGTCGCTCGAAAGGCTCGCGAACCTGAAGCCCGTGTTCGACCGCGACGCGGGCACGCTGACCGCCGGCAACTCGACGCCGCTGACCGATGGAGCATCCGCGGTACTGCTCGCGAGCGAAGCGTGGGCGGCCGAGCGTGGCTTGCCCGTGCTCGCGTATCTGAGCTGGTCGGAAACCGCGGCGGTCGACTTTTTCGACAAGCAGGAAGGCCTTCTGATGGCGCCCGCCTACGCGGTGCCGCGCATGCTCGCGCGCGCCGGCCTCACGCTGCAGGACTTCGATTTCTACGAAATCCACGAAGCGTTCGCGGCCCAGGTGTTGTGCACGCTCGCGGCATGGCAGGATGACGAATATTGCCGCACGCAGCTTGGCCTCGCCGGCGCGCTCGGTGCGATCGACCGCACCAGGCTCAACGTGAACGGCGGTTCGCTCGCGACCGGCCATCCGTTTGCGGCGACGGGCGGACGGATCGTCGCCGCGCTCGCGAAGATGCTGGCGCAACTCGACAAACCGGCCGGCAGTGCACGCGGGCTGATCTCGATCTGCGCGGCGGGCGGCCAGGGGGTCGTCGCGATTCTGGAACGCTAGGGCCTGTTCACGCTAATAACGGGCAGCGCATACCAACATTTTCAGGAGGCAACCGATGACCGAGCCCACCCAAGCCCCGCCGCACGTGCCGGACGCAGGCGGCACGCCTCGTCAAAACCCGGTGCCCCACCCCGCTCCGAACACCGACGGCATCTGGTACGCGTCCTATCCGGACGACGTGCCGCGCGACATCGACGTCACGCAATACGAGTCGATCGATCAGTTCTTCGACGAATGCATCGCACAGTTCCGCGAGCGCGTCGCGTACGTGAGCGTCGGCGCGAACCTGACGTACGGTGAACTGGGCCGCAAGGCGAGCGCGTTCGCGGCGTACCTGCAAAGCATCGGCGTGGAGCCGGGCGAGCGCGTCGCGATCATGCTGCCGAACACGTTCCAGTATCCGGTCGCGCTGTTCGGCACGATCAAGGCGGGCGCGGTGGTCGTCAACGTGAATCCGCTCTACACGGTGCGCGAACTCGCGCACCAGCTAAAGGACAGCGGCGCGCAGACGATCGTCGTGTTCGAGAACTTCGCGAAGACGCTCGAAGATGCATTGCCCGGCACCAAGGTGCGCAACGTGATCGTGACCGCGCTCGGCGATCTGCTCGCCGACGGCGCGAACCTGAAGGGACACCTGCTCAATTTCATGCTGCGTCACGTGAAAAAGATGGTGCCCCCTTACAAGCTGCCGCAGGCAGTGCCACTCCTGAAAGCGCTTTCGGCCGGTTATGCGCGGCCGCACACACCGGTGCGCGCGACCCACGAAGACATCGCGTTCCTGCAATACACGGGCGGCACGACCGGCGTCGCGAAAGGCGCGATGCTCACGCACCGGAACATCCTCGCCAATCTGTTGCAGGCGAAGGCGTGGGCCGCGGGGCAGCTGTCCGGCGAGGGCGAAACGGTGCTCACGCCGCTGCCGCTTTATCACATCTACTCGCTGACCGTGAATGCGCTGATCTTCATGGGGCTCGGCGGGCGCAACATCCTGATCGCGAATCCGCGCGACATGAAGCGCGTGATGATGATCATCCGTCACGAAAAATTCACCGGCATGACCGCGGTCAACACGCTCTATAACGCGTTCCTCGACAACGAGGAATTCTGTCGGCGCGACTTCTCGGACCTGAAGCTCGCGATGGCGGGCGGCATGGCGACGCAGAAAGCCGTCGCCGAGCGCTTCAAGGCGGTGACGGGCAAGCCGATCATCGAGGGCTACGGACTCACCGAGTGCTCGCCGATCGTCTCGATGAATCCGGTCGATCTGACCAATCTGCGCGACTTCGAGGGCTCGATCGGCTTGCCCGCGCCGTCCACGCAGGTGCGCTTCAGGAAAGACGACGGCAGCTGGGCCAATATCGGCGAGGCGGGCGAGCTGTGCGTGAAGGGCCCGCAGGTCATGAAGGGCTACTGGAACCGCCCCGACGAAACCGCGAAGGTGATCGACGATGACGGCTGGCTCGCGACCGGCGACATCGGCGTGATGGACTCGCGCGGCTTTATCCGTCTGATCGATCGCAAGAAGGACATGATCCTCGTGTCGGGTTTCAACGTGTATCCGAACGAAATCGAGGACGTGATCGCCGCGCATCCGGACGTGCGCGAAGTCGCCGCGATCGGCGTGTCCGACCCCGCGCAGGGCGAGCGCGTGAAGGTGTTCATCGTGCGGCGCACGCCGACACTGACCGCCGAGCAGGTGATTGCGTACTGCCGCAAGAATCTGACTGGCTACAAGGTGCCGAAGCTCGTCGAATTCCGCGACGAGCTGCCGCAAACCAACGTCGGCAAAATTCTGCGCCGTGCGTTGCGCGACGAGGAACTCGCGAAACAGAAGTCCGCCTGACGGGAATAAGCGTTGCTTCAAAGCGTTATTGCCTTGTTGCTTCGCGTTATTGCCTTGCATGTTGCATGAGCGGCCGCGTCACTTTCTGGAGAAATTCATGAAGCACCGCATGTCCGCCCGTTCGCATCGCCGGCGACAGCGCTTGCTGGGTGCGCTGCTCGTCGCGCTCGGCCTGCTGTCGGTGCCGACGGCCTTCGCGCAGAACGACGATCGCCCGCCCCCGCTCAACACCGCGAGCGCCGTCAAACCGCCCACCACGCCGGCCGCGCAGGTCGGCAAGCTCACGCTCGACCAGCAGGTCAAATGGCTGCGCGCCGCGCAGCAAAGCGGCACGCTCGAAAAGCTCGACGACGCGCAACTGGTCGCGCTGTTCCAGTCGCTCAATCCGCTCGCGCTGCCGCGCTATATCAAGGAAGGGCCGAACGACTACCCGTCGTACGAGTTCACGATGTCGCGCTTCGAACGCATTCGCGGCATCTGGCCCGACAAGCCCGATCACATGCTGGTGCGCGTCGCGCACGACCCGCTGCGCATCTACGCGAAGTGGCTGCCCGACGGCGCGCACGCGGGCCAGGAAATCATCTACGACGAATCGAAACGTAGCGACGAAACCTACGGCCACCTCGGCGGCATCATGAACGTGATGCCGTTGTGGACGTCGCTGACCGGCGCGCTCGCACGCTCGCAATCGAATCACAGCGTGCGCGATCTCGGCACCGAGTACGTTGCCGATCAATACCTGAGTGAAGGAAAAAAATACACCGAGGCCGGCTTGCCACGTTCGGTGCGGATCGAAGTGAAGACCATCGACGGTGTGCGCGTCGTCGCGTTCACGTTCGAAACACCGGTCGGCCAGCCACAGTTCTACGCGAAAAAGGAGACGCTCGGGCTCGATCTGCGTCATCCGTTCTTTCGCAGCGTCCAGTCTTACGACAACGACGGCAAGATTTTCGAGCAGATCGTGTTCGAGAGCATCACGCCGAGGACATTCGACGATTCGACCTTCGATCCGAAGAACAAGGACTACAAGTTCTAGCGCGCGCTGCGCGGCGTCAGCGCGAAGGCCACGTGGGCGGGTTGCGCATCCAGTCCCTCGCGCGCTTCGTGACGATGCTCGACGAAGCGTCCCGTGCGAAGCGCGAGGTGTTGCAGGACGAAGTAATCGGACGCGCGCGTGAAGCCGATCAGCGCGGGCATCGCGTGCGGGGTCCGCCCAACGTCGAGCAGTGGCGCAAGTGTGGTGAACCAGAGCGCGCCCGCATCATCGCCGGTTTCGAAGGTCGGCAAGCGAAGATGCGCGGCATAGCGTGCGAACGACGCGCCGCATTCTAGCGTCGAGTCGACGATCGCGAACGCGCGCGCATCGTCAGCGCACGCGGCGGCTTGCGCGAGCCACGGCCATGCGCCGCCCGCGGCCGTCGCGAGGCATGCACCGGTGAGCATGAAAGTGCGTCGATCCATTGGCGTGTACGTTCCGTTCTGTTTGCGCTTCGGTTTGCCGTGCGTGTGCGCACGCGTCGTTCACGTGTACCCCCGCCGGTCGCGCCATGCCGCCGGCCAGATGCCCTGCTTGCCCGGCGCGAGAATGCCGTTCGGGTCGAGCGCATCCTTCAGCGTTTCGGCGAAGCGCAGCGACGCACCGTCGTTGAAGCTGTATTGCGCGGCCGCGAAATCCATGTACGCGAGATGCGCGCGATATTCGCCGTAGCCGGCCGCGCGCGCGTCGCTCATCAGCGAGCGCAGCAGCGCGCCGGCCTGCTCCACCTGGTTCGCGTCGTCGCGATCGAAAATCGCCGCGAAAATATGATGCAGATGCCGCGCGCCCGCGGTGAAGCCACCGTAGTAGTCGAAGCCGTATTCGGCGGCGCGCGCTTTCACCATCGTGTACTGGCGCATCGCGTCGCGCCCGGTCGCCGGACAGATCGGCGCGAAGTCGACGTGCGCGCCCGCGCCGCCGCGCCAGTCGAGCATGCGAAACGCGGTCATCGCGGGAATGCCGGCCATGTTGCGATCGCCGCCGCCAGTCGGCTGAGCATCGCCCGCATAGCGCGCCGCCGTGAGCCGCGCCTCTGGCACCCGCGCGAACGCGCGCTCGATCAGCGCGTAGCGCGCATCGATCACCTCGGGCGTGCCGTACAGAGCGAAATGCAGGTTCCAGCGCCCGACGCCGAGTTTGTCGAGCATCGCCTGCACCGCGCTCCCGGGCATCGGGCCCGCGCCGTCGTACCACTGCCGGCGTGGCGACAGGCTCGCCGCGCGCCGCAATCCACCCTCGATCACCGCGTGATTGCGGATCGTGCCGTCGAGCCGCAACGGCCGCAGAATCTCGACGATCTCCTCCAGATCGGCCTCGCGACGAAACTGGATTTCGCCGAGCAGATACGCGGGCGGCGCGGGCATCAGCCACACGCCGAGCTTCGTCACGATGCCGTAGTTCGACTGCGTGAACATCGCATCGAACGACGGCCCGTAGCCCGGCTGATACAGCTGCCACGCAGTGCCGATCTCGACGCCGCCCATGCCGGTGCGCAGCACGTCGCCGTTGGCGAGCACGACCTCCATCCCGCATTGGGCCGCCGCGTGATCGCCGTAGTCGGTATAGCCGAAGCCGCGCTCCAGCGTGTTGCCGACCACGCTGCCCCAGCCGGCAGCCGGTGGATCGACCCACAGCTTGTAGCCCTTGTCGCGCAGATGCGCGTACAGATCGAAATAGCTGACGCCCGGTTCGACCAGCGCGTAGGCGAGCGTTTCGTTGACTTCGAGGATGCGGTTCATGCGCTGCAAGTCGAGCACGACCGAGCCGCTGAGACGCGGCGCCGCGCCGCCGTACGCGAAGTTGCGCCCGGTCGACACGGTCCACAGCGGAATCCGGTACTGATTGGCGATGCGCAGCACCGCGCGGATTTCATCGACCGACGCGGGCAGCAACGCGGCGCTCGCGACAAACGCCCCCGGCTCGCCAGGAGCGAACGGATCGACATAGGCGGCGAGGCCGGCGTCGGAACGCAGCACGTGCGCTTCACCGACGATCGCGCGCCAGCCGGCGAGCGCCCGCTCGAACTGCGCGGCGGACAGGTTGGGCGGCAGCGTCTGGGGCAAGGCGTCTCCTTGTCGGTCGGGTAACCCGCGGGTGCAGTCGCGCGGGCAGCTTATGCGTGCGTCGCCGCTGACGGCCTTGACGACACCCTACCGCCCGCTACTGCTGCCACGTCTCTGGCTTACCACCGAGCGCGCTGCACACGTCGATCGCGATCTCGCGCAGCTTGCCTTCCGCGATCGCGCCAGACAGCGCGTAGCCCATGCCGTCGCTGATCCAGTAGAAGGTGCGGCGGTTGCCGTCGCGAAACAGGCGGAACGCGGTTTCGTCGCGGGTGACGCCGGTCACGTACAGCGTCAGGCGCGCGCCGGCCTGGTTCTCGTACATGAACTGCGCAGCCGGCCCGGCCTCGCCGGGCAACAGCCGGCCGCCCACCAGCGAATAACCATACTCCTGCAGCGACGGCACCGACAGCGGACGATTCAGCCGCTTCGACAGCCAGGTGATCAGATGCTCCTCTTCGCTCGCGGCGACTTCGACCGGATGACGCCGCTCCGGCGAGTACACCGCGTACGCGACATCCGCGCGCTGCGCAAAACCGGCCGGCTGTCCGCCGAAGCCGCTCCACGCGCCGCCGGTCAGCCGCGGTGCGAGCGGACCGAGGGCCAGCGCGAGCCCGGCGCCTGCCGCGAGCCAGCAGGCGGCGAGACCCGCGCGCTGCCACCACGGCCGCGTCCGACGCACGACGATAAAAGCCGGCTCCTCCGCCTCCGTGGGCTGGCTGCCTGCATAGCTTCGCTCGCCGGCTTCAGCGGTTTGCTGCCGATCGTCGGCCCGCTGCCCTGCTTGCGCTTGCCGCGCATCGCTGTCCGGCGCGCCGCACAGCGCCCGCAGCGCCGCCTTCTGCGCGCGCCACGCGGCCACGCGCGCGGTGGCCTGCGGATGCTGGCGAAGCTGCGTTTCGATCGCGGCGCGCTGCTCTTCCGGCAATTCGCCATCGACATAGGCCGACAGCGCGCGCAGATCGAGCTCGTCCTTCAAGCCGGAATCGGAGTCATCGTTGTTCATTATCGGTTTCTCACCACTTTCAGCGGCGCGACTTTATGCGCCGCCCGCGGCGCACGGGGCTGCGGTCCGTGCATCGGCCCTGGCGGCTCCTCGCACAGCAACGCGCGCATATGCTCGCGCGCGCGCGACAGCCGCGACATCACCGTACCGATCGGCACCCCCAGCGCGCTCGATGCCTCCTGGTACGACAGCTCCTCGACGCACACCAGCAGCAGCACCTCACGCTGCTCGAGCGGCAGGCAGTACAGCGCGCGCTGCACGTCGCGCAGCACCAGACCGTCGACCTCACCGTGCGGCGCCTCGAGATTGCGCCACGGCGCGCTTTCGTCGTCGACGGCGATCTCGCGGCGCCCGCGCAGCTGGTCGATGTACAGATGCCGCAGGATCGTCAGCAGCCACGCGCGCAGGTTGCTGTTTGGCCGGAATGCCGACCAGCGCGCGAGCGCGCGCTCCGCCGTATCCTGCACGAGATCGTCGGCCCAGGCGCGGTCGCCCGTCAGTGCGCGCGCATAGCGGCGCAGCTGGGGCAGCCACGCGATCACTTCCGCTTCGAATGTCACCCGGCGTGCCAGGCCCGGTCGCGGCGTTAGTAGCCGCCGCCGCTGCTGTTGCTGTTGCTGTTCGAACCCGACGCGGCGTTGTCGGTATCGGCCGCGTGCGCGAGGGAGCCGCACGCGAGCGCGAGCAGGACGAAGAGCGCTGACAGAATACGGGATGCTTTCATGGTGAGCCTCCTGGCAGATGCCCGGCACGCGATCGACCGACCGGCGCGGCGGGCGGCAGGCCGCGGGATGCGGTGCTGCCATACTGGACTTAACGCCGCGATCGCGTGGTTTATTCCATCGCCGTCGTGGCGCTGTTTCGCTGCGCTGTTTCTCCGGGCTTTTTCGCGGCGCGTCGACGCCGCCGCCGTGGTCTCGCAACATGCCCCTATGTTCTTCCTTTTCCGCCAACCATGCCGGCAATGCCTGGAGAGACCGGAAGAAGACGACATTGACCAGCAGATTCGTAACTCAACGTTACAGTCCCGCGTTATCGGATGCTTATGTGCTCGCAAGTCGTTATAGTGGACAAAGTTCGCCCCGTCGACGCGCTCTGCCCCCGCATAGGGGAGAAAGGGTAGAATCGCGGCGAACCACCGTCTATCTAACCTGAATTGTCCATGGCTTCCGCAGAATCGCATCCGCAAAACGACTTCATGAACGCTGCGCGCAAGGAACGAAAGCGCGTCGAGATCTATCTGGTCAACGGCATCCGCCTGACCGGATGCATCGAGTCGTTCGATCAGTACCTGGTGATGCTGCGCACGCCGGTTGGCCTGCAAGGCATCTACAAGCGCGCGATCTCCACGATCCAGCTCGACACCGGCACGCGGCCGGCGCCGCGCACGGGCCGAACGTCGCATGGCGAACATGGCGCGCGCGGTCCCCATGGTTCGCGCGAACATCGCGAGCCGCGCGAAGGGCGTGAATCGTACGGCACGCCGTCGGCGGAACGCGCGCCGAGCGAGCGCAGCGGCAACTCCGAAGGTCCGGTGGTCGTCACGCGGCGGCGGCGTCTGTTCGGCACCGGCGGCGAAAGCGGCAATCATGGCGGCAACCACGGCGGCGGCAGCCCCGGCGGCAATCAGGAATAAATACGAAGAAGCTGTAGCGGTCGCGCCTCGCTACTCCGCGGACGAACCGAGGCGCCGCAGAATTTTCTCCAGTTGGGTCAGCTGACGCTCGGTCAGCTCGAATCTCCCCTTGACCGCCAGCACGCGGCGCCGCCAGTAGCCGGCGTCGAACAGGTGCAGCGCCAGTAGCCGGCGTCGAACAGGTGCAGCGCCGGTTGCCGCGTCGCCCAATCCAGGTGTTCCAGTTCGGCTTCCAGCACGTGGGCTGCGAGCACTCGTCGCGAGCCCGCCGGCTTTTCCCCGTTCATCTGGTTCGCTGTGTGATGGATCGATGGAGGTGTCGTTCGCGGCTCGAGCGCGGCTCAAGCGCGGCCGGGTCACCACTCGGAGAACGAATCGATGCCGGCCGGCTTTAAACGACGCGCCTGCGCCATCTGGCGGTCGTTCACCGATAGCCGCGATGCGCTATGCTGAATGATCGACCCTCTACCGATGGAGCGCGCCATGACCAGCAAAAACCAGCATGCCTCCCGACCGGCGCGCACGCGCCGGACGCCCCCGACGTCCGCCGATACGCGGCTCGACGAAGCGCTGATGGAAAGCTTTCCCGCCAGCGATCCGATCGCCGTCGACGTGACGCAGCCGCCTCGCGAACGGATGCGCAAAACGCAAGCGGATACGCGCAAGCGGCATTGAAATCGCGCCGTCTTGCGTCGTACGACGGCGGCGCACGACGACACGGCAACGAGCCGTCAGGGCTCGCGAAAAATGCCGAGTGCAAATGCCGAAAAGCCCGGCGGCAAAGTGCGATGCGCGGGCTGGCGGGGTATGGAAAGCACCGATCAAACATAACAACGGTAACGCCCGCGGACGAGCCGGACGGCGCACCGATTTCCGCGCCGTCCCGCCACTCCACCCAGGCTCACACCGTCGTGCTCAATGCACCGGCAAGCCGCTATTGAGCTGACGCTGCAGGTCGCGCACCTGGCGCTGCGCGACGCGCAACTGATCCTGCGCGGCGGCCTTCTGCTGCGCCAGTTCGGTCGCCTCGGCGCGCTTCTGCTCCTGCTGGCTCGCGACGATGCTTTGCTGCTGACGCGCGACGTCGAGGTCGGCCTGCAGCCGGCTCGCGCGTTCCTGCGACAGCGCGACCATGCGCTGCGTGAACGCCTTCTGCGCTTCGAGTTGCGTACGGCGGATCTCGATGTCCGACAGTTGCATCGTCTGCCGCGCGAAATCCTTGTAGATCAGCTCGGCGCGCGCGGCGTCCTGCGACTTGATCACGCGCCAGAAGTTTTTCTGCTGGAACAGCGCGACGTAGTAGGTCATCTCCTTGCCGTAGAACAGCAGGCTCGCGCCATAGCTGCCGTTATACGTGGTGCGCAATTCGCTCAGATCCGGGCCGTGGATCATCTGCTGCAATTCAGCCACGTTCCCGGTGGCGGATTGCCGGTTTTCATCCGGCGTCAGTGCAGTGGTTTCCGCCTGGCCGGCCTGCGAGGTGTCGGGCAACGCACTCGTCGTACCCGGCTGGGACACGACCGTACCGCTCGCACCACTGTTCTCCAGAGCCTGTGCATTCGCGCCCTGAAGGGCCCCCAATACGATGCATGCGGCCAGAGCAATCTCTCGTAGCTTCGACTTTCGGTCCATGTGATACCTGTTGAACAGATTTTGTTTTAGTAGAAAACGGGGAATTATTACTCACTTTCGCGGGTTTCGGGCTCTTCGTCGAAAATATGGTACTTGCGCGTTTGCTTCTATAACAGGCACAAGCGTAGTCCCGCCTCACCGGCGCGGCGGTAGACGACGATCCGTTCGATTCCCTGCCGCTGATCGAGGCGCCCCACGGCGGTCCGAACCTGACCGTGCAGGTCGCCGGCGGGAAGTCGATTTCGTTCGACGAAGTCGCGCAACGCTTCACACCGCTCGTCGGCCAGGACATGCCATGAGCCGGGCGATGCGTCGGGCGATTCCGGCTGGGGCGCGACGGTCGAGGCCAACCGGCCGATCACGCTCGGCTTCACCTATGCGTACTGCGACAGCCTCGATGCGTCCGTCGGAAAAGCGGTCGGTGATGCGCCGGTGGAGAGCGCATCGCACAGTCCGCGCATCAACGCGAGGTTCTGCTACCAGCTGAATTGACACGCTTCAGAAGTGCCGCGAGCGGATTAGAAGCTCCACTATCAAACGACGCATGCACTTTCGCGTATTCTGCGCTGACGATGCAAACGGCACACCGCTGGCACCGTTACGGATCGCGAGGGCTGGTACCGCACATCCGACCACGATGCCCATAACACCGCGCGACCATGATCGCGCTGTCTCATATCAAGGAGGAAAGCAATGACGCGATTCACTCGACGTGCCGGCGCGCTTGCGCTGCGCACCGCCCGTCACGCCGCGCTCGCCGGCGCCCTGCTCGCCAGCGCCGTGACCGCGATGGCGCAGACCGATACACCGATCGGCACGTGGCAAACCATCGACGATCACACGGGCCAGCCGAAGGCGCTCGTGCAGATCACACAAGACGGCAATGGCGAACTGAACGGCAAGGTTATCAAGGGTCTCGGCGCGAACGATCAGCCGGATCGCCGTTGCACCGAATGCACCGACGCGCGCAAGGATCAACCGCTCCTCGGCATGACCATCATCAACAGCATGAAGAAGGATGGCGACGCGTGGGATCACGGCCAGATTCTCGATCCTGAAAACGGCAAGGTCTACAAATGCAAGATGCATCTCGAGGACGGCGGCAACAAGCTCGTGGTGCGTGGCTACATTGGGGTCGCGCTGCTTGGCCGCTCGCAAACGTGGATACGGCAGCAATGAGGGTCGACGTGCGGCGCATGCGTGGCGCCCGGCACGTCGCCTGAATGTGCGCATGATGCTGCAACGATGCGCGCTCGGCGCCAGGAGGTGCAACATAAAAAACGGCCGGCGATCAAGAATCGCGCGGCCGTTTTCATTGGGGCAAGCTGTTTGCGATGGTCATGCTGCCTGCTTGAGCGGTGCAGCGTAAGCGATCGGCGACGCCGGCACCGACGTGGCCGGTACCGGATTGTATGCGGCGGCCGGAACACGAAACGCCGCGGGCACGCGCTTGGACGCGGCGCGCTTGTGCTGCACGCTCGCGTGCGTGCGCATACGCGCTTCCATCAATCTGCAGAAATCTTCACTCGCGGTGCCGAGCAGTTGCTCCGTGACGTGCTTGAGCACGCCCGATTCGTACCACGACTTGAAGCGGCGATGACAGGTCTGATATGGCGGGTAGCGGCGCGGCATTGCGGACCAGGTGGCGCCGCTATACATGACCCAAAGCACGCCGTTGAGCACCGAGCGGGTATTGGCAAGTGGACGGCCACGCATTTCGGTACGCGGCCGGAGTTCGGGCAGCAGTGGCGCAACGCGCTGCCATTCTTCATCGGTGATTTCGCGATACGGGTTCATGCTTCCTCCTTTGTCAGAACAACGACAAAAGATAGCCAGTCATCCGTGCGCTGTATATCAGACCACTCCGATTCCTGAAAATGTGTCGTGCGCGGTAGCTCAGGTTAGGGACGTGTCGACGATCCGGCGCGGCGTGTCGAGATACTCCTTCGACTGCATCTCGACGATGCGCGACACCGTACGCGTGAATTCATTAGCCATCGGACCGTCGACGTACAACTGCTCCGGCGGCACCGCAGCCGACATCAACAGCTTGACCTTGTGGTCGTAGAACACGTCGATGAGCCACGTGAAGCGGCGCGCTTCCGACGCCATGCGCACCGACATCTGCGGCACGTCCGACAGGATCACCGCGTGAAAGCGGGTCGCGAGTTCGAGGTAGTCGTTCTGCGAGCGCGGGCCCCCGCACAGCGTCGCGAAGTCGAACCAGACCACGCCGTCCGCGCGGCGCAGCGCCTTCAGCTCGCGCTTCTCGATATGCAGCAGCGGGCTTTCGTCGGGCACCGCGGCGAGGCGCGCGAAGGCGTCGCGCAGCGCCTTGCCGGCGGCGGCGTCCAATGGCGTGTGATAGACCTCCACCTGCGCGAGCGTGCGCTGGCGATAATCGATCCCCGCATCGACGTTGATCACGTCGAGCTTCTGCTTGATCAGTTCGATCGCGGGCAGCATGCGGTCGCGATGCAGGCCGTCCGGGTACAGCGTGTCGGGCGCGTAGTTTGACGTCATCACGAACTGCACGCCGTTCTCGAACAGCTTGTCGAGCAGGCGATACAGGATCATCGCGTCGGCGATATCCGACACGTGGAATTCGTCGAAACAGATCAGCCGATAGCGCTTCGCAATGCGGCGCGCGAGTTCGTCGAGCGGATCGGCCCGGCCTTTGAGTTCTTCGAGTTCGCGATGCACTTCGCGCATGAACTCGTGGAAGTGCAGACGGGTTTTGCGATGCAACGGCACGATCATGTAGAAGCTGTCCATCAGGAAGCTCTTGCCGCGGCCCACGCCGCCCCACATGTACACGCCGCGCGGCAGATCGGGGTGAATGATCAGCTTCCTGAACGCGTTCGAGCGGCGCGACTTGTATGCGACCCACTCTTCAAAGCACCGCTGCAGGCGGTCGACCGCCGCGCGCTGCGCCGGATCGGATTGATAACCGCGCGTCTGCAGTTCTTTTTCGTAGTATTCGGTGACGTTCATCGTGTTGCTGCAAAAAGAAAGGCGGGAGGGATTGAACCCCGCCCGCCTTTGGTGATGCTAAGGTTGCGTTTCGGTCAGGCGTGCGTGCTTACATGTTCAGCGCGCGCTTGTCGACGGCGAGTGCCGCTTCGCGCATGACTTCCGACAGCGACGGGTGCGGATGGCAAATACGGCCGATGTCTTCCGACGCCGCCTTGAACTCCATCGCCACCACGGCTTCCGCGATCAGGTCCGATGCGTTCGCCGAGATGATGTGCACGCCGAGCAGTTCGTCGGTCTTCGCGTCGGCGATCATCTTGACGAAACCGTCCGCCTTGTTGATGCCGAGCGCGCGGCCGTTAGCCATGAACGGGAACTGGCCGGTCTTGATCTCGCGGCCTTCCGCCTTCAGTTGCTGCTCCGTCTTGCCGACCCATGCGATTTCCGGTTCGGTGTAGATCACCCACGGAATGCAGTTGTAGTCGATGTGCGGCTTCTGACCGTCGATCACTTCGGCAACCAGCACGCCTTCGTCCTCAGCCTTGTGCGCGAGCATCGGGCCACGCACCACGTCACCAATCGCGTACACGTTCGGCACGGCCGTCGCGCAGTGGTCGTCCACGTCGATGAAGCCGCGCTCGTTGGCCTTCAGGCCGATCGCTTCGAGGCCGAGGTTGTCGGTGTTCGGCACGCGGCCGACCGACACGACCAGGCGGTCGGCTTCGAGCGTCTGCGCGTTGCCGTCCTTGTCCGTGTAGGCGATCGTCACGCCGTTTTCGCTCGTCTTCACTTCGCCGACCTTCACGCCGACGCGGATGTCGAGACCTTGCTTCTTGAACTGCTTGGCCGCTTCCTTCGACAGCGCCTGGTCAGCCACGCCGAGGAATTCCGGCAGCGCTTCGAGCACGGTCACGTCCGCGCCGAGGCGGCGCCAGACCGAGCCGAGTTCCAGACCGATCACGCCTGCGCCGATCACGGCGAGCTTCTTCGGTGCCGTGTCGAACGAGAGTGCGCCTTCGTTGTCGGCGATCAGCTTGTTGTCGACCGGAATGCCCGGCAGATGACGCGCCTTCGAACCCGTTGCGATGATCACGTTCTTCGCCGTGACGACTTCGCTGCTTGCACCATCTTCGCCTTCGCCGCTCACTTCGATCTGCACGCCGGCGTCCGTCTTGCCGGTGAACTTGCCATGGCCCTTGAGCCACGTGATCTTGTTCTTGCGGAACAGGAATTCGATGCCCTTGGTCATCTTCTCGACGATGCCGTCCTTGCGGCCCATCATCTTCGAGATATCGACCGAAACGTTTTCCACCGAGATGCCGTGGTCGGCAAGGTGATGCGACGCGTTCTCGAACTCTTCCGACGAAGCGAGCAATGCCTTCGACGGAATGCAGCCGACGTTCAGGCAGGTGCCGCCGAGCTTCAGCGTGCCGGCCGGGTTCTTCCACTTTTCGATACATGCGACGGTCTTGCCGAGCTGCGCTGCGCGGATGGCGGCGATATAACCGCCAGGGCCTGCGCCGATCACGACGACGTCAAATTCTTTGGACATGACAATCCCTTTGATGGCGGAACGGCGCCGGGCCACCCGAGGTGGCGCGCGCCGTTCCTGTACTGCGGAATGCTAAAGACGTGCTACGGATGACGCCGGCCCGCGCAAACCGCCGGCCGGCGTCGGTGGAACGTGCGCTTACAGGTCGAGCAGCAGGCGAGCCGGATCTTCCAGCGCATCCTTCATCGCGACCAGCGACAGCACTGCTTCGCGGCCGTCGATGATACGGTGGTCGTACGACAGCGCGAGGTAGTTCATCGGGCGGATCACGATCTGGCCGTTTTCGACCACTGCGCGTTCCTTGGTGGCGTGCACGCCGAGAATCGCGGACTGCGGCGGGTTGATGATCGGGGTGGACAGCATCGAGCCGAACACGCCGCCGTTCGAGATCGAGAACGTACCGCCGGTCATTTCTTCGATGGACAGCTTGCCGTCCTTCGCCTTCTGGCCAAATTCGGCGATCTTCTTCTCGATGTCGGCGAGGCTCAGCTGATCTGCATTGCGCAGGATCGGCACCACCAGACCGCGCGGCGAACCGACAGCGATACCGATGTCGAAGTAGCCGTGGTAGACGATGTCGTTACCGTCGATCGACGCGTTCACGAGCGGGAACTTCTTCAGCGCGTGAACAGCCGCCTTCACGAAGAACGACATGAAGCCGAGCTTCACGCCGTGTTCCTTCTCGAACTTGTCCTTGTACTTGTTGCGCAGCTCCATGACCGGCGCCATGTTCACTTCGTTGAACGTCGTGAGGATGGCGTTGGTTTGCTGCGACTCGAGCAGACGCTCGGCGATACGAGCACGCAGACGCGACATCGGCACGCGCTGTTCCGGACGGTCCTTCAGCCATTGATCGGCCGATGCCGGGGCCTTGACGTCCGGCAGCGACGGCTTCGCAGCCTTCGGTGCGGCAGCCGGAGCCGGTGCGGCCTTGGCAGCCGGAGCAGCCTGGCCGGCGACGAGCACGTCGCCCTTCGTGATACGGCCGTCGCGGCCGGTGCCGGCGACGTCGCCCGCAGCCAGACCCTTCTCTGCCATCAGCTTGCCGGCAGCCGGCGAAGCAGCGGTGTTCGACCCCGTTGCCACAGCGGCCTGAGCCGCCGGTGCGGGAGCCGCAGCCGCGACCGGAGCCGGCTTCACTTCGGCTTCGACAGCGGCGGCGCCTGCGGTGCCTTCCGTGTCGATCTTCGCGATCACCTGCTCAGCCGTCACCGTGTCGCCGTCGTTCGAAATGACTTGCGCGAGCACGCCTGCTGCCGGTGCCGGCACTTCGAGCACGACCTTGTCGGTCTCGATTTCGATGAGGATTTCGTCCTGAGCGACAGCCTCGCCCGGCTTCTTCTTCCACTGCAGCATGGTCGCTTCCGAGACCGACTCGGAGAGCTGGGGAACCTTGACTTCAACAATAGCCATTATGAGTATCCTGAATACGTATCGGGTGACGGCGCTTCTTCACGACCGCCTGCGAACCGTGAACGCCGCGCCTGAACCTCATGGGAAACGTTCGGCGCGGCGCGGGAAAGCGCACTGCGCTTTCCCGGCTCGTCTGTTTCTTTATTTAGCGATCGACGCGCTCTTGAGACGGCCGAAAGCGCCTTCGATCAGCGCCTTCTGCTGCTCGTAGTGCTTCGCGTAGTAGCCGACTGCAGGCGAAGCCGAAGCCGGACGGCCGCTGTACGCCAGCTTCTGCCCTTCCTTCATGCCTTCCTTCAGATGGTGCTCGATGTAGAACCACGGGCCCTGATTCTGCGGCTCGTCCTGCACCCACACCACTTCGGTTGCGTTGTCGTACTTCTTCATTTCCGCTTCGAACTGCTTGTGCGCGAATGGATAGAGCTGTTCGATACGGATGATCGCGACGTCGTTCACCTTCGCTTCGCGGCGATGCGCGACCAGGTCGTAGTACACGCGGCCCGAGCAGGCCAGCACGCGCTTGACCTTCTTCGCGTCGATGGTTTCGTCCACTTCGCCGATGACCGGCTGGAACGAACCCTTCGCGAGTTCCGACAGATCCGACACGGCTTCCTTGTGACGCAGCAACGACTTCGGCGTCGCGACGATCAGCGGCTTGCGGAACAGGCGGATCATCTGGCGACGCAGCAGGTGGAAGACCTGCGCCGGCGTGGTCGGCTGAACGACCTGCATGTTGTGGTCTGCGCACAGTTGCAGGAAACGCTCGATACGCGCCGACGAGTGCTCCGGACCCTGGCCTTCGTAGCCGTGCGGCAGCAGCATGGTCAGGCCCGACACGCGGCCCCACTTCACTTCGCCCGACGAGATGAACTGGTCGATCACGACTTGCGCGCCATTCACGAAGTCGCCGAACTGCGCTTCCCACGCGACGAACGTGTTCGGTTCAGCGGTCGAGTAACCGTATTCGAAGCCGAGCACCGCTTCTTCCGACAGCACCGAGTCGATCACCGTGAACTTCGCCTGACCTTCGGCGATGTTCTGCAGCGGCACGTAGGTGCCGTCGTTCCAGCGCTCGCGGTTCTGGTCGTGCAGCACTGCGTGACGGTGCGTGAACGTGCCGCGGCCCGAATCCTGACCGGTCAGGCGCACGGCATAACCGGATGCGACCAGCGACGCGAACGCGAGGTGCTCGCCCATGCCCCAGTCGAGCTTCGCTTCGCCGCGGCCCATGGCGCGACGGTCGTTGATCACGCGCTCGACGAGCGGGTGAACCTTGAAGTTTTCCGGAATCGTGGTGATGCGTTCGGCGAGGCGCTTCAGTTCCGCGAGCGGCACGGCCGTGTCGGCCGCGTCGGTCCACTTGCGGTTAAGGAACGGCACCCAGTCCACCGCGTACTTGCTCTTGTAGTTCGAGAGCACCGGGTCGACCGTGTGGTGGCCCTCGTCCATCGCCCTGCGATAAGCCTTGACGAATTCCTCGCCATCCTCGGCCTTGATGACGCCCTGCTGAACAAGCTTTTCAGCGTACAGCGCGCGCGTGCCGGGGTGCTTCGAAATCGTCTTGTACATCAGCGGCTGCGTGACCGCCGGGGTGTCCTGCTCGTTGTGGCCCAGCTTGCGGAAGCAGACGATGTCGACGACGACGTCCTTGTGGAACTGCATGCGGAAGTCGATCGCCATCTGGGTGGCCAGCACGACCGCTTCGGGATCGTCACCGTTCACGTGCAGCACCGGCGCTTCGATCATCTTGACGACGTCCGAGCAGTACAACGTGGAGCGCGAGTCGCGCGGGTCCGACGTCGTGAAGCCGATCTGGTTGTTGATGACGATGTGCAGCGTGCCGTGCGTGCCATAACCGCGCGTTTGCGCGAGGTTCAGCGTTTCCATCACGACGCCCTGGCCGGCGAACGCCGCGTCGCCGTGGATCTGCACCGGCAGCACCTGAACGCCGTTTTCGTCGCCGCGACGGTCCATACGCGCCTTCGCCGAGCCCTCGACCACCGGGTTGACGATTTCGAGGTGCGACGGGTTGAACGCGAGCGACAGGTGAACCGGGCCGCCTTCCGTCGCGACGTCCGACGAGAAGCCCTTGTGGTACTTCACGTCGCCAGCCGGCAGATCATCGACGTGCTTGCCTTCGAATTCGGCGAACAGGTCTGCCGGCATCTTGCCGAGCGTATTGACCAGCACGTTCAAACGGCCACGGTGAGCCATCGCGATGACGATTTCCTGAACGCCGCGCAGACCGCCGTGACGCACGACTTCGTCCATCGCCGCGATGAAGCTCTCGCCGCCTTCGAGCGAGAAGCGCTTCTGCCCGACGTACTTGGTGTGCAGGAAACGCTCGAGGCCTTCGGCGGCCGTCAGGCGATTCAGGATGTGCTTCTTCTTGTCGTTGTTGAAGCTCGGCGTCGAACGGATCGATTCGAGGCGTTCCTTCCACCAGCGCTTCTGCTCCGGATCGCTGATGTACATGTACTCGGCGCCGATCGTGCCGCAGTACGTGTCGCGCAGGGCTTTGACGATCTCGCGCAGCGTCGCGCGCTCGAACCCGAAGTACAGATTCGTTGCGCTGAACTCCTGGTCCATGTCGGCTTCGGTGAAGTCGTAGAACGCGGGTTCAAGTTCGGGGATCGCGGGACGCTCGCGGCGCTTCAGAGGATCGAGATTGGCCCATTGCGAGCCGAGGAAGCGATATGCGCCGATGAGGGACTGGACGTAAACCTGTTTGCGGGCGGTTGCGAGATCTTCGCCGCCGGCCGTTGCGCGCGGTAGGAAGGCATTGGCCTTGGCGCGCTGGGCAAACGATTCGACGATCGGGCCATGGGCCACGTCGTTGGCGTTGCTGCCGTCCGATGCGGGCACGTTCTGCAACGCATCGAAATAGCTGCGCCAGGTCTCGGGCACTGACGCCGGATTATCGAGATACGCTTCGTACATTTCTTCAACGTACGGAGCATTGCCGCCGAACAGATAAGAGTTCGACTGGAATTGCTTCATCATTTTTACGCTCACCTTTCTTCGAGTTTCTCGAGAAATAGCGGGTTACCGAACCTTCCGCGACACGGCCTGACCGTTTAGCGGATTGCGCGAATCAAGTCTTGCTTGGAAGGACCTAAAACTTTGCACCCGGGAGCATAGCACAGAACGAATAGTCCAGATAGTGAACGGCACAGGCGCAGAGCCTGTGATGGCGGGCGTTTCGCGGGCGACGGGGTGCCTTTTCACAGCGCGCAACAGTGTTCTGTGAGAAATGAAGGCGAACAGCGCAATGGGTGTCTACATGTGTTCCGCCCCTGAAAGTGGCAGGCATGATGCAGCGCCAAACGTTTTGATGCGCCAAAAACAAGGAAGCCACCCGAAGGTGGCTTCCGCTTCCTGCTATCCAGACGGATATTCGAGTCCGGCTTATTCGCCGGCAACCTTGTTGCGGCTCGCGCTGCGGCGCTCGTGTTCCTTCAGGTAGCGCTTGCGCAGACGGATCGACTTTGGCGTGACTTCGACCAGCTCGTCGTCGTCGATGAACTCGACCGCGTATTCGAGCGACAGCTGAACCGGCGGCACGAGACGCACGGCTTCGTCGGTGCCAGACGCGCGCACGTTGGTAAGCTGCTTGCCCTTGATCGGGTTCACGACGAGATCGTTGTCGCGGCTGTGGATGCCGATGATCATGCCTTCATACAGCGCTTCTCCCGGCGCCACGAACATGCGGCCGCGGTCCTGCAGCTTCCACAGTGCGTACGCGACTGCCGCGCCGTCGTCCTGCGAGATCAGCACGCCGTTGCGACGTTCGCCGACTGCGCCTTCCTTGACCGGCTGGTAAGAATCGAACGTGTGGCTCATCAGACCCGTACCGCGCGTGAGCGTGAGGAATTCCGACTGGAAGCCGATCAGACCACGCGCCGAAATACGGTACTCGAGACGCGTGCGGCCACGGCCGTCCGATGCCATGTCGAGCATTTCGCCCTTGCGGCGGCCAAGTTCTTCCATCACGCCGCCCTGGTGGGTGTCTTCCATGTCGACGGTCAGATTTTCGTACGGCTCGTGCTTCTCGCCGTCGATTTCCTGCATCACGACGCGCGGACGCGACACGGCCAGCTCGTAGCCTTCGCGGCGCATGTTTTCGACCAGAATGGTCAGGTGCAGCTCACCGCGGCCGGCCACTTCGAACGTCGTTTCGTCGCCGGTGTCGCGCACGCGCAGCGCGACGTTGTGATTCAGTTCCTTCATCAGGCGGTCGCGAATCTGGCGGCTCGTGACGAACTTGCCTTCACGGCCCGCGAGCGGCGAGGAGTTGACGAGGAAGTTCATCGTCAGCGTGGGTTCGTCGACGGTGATCATCGGCAGCGCTTCCGGCTGTTCCGGCGAGCAGATCGTCACGCCGATGCCCACTTCCTCGATACCGTTGATCAGCACGATGTCGCCCGCCTCGGCCGAGTCGACCTGCACGCGATCGAGACCCTTGAACGACAGCACCTGGTTGATCTTGCGATTGAGGATTTCGCCTTCCGGGCCCAAGCGCACCGCGACGGCCATGCCCGGCTTGATGCGGCCGCGCGTGATACGGCCAATGCCGATACGACCAACGTACGACGAGTAGTCGAGCGACGTGATTTGCAGTTGCAGCGGACCTTCCGGGTCGGCCGGGCGCACCGGCACGTGCTGCAGGATTGCCTCGAACAAAGGACGCATGTCGCCGTCGCGTACATCAGGCGTGAGACCCGCGTAGCCGTTCAGGCCCGATGCGTAGACGATCGGAAAGTCGAGCTGCTCTTCGCTGGCGCCGAGCTTGTCGAACAGGTCGAAGGTCTGGTTGATCACCCAGTCGATCCGCGCGCCCGGACGGTCGACCTTGTTGACCACGACGATCGGCTTCAAACCCAGTGCGAGCGCCTTCTTCGTGACGAAGCGGGTTTGCGGCATCGGGCCTTCCACCGCGTCAACGAGCAGCAGCACCGAGTCGACCATCGACAGCACGCGCTCCACTTCGCCGCCGAAGTCGGCGTGCCCCGGCGTGTCGACGATATTGATGTGCGTGCCCTCGTACTCCACCGCGCAGTTTTTCGACAGGATCGTGATGCCGCGCTCTTTTTCGATGTCGTTCGAGTCCATCACGCGCTCGGCGATCTGCTGGTTCTCGCGGAACGTGGCGGTCTGACGGAGGAGCTGGTCGACGAGCGTGGTCTTGCCGTGGTCGACGTGAGCAATGATGGCGATGTTGCGTAGGGCGCGGGTCATAGGAAACCTGAAGACGGTTGAGTGCGCCGCTTGCTTATGCTGCTGGTTGAGGAGCCAAACCACGACAACAAGCCCAAAGCGCACTTTTGGGAACCCAAAATTATAGCACGCACGGATGATCCTTTTCTGGTATTCCCCGATAGACCGTCCGCTCTCCGCGCCTGCGGCGAGTTGCGCGAATCGCGCCTTGCCCCGCCCTACGCCATTCCGTACGGTTTGTTGCTTGAGCGCGAAATAATCCTTGCCTAAGCTGTATTAACGCTTGTCGCGTCAATCAACAGCCAGCTATACTAATGCCTAGTCAACCATTGCATTCGCACGAGAATCATGACGGAGCCGTCCAACGAATCCACGCCGGATCTCAGCGAGTACCAGCTCGGCGAAAGCGTCGGCTATCTCATCTCACGGGTGAAGTCGACCCTATCAAACCTGATCACGCAGCGCAGCATGGCCGAACTCGGCATCACCAGCCAGCAAGGCAGCATCCTGTTCATGGTGGCAAGCGGCAAATGCCTGCTCGCGGCTGAGTTGGCGCGTGAATACGGTATCGACGCAAGCGCCGTCACGCGCCTGATCGATCGGCTCGAGAAGCGCGGCCTGCTCACGCGGGTGCGCAGTAACGAAGACCGCCGCGTCGTGCGCCTCGCGTTGACGCCGGAAGGCCATGCGATCGCGGCTCGCATGCCGGCCATTTTCAATGGCGTGCTCGATAACCTGCTGAACGGGTTCACCCCGGAAGAAGTGGGCTTCCTGAAGAGCATGCTGCGTCGCGTGCTCGTCAATTCCGGCGAACACACGGGACTTTCCCGCGACGCCGCAAGCCATCCCGATAGCAAATCGTAATAGCTTGCTTGCTGCGTCCATCAATACATTCCACTCAAAGAAGAGTCGAGCGATGAAATCCCTTTCCCTGTCCGCGCCCGCGCTGTCGAGCCGCGCCGCTGTCGCCGCCGCGGTGACGGCGCTCGCCCTCACGGGGTGCGCGAACTACTTCGGCGTCAAAAGCGACAAGCAGATCGCGTCGCCGACGCAGTACGAGTCAACGCAGAGTCTGCCCAACGAGGGCGGCCAGTGGCCATCGCTCGACTGGGCCAACCAGTTCGGCGACCCGCAACTGCCGAAGCTGATCGCGGAAGCGCTCGAGGGCAGCCCGTCGATCGCCCAGGCGCAAGCGCGGCTCGCAAAGGCTTCGTCGTATATCGAAAGCTCGCGCGCAGCGCTGTTCCCGAAGGTCAGCGCGAGCTATTCGTGGACCCGCGAACTGTACTCGGCAAACTCCCTTTACCCGCCTCCGTTCGGCGGCACCTGGTTTAGCGAGAACAACGTGCTCGCGAGCGCGTCGTGGGATCTCGACCTGTGGGGCAAGAACCGTCAGCGGCTCGGCCAGGCCGTGTCGCAGCAGAAAGCCGCCGAGGCCGATATGCAGCAGGCGCGCGTGACGCTCGCCGCGTCGGTCGCGAGCACCTACAACCAGCTCTCGCAGCTGTATGCGTTTCGCGACATCGCCGCGCGTGAAATCGCGAACCGCCAGGACGTCGGCCGTATCACGAATGACCGCGTGACGGCCGGCCTCGACACCAACGTCGAGAAGCAGACCGCCGCCGGCAACGTCGCGACGAGCCAGTCGAACCTGACCGACCTCGACGGCCAGATCACCGTCGTGCGCTACCAGTTGGGCGCGCTGCTCGGCAAAGGCCCGGACCGTGGCCTGCAGATCGACAAGCCGGTGCTCACCGGCGGCGACGTTGTCGCTCTGCCGGACAACATCCCGGCCGACCTCGTGGCGCGTCGCGCGGACATCGTCGCCGCGCGCTGGCAGGTCGAAGCCGCGATGCATGACGTGAAGGAAGCGAAAGCCGAGTTCTACCCGGACGTGAATCTCGCGGCCGGCTTCGGCTTCGACGCGTTCGGCTGGGGCCGTTTCCTGACCGCGTCGAGCCGTCAGATCCAGTTCGGCCCGGCGATCCATCTGCCGATCTTCGACGCCGGCGCGTTGCGCGCGCAGTTGAAGGGCCGCTACGCCGACTTCGAGGGCGACGTCGCGAACTACAACCAGACGCTGATCAACGCGCTGCAGGACGTCTCGACGCAGGTGTCGTCGATCCGCTCGATCGACCGCCAGGAGGGCGACGCCCAGCGCGCGCTCGACGCGTCGAGCAAGGCGTACCAGCTCGCCGTAATCCGCTACAAGGCCGGCCTGTCGCCGCAGCTGCAGGTGCTCACCGCCGACGAAAACCGCCTTGCCGCCGAGCAGACGGTCACGGGTCTGCAGATGCGCCGCCGTAGTCTGCAGATCGGTCTGATCAAGGCACTGGGCGGCGGCTTCGACGCAACCCAGACCGGTCTCGTCGTGCCGACCGATGCTCCCGCATCGGCCAACGCCGCGAACCACGCCACGAGCACCGCCGCGAACTGAGCGAGCCCGCCCGCGCCGACGCACACGCATACACACGAACACCCGAATAAACGACGACGTTCAAAAGAACCCGGAGCACATCAATGAGCACCCCCCAGCAGCCCGCCACTCCACCGCAAGCGGCGAACAACGGCAAACGCAAGCGCATGATGACGCTGCTCGTCATCGTGATCCTGATTGCCGCGGTCGCGTACGGCCTGTACTACTTCCTCGTCGCGCGCTTCCATGAAGACACCGACGATGCCTACGTGAGCGGCAACGTCGTGCAGATCACCCCGCAGGTCACGGGCACCGTGATCGCGGTCAACGCGGACGACACCCAGGTCGTCAAGGCCGGCGACCCGCTCGTCGTGCTCGACCCGGCCGACGCGCGCGTCGCACTCGAACAGGCCGAGGCCAATCTTGCGCAGGTGGTGCGCCAGGTGCGCGGTCTGTTCGCCGACGACAGCCAGTACGAAGCCCGGGTCGCGGCGAGCCAGGCCGATCTGTCGCGCGCCCAGGACGACCTGAAGCGCCGTATGACGGTCGCGCAGACCGGCGCGGTATCGCAGGAAGAAATTTCGCACGCACGCGACTCCGTGAAGAGCGCGCAAGCCGCGCTCGACGCCGCCAAACAGCAACTCGCGGCAAACCGCGCGCTGACCGCGAACACCACGATCGCCGATCACCCGAACGTGCAGGCCGCCGCCGCGAAGCTGCGCGACGCATACCTGAACCACGCTCGCAATACTCTGCCGGCGCCGGTCACAGGCTATGTCGCAAAACGCTCCGTGCAGGTCGGCCAGCGCGTATCGCCCGGCTCGCCGCTGATGGCGATCGTGCCGCTGCATGACGTGTGGGTCGAGGCGAACTTCAAGGAAGTGCAACTGAAGCACATGCGCATCGGCCAGCCGGTCGAACTGACGGCCGACGTCTACGGCTCGTCGGTGCCGTATCACGGCAAGGTGGTCGGCTTCTCGGCCGGCACGGGTTCGGCGTTCTCGCTGCTGCCCGCGCAGAACGCGACCGGCAACTGGATCAAGGTCGTGCAGCGTCTGCCGGTGCGTATTTCGCTCGATCCGCAGGAACTGGAGAAGCATCCGCTGCGTATCGGTCTGTCGATGCAAGCTGACGTGAACATCAAGGACGACACCGGCGGCCAACTCGGTCAGGCGCCGTCCACGGTTTACCAGACCAACGTCTTCGACAAGTACGGCGCGGAAGCCGATGCGGAAATCGCACGCATCATCTCGGAAAACGCCGGCACGAACGCGAACGGCGGCGCGCAGAAGTCGACCGCGGCGAGCGCCGCGGCCGCCGCGAAACCGGCGGCCCATAAGAGCTGAGGCTCCGTCCGACGATTCAAAGAAGGCTCTTTTAATGGCTCAGGCTCAGGCGCAAGTCCCTCACCCGCCGCTCGAGGGCGCGCAACTGGTGATCGGCACCATCGCGGTGTCGCTCGCCGTGTTCATGAACGTGCTCGACACGTCGATCGCGAACGTGTCGATCCCGTCGATTTCCGGCGACCTCGGCGTATCGTCCGACCAGGGCACGTGGGTGATTACGTCGTTCGCGGTGGCCAACGCGATCTCGGTGCCGCTGACCGGCTGGCTCACCGACCGCATCGGCCAGGTGCGGCTGTTCATGGCGTCGATCGTGCTGTTCGTGCTGTCGTCATGGATGTGCGGGCTGTCGCCGAACCTGCCGTTCCTGCTTGCGTCGCGCGTGCTGCAAGGCGCGGTGGCCGGCCCGATGATCCCGCTGTCGCAGACGCTGCTGCTCGCGAGCTATCCGCGCGCGAAGGCGCCGATGGCGCTATCGATGTGGGCGATGACCACGCTGATCGCACCGGTTGCCGGTCCGATCCTCGGCGGCTGGATTTCCGACAACATCTCGTGGCCGTGGATCTTCTACGTCAACATTCCCGTCGGCGCGGTCGCGGCCGCCGCGACGTGGATGATCTTCCGTAACCGCGATTCGGTCATCAGGAAGGCGCCAATCGACGGCGTCGGCCTCGGTCTTCTGATCGTCTGGGTCGGCTCGCTTCAGGTGATGCTCGACAAGGGCAAGGACCTCGACTGGTTCTCGTCGACGACGGTCGTCGTGCTCGCGCTCGTCGCGGTGATCGCGCTCGCGTTTTTTATCGTGTGGGAGTTGACGGCCGAGCATCCGGTGGTTGATCTGTCGCTGTTCAGCCGACGCAATTTCACCGGCGGCACGATCGCGCTGTCGATCGGCTATGGGCTTTACTTCGGCAATCTCGTGCTGTTGCCGCTGTGGCTCCAGACCGATATCGGCTACACGGCGACCGAAGCCGGACTCGTGATGGCACCCGTCGGTGTGTTCGCGATCCTGTTGTCGCCGCTGACCGGCAAGGTGTTGCCGCGTACCGATCCGCGCTATATCGCGACGCTGTCGTTCCTGATTTTCGCGCTGTGTTTCTGGATGCGCTCGCGTTATACGACGGGCGTCGACACGTACTCGCTGATGCTGCCCACGCTGATTCAAGGTATCGGTATGGCCGGCTTCTTTATTCCGCTCGTGTCGATCACGCTGTCGGGCTTGCCGGGCCATCGGATTCCGGCGGCCTCGGGGCTGTCGAACTTCGTGCGGATCATGTGCGGCGGTATCGGCACGTCGATCTTCCAGACCGCCTGGGATCACCGCACGATCATGCATCACGCGCAACTGACCGAACAGGCGAATGCTTACAACCCAGCGTTCAGTCAATCGATTCATCAGATGGGCGCGGCGGGCCTGGATCAGCAGCAGACCTATGGTCTCTTCAACACCATGGTCACGCAGCAGGCCGCGCAGCTCGGCGTAAACGATCTGTTCTTCATTTCGGCCGGTATTTTTGTCGCGCTGATCGCGCTGATCTGGATCACGCGGCCGGAACGGGCCGGCGGCGATGCGGGAGCGGCGGCCGCCGCGGCACATTGAGGGGGGCGTTTGTGGTGTTGCTTTAGTTCGACACCGCTCCACCGCAGGGCATGATCAAAACGGGATCGCTCGATGGCGATCCCGTTTTTTTATTGTCCGCGCCGGGCTGGCAAAACGGCGACCTCTAGCTCTCCGTCGTCACGATCAGACGGTCGGGTGCGAGCACGCCTTCGCCCGGCTTCGCGACCCCGAGAAGCCGCCCCTGCGCCGAGTACACCCTCACGCGCGGGGCATTCACCGCGTCGGCGGCGATCGTCAACGACGACAGCTTCAGGCGCTGGCCGTGAAGGAAGCGGCGCGTGTCATCGTCGTTCAGACAGACCTGCGGGAACGTCGACAGCAGCGCGTCGACCGGTTGCAGCCATGCGTCGCGTTCGAGTTCGGTCGCGTAGGACAACGCGTCGAGCGTGACCGAATGCTCGAGCGTCAGCGCGCCGACGCCCGTGCGCCGCAGCGCGACCAGATGCGCGCCGCAGCCGAGCGCTTCGCCGATATCTTCGGCAAGCGTGCGCACATAGGTGCCCTTGCTGCACGTCACGCGAAACGTCACATCCGGCAACGCGCACGCAATCAGCTCGAGCGCGCGAATCGTCACCTGCCGCCCGTCCCGTTCGACCGTCTGGCCGGCGCGCGCGTACTCGTACAGCGGCTTGCCATCGCGCTTGAGCGCCGAGTACATCGGCGGAATCTGAACGATCTCGCCGATGAATTTCGGCAAGGCCGCCCGCACCGCCGCTTCGTCGCAGTCGACGGCGCGGATGTCGAACGCCTCGCCTTCGGCGTCGCCGGTGGTCGTGCGGATACCGAGGCGCATCGTCGCCTCGTAGGTCTTGTCGGCTTCGAGCAAGTCTTGCGAAAACTTGGTGGCCTCGCCGAAACACAGCGGCAGCAGGCCAGTTGCCAGCGGATCGAGCGTGCCGGTGTGGCCCGCCTTTTTCGCCAGATAAAGACGTTTCGCGCGAACCAGCGCGTCGTTGCTCGACAGGCCGAGCGGCTTGTCGAGCAGCAGCACGCCATCGAGCGCGCGACGCGGCACGCGGGGGCGTTGAGGTGCGGTCATGTCGAGGGAGGCAGAACGTTCGGGAAATGCGAAAAACGGCGCCGCGCGCTGCATGGAACGCCACGGCATGGCAGACGCTCAGTCGTCTTTCGCGCGCGTGGAATTTGCCTCGTCGATCAGACGCGACATCTCCACGGCGCGCTCGATCGTCTTGTCGTAGTGGAAATGCAGCGTCGGCACCGTGTGGATATGCAGGCGCTTGAACAGCAGATTGCGCAGATGGCCGGCAGCGTGCGTCAGCGCTTCGAGCGTTTGCTGCGGGTCGCCCGTCAGCGTCGTGAAGTAGACCTTTGCGTGCGCGTAGTCGGGCGTTAGCTCGACGCTCTGAAATGTGACGATGCCGATGCGCGGATCCTTGACCTCGCGCAGAAGCTCAGCCAGGTCGCGCTGGATCTGATCGGCGATCTGCACGTTGCGATTGGGAGTAGTACGTTTCTTAGGCATGGTGTTGTGTGCTCCGCTAACACGGATGCAAAAAATTGGTTCGCGCGAGCCGTGTTCGATATTCGTTCGATACGACGGCGTCGCGGTCGCCGCGGCGGGGTGAGAGTCCATTTGCGACGAACGCGGCAACCAAGCCAGCAACAAACTCGACACTGCGGGCTCAAAAACAACGGGCGGAGCGGGCGTCAAGCCCGTTCCGCCCGTTGTGCCGTGCCGCGCGAATTACAGCGTACGCGCGACTTCGGTGACCTCGAAGACTTCGAACTGATCGCCTTCGACGATATCGTTGAAGTTCTTGATCGACATACCGCACTCGAAGCCCTGACGGACTTCTTTCACATCGTCCTTGAACCGCTTGAGCGAATCAAGTTCGCCCGTGAAGATGACGACGTTGTTGCGCAGCACGCGCACCGACGACGAGCGCTTGACGAAACCGTCCGTGACCATACAGCCGGCCACCGTGCCGACCTTCGGCACCTTGAATACCTGGCGTACTTCCACCGTGCCCGTCACGACTTCGCGCTTCTCCGGCGCCAGCATGCCCGACATTGCCGCCTTCACCTCATCCACGGCGTCGTAGATGATGTTGTAGTAGCGGATGTCGACGCCATTAGCTTCCGCGAGCTTGCGAGCCTGCGCATCCGCGCGGGTGTTGAAGCCGATGATGACCGCCTTCGACGCCGTCGCGAGATTGACGTCCGACTCGCTGATGCCGCCGACCGCTCCGTGCACGATTTGCACGCGTACTTCGTCGGTGGAGAGCTTCTGCAGCGACTGCACCAGCGCTTCCTGCGAACCCTGCACGTCGGCCTTGACGATGAGCGGCAAGTACTGCACTTCGCCCTCGCCCATCTGCTCGAGCATGTTCTCGAGCTTCGCGGCCTGCTGCTTTGCGAGCTTGACGTCGCGGAACTTGCCCTGACGGAACAGCGCAACTTCACGCGCCTTGCGCTCGTCCGGCATCACGATCACTTCTTCGCCAGCCTGCGGCACTTCCGACAGACCCTGGATTTCGACCGGGATCGACGGACCCGCGGACTTGGTCGGCTTGCCGGTTTCGTCGAGCATGGCACGCACGCGACCGTAGGCGCTGCCTGCCAGCACGACGTCGCCGCGGTTCAGCGTACCTGACTGGACTAGGATCGTTGCGACCGGACCCTTACCCTTGTCAAGCTTCGCTTCGATGACGAGACCCTTGGCCGGCGATTCGACCGGTGCCTTCAGCTCCAGCACCTCGGCCTGCAGCAGCACGTTTTCGAGCAGATCGTCGATGCCCGCGCCGGTCTTCGCCGACACCGGCACGAACGGCGAGTCGCCGCCGTACTCTTCCGGCACGACGCCTTCCGTGACGAGCTCCTGCTTCACGCGCTCCGGATTCGCTTCCGGCTTGTCGATCTTGTTGATTGCGACGACGAGCGGCACGCCGCCAGCCTTCGCGTGGGAGATCGCTTCCTTCGTCTGCGGCATCACGCCGTCGTCGGCGGCCACCACCAGGATCACGATGTCGGTCGCCTTCGCACCGCGGGCACGCATTGCCGTAAAGGCTTCGTGACCCGGCGTGTCGAGGAACGTGATCACGCCGCGCGGCGTTTCGACGTGGTAGGCGCCGATGTGCTGCGTAATACCGCCCGCTTCGCCTGCCGCAACCTTCGCGCGGCGGATGTAGTCGAGCAGCGAGGTCTTGCCGTGGTCGACGTGGCCCATCACCGTGACGACCGGCGGACGTGGCAGCGCTTCGGCGTCGCTCGCTTCGCCTTCGACCAGCATGGCTTCCGGATCGTCCAGCTTCGCCGCGAGCGCATGGTGGCCCAGTTCCTCGACGATGATCATCGCCGTTTCCTGGTCCAGCATCTGGTTGATCGTGACCATCTGGCCGAGCTTCATCATCACCTTGATGACTTCCGAAGCCTTCACCGCCATCTTGTGCGCGAGATCCGCGACCGTGATGGTTTCCGGCACATGCACTTCACGCACGATCGGTTCGGTCGGCGCCTGGAACGTGGTCTGCTCCTGATGCTTGCCACGCCCCTTCGGACCGCCGCGCCAGCCACGATCGACGCCGCCGCTCGAATCGCCGCGCGTCTTGATGCCGCGGCGCTTCGCTGCGTCGTCCTGCCAGCCGCTCTTACCGCCGCCCGGCTTCTTCTTGTCGCCCGCCGACGGTGCGCTCGCGGGCGCCGGAGTCGCGGCGGTTGCCGGCTTTCTCGCTGCCGGGCGCGCCGGTGCTTCACCAGCCGGACGCGCCGGCTTATGCAGCGTGCCCTTGGCTTCGGCCGCCTTGGCCGGCTCGGCAGGCTTCGGTGCCGGTTCCGGCGCCTTCACCTGCGCCTTGCGCGGCGTGTTCATCATTTCGCGAATCGCGCGCGCTTCGGCTTCGGCCGCCGCGCGGCGCTTGGCGATTTCTTCCTGTTCGGCGCGCGCCTTGTCGGCGGCCACGCGCGCGGCGTCTTCCGCTTTCTTCGCGGCTTCGCGTTGCGCGGCGCGTTCCGCTGCCGCGCGTTCGTCGTCCTGCTCGTTTGCCTTCTCGGCAACCGGTGCAGCGGCTTTCGCCGCCGCCTGCTGGGCCTTCTCGCGAGCCGCCGCCTCGGTCGCAGCCGCTGCGCGCTTCTTTGCATCTTCTTCCGCGCGCTGACGCTCGGCTTCCGCGGCCTGCTCGCGCGCCTGACGGTCCGCTTCTTCGCGCTCGAGCTGTTCCTGGCGCGCCTTCAGCTCCTGCGCCTGCTTTTCGAGCAGCTCGGCTTCGTGACGTGCTTCTTCCTCACGACGCTGCAGTTCGAGATCTTCTGCGTCCGCGTTCTCGGCCACATGATTCGATGCATCCCCGCCTTCCGCGACAGTCTCGTCGCGGCGGACGAACGTGCGCTTCTTGCGCACCTCGACCTGAATGGTGCGAGCTTTGCCCGTCGCATCGGACTGCTTGATCTCCGACGTATGCCGTTTCGTCAGCGTGATCTTGCGCTTGTCTGCATCAGTCGAGCCGTGAGACTTGCGCAAGTGGTCGAGCAGACGCGCCTTGTCCGTTTCGGACAAGGAGTCGGCTTCGCTCGCTTTTGTGACGCCAGCTGCCTGCAGCTGCTCAAGCAGCACGCCTGCAGGCATTTTCAGTTCCGCGGCAAATTGGGCTACGTTGTTACTCGCCATTCATTCCTCTTAATGCAAGGACCGATTCCTTGCGGTTAGCATCGGGTCATGCGGCCTGACGGCCGCGTTCAATTCAGTGCGCCATGGTCATTTCTCACTGGAACCAGTGTTCACGTGCTTTCATGATCAACGCCTTAGCGGCATCCTCTCCCATCCCAGTCATCTCGACCAGTTCATCCACGGCCAGCTCGGCGAGTTCGTCGCGCGTCTGGATCTGATGTTCGGCCAGTTTCGCGAGCAGGTCGGCGTCCATGCCGTCCAGGCTCTTCAGGTCGAGCGCTACATTCTCGACCTTTTCTTCGTTCGCGATCGCCATCGTCAACAGCGCGTCGCGCGAGCGGTTGCGCAGTTCGTGAACGGTGTCTTCGTCGAATGCCTCGATTTCGAGCATCTCGTTGAGCGGCACGTAGGCGATCTCTTCGAGGCTCGTGAAGCCTTCGTCGATCAGGATGTCGGCGACTTCCTCGTCGACATCGAGACGCGCCATGAACAGGTCGCGCAGGACGCCGCGCTCCTGATTCTGCTTCTGCGCAGATTCGTCCGGCGTCATGATGTTGATCTGCCAGCCGGTGAGCTCGCTGGCAAGCCGCACGTTCTGGCCGCTGCGGCCGATCGCGACCGCGAGTTCGTTCTCGTCGACGACGACGTCCATCGAATGCTTTTCTTCATCGACGACGATCGACTGCACGGCTGCCGGCGCGAGCGCGCCGATCACGAACTGGGCGGGGTCTTCCGACCATAGCACGATGTCGACGTTTTCGCCACCGAGCTCGTTGCGTACGGCCTGCACGCGCGAGCCGCGAATACCGACGCAGGTGCCGATCGGATCGATGCGCTTGTCATAAGCCACCACGCCGATCTTCGCGCGCACGCCCGGATCGCGAGCCGCCGCCTTGATCTCGAGCAGGCCCTGCTCGATTTCCGGCACTTCCATCTCGAACAGCTTCATCAGGAATTCCGGCGCCGTACGCGACAGCTCGATCTGCGGACCACGCGCGGTGCGGTCGACCTTCGCGATATACGCGCGCACGCGGTCGCCCACCCGAAGGTTTTCCTTCGGGATCAGCTGGTCGCGGCGCAGCAACGCTTCGACGCGGCCCGATTCGACGATGAAGTTGCCCTTGTCGAGGCGCTTCACCGAGCCGGTCATGATGTGTTCGCCGCGCTCGAGGAAGTCGTTCAGGATCTGCTCGCGCTCGGCGTCGCGCACCTTCTGCAGGATCACCTGCTTGGCGGCCTGCGCGCCGATACGGCCGAATTCAATCGACGGCACCGGCTCCTCGATGAACTCGTCGAGCTGAATATCGGGCTGCTGCTCGCGCGCCTCGAACAGCAGAATTTCCTGATCCGGTTCCTGCAGACCTGCTTCGTCCGGCACTACCTTCCAGCGGCGAAACGTTTCGTGCTCGCCGCTTTCACGGTCGATGTGGACGCGGATATCCGCATCTTCTTCGAAGAGTTTCTTGGAGGCCGAAGCGAGAGCCGCTTCGAGCGCGGCAAATACCACGTCCTTATCGACATTCTTCTCGCGTGCCAGCGCATCCACCAGCATCAACACTTCGCGACTCATTGTTTGCGGCTCCTAAAGTCAACTTTCGGAACAAGGCGCGCCTTGTCCATGTCCGCGAGCGTGAAATCGAGCATCGCGGCTCCTTCTTTTCCTTCAAATTCCAGACCGATCGTCTCGCCTTGCGGAGCATGCAAAATGCCCCGGTACGATTTCCGACCGTCCAATGGCTTTTTCAGTGTGATAACCGCTTCGCTGCCCGCGAAACGTTCAAAATCCGCCAGTTTCTTCAGCGGGCGATCGAGACCGGGTGACGATACTTCGAGCCGCTCGTAATCGATATTTTCGACCGTCAGAACGTGCTGGAGCTGACGCGTAACTTTCTCGCAGTCTTCGATTGCGATGCCGGCTGGCTGGTCGATATAGATACACAACATGCCGCGCCCGGTGCGCTCGAGATCGACGAGCTCGTAGCCGAGTCCCACGACCGTGGTTTCAATCAGTTCCGTCAGTTGCACAGTGCCCTCTTAGATGTTCGCGCAGCGAGCCTCGCCTCTTCTGCAAACAACCAATGCGGGCCGCGCGCCAAGCCGGCGCACGTTCGTGCGAACCCGAGATGCCGAACCACGATGAACTGAGCGGCAAAAAAAAATGGGCTGAACGCCCATCATCTTATTGCCGGTGGTCGCACCTGAGCCGCACATGAAACCGTACGCCCAGCGACTTCGCGATTGTAGCCATTTTCCGGCCCAAACGCAATCCGCGGAACGCCGGGCGATGCGCATTTCCGCTTGATTTGATAGGAATCTTTCGACAATGTGGCGGCAAATCCGGGCTTTTGCAAGGTCGCCCGAGCCGTCGGGAAGGGGAGCCGGACGGGCTACGCCAACACTTTGCGGCGATGCGTCCTGTCGGTCTTCAGCGCAGTTTCGCACGGCGTTTGACGCATCGGAACGCCGTGCGAACGCGGCAAACAAGAGGCGGCATAAAATCGCCAAAAACGATAAACGGCTCGGCCGGGAAGCACTCGACATTGCTAGTCAGTATGCAGTATGACTGCCGTGAGGCAATGGCTGGCCCGCCGTAAGGAATCAAGCGCGGGTTGGCATTGCAGCCAGAGCAGCACAGTGCGGACACGGCCGCTCCCGGCGATTTCCGGCACGGCGGCCAGCATGGAAGACGATAGCACGCTGTGCGTCGGTCTCGATGTACACAAGGACTCGATCAAAGTCGCGTATGCGCCGGGCTCAGGCGAAGTCGAACCGCTGGGCAAGATCGGTATGACGCAGGCTGATGTCGATCACCTGTGCAGGCGCCTGCAGTCGAAAGCGCGGCACGTCTGCGTTGTCTGCGAGGCCGGTCCATGCGGCTACGGACTTTACCGGCAGTTCGTGCAGAAGGGATTCGGGTGCATCGTGTGCGCCCGATCGCTGATTCCGAAAAAACCGGGTGAACGGGTCAAGACTGAGCGGCGTGATGCGATCAAGCTTGTGCGGTCTTTGCGCGCCGGTGACCTCTGCGCGGTGTACGTGCCAAGCGACGACGACGAAGCGTTCCGCGATCTGGCACGGACGTGGGTGGCGCCAAAGACGACCTGAAGCGCGCACGGCAATGCGTGAAGGCCTTTCTACTCTCGCTTGGGATGAGTAACCCGCGACCAGGCTACGCAACGGACTACTGCATCCGACTTGCGGTTCCAGATAGCGGCAGGCTCATTGGGCGGACATCTGTAGTGCGGTACCCAACCCGCGAATATCAGCTTGATCCACCGCCGAAATGTACTGCTACGCCGCCCTGGGGAAATTCCGGCAATATGAATTCGAGAAACTAAAAACCCGATCCCGATTGACACCGGGAGCATATCAGCCTGGCAGGTCATGCGAACTGCACCAACGGGTATGGCCGTTCAACGGCCACCCCTCAAACGCGGTACAGCGCCCCGCTCAACGGCCGCGCGAGCGACCGCGCGCCGTGCCGCCGCCACGATTCGCGCCGCCCGAACCCGCGTTGCCGCCGGCACGGTTGGCGTTGCCGCCACGATTGCCGCCCGGCCCGCGATTGCCGCCGCTGTCGCCGGCCGCGCCGGCACGCTTGCCGCCAGTGCGCGCACGGTTGCCGTTGGGCGACGACGCGCGATTGCCGTCGACGTCGCGGCCGCGCTGCCCCCCGACGCCGCGATTGCCCGCACCGACACCAGAACCAGTGCCGCCCCCCATGCCCGCGCCGAAGCCACCGCCCGCCGCGCCACGGCGACCCTGTCCGCGCGGCTGCTGCTCGAAGCGGCTGTGCGACATTAACACCGGCTCGCGGTTGATAAAGCCCATCGACGTCTGCATCGGATCCGGCTGACGACGCTCCGGCGCCGCATTGCGGCTACCGCGCTCCTCAGCCGGCGCCTTCAGGCCGACCGATGCCATCAGTGCGCGCACCTGATTGTCCTCGAGTTCTTCCCAGCGGCCGCGCTTCAGACCACGCGGCAGGGAGATCGGGCCGTGGCGCGTACGAATCAGCCGGCTGACCATCAGGCCGGCCGCTTCGAACATGCGGCGTACTTCGCGATTCCGCCCTTCGGCGAGCGCGACGTGGTACCAGTGATTCGTGCCTTCGCCGCCGCCGTCGCGGATGCGCAAGAAATTCGCCGGGCCGTCCTCGAGTTCGACGCCGTTTAGCAGCTTCTGACGCATACCCTCGGCGAGTTCGCCGACGACACGCACCGCGTATTCGCGCTCGACGCTATAACGCGGATGCATGAACCGGTTCGCGAGATCGCCCGAGGTGGTCAGCATCAGAAGACCTTCGGTGTTGAAGTCGAGACGCCCGACCGCGACCCACTTGGCGGTTTTCATCGGTGGCAGCTTGTCGAACACCGATGGACGGCCTTCCGGGTCCGCGTGGCTGACGATTTCGCCGGCCGGTTTGTGGTACAGCAGCACGCGCGGCGGCTTGCTGGCGAGCCTGCGCTTGACCGGCTTGCCGTTGATGCGGACCTGGTCGGTCGGCATGATGCGCTGGCCGATGTGCGCCGGTTCGCCGTTCACCGACACGCGGCCGGCGATGATCAGCTCTTCCATGTCGCGGCGCGAGCCCATGCCCGCCTCGGCGAGCACCTTGTGCAGCTTCGGCGCGTCGTCATCGGGCGACAGCACGCGCTTCGGGCCCGCTGCCTTGTCACGGCGCAGCATCGGCGCGCGTACGCCGCCAGTCGTGGTGTTGTCGGCATCGAATGCGGGCGACGTCACGTATGAGAACAGATCGTCCTGAGCTGACTCCGCGGCCGCATCGGCGCCGCGGCGATTCTGGCGCTGGCCCTCACGTTGACCTTCGCGCGGCTGACGTTCGCGCTGGTCTTCGCGTGACACGCCCTCGCGCTTCGCACCGCCAGCGTTACGACGCCCGCCCTGTTTCGCGCCCGCGTCCTTGCGCGGCGTGCGCACCTGGGCGACGACCTCGCCGTCCGGAGGCGTTTCGGCGACGACCGGCGCGCCTTGCGCGGGCGCGCCCTCGGCTGCCTTCGTCTTCGCGCCGGCGCGGCGTCGCGCGATCAGGCTGCGCGGCCCGCGACGCAGACCGCGGCGGGGGCGCTCTTCGCCCTCTGTTTCCGCGCCATGAGCCGGGCGCTCGCCCTCGCCTGCCGCCGCTTGCGTAGTGCGTTCGTCGGTCCGCGCCGACGGCACGGGACGCTCGGATTCGGACGAATCGGTGTCGTGGGTATGTGTCAAAACAACCTCAAAATGTCAGGTCGCGCGCGCCCGTTGCGGGCGCGGCAAAAAAGTTCGGTTACGTCAGGCGCTGCGCGACTCGGTTTCGTCGTGGGTCAGAAAGCCTGCGTCCTGCGCGGCATCGCGGCGATCCTCGGGATCGTCGTGCGCCGCCTCGATCGGATTCGGCTCGGCAGCGTGCTCCGTATTGCGAGCCACGCCCGAGCCGTGCGCGGGTATTGCCGGATCGGTCTGGGCGACCGGATCGTAATGCTGTGCCGAGCCGGCGACGCTGGCATGCGCTGCCGCGGGTGCCGGTTCGGGCTGTTGTTGCATTTCGTGCGGCGCGCTCGACGCGTCTGACGCACTCGTCGTGCCGGCCTGCCCGGTCGCTTCCGCACGGGGCTCCGGTTCGAGCGTCGACTCGGCTACCGTCTCGGGCGGCGCTGCTTCAAATCCCGACGCGGCGTGCTGCGCCGCTTCCGGCGGAGCCGGCTCGCGAGCCTCACCCGCGATGTCGTGCCCGGCATCCTGCACCGGCTGCTGCATGCTTTGCGCGTCGCCCTCGGCAAACTCGATCGCGTGCTGACCCAGCAGATCCGCGTTCAGTTGTGCGGACGGATCGGCAAGCGGAGGCAACTCGTCAAGCGCCGTTAGACCAAGGTCATCGAGGAACTGGCGCGTGGTCGCATACAGCGCCGGACGCCCGGGCACGTCGCGATGACCGATCACCTCGATCCAGCCGCGATCCTCGAGCTGCTTGACGACCTGCGTATTCACCGTCACACCGCGAATTTCTTCGATATCGCCCCGTGTCACCGGTTGCCGGTAGGCAATGATCGCGAGCGTTTCGAGCACCGCGCGCGAATATTTCGGCGGTTTTTCCGGATGCAGCCGATCCAGGTACGAACGCATCGCGGGCTTGCTTTGAAACCGCCAGCCCGACGCCAGCCCGACCAGCTCCACACCGCGCCCAGACCAGTCCCGCTTCAGGTCTTCGAGCAAAGTCCGAACAGTGTCCGCCGACACGCCGTCGGCAAAGAGCTTGCGCAATTCGCCGAGCTTTAACGGCTCCTGCGCGCAGATCAAGGCAGTCTCGAGGACGATCTTCGCCTCTTGGGTATTCATGCAGCTAGGTCAGACCCTGTGGTCAAAGAACCGGATCAAACAGACGATGTGGAACTGAAGACGCGCTCGCCCGATTCTGATCGGTCATATTGATGGGAGCACGCACCGGGGGGTGGCGAACAGACTTATCGAGCCAGACCCAGCCGGACGGAGCGGCGATATTCCTGAAAGGAATCGCGTGACTGAGCGCCATATTACGCAAAAACGACCGGGGCGTAAAGCCGCGATCTGCCGTGCCTCTTCTGCTGCGGCGCCGACCGGTGTAGCCGCGCCCGCCCGGGTCGAGTCAACAGCAAGAAGATTCTCACGATTCGCGGCTTTTCGCCGCTCGCGGTGCGGCAACACGAAGCGCGGGGGGCGTACGAGGCCGCATGATCAGGCCCCGGCGTGGCGCGCCAGAAACCGCGTCAAGCGCTCGACGCCGGCATCGAGCCGCACCGTATCGCACGCATAGCACCAGCGCACGAACCCCTCGCCCTGCGGCCCGAACGCGCTCCCCGGTGCCACGCCGAGCCCGACCTCCCGCACCATCGCCTTGCATAAATCGAGACTGCGCGTCGAGCCCGGCATCGAGAAGAACAGATACATCGCGCCCAGCGGGGCCTTCACATCGACGCCGGGAACCGCCGACAGCGCGCGCACCAGATGATCGCGCGACGTCCTCAGGTCGCGCACCAACTGCTGCGTAAAACGCTCGCCCTGCTCGAGCGCCGCGATGCCCGCCTGCTGCACGAACGGCGGCGCGCACGACGTGTTGTACTCGACCAGCTTCGCCAGGTCGTCCATCAACGCGGTCGGCGCGACGATCCAGCCGAGCCGCCACCCCGTCATCAGCCAGGCTTTCGAGAACGAATTCACGCAGATCACGCGTTCGTCGCGTGTCGCGAGGTCGAGAAACGATGGCGCGGTGCGCACACCGGCCGCCTGGGCGGCGTCATCGCCGGGATAGTAGAGCCGCTCATAGACCTCGTCCGCGACGATCCAGATGCCGTGCCGCCGGCAGTGTTCGAGCACGCTGCGCTGGTCGTCGCGATTCATCACCCAGCCGGTCGGGTTGTTCGGCGAGTTGATCATCAGCATCTTCGTGTCAGGCGTCAGCGCGGTCAGCAATTGCCCGACGTCGAGCTCCCACCCGCGCTCGCCGTAGCCGAGCGCGACGGTTTCGACATGCGCGCCGAGAATCTTCGGGATTTCGACCAGATTCGGCCATAGCGGCGTCACCGCGACGACGCGGTCGCCGCCGCCGACCACCAGCTGCGCGGCGAGCATCAGCGCGTTGACGCCCGCGCTCGTGACCGCGACGTGCTCGGGCGACGTCGCCCCGTGCAACTCGCTGACGTAGCCCGCAAGTGCCGCGCGCAATGGCGCGATGCCGAGATTGTGCGTGTAAAACGTCGCGCCGGCGGCGAGCGCGGCGCTCGCGGCGTCGCGAATGAATGCGGGTGTGACGCGATCGGACTCGCCGAACCAGAACGGCAGCACGTCGTCGACGCCGAAACCGGCGTTCGCGACTTCACGGATTTGCGATGGACGCAGCGCGCGCACGGCGTCGCGCGCATTCGGGATGGAGGGCACGGGCAGGTCCAATTCGCTCATCGAGGCTTCCGGGTGGATGAAGGATAAGAGGCTCGAAGCGCAACCGCGAAGGCGTGCGCGATGAAGATGGTAGTTTAGCGCGCCGGGTAACCGGACAGCGGCGCAGCGAGTAGCGGTAGGCGGCGTGTGGACGGCGGGCCGCGCCCGGCGCCAATCCTCCAGTCGAACGGATCGCACGCGACCCCGCCCCTCAATTCAACTCCTCGGCCCGGCCCGGCAACTGGCGGATCAGATTCCACACCGCCTCGGCCGCGGGCGACAGCGACCGGTCGCGCCGCCGCACCAGTTCGACGAGGCGTTCCGCGCGCGGCACCAGCGGACGCGCGACCAGCGACGCCCCCGCCGGCAGCGGCAGCGCGAGCCACGGCAGCACGCTGATCCCGACGCCCGCCTCGACGAGCCCGAACACCGTCGCCGAATGGCCGAGTTCCTGCACCACGGTGGCGTTCACGCCCTGCGCCTGCATCACGGCATCGATGAGGGGGCGGCTGCCGGACGCATAATCGAGCATCACGAGTTGCTCGCCGTCGAGGTCCTTCCACGTAACCTGTTTGCGCGCGGCGAGCCGGTGATCGTCACGCGACACGATGCAGAACGAGTCCGTCATCAGCGTCTCGCTGAGCAGATCGTCGTCGGAGAACGGGCCGATGATCACGCCGAAGTCCACTTCACCCGACTTCACCTTGCGCACTACATCGCTTTGCACGTCGTCGCGCAGCCCAAGCGTCACATAAGGAAACTGCTGTCCGCACGACGCGACTACGCGCGGCATCAGCCGGCACGCGACGGTCGGGCTCGCCGCGACCACCACGCGTCCGCGGCGCTGCTCGCCGATTTCGCGGATCTCGCGCAACGCGTCGTCGAGATCCCCCAGCAGTCGCGACACACTCGCCACGAGGTTGCCGCCTACGTCGGTCAGTTGCACTTCGCGCGTCGTGCGATCGATGAGCTTCAGGCCGATCTCGCTTTCGAGCTCGCGTACGCAGCGACTGACCGCCGACTGCGTGAGGCCGATTTCGGCGCCGGCCCGACTGAAGCTTTGCAAGCGCGCCACCTCGATGAAAACCCTGAGCTGTCGCAGCGTCACATTCATTTGTTCACCTCATTAATAGCGCAGCTTGATGCGCATTGTACGACCAAATACATGCGGCATAGCACCGTCCACGTGGCCGCTGCAATGCAGCAAAAAAGCGCGAACGCACGCCGGCCGGGCTTTTCTGCCCCAGATTGGTGATTGTCCCGATTTGCGAGATGGGTTTTTTGGATTCTTATACGGCCCTGGCTGGCGCCCGCGTTGGCCCGCCGCCACGGGGCTTTCAGGCAATCGGCAGCAGATTGGCACACTTCGTGCGTTGTGAAACGCCCAAGGAGGGCGCCATGATTTCCGACGGCAATCCGTGGCAAGCCCGTCCCCTTTGGCACTCGCCTATCGAGTGCGTGAAGAGTGCGCGGCGCGGGGCAGCGCACCGGAGTTAGCTTCGCTGAGGTGAAACATGATGCTGTTCGACGATTTGAGAGATAACGAGTGGGCGCTGGTCGAGGCTTTGTTCTGCGCCGAGCCGGCGCGCAGCGAACGGCGCGGTCGACCGCGCGTGGAAGCTCGGGCGGTGGTCAACGCCGTGCTTTGGGTGTTGTCGACAGGCGAAGGCTGGTCCAAGTTGCCGGGCCGCTACCCGTCCCCCCCGACTTGCCGCCGGCGCTTCGACGAGTGGCAAGCCGATGGCACGCTCGCTGAAATTGTGAAACGGCTTGGCACGAGCGGCCGCGAAATCTCGCTGCGCGGCCGGATCGGCGCAACGGCCGCGAAACCGCCGGCACCGCCGAGCCGCGACCGCCTACGCGGCGCGTTCTGGACCAATCCGGAATCGTGGCGCGCGCCGGTCAAGATGGCCTGACGCGAAACTACGCGGTCACCGGGCGCCTGTAGGTGCCCGGTTTTTTATCCAGCCGACTTTTCCACGATTGCATGCGCGCCCACGACCCGCCAGCATTTGACGGTCGCCGCGAGACGCTGTCTTCTCCGCTTCGCGCGCCCCTTTCGTCTCGCCTCCCGCACGACCGCCACAGCGCTCCTTGCGCGCTGCCTCAGACTGCCAAACTACCCGATAGCTCCGGGTGAAACATCCATTTACTATTAATTACAGCGTGCTTTCGTCCCCCGGCATACGTTAATACTTATGCAAACAGGCCTTGAGTCGAGGGGCTCGAGGTTGAGGGGGATTTCGGAATGAAACCAATGTCACTGGTGTTGTGCGGCATTGTGATTTCATCGATGGCCGCGCCCGCAATTGCGCAACAACGCCCGCAAGGGTGGAACTGGCGCCCGGACCGCCAAGCCACGCTGGAAGCGTGGCAGCAGAGCGAGGCCCATAATCGCGACTTCACGCCGCCGACGCCGCGTGGCGATCTGCGCGGCGATATCGCCAGCAATGTGCGGGCACGGCCCGATGCGCCGCGTGAGGATCAGCGGCGGCGTTGATTTGCTATGTCGCCGCTCGGACGGTGCGTGGCGCGACGCGGTCGCCCAGTATCTTGCATTGCGCACTTACGATCGGGGAACCACCGGACGCGGCGCCAGTCTGACTCAACGCCATTAGCACAGCGTGGCAGTAGTAATTCCGGTATGCCCGTATCTTCGTGATACGGGCTTTTTTTCGCCCTCGAGGCGTTGATGGCATGAAAGGCGCGCAACGGCAACGACCTGCGCGGATCGCGTCGCCGCCTTGTCGATGGGAAGCGGAGATTCGCCCCCGGACGCGCACGGCGACCGGTCGACGTCAGCGACGGCCCGCCGAGGGGGTGACAGGCCCGGGCGGACAGTGACTCAGTTCAGATAAGCGATGAACCTTGAGCTAAGATCTGACTTCGGCTGTCGCGGCGGACTGCGGTTCGGCCGCGCCGAGAACGTAATCGTTCATGCGTTGCGCTGTCCATGTGAGCAGACGCTCGTCGTGCTCGAGCCGCGCAAACTCCGCTTTGCCGCGTTCGGTGAGCACCGCGATATCGACGGGAGCATGAAAGCCTGGCGCCGGTGCGACGGTTCGCTGACGAACAGTGTCCATCAGCCCCAGCGCGCGAAGATATTGGAAGACACCTGGCCTTCTGGCCCAGGGAACCTGACGATATTGCGCTCGCCGCAGCGCTTCAAGTACCGCTTCGTTGGAATACGTGGTCATCTCACTTCTTTCTTAAAGTGCAGCTATGACACATTCATGCCCACGCGTCACTGCGCCACCGGCGACGCGCGTAGCACCCGCTCCTGGTCGGAAGCTCGCCGCCTGTCTGACAGCGGATTTCCGCCAGGTGCTGCCTGGTCTCGTTTTCGGAACCCCCGTCAGAACGGCATGTTAGCGTTCTCTCCATGAACCGACGATGCAACCGCCGCGGCGCGATGGCAGGCCCGTGGATTTGTCCCGAAAGACATACGTTACCCCATTTAAATTGATTCTATTCACTTTATTAGCGCTTTTTTTTGCAGCAATCGTGCTATGGAAACGTGCGCGCCGGCCGCTCATCGTCTGCATGATCGCGCTGTTCTGGCTGCTCGCGGCCGGCTGGCTAACCGCGCCACTGCTCGATCTGGCGCAGCCGCAACGACAGAGCGCCACGGCCGCCACCTTCGCGCCACGCACCGCGATCATCCTGCTCGGCGGCGGCACGGTCTACGACCACGACCACGTGCTGGTGCCACCGCGCGACGTACTCTCGCGCATCGAGGTCAGCGCGCAGAACTACGCGGCCTGCAAGCGCACGGCGAGCACGTGCCGGGTGATCGTCAGCGGCGGCAATCCGCAGCGGCATAGCGCGACCGAAGCCGACACCTACCTGCCCTATCTGCTGCGTCAGCAGGTGGCGCGCTCGGACATCGTGCTCGAGCGAAGCAGCCGCACGACCTATGAGAACGCGCGCAACGTCTCGGTTATTGTCGGTCAATCACATTACGACACGTTGATACTCGTCACCTCCGCGTATCACATGCCGCGTGCGCTGCTCGATTTTCAGCGCTTCGGCGTCGAGCCGCAGCCGCAGATTTCGAGCGCGCGGCGCGCGCGGATCGGCGTGCTGCCGCGCTTCGCCAATCTCGTGGCCGCGGAGATAGCGTTGCATGAGCTGATCGGCCTCGCGCAATTTCACCTGTATCGCGCGATCGGCTGGTTCTGACGGACGATGTAGGCCGCTGCGCTCTCGCACTCGAGGACGTCGCGGTTTATTCAATCAGCGTCCAGCTATTACAAAACGTAACAAGTGTTGAGCGCGGTTACAAAGCCATCGGCTGGAGAAGAGTTTGCTCGATAGAATGCATTGTCTTTCCCACTGGACAGGCAATACTCGGGTCCACCACCATTCTACGGAGGTAACGATGAAGAAAGTGTCCATGGCGATCCTGGTTTCCTTGTGTGCCGCAGCCGGCGCGGCTCACGCGCAGGACAACGGCATCACGACGAGCACCGATCCGGCGAAGGCCGCCGACGTCGAGCAGCGTGCGCAAGATTTGCAAAACCGCGAGCAGTCGATGGGAAGCGCACCGGCCGCGCCGGCCAAGCATCACAAGATGGCTCCGCATCATCCGAAGAAGGGTGCCGACGCGTCGGGCACCTGAGCGACTTCGCGGATCTCGCCTCGCGGCCTCGTCGTGAAGGTGAAAAAGCCGAAGCTGGCAGCGCCGGTTTCGGCTTTTTTTATTTGTGCGACCCGCTCGCCGCTGGCAAGGCACTCCGAGGCGCGCACCGGCCTGGCAAGCCGCCGGTGCTCTGCTCTCGGTATGCTAAAGTCGCGCACCGACCGGCGAGCCGCCGGCATCCCCTAACCCGTGCGCACCCTGGTGCGGAGGACAGCATGAGCAACATCCAGCTTGATATCGAATGGACCGAAGCAGCATCTCGCAAGATCGAAAAACTGATGCCGCGTGGCGGTCAGGAAGCGTACCTCGCGCTGCCGCCCGTCGAATGCCTGCCGATGGAAGGCGACGTGCTGTTTCTCGGCCCGGCTGGCAAGCAGGAGCCGTTCATTGTCGCGGAGCGCCAGTATCACCATGACGGCGACGCCGACTGGACCATCATCCTGATTCTCGATGTCCCGCAAGCAACCCACTGATCGCTGACGGCGCGCCGGCGGCCTCAGGGCCGCCCCACCTGTCCTGCGTGTCCGCGCGCCGCTGACGCCCGCGCCCGAATTCAGGCGATCTTCGACACCACGCGAATCTCCGCGTGCTCGATCCAATCCGCGGCCGCCTTCTTATATGCCTGGATATGCGCGGATTTCGCATGCGCCGCGAGCGCATCCTGGCTTTCCCACCGCTCGGTGAACACGAACCGGCGCGGCTCCTGCACGTCGCGCCAGAATCCGCCCGGCAGAGCAGTGCCAAGCCCACCGCCCGAATGGCCGCATCAGCGCCTACAGCGGCACTAGCATGTGAGCACCGTCGGCGCCTGGAGTTTGGCGGACGACCACTGGGCGCCCTGCTACCCTCGGCGTGGTACGGTAACTCATTGCGATTGAGAATCGGTTTCGCGCGTGGCAAGCGCGCGGGACGCTCCGGCGCATTACCGCAACGGATTGCCGCACGGCCGTAGGCAGCCGTTTTGCAGACAATTTTCGCGCCCATGCGTTTGTGATAACCCGCACATTGTCGCGCGCTGCAAACTGCTAGACTCATTTTGACCAATTCGCCGGAGTCCAGCGTGGCTGGTACCGCCCTCCGTGTTCGCGGGACGCATTCGTTTCGTTCCCGCGGCGCTTCGGGTGTGCGAGCGCTACGCGCCGAATGGGTTTGCGTGCCCCTTCATTCCCTTGCCGCAACGATCCCATGTCAGCTTTCATGCCCGCTTCTATGCCATCCGTCAGCGAATTGACCGTGAGCGGCCTGCTCCCGCACCTGGTCCGCGGCGAGTCGGGCTGGACCGCGACCTGGCGCGCGTTGACATTGCACAGCGTGTTCCAGCCGGTGCTGTCGGTCACGCATCAGTGCGTGGTCGGCTACGAGGGGCTATTGCGCGCGTTCGATCCCGTCGGTCTGCCCGTCTCGCCCGAAGTATTGTTCTCGGGCACGCGCTCGGCCGCCGAAGCGCGCGAACTCGATCGCATCGCGCGCTGCCTGCATGTGGCGAACTTCATGGAGCAAGGCATCAGCACCGGGTGGCTGTTTCTGAACACGCGCCCGCAGGTGTTCGAAACCGGCTGGCCGCAGCGCGCTTTCATCGACGAGTTGTCCGCGCATTTCGGGCTGCCGCAGGAGCGCATCGTGATCGAAGTGCTCGAGCAGCCCGCCGACGACGAATCCGCCGTCGCCAGCATGCTCGCCGCCTCGCAGCCGCGCGATTTTCTGATCGCGATCGACGACTTCGGCACCGGCTTCTCGAACTTCGATCGCGTGTGGCGCTTCCGCCCCGACATCGTCAAACTCGACCGCTCGCTCGTCGCGCGCGCGGGCAAGCGCGAGGGCGACGAATCGATGATCAGCCATCTGATCGCGATGCTCCATCAGTCGGGCACGCTCGTGCTCGCCGAAGGCGTCGAAACCGATGAAGAGTTGATGATCCTGATGCAGGCCGACGTCGATTTCGTGCAGGGGTTCTGGTTCGGTCAGCCAAAGAGCAGCGTGCTGGCCGCCTGCACGAAGGTGCCTGCGCTCGTCGCGTCGATCTGGAGCAAGTTCGCCGAATACGAGCGTGCGCACGCCGGCCACCAGCGGCTCGGGTTCGAGGGCTTCGCGGAAGCGGTGCTGGCCGCCGCCGACACCTACAAGGCGACCGGTGACCTCGAACAGGCCGCGCAAAAGGTCTGGCATCTGCCCGAAGCGCGCCGCGTGTTCCTCACCGACGGCCTGGGCGAGCAGACCCAGCCTTCGGTGACGGCGGCGTCGGTCCCGCCGCCTCCGAAGCGGCTCGCGCCGCTCTATACGGAGACGCGCAGCAACTGGTCGCGTCGCGCGTATTTCCGGCACGCGCTCGCGGCGCCGGGCCGCGTCGCGATGATGGGGCCGCATTATTCGCTCGCCGATGGTCAGGACTGCTACACCGCGGCGATCGCGTTCGAGCGCGACGGCACGCACGTGCTGTGCGTCGACTTCGTGCCGGAGGCGGCGCCGCCGGATGTGCGCGCCGGCAGACGCGGCGCCAGGCGTTAGCGACCCACGCCGCTACTCGTGCACGCGGCCGCGCCCCGACTTGACCTCGCTGCGCCTGGTCTTGCTGTCGAGCCGCCGCAGGTTCGACGCGCGGGTCGGCCGCGTCGCGACCCGATGCTTGCGGGTCACGCTGACGCTTTCGATCAGTTCATCGAGCCGCGCGAGCGCCGCCGCGCGGTTCATCTCCTGGGTCCGATGCTCCTGCGCCTTGATGATCACGACGCCGTCGCGCGTGAGCCGGTGGTCGGACAGCGCGAGCAGACGCATCTTCAGCACTTCCGGCAGCGACGAGGCACGCACGTCGAAACGCAGATGGATCGCGCTCGACACCTTGTTGACGTTCTGACCACCCGCCCCCTGCGCGCGCACGGCGGTCAATTCGATTTCGTTGGGCGGGACCGGATAGCGGGATGTCATGGGTGGTCGGCAAGGAAGATGCGTCAGTGTACAAGCGCTCGACGCGAGATGCCCGAACTCGCGGGAAGGCGGCGGAGCGCCCGGTGCGGCGCCCGGCGGCACCGGCTCGCGAACGCTACGAAAAAAACCATTTGCGTCGGCCCGACCGGTTCATCGATACTGGTTCTTTCGCTTACGGCGTAAATTCATATGAAAATCCGTCCCGGTTTCGTGCTCGAACTGGCCGTCAACTTTCTGCTGCCGTGGCTTGCTTACCGGCTCGCGTTGCCGCGGGTCGGCGAGACCGGCGCGCTGATCGCGTCCGCCGTGCCGCCGCTCGTGTGGAGCGCGATCGAGCTCGCGCGCTTCAGGCGCGTCGATGCGCTCAGCGTGATGGTGGTGGCGGGCATCGTGCTGTCGGTCGCGGCCATGGCGCTCGGGGGCAGTCCGCGCATGCTGCTGTTGCGCGAGTCGCTGGTGTCCGGCGCGGTCGGCGTCGTGTTCCTGCTGTCACTGCCGATGCGTCGTCCTCTGATCTTCTACCTCGCGCGCGCGACGGTCGCGCGCGAAATGGAAGGCGGCGCCGCGCATTTCGAGGCGCTATGGCGCGAGCGCCCCGGTCTCGCCACCGCGATGCGAACCATGACGCTCGTGTGGGGCATCGGGCTGACCGCCGAAACCGCGCTACGCGCGTGGATGGCGCTGACGTGGCCGATCGAACGCTTCCTCGTCGTGTCGCCCTTGATCGGCTACGGCATCTACGCGGGACTCGCGCTGTGGACACTGTGGTATCGCAGGACGATGCGCAGCCGCGTCGAGGCCATCGAGCGGGCGAGCGGGGTTGCCGGTTGAGCGCCGCTCGCACCACAAGTCCGCCACTTCGCTTTTTCTGCCTGCTGCCGCGCGATCAACGCGATGCTTCGGCAATCCGCGCGGCCAGCCCCGAATCACGCTGCGTCGGCGTCGCGATCGCCTGCGCGAGCACGGCCCGCGCGCCGATCACCTCGACGCGTTCGCGCGCGCGAGTAATCGCCGTATACACGAGCTCACGCGACAACACCCGGCTGAACGCCGACGGCAGCACCAGCACCGCTTGCTCGAACTCCGAACCTTGCGACTTGTGGACCGTCAGCGCGAACGCGGTGTCGTGCGGCGGCAGCGCGGCCGGCGACACCGCGCGCACACCGCCGTCGCCGGTGCGAAAGTACACGCGCAGCGCGCCACCCGCGCCCGGCAGCGCAATGCCGATGTCGCCATTGAACAGACTCAGCGCGTAATCGTTGCGCGTCACCATCACCGGACGTCCGGCAAACCACTGCGCGCCGACCGCGAGCGTGACGCCCGCGGCGCGGCGCACCTCAGCCGCCATCGCCGCGTTGACCTGATCGACGCCGCGAGGTCCGAGCCGCGTCGCACAGAGGATGCGGAAGCGGTTGAGCGCGTCGAAGAGCGGCACTGGATCGGGCGTATCGACGGCGAGCGCCCTGGCAAGCGCGTCGGCGTACGGCGCGAAGCCACCGGCAAGTCTTGCGGTGGTGCGCTGGGCCAGCGTCGTGTGAGCGTCCTCGTGCAGCGCCGCGGCGCAGACCTCGGTCGGGTCGATCTGCAATACGTCGAGCGCCGCGCTCGGTGAGCCGTTGCGAATCGCGACGGACAAACGGCCGATCGGCGACTCGAGGCCGAACCGGTAGTTGCGCTCGAGCCAGACGACGCAGTCCGCGAGCGGGTTGCGTTCGATCGCCGATCGCTTATCGCGATCCGCCTGCTCGCCAGTCGCCGATGTCACGCCGTCACCGAACAGATCGCCCGACGCGGGTGGCTCGACGGTTTGTGGCGTCTCGGGCGGCGCAAATAAATCGTCCAACGGTGCTTCATCGACTTCACGCAACGCGCGCGGCAAAGCCCGCGCGAGCCGCGCCTCGTCGATGTCGAGCGCCTGCGCGACCCATTGCAATCCGCGCGCGCTCAACGCCGGCCGCGCGCTGAGTTCGGCGAACACCGCGCCGGCTTCGACCGCGGCGAGCTGGTCCTTGTCACCGAGCATCACGAGCCGCGTTTGCGGCCCGATCGCGTCGAGCAGATGCGTGGCCATCGCCACGTCGATCATCGACGCCTCGTCGACCACGACCACGTCATACGGCAACGGATTATCGCGATGATGCCGGAAGCGCCCGCTCGGCCCCGGCCCCAGCAAGCGATGCAGCGTGTACGAGGTCTGCGGCAAACGCGCGGCGAGTTCGGGCGGCAGGTCGCCCGCGCGCGCGAGCAACGCTTCCTGCATCCGTTGCGCCGCCTTGCCGGTCGGCGCCGCCAGCGCGATGCGCAAATCGGCCCGCGCATCGAGCAGACACGCAAGCACGCCGACCACGGTCGTGGTCTTGCCGGTTCCCGGGCCGCCGCTGACGATCGTCAGCCGCCCCGACAGCGCCATCACGGCCGCGACGCGTTGCCAGTCGACGTCATCGTCTCGCGGCGGACCGAAGTAGCGCAGCAGGCGTTCGCGCAAAGCGGCGGGGGCGGTGTCCGCGTCGGCCTTCGCGGTGCTCGCCTCGCCCGTCGCATGCGCGACCAGGGCGTGGGCCAGGCGCCGCTCGTAGTCGTAGTAGCGCGCGAGATAGAGACGCCCCTGCGCGTCGATCACGAGCGGGCGCAACGCCGCCGCGCCCGCCGCGTCCGCTGCGCCATCGCTTGCCATGCCGCTCGCGAGCAGCGCCGCGCGCACTTCGGCGCTCGACGCGTCGAAGCGGCGCGCGAGCGTCGCGAGCGGCACGCACACGTGCCCTTCGGCGGTCGCGCGGCTCGCGGCGAACGCGCCGCGCGCGGCCCACTTCACCACCTCGGTCGATGCGCCACCGCGCCGCGCGAGCATGCCGATACGGCGCGCGAACCCTTCGGCGAGCGCGATGCTGAAATCGGCCGGTGCGGGCAGGTTGACGCCGATGTCTTCGAGCCCGAGCGGCGCGGCCGCGCGCTCATCAAGCGTGCCGGGCGTGCTCATGCGCCACCTCCGATCATCGCCGCGTCGAGCAGCGCCACCAGTTCGAACGGCGCACGCCGCCTGTGCACACCAGCGGCACCGTCGACATCGCGCCAGTCGGGCCGCACGCCGCGCACGAACAGATACAGGTAGCCGCCGATATGCGTGTCGTATGCATAGTCGCGCACGCGCGTCTTCAGATAGCGATGCAGCGCGACCGTATAGAGCAGCGCCTGCAGGTGGTACGCGTGACTCGCCATCGCCGTTTCGAGCGGCGCGGCCGCGTAGTCGGCGGCGGTGTCGCCGAGATGGTTCGACTTCCAGTCGACGATCCAGAAGCGGCCGTCGTGCTCGACGATCATGTCGATAAATCCTTTGACGAACCCGCGCAGCACGCCAGGCTCCAGCGCGACGTCGGGATAGCCGTATTCGATCAGCAGCTCGCGCAGCGCCGGAAAATCCAGCGACGGGGCCGCGAACAGAAACTCGAGTTCGTTCAGGCGCCGACGCGGATCGAGCCGCGCGAGCGTCATGCCCGGCACGAGTTCGGTCGAGACGACGTCGGCGATCAGCCGATGCATCATCGCGGGCAAGCGCGCGGCGAGCTCGGGCGCGGCCGGCGCCGGACGCTCGCGCAGCGCGCCGCGGATCGCGTCGGGCCAGGTGCGCGCCTCGGTAAAATCGGCGAGTTCGAACATCCGATGCAGGCAATCGCCGGCCGCCGCGCCGCGCGGGAACGCGAGGATGTCGTCGTCGGCATGCGCCGGGGCGCTCGACGCGGCGAGCGGCGTGAGCAGCGGCGCGGAGGGTAGCGCATCGGCGATTTCATCGTGGTCGGGCCGCACGTCTTCCTGCGGCGCGTGCGCGTGCGCATCCGCGCTCCTGCCGCCGGCCGCGATCAGCCCGCTGAAACTTGCCATGCGCCACTGATCGCGCAACGGCCGCCGATTCGCGCGCGCGTGCAGATGCGCGCCCTGATCTCGCAGACTTTCGAGCGGTATGCGGCGCGTCACTTCGGGCAGCGCCCGCAACGTGACCGGTCCGCCCGCGAGCGCCTGCCAGCTCGCCGCGAGCGCGGCTTCGTCGGGCGGCTCGGCGAGCCAGGCGTCGAACGTGTGGCCGCTGCCGCCGACGAGCCAATTCAGCACGCTGCGCCGCGACTCCTTCGTCGAGCGCGCCGACAGATACGTGCCCGCGACGAGATAGCAGCGATACACCGCGCGCGTGAGCGCCACATAGACGAGCCGCGCGCGTTCCGCCGCCTGCTCGCGCACCGCGTAACGCGAGGCGCGCTCGGCTTCCTCTTCGTCGCAACCGTAGTGCAGCACCGCGTCGCCGCTGTCGTCGTGATACTCGCGCGCGTCGGGCAAGCCCGACGAGGGCGGCTCGCGCAAGCCGCCATCGTTCAGGAACGGACAGAACACGACCGCGTATTCGAGTCCCTTCGATTTATGGACCGTGACGATCTGCACGAGATTGCGATCCGACTCGAGCCGCAGTTGCGCCTCGTCACCGCCGCCCTGCTCGCGCTGCGCGGCGAGCCAGCGCAAGGTAGGCGCGATGCCGGGCTGGGTGGCCGCGCGCGCCTGCACGAGCTCGGCGAGATGGTTCACGTTGGTCAGCCGACGCTCACCGTCGACACCCGCGACGAGCCGCTGCGCGACGCGCAGCTCGCGCACCAGCGTGCGCCACATCACCGCGAAGCCGCGTTCGTGCCACAGCATCCGGTAGCGCGAAAAACGCTCGACCCAGCCCATCGCGTCGGCGGCGTCGAGCGCCGGCGCGGGTTCGTCAACGGCCGCGGCCGCGGGCGCATCGGCGACCTGCGTGAGACGCCACAGCGCGGCGGCATCGAGCCCGAGCCAGTCGGTGGCGAGCGCGGCGCGCAGGCGACGCAGATCGCCGGGCGTGTCGATGGCGGCCAGCACGCGCTCGATCTGCTCGGCGTCGAGCGTCGCGAACACCGACGCCTGCGCAAGCTCCACGCTGCCGACGCCCCACGCCGCGAGCACGCGTTTGACGAGGCTGCCCTGCTTGTGCGTCTGCACGAGCACGGCGATATCGCCCGGTGCGAGCGGCTTGTCACCGATCGTCACGACACCTTCGCGCGCCCCTCGCAAAAGCCGCACGATCTCGGCCGCGCACGCTTCGCTCGCGGCGCGCTGCGCGCTGCGTTTGTCCAGCGGCGTTGCGCCGCGCGGCAACGTCCAGATGCGGAAATCGCCGCCGCTCGCGTCGGGATCGGTAAACGGCGCGCGGCGCCGCTCGCCCGCACGCACTGGCTGATAGTCGAGCCCGTCGAGCACGAACGCCTGGCGGTTCGCTTCGAAGATCCGGTTGCACGCCTCGACGATCGGTGCGGTCGAACGCTGGTTGACCGCGAGCGTGTAGCACGCGGACGCCGACTCGCGCGCCGCGAGATACGTATGCAGATCCGCCGCGCGAAAACTGTAGATCGCCTGCTTTGGATCGCCGACGAGGAACAGCGGTCCCGCCGGCGCGAAGATGCGGCTGAAGATCGCGAATTGCAGCGGATCGGTGTCCTGGAACTCGTCGATCAGCGCGGCCGGATAGCGGCTACGCAATGCATCGGCGAGCCAGGCATGCGCGGCCAGTGCGCGATACAGATTCGCGAGCAGATCGTCGAACGATACAACTCGGCGCGTGCGCTTGCGCGCCACCAACTCGGCCGGCGCGTAGTCGAGCCATGTCTGCACCAGCGCGAGCCAGCGCGCGCGCTGCGCGGCCTCGGCGGCGACCACGGCCGCGGCCAGCGCGTCGGCATGCTCGAAGAACGGATGTGCGGGCGGCTCGAACTTGACCTTGGTTGCCTTCTTCAACGCCGACGCCGTCAGCTTCAGCGCGGCGCGCGGCGGCGGCGCATGGCAGTCGCCCTGCGCGAAGTAGTCGGTCCACGCGGCGATCGCGGCGCTCACGTGATCGAGCTTGTGCGTGGTCTTGCTCAGGCGCTCCTGTGCCTCGGCCAGTAGCGCGACGATCGCGTCGCGTTCGGCCCGCCAGATCGCGCACGCGACATCGAAGCCGGCCTGCGGATCGGCGCTTGCGCCGGCCGCGTCGACGCTGCCCCAGCGCAATTGCGCGAGCGGCTTTTTCAGGCGCCGTGCCAGCTGCTCGTCGAGCGACGCGGGACCGGCGCGCTTGGCCACCAGCCACGCGGCGAACGCCGGATGCGCATGCGCGACCGGCTCGACCTGCTCGCGCCAGAAATCGGCGGCGAGTTCGAAACGCAGCGCCGCGTCGTCGGCTTCCATCTCGAACGCGAATGGCATCGCGGCCGCGAACGGCGCTTCCTGCAAGGCGCGCTGACAGAACGCGTGGATCGTGTGGATCGCGGCCTGATCGAACGTGCGCAGCGCGCGGCGCACGACCTTCAACGCGGCCTCGCGCTCGATACCGCGCTCCGGCGCGAGCGTCGTTTCGAACAGCCGGCGGATGAACGGATCGTCGCCGTCGTCGTCCATCTCGATCGCGCGATGCAGTTCCGCGAGACGGCCGCGTATGCGCTCGTGCAGCTCCGCGGTCGCGGCCTTCGTGAACGTGACGACGAGAATCTGATCCGCGTTCAGGTTCTTTTCCAGCAGCAGCCGCACGTACAGCGCGCAGATGTTCCACGTCTTGCCGGTGCCCGCCGACGCTTCGATCTGGTTCACGCCGTCGAGCGGGCATGCGAACACGTCGAGTTCGTCGGCGGCGAGGCTTTGATGGCGCAGCGCGTGGCTCATGAGGCGCTCCGCAAATGCTGGATCAGTGGCTTGAAAACGATCGCGGCGAGGCTGCCGAACGGTTCGTCGAGCGTGAGCGGTGTGCCGCGCAGCGCGATGCGCAACGCGGGGTCGTCGGATTCGCCGCGCACGCGGTCGTTGACCCATACGCCTTGCGCCGCCGATTCGCTTTCGCTGAGCCGCGCCCATGCGCTTTTCGGGAAGAAGCGCAGCGGCAGCCGGCGGCCGGCATTGAAGAGCGCAGCCAACGGCGCGAGTTCGTCGAGCGGAGCCGCGACGGGCGCGAGCTCGAAGCTCTCGCCGCTGCCGTGCCACACGGTGCGGCGCGGGCCGTCCGGCTGCGCCGCGCAATAGACCAGATGCGCGAGCCACGCGGACAGATAGTCGCGCGCGCTGGCTTTGGCATAACGAAAGATCACTTGTCCCGTTCCGGTCAGCAGGTTCAACGTGCCGCGCAGTTGCAACGGCGTTTCGGCGGACTCGAGCAACAGCGCGTCGTAGTCGCCAAACAGGGAGACGGCGCCGTCGGTGCCAGCGCCGCCTTGCGGCCAGCGCGGCGAGACGTCGAGCACGAACGGCAAGCGCTCGACGCCCTCGGCCACTTCGCGCCGCACGCTTTGCGCCAACTGCCGCAGCGCGGACAGCTCGCGCGCGCGCCACACCGCGCCGGTCGCGCCGCCGGGCAACTCGGGGCTCGCCTCGGCGACGCGCTGCACGCGGCTATAGATCACCTCGTCGTCGGTGCCGGCGTCTAGCAGGACCGGCAGCAGGCGCTCGGCGAGTGCGTCGCGGCCCGCGTAGTCGAGATCGAACGGCTCGGTGTCGAGCAACTCGCCCTGCGCATCCGACAACGCGATTCCGAGCCGGTCGCGCAGCAGTGCGCGCGCCGGATGACGCCAGAAGCGCACGAAGTCGTCGAACTCCACCTCGTGCATATCTTCCGGCGGCAGCGGTTGATCGAAGAACGGCGTGGCGGCGGCATGCTGCGGTTCGGCAAGCAGCGTGGCCAGCTCGGCGCGATCGGCGTCGTAGGTGAACAGGTCGGGCTTCGCCGCGAAGTAGTCCGACGCGAACGCCTGCAACGGATGCTCGACGATGAACTCGCGCCGCGCGCTGTCGACCTCGGCCGGACTCGCGTCCTCGCCCGCCGACACCTGCGCGAGATGATCGAGCAGTTCATCGACGAGCGCGGCCGGCGGCAGCGGCGCGTTATCGCGAATGCTGCGGCCCGTGTAGGCGATGAAGAGCCGCTCGCGCGCGGCGAGCAGCAGATCGAGGAACAGATTGCGCTCGTCGTCGCGGCGCTGACGGTCGCCGGCCTTGCCAAACGCGGCCATCAGGTCGAACTCGTCGGCACGCGCGAGCGACGGCAGCACGCCGTCGTCCATGCCGAGCAGGCAGACCACGCGGAACGGCAAACCGCGCAAGCTCGTCAGCGAAGAAAACGTCACGCTGCCCCACGGCACGCCGCCGCGTGCGGGGTCGTCGAGCGCTTCGGTGAGCGCGGTGCGCACCACCGACGCCGGCAGCAACACATCATGCGCGCCGGCCTGCATCGCGGCGCTCATCGCATCGAGCGCGTCGCGCACGGCCGCGAGCGAATCGGCGAACTCGACGCCGCCGTCGAAGCACTGCCCGAGCGTTTCGAGCAGCAGTTGCGACCAGTCGGACGGCATGCGCTCGATCGCGCAGCTCGCCGCGAAGCTGTCGATGTCGTCGACGAAACGCGACAGACGGCCGAGCAGTTCAGCATCCGAACCGCCCGCGCCTTCGACCGGCAGCCACGCATCGACCGGCTCGCCGCCTGCCGGCATCGCGTAGCCGAGGTACAGGCGCGTCAGCGCATCGGCGAACGTATGACGCGCGACCGGCACGTGTTCACCCAACGGTTCGAGCGGCGCGAGCCCGCGCCGCGCGCCGGCGGCCGCGAGCCATTCCTGCGCGGCTTCGAGCGAATTCGCATCGATGCCGTAGCGCACCGCGACCGCGTCGACGCGCAGCCATTCGATCAGATCCGGCGCGCCGACGCTGCGCTCGGGCAGCGCGAGCCAGTCGAGCAACAGACGCGCGACCGGATTGGCCTGCGACGGCGGCAGGCCGGTAATGCGGTACGGAATGCGGCGCGTGTCGCCGGCGGGCGTGGTGCCGAACACCGCATCGATCAGCGGACCGGCCGCCGCGAGATCGGACACCGCGACCAGCACGTCGGACGGCTGTAGATCGTCGAATTCGTCGAACCAGCCGAGCAGGCGATCGTGCAGCACTTCGAGCTGCCGGGACAGGCTATGACAGACGTGCACCTCGATACCGCGCTTGATAGGCAACTCGTCGGCATCGGCCTCATTGCGCAAAGCGAGGATGCCGTTCTGCACCGCGGCGAGCCAGCTCGGCTCCGGGTTTTCGGTGAAGTCGCCGGTCTCGGCCGATGCGGCGCTTTCGGTCAGCTCGTGCAGCATATGCAGCTGCGCCTGAGTCTGGCGGCCCCATTCGGCGAGCAGCGGATGACCGACTTCCTGATAGTCGAGCTGCCCCGCCGCGTCGAGTGCCTGCACGCGCCCTTCGCTGACCACGTCGAACCAGAACTCGCGGCACGGGTTCATCACGTACAGACGCACGTCGATCCAGCGCGACAGCGCGCGCAGCAACGCGATATGCAGCGGCGGCATGGTCGGCAGCGCGAACACGCTGACCGCCTCGGGCCATTGCGCGTTCGAGATCGCCTCGAGATCGAGCGCCGCGATTTCATCGAGGAACCGATACGCGGGCGGCAGCGCGGCCGCGGATGTGTGCGCATGACCCCCGGCTTGCGCGAGCTCGGCGAGCACCGCGCGCCACAGCGCCGCCTGCCAGCGCTCGTCCTCGCGCGCCGCGTCGCTCGCGCCGGTCAGACGCGGACCGGTGTCGTCAGCCGCGCCGCTCGCGAAGATCGAGCCGCCCTTGTGCCATTGCAGCAGCCATTCGGGACGATAAGTCAGATAGTGATCGAGCACGGTCGCGACGCGCCGCGCGAGTTCGTAGCGCATCGACGCGTCGGCCGCATCGAGATAGGTGCGCAGACGCGGCGACCCGTTCCACGGCAGCGCTTCGTCTGAGTCGTCGAGCAGCCGGTAGCAGCGCCACACGAGCCGGTCCGGCGCGAACGGCGAATGCTTCGGCACCTCGATCACGCCGCCGATCTGCGCCCACAGCCATTGCGCGAGATAACCAAAGTCAACGTTCGCGCAGATGCCCTGGCGCGCGGCGATATCGAGCTCGAGCCGCCGGCGCACGGCCGCGCTCGGCACGATCACGGGCCGCGCGGTCCACGGGTCGGACGGCGCTTGCGCGAGGTCGCCGAGCAGCGCGCCCACCAGCGTCTCGTAGCGGTTCGAGTAGAAGAGCTGAAGCATGGATTCCAGATCACATTTGGCACGCTGATGGCCCGCGAGCGATGCGCGCGAGCCACGGCGGACATTGAAGCGACAGCATAACAAACCCATCCCCAGGGCATAACCTGGCCGGATGGACGAGGTCAGAACGCGCGCAAAATCAGTTAGACTCGACGGCAGTTTCGCGCTGTCTTTCCAACTGCGGTTTTCTCGGTGAATGGATTCAGGTAGTCGATGCGCTATTCGGTCGAAATAAGAAAATTCCTTTATAGCCAGTACTTTTATGGCGGCCTGCGCATCGCGGTCGGCGTGTCGTTACCGGCCATCCTGTGCCTGATCGTGTTTCACAATCGTGACCTCGGCTTCACGATCGCGACCGGTGCGCTCGGCGCCTGCGTCGTCGACATGCCGGGCCCGCTCAAGTACAAGCACAACGAGATGCTGGCCTGCTCGGTGATCGGCTTTCTGTCCGCGCTCGCCACCGGCCTCGCCACCGTCAATCCGCTCGCGCTGTGGTGCACGGTCGTGCCGCTCACGTTCGTGCTGTCGCTAATCGTCGTGTACGGCAATCGCTGGCCGCAGATCAGCTTCGCGACGCTGTTCATGATGATCATGACGCTGGAGGAGCACTTCACGCCCTTGCAGGCGCTCGTCAACGCGTCGTGGATCCTGCTCGGCGGTCTCTGGTACACGTACTGGTCGACCTTCGTGAGCCGCTGGATGATGCATCGGATCGAGCAGCAGGCGCTCGCCGAAAGCGTGTTCGCGTGCGCGGACTATCTGCTCGCGCGCGCCGCCTTCTACGATCTCGACAACGATCTCGACGAGTGCTATCGCAACCTCGTCGACAAGCAGATCTCCGCGGTCGATCGCCAGGACGCCGCGCGCGACATCGTGCTGCGCAATCTGCCCAAGTTGAAGCGCGGCAAGCTCGAACCGCGCCGCGCGATGCTCTACAACCTGTTCATCAATAGCGTCGATCTGCACGAGCTGTTTGTCGGCGCGCAAACCGATTACACGCTCGTGCGCAGCACGTTCGGCGGCTCCGATCTGCTGGTGTTCTATCGCGATCTGATCCGCAAGGCGGCCGAAGATCTCGAGGAGATCGGCCTCGCGGTGCTGCAGGACCAGGCGCCGCGCATGCGCGTGAACGTGAAGGCGGAATTGCGCGCGATCGAGTATGAAATCGAACTGATGCGCAAGCAGGAGCTGCCGACGCAGAACCCGGAGGCGTATTCGGCCGTGTCGTCGAATTTCCGCCGCATCTGGAGCGCCACGCGGCTGATCGACAAGATGCGCCGAAGCCTTGCCACCGAGCCGAGCCCGACCGAAACCGAACTGCGCATCGACCAGGCGCTGAGCCGTTTCGTGTCGAGCCGGCGCGTGCCGTTCGGGCAGATCCTGTCGAATCTGACAATGGCCTCGCCGAGCTTTCGACACGCGTTGCGCGTGACGATCGCGGTCGCCGTGGGCTTCTGGCTCGGCCGCCTGCTGCCGCTCACGAACGCGTACTGGATCGTGATGACCACCGTGATCATTCTGAAGCCCGGCTACTCGCTGACCAAGCAGCGCAATGGGCAGCGGATCATCGGCACGCTGATCGGCTGCGCGGCGAGCATCACGCTGATCATCTTCGTGAAGGAGCCGCACATCCTGATGGTCGTGATGTTCGCGTCGATGGTGATGAGTTACAGCCTGCTGCTGTTCAACTACACGGCGAGCGTCGTGTTCACGTCATCGTATGTGCTGCTGCTGTTCCATCTGCTCGCGCCGGGCAGCATGCGCATCATCGGCGAGCGCGCGATCGACACCGTAGTCGGCTGCGCGATCGCGATCGCGGCGAGCCACCTGTTCCCGTACTGGGAGTACCGCTTGATGGGCAAGCTCGTCAACAACATGATCAGCGCGACGCGGCAGTATCTCGAAGCGAGCTGGTGGTGGAGCGGCAAACCGGCCGCGGCGGTGGTCGCGGCCGTGACCGAAGCGGGCGCGCGCGCGCCAGCGGCGGCGATGGCGGATCCGGCGATCGGCTTTGGCGGTCCGGCGCTCGCCGGTGCCGGTGCCGGTGCCGAAGCCGAAGTGGCGGGTGGCGTCGGTGCGCGCGGCGCTGGGCGTGCCGGCGTGGCACAGCCGGTCGCCGACGCCAATGCCGAGGCGAACGCGGGCGAGGCCAGCCATGACACCACCACGATCCGCAACGCGACCGCGCGGCCGGCAAGCGGTGCATCGGTCGCCGCTGCCGCCGCGGCGACCGCGCTCGACCGCGATTACCGTTATCGGCTCGCGCGCAAGAACGTTCACGTTGCGTTCGCGAATCTCGGTCAGGCGTTCCAGCGGATGATGCTCGAACCGAAGTCCGCGCAGAAGTTCGTGCCGGAGTTGAACGGTCTGCTGGTGCGCAGCCATGTGCTCGCGTCGCAGATCACGGCCGCCGCGCCACTGTTGCGCACTTCCGCGCAACAGCAGCACCAGGTCGAGGATATCTCGCTACAGCCGCTGCAGCGCGCTTTGAGCCTCGTGCGCGACAACCTGAGCGCCGCCGAAGCCGGCACCGCGTTGCCCGCCGAGCAGGGCGAGCAGATCAAACTGATGAGTCGCGAGCTCGATGCGATGGTCGTCGAAACGGAGAAATCGCCGGACTATACGGCCGATGCCGTGCATGACACGAAGCTGCTCGCGCATCAATGCAAGCAGATGCTCGCGGCATCCGCGCAGATTCGCAAAGACGCGAGCATGATCCGGCTGCCGGAGGAGTGAAGCAGGAAGCGCGCGGGCGTTATTGCGCGGCGCCGCTCGCCGGTTTCATCGCGGTGGCCGCCGCGGCAGCCTGCGAAGCCACCGGTGGCACCTGCGTGGACTGGCTGTCGAACTCGTGCTTTTCGCGGATCGCGTTATAGAACAGCGTGGCAATCACCAGCAGGATCGCCACCACGATAAAGACGGAGATGCCAAAGGTCGGATTCTTCTTGCGCGGCGGTCTGGTCATGAAGCGGGCTCGATTCGCGACGCAGTCGCGGATGGGTCGGAGAAGGCGGCATTCTACGCCCCGTGGGCTTGCACGCGGCTTGCAGCCGGGAGAGCAGTACGGATGCGCTGTGGCGCGTTTGCTGTCGAGGCAGCAAGCGGCGCTCCTGACGGCACCCGGTCTGCCTCGTGTCGCTGCTGGTGATTTTGGTCTGTGCTCTCCCGTCGCCTTAAATGCATCGACCACGTCGCCATCGTAGCGAACCCGTGTTCCGTTCGTTCGTCACCGCCCCATCGCTTGTCGCGCGTCAGCCGTTATTTGTGACAGTCACAGCCGGCCGCACCGGCAACGCCGTCGAATACTTGATCTGCTCCATCGCAAAGCTCGAACTCACGTCGTACAGCGGCACGGCCGTGATCAACTGCTTGTAGATCCGGTCGTAGTCGTCGATATCGGAGACCACCACGCGCAGCAGATAGTCGGTCTCGCCGCTCATCCGGTAGACCTCGACCACTTCCGGAATATCGCGCACCGCCTGCGTAAATGCGGCGGCCCATGTCTCCGTGTGCTGATTCGTCCGCACCGCCACGAACACCGTGGTTCCGACCCCGAGCTTGCGCGCGTCGCACAGCGCCACCTGCGCGCGAATCACGCCTGCCTCCTTCAGGCGCTGCAGCCGCTTCCAGCAAGGCGTCTGTGACAGGTTCACGCGCTGCGCGAGTTCGGCGATCGGCATCGTCGCGTCTGCCTGCAGCAATTCGAGCAGCTTCCGATCGATGATATCCATACTCATACCACCACCCCTCATAGGAAATTATTCTACTTTTCTGACGGTCGAGGGAATTATATGGAAACTCTTTCTCCGGGAAAACCGGTATAAATATCGATACCGAAAATTGCCGAACAGCAGCGCCCGCGCTGCAATAAAACCATGAGCGACGACCTTCGCGCCACCGCTTTCGAGCACCTTCCCGACTACCTGAAGTCGCTGCCGGACCCGGCCCGACTTGAAGCGGCCGCGTTACCGACACAAACGCTGGGCGAGATCGGGCGCACACCGCTCGAGCGCCTGTGCGACACGCTCGACGCGATGTTCGAAGCCTGCGCGAAATTTCCGGAGCCGTCGCATTCGACGTTCTTCGCGCGCACCATGCGGCTCGCGCTCGCCGAGGCGGCCGCGGACCCGGCGCTGCTCGCACCGATGCAACGCGAAGGTTCCGCCGAGACCTATCGGCGCCATCTGCTCATCGCCGATCCGCAAGGCCGCTATGCGATTGCCGCGCTGGTCTGGCAGCCCGGCCAGGCGAGCCCCGTGCACGCCCATCACACCTGGTGCGGTTACGCGGTGGTCGAGGGCAAGCTGAGCGAAACGGTCTTCGAATGGGACGACGCGCATCAATGCGCGAGCGCGCTGCGCGCTCAGACGCGCAAACGCGGCGCAGTGTCGTTCGTGCGCGGCGGCCGTGCTGCGATTCATCGGCTTGGCAACAGCAGTGATGCGCCGGCGGTGTCGCTGCATATCTATGGCGTCGAAGGCGCGCGGATCGGCACGCACGTGAACGACATCGTGCGCATGGCCGACGCGGCGGAGATGGTTTGACGGTTGCACGGCCCCCAAACACACCCCCGCCTCAATTCTTCCCACCCACATCACCCGCCGTCGGAATCTGCGGCGGAATCGGCGCGGTCTGTCCGGTCGTCGGCGGCGCCGGACGCGGTTCGTGCGACACGTCACGGGCGGGAGCAAGCGGCACCTGTGTCGACGCGCGCGCCGACGGGCCAACGACGCCCACCTCATACTCAGCTTCGCGCGGATACTCGTGCGCCGCTTCGCGGTCTCTTTCGCGAGTGGGTTCATGCGCCCTTTGATGGGTTTTGCCGCGCTCGCCGTCCCGCGCCGGCTGCTGCGCCTCGCCATGCGCATGCCGGCTGTCATCGGCACCGGCATTCACAGGCGCGACGAACCCGGTCATCTCATCGTCGCGCAGCGGCTCGCCCTCGCTATCTTTCGACGACGTGTACACCCGCATCTGCGCGACCGGAATCTCGATGCCGGCCTCGTCCATCTTGCGCTTGAGCCGCAAATTGAACGCGCGCGCGACGCTCCATTGCTGCAGCGGCCGCGTCTTGATCTGCCCTTTGACGACCATCCAGTTCGGATCGAAGCGGTCGAGGCCCCACACCTCGATCGGCCCGAGCATCTCGCGCCGGTAGCGGAAGTCGGCCATCAGCTCCGCGCCGACTTCGCGAATCAGCTGCGTGATCTCGTCGACATCGGTCGAGAACGACATGCGCACCTCGAACACCGCGTACGCGAAATCGCGCGACAGGTTCTTCACGATCTTGATCTGCGAGAACGGAATCGCGTGGATCGCGCCCTGCCCGTCGCGCAGCCGCACGGTGCGGATCGACAGATGCTCGACCGTGCCCGCATGCCCGCCATCGACGTCGATCCAGTCGCCGACCGAGATCGTGTCCTCGATGATGATGAAGAGGCCGGTGATCAGGTCGGTCACCAGCGACTGCGCGCCGAAACCGATCGCCAGACCGATCACGCCCGCGCCCGCGAGCAGCGGCGTCACGTTGATGCCGAGGTTCGCGGCGGTGACGATCCCACCGATCGTCATGATCGTGACGAGCAACACGTTGCGCACCAGCGGCAACATCGTGCGGGCGCGCATGCTCGGGCTGCGCGCCTTGTTGCGCGGGCTGCCCGGATTGAGCGTCTCGGTGATCGCGGTGTCGACCAGAATCCACAGCAGCCACGCGATGAACACGGTGGCGACGATCGCCGTCATCGCATGCGCGACGCCGCGCGCCGCCACGCTCCTCTCGATCACCGCGGCCAGCGACACGCCCCACAGACGCGCCGCGGATTCGAAGAAAAACAGCCAGATGAACAATGTCAGCAACGTGCCGCAAAAGCGCAGCAGCCGCGTCAGATACGGCGAGCGGCGCCGCGCGCGGGCGCTGCGCGGCCGCGTCATGCGCAGCACGATCGCCGACAGGAAGAACGCCAGCACCAGCAGCAGCGCGGTGACGATCGAGATCTGCAGCACGTTTTCGCTGGAGCCGGAGCCGCCGAGCGTCGCGACCACCGACGCGGCCGCGAGCACCAGCACCGGCACGTGCCACAGCGCGGCGAGCACCTCGAACGCATCGGTCGCGGCCTTGTGGTCGTTGCGCTGTTCGTACGGCCGGTTGCGGATCAGATGCGCGACCGGCCGGCGAAACGCGAGCGCGAAATAGCCGGTCAGCACGGCGGCCGTCATGTTGGCCGCGGTCGAAATCAGCGCGGCGAGGTTGGTGCCGAGCTGATGCTCGACGTCGTAATTGACGGCTGCGTCGCCGAGCGCGCCGCACACGCCGATCACGAACAGCACGCGGCGCGCGTGATCGATCAGCAGGCGCACCGCGACGCGGCGGTGGCCCGAGCCGAACAGCGAAAACATGATCAGACAGATCGCGGAAAACACCGCGCCCGCGACGATCGCATACGCGACCACCATGCCGAGCGTGCGGCCGAGCGAATCGGGCATCGCGCGCATGAACAGCAGCGCCGCGATGAACGCGATGATCCACGGACCGACGCGGCGCAACGCGAAGATCAGCAGCTCGCGCGTGGTGGGATTGGGCCGCAGCACCAGCTCGACACCGAAGCGCCGGTGCAGCCGTTGCTGCAGATAGATCAGCGCGCCGGCACAGGCGCCCCAGCCGGCCAGCATCCCCAGCATCGCCAACAGGATCGTGCCGACACCCTCGTGTCCCTGGCCCGAGACGATCGTGTACAGCTCGTTGCCGGCCGCGGTCACGCGCCCGCTCCAGTAGCGCACCGGCGTGCGGCCCTGATGCACGTCGGATTCGAACGACGCGATGCCCGAGGCGATCGCGCCGAGCAGGCCCGGGCTAGGTTGCGCGGACGCGGGCGCAGGTGGCCCGACGGTTTGCGCGGCGCTTTGCGACACGTCGCGCAGCTTTTTCAGCTGGGCAACGAGCGCGTTGCGCTGGCGGTCGTTGTCGAGCGTGGCGATCACGCTGTCGAGCGAGCGCGCCAGCTCCGCCTGGCTCGCGGGCGACGGCGCCGACGCCGCCTCGGGCGCCGACGCCCCCGATGCCGCGGACGCCGGCGTCGCGTTCACCGTCGCGCTGTTGATCAGGCTCTGCAATGCCGGGATCACCGGCGTGCCGCCGCCGACCGCGGGGCCCGCGGCTTGCGCCATGCGCGGCAGCGCGCCGAGGCACAGAATCAGCGCGGCGCACAGCAGCGCGGCAAACCAACCGACGGCATCTGTGCTCGCGCGCGGGCGGGCGTCGCCGCTGGCAGTATCGCGAGCGGTGTGAGCGGAGGAGAGATGGGGGGCGCTGAGAATCGCCGGCTGCTGCCCGCCGCCAGACGGCGCAGCCTCGGACTCACGCCGCGACGGGCATGACTGCATGGCAATCCGTGAGAAAACGGCAGACGCCAGTGTAGCCGCAGTTTCGCCCGGCGCGGCCGAACATGCGTAACCGAATGTTAGTACGCTTGCGCGGCCGGCGAATTCGAACCGCCGCTCGTCAGTATGCGACCGTCGCGATCTGGCGGATGAAGCGGCCCTGCTCCAGTTCGTCGACGAACGCGATCGCGTAGTCTTCGGCCGAAATGCGGCTGTTGCCGTCCGCGTCCGCAATCAGCGTGTTCGCGCCCGTGCGGAACTTGCCGGTGCGCTCGCCCGGCGCGATCAGCGCGGCTGGCGCGAAGAACGTCCAGTCGAGATCGGTCACGCCGCGGTAGTACTCGAAGGCGTCGCGGTGCGCGAGTGCAATACCCTTGTACGCGTCCGGAAAGCCGTCGGTATCGACCAGTTGTTTGCCCGGTGCGACTTCGAGCGAGCCCGCGCCGCCTACCACGACGACGCGCTTCAGTCCCGCCGCGCGCACCCCCTCGACCAGCGCGCGTGTCGCTTGCGTCAGCGTGGCGAGATCGCCCTGCGGCGGCGCATACGCGCTTGCGACCACGTCCTGAGCGCGCACCGCCGCGCCGACGCTCGCGGCATCGAGCAGATCGGCCTGCGCCGCATGCAGATTCGCGACGCCAGCCGGCACGCGCGCCGGATCGCGCACCAGCGCCGTCACCTGATGCCCGCGACGCGCGGCTTCCGCGGCAATCCGCGAACCGATCATGCCAGTCGCGCCAAACAGGGCGATCTTCAGTTGCTTGCTCATATCAGCGTACTCCTCAGGTTGTCTTATATGTAACTTTTATAGTTACATATAACGAGGAAAAAAGCGGGGCGCTCACCCCGTTCCTTTGTTTGGCACGCGTGCCGGAATAGTTCGACCCGCGCCGTACGACACTGCGCTTCTATCGTTCACCGCCGCCGCGTCTTGCGCGCGAAGGCACGCTCAAGCACGGCGCTTGCGCTCGCGCTGCTTCTCCGAGCGGACCACATCGGCGGTCGCGTCGGCGAGCGTGCGCGCGGCCAGCGTCGCTTCCATTGCCTGCTGCGCTTCGTCGATGATCCCGCTCAACACGCTCTGGATATTGCGCCCCACCATGCACGCTGGATTTGGCTCCTCGCGATGCAACGCGAACAACTGCGCGTCTTCCACCGCGCGATAGACCTCGAGCAACGTGATCCGTTCCGGCCGCCGCGCAAGCAACGCGCCGCCACCGGCGCCCATCTGCGAGGTGGTGAGGCCGGCGTCGGAGAGCATGCTCAGAAGCCGGCGAATGAGCGCGGGATTGGTGTTCACGCTGCCCGCGATCATCTCCGACGACAACGGCACGCCGCCCTGTAGCGACAACAGCGCGAGCACATGCACGGCAAAGGCAAACCGGCTACTCGTGTTCACGGCAGATCCGTCCCGAAACGACAATGTGTAATCATCGTAATTACATATAGCGCTAATGTCAAACGGCGAAACCGGATCGAACGGCGCGAGTCATTTATCCATCTGCTTCTGCGCGTCGGCGGAATCGGTCGATGCAGTCGACGAAGCCGACGCGCCCGCATTCTGCGCCGACCATGCCTGCAGCTTGCGCCCCGCCGTTTCGAGGCCCTGGCCCGTGATCGACGCGGCCTTGCCGAGCTGCGCGTTGGCCGCGCTCGCCGCGTTCTGCAGGTTGGCCTGCGCGCTCGACGCGAGAGCGGCCGGGTCGATCTTGAGCGACGGCGCGGAGGCCGAGTCGAGGTTCTGTTGCGCGGCGTCCTTGGTCGCGTCGACCTGTTGGCCGACGTAGCTCGCGGCCTGATCGAGCTTCTGACCGGCAAGCTGCGCGGCGTCGTTCAGCTTGCCCGCGACCTGGCCGGCCGACGCGTCGTTCTTCTGGCACGCGGCCAGCGCGCCGAACACGAGGGCCACGACCGCCGCGCGGCGCAATAACGATGAGGAAACAGATGAAATCATGATCTGGAAGGAGCCGCGTCGGGCGGCTCGCACATGCGAAGACGTGCCCATGATACCGCCGTTGCGCGGCGCGCCCGCTTCGGATCGCCCCGGCGAGTTGGTCGCGGTTCTGTCGAAGCTGATGGAGCTGACGTCCGCGCGATTCAAAAGGCGACCCTTCCCTCAACGATCGTCTTCGGCGCGCGCCTCTTGCCGCGGCAGTATTGCGAAGCCCCAATTAGCAAATAAAAGTTGATTATGTCGCCAATCATGTACGGCTAGTTTGTGTCAATCGCCGAGCTTACGATGGCATCACTTCATCACACACGTAGGAGAGACATCATGGCTAACGTTCAACAGGGTGGTTTCAAGCGGGTATGGTTCATCACCGGCGCATCGCGAGGCATCGGCGCATTGATAGCTGAAGCTGCGCTCGCGGACGGCAACGCGGTGGTGGCCGCCGGACGCAAGGTCGCGGCGATCAGCGAGCGTCTTGGCGAGTCGGCTGCGTTGCTGCCGGTGGAGCTGGACGTGACCAACGAGGCCCAGGCAAAGGCGGCGGTGCAGGCCGCGATTGAAAAATTCGGCCGCATCGACGTGTTGGTCAACAACGCCGGGTTCGGTCTCCTTGGCGCGGTGGAAGAATCCGCCGACAACGAGGTGCGTCGCATGTACGACACGAACGTCTTCGGCTTGCTCAACGTCACGCGCGCTGTATTGCCGACCATGCGCGCGAACCGCTCAGGCCACGTGATCAATGTTTCGTCGATTGGCGGCTATCGTGCCGCGGCGGGCTTTGGCGTGTATTCGTCGACGAAGTTCGCCGTCGAAGGCATCACGGAAGCGTTGCATGCCGAGTTGAGACCGCTGGGCATTCACGCGACAGTCGTCGAGCCGGGGTATTTTCGTACCGACTTTCTCGATGCGTCCTCGCTGGTCGTGGCGCCCGAGGTGATCGACGATTACGACGAAACCTCGGGTGCGGTTCGCCGCAAGGCCATGCAATTGAATCACAACCAGCCTGGCGACCCGACCAGGCTGGCGGCCGCGATGATCGCGCTGGTCGACGCGGCGTCCCCGCCGTTGCGCCTGCCGCTTGGGACGGACACGCTGGCCGCCATCGCTGCGAAAAACGCTTATGTGACGCAGGAAACGGAAACGTGGAAACAGCTGTCGTCTTCGACCGACTTCGCTGCCTGAGTGAGGAAAGCGGCGGTTCGGCATGGGTTGAGCCGCTGTTCTGGCATTGCGCCCGAACCCTGCGCGGATTGATGCAATCTGGCGAGCACATCGATGTACTCGCAGCTGGGCGGCACGCGGATCGCGCACCGAGCCCCGAGACCACGTGCAGCAACGAGCGTCGACTTGCAGCGGCGCTCACCTCAACATCGCTCAACATCGCCCCACAATTCAGAATCTTCCGACAGTTGCAGGCGAAACACCTCCCTATAGTCGCGGCTGCTTTTGGGGAGTGCTGTTTCGATGAAACTGATCGACTGGATCGTCACCCTCGTCATCATGCTGATGGCGATCGTTTTTTTCTGCGCGCGCCGGCTGCCCACCTGGTCGCACGACACCCGCGCTCGGCATATGAAAGGGACCCGTTTGCTGCTGCAGGCTGCGTGTGCACTGTGGGCCGCGCTGCTGGGTGTCACGCACGGCCTGTTTGCCGTCGAGGGTCTTGCCGGCATTCGGCCAACACCGGCCGAAACGTTCGCCGGCATCGCCGTGCTGCTGGCATGCGGTTGCTACTGGTCGGTGCGCGGCAGAAGACTGCTGAAGCCGCGGCGGATTTTCGCCGGTTGATGCGCGGGCGAGCGCCATCCGCGCCGCACGATCGAGCGTCCCCTACCGCGTGCTGATTCCTCGCACCGCGTCGATCGAACGCACGGACAACCCGCTGCCTGCGCCCAAGCCTGGTCCCGCAGCGCCCGGCACACTCTGACGCGCACCGCGCGCCGCCGGAGCCGGACCCGCCGCGGCGAGCGCAGCCGCGCCAGCCGCGGCCGGTTTCGCGCCCGGTTTCGCGCCCGTGGCACCCGCCTCTGGCAGCGACAGATAGAACGTCGTGCCTACCCCCTCCTTCGATTCCGCCCACACGCGGCCGCCATGTCGCTCGACCATCCGCCGCACGAGCGCGAGGCCGATGCCCTCGCCGGCCGCGGCATTGCCGTGCAGCCGCTGGAACGCGGTGAACAGGCGCGGCAGCGCGATCGCCGGGATACCGAGGCCGTTGTCGCGCACGTAGAAGATCCGCAGCGAATGCACGCCCGGCGGCGCAGGCGTCGTGCCAATTTCGACGCGGCCCTCGCGCGCCGGGTCCAGATAGTTGACCGCGTTGCCAATCAGGTTTGCGAAGATCTGTTCGAGCGCGGTCGGATCGCCCCATACCACGGGCAGTTCGCCGACCGTCACGCGGGCGCGCCGCGCACGGATCGAGCCCTGCATCGCATCGACGACACGTTGCACGATGTCGCGCACATCGACATTCTGGCGCCGGTACTCGACCCTCCCGACCCGCGACAGCCGCAGCAGCGCGTCGATGATGTGCGACGCGCGCAGCACCGCGGTCTGCAGATAGTGCAGCGCCTCGCCGATGTCCTCGTCGACGAGGCGCTCGATCCGCTCGCGCGTGCTGATCGCGAGCGACGAACCGCGCACCGCGTCGCGCAACTCGTCGCTTGCGCGAATCAGCTCCCTGGAAAATCCCTGCAGGTTCACGAGCGGCGCGCGCAGGTCGTGCGACACGCTGTAGATGAACATTTCGTTTTCCTGGGTCTGCTGGCGCAGCGTCTCGTTGCTGCGCGCGAGCTCGGCGGCGCGCCGCTCGAGGTCCGCGTGAAAGCGAGCTTCGATGCGCTCGGCTTCGAGCAGTCGGCGGCTCGTCTCGTGCAAGGTCAGATCGAGCCGCGCGATTTCATCGCTACCCGCGCCGAGCGGCGCGAGCGGCTCGTTGCCGGCGAGCCGGCCCGCGTTGTCGGACAGCAGCGCGAGCCGGCCGCGCACACCGCGCGTGAACATCCAGACGGCGAGCGCGACGAACACCAGCGAGCCCAACGCGGCCGCGACGATCAGCGTCTGTTCCCGTTCGCGCACGGCGGCGACGGCATTCGAGCGCGAGCTATCGAGACGGCGCTCCTCGGCCTGGAACGCGGTCACCTCCAAACGGAAATGATCGAGCACGTCGGCCTGGGCGAGATCGTGGAAGCGCGCGAGAATCTCGCCGCGCCGCCCGGCGTGCAGCATGTCCTGGATCCGGTCGGACCACTGGCGGTACGCCTGCACCGCCTGGCGCACCTCGGCCACGCGCTCGACCTGCGCCGGATCGTCCGCGACGAGTTCGGCGAGTTCGTCGATGCGCCGGTCGACGTCTATCCATACCGTGATCGGGGTGGTGAAATGCGCGTCGTTGGCGAGCACCGCGCCCCGCAGCGCGACCGATTCGGCCAGCACCGGATCGAGAATCTCCGTGGTCTGCCGCAACACCTCCTCGCTATGCATCGCCCAGCGCTCCGCCATCGTCGCATCGGTCTGGGCCTTCACGACACCGGTGAGCAGCGCGAGTTCGAAAACGGCCGGGATCGCAATCAGAAGCAGGCCTTTAGTGGTCAGTCTCATGCGTGCCCATGGGAGGGGTTGGCCGACGGATCGTGCACGGAGTCGGCACATTATGTCGGCGTTTGCGCGGGAAAAGAAAGAGGGACACGAACCCGTCGACGGCAGCTTCTGCCGTTCGCGCACAGTGGGCCAGAAATGGGCATCGACGCGCCCGGCCAGCATCTCGCTGCGTCAGGATTCCGAATGAAGATGTAATTTACATCGAATATTTCGCCCTCGTCTGGGTCAATCTGCGCAAGGGCGTCGATTTATGCACTTTTCTTGTGCCATTCATCTCTGTTAAGGTGCATGACGCGCTCGGGCGGCGCATGACTCAAAACCCACCGGATGCCCATCCCGGTGCTCGATTGCACCGTGTCGACGCGACCAGCACAGCTTTGGCCCGCTTCTTGCTGACATAGCGCACTTTTTTGGCATAAGCGGGACATATCGATGGAAAGTCTGAAATACGGCGCCGATACCGAGTTTCTTTTGATCGGCGCCGCCATGGTGCTGGCGATGCACGCGGGGTTCGCCTTCCTGGAGCTTGGCACCGTGCGCAAGAAGAATCAGGTGAATGCGCTGGTCAAAATTCTGGTGGACTTCGCGGTCTCGACGATCGCGTACTTCTTCATCGGCTACACGATCGCATACGGCGTGCAGTTTTTCGACAGCGCGGCGACGCTCGCCCAGCACAACGGCTATGCGCTCGTGCGCTTTTTCTTCCTGCTGACGTTCGCCGCCGCGATCCCCGCGATCGTGTCGGGTGGCATCGCCGAGCGCTCCAAGTTCAATCCGCAGCTGTTCGCGACGTTCGTGCTGGTCGGTTTCATCTATCCGTTCTTCGAAGGCATCGCGTGGAATGACCGCTTCGGCATCCAGGACTGGCTCACGCAGGCTTTCGGCGCGCCGTTCCATGACTTCGCGGGCTCGGTGGTGGTGCACGCGTTCGGCGGCTGGGTCGCGCTGCCGGCCGTGCTGCTGCTCGGCGCGCGCCACGGTCGCTATCACCGCGACGGCGGTATCGCCGCGCATCCGCCGTCGAACATTCCGTTTCTCGCGCTCGGCGCATGGGTGCTGACGGTCGGCTGGTTCGGCTTCAACGTGATGAGCTCGCAGACGCTCGACAAGATCAGCGGCCTCGTCGCGGTCAATTCGCTGATGGCGATGGTCGGCGGCACGCTGAGCGCGTGGTTCGCGGGCCGCAACGACCCGGGCTTCACGTACAACGGCCCGCTCGCCGGGCTCGTCGCGGTGTGCGCGGGCTCGGACATCATGCATCCGCTCGGCGCGCTGGTCACGGGTGGTATCGCCGGCGTGCTGTTCGTCTACATGTTCACCTGCGTGCAGAACCGCTGGCGCATCGACGACGTGCTCGGCGTGTGGCCGCTGCACGGGCTGTGCGGCGCATGGGGCGGCGTCGCGGCCGGGATCTTCGGCATCCATTCGCTCGGCGGGCTGGGCGGCGTGTCGTTCGCCTCGCAGGTCATCGGCACGCTCGGCGGAATCGTCGTGTCGGGGCTCGGCGGCACGGTCGTGTATGGCGTGATCCGCATGACGGTCGGTCTGCGCCTCGACCAGGAAGAGGAATACAACGGCGCCGATCTGTCGATTCACAAGATTTCGGCAACGCCGGAGTGAACGAAGGCGGCGCTCGCGGGAAACGGGAGAAGCGCGACTCACGCGCCTGTCCCCAAATGCGCGCGCCGATGTTAGACTTCGCAGCTGGAGATGGCATTCTCCATTAACCGCCCTTGGGGCTGATGATGCCTGCTACGCCCGGTTATGCGGACGCGGCATCAACTCGCCCGCATCAACCGGTCTGTCGACATTCCGGTTTCGATCCTCTTCCATGTATTGGTCTTTTCTCGCTGTCGCGATTGGCGGCGCACTCGGCTCGCTGTTTCGCTGGTTCCTCGGCATTCGACTTAACCCGGTCTTTAGCGACCTGCCGCTCGGCACGCTCGCCGCCAACGTGATCGCCGGCTACCTCATCGGCGTGGCGGTCGCGGGCTTCGCGCGTGTGCCCCAGCTCACGCCGGAATGGCGGCTGTTCGTCATCACCGGTCTGATGGGCGGGCTGTCGACGTTCTCGACGTTCTCCGCGGAGGTCGTGCAGCGTCTGCAGGACGGCCGGTTCGGCTGGGCGGCGGGCGAAGTGGCGATTCACCTGAGCACTTCGCTGATCATGACGATTCTCGGCATCGCGACGGTTTCGTTGCTGGCGCGCTGAGGCGAACACGTTGACGAGGATCACGGACGCGGGCCCTTGCCGTCGGCAATCGGGCTCGCGCCCGTTTGCATCTGAGCTCGGTGCGAGCCAGTTCGACGATCTCGTCGCCGCGTCCGTTCAATATCGCACGCAGCATATAAAGGCTGAATCCCTTCGCATGGGCAAATTCCACCTTCGGAGGCATGGCAAGCTCATGCTTCGATGTGATCACATCGACGAGTGCGGGACCGGGATGCGCAAACGCCTGCACCTGGCCGGCAGCGCGTCTCACTGTGTCTTCGGCACCGACGTCGCAGGCAGCGGCGCGGGCCGCGCCGCGTCCCAGCGGCTCTTCAGCACGCGGCGCAGCCTGGTCCTGAGCGGCAACACGACCCGCTCCTGAAACAGCACCGACGCCACCAGCACCAGGATCAGATAGACCGGATAGGCGGAAAAATGCACGGGCACCTGGCTTGCCGCCGCCCGGCAAACATGCGGTCGATGCACGCATGACAACAGCGAATACGGAATGCCAAGCAGCTTCTGCACTTTGAGAAAGCCGATAAATAGCGGGTATTGCAGCGCGAAGATCGACAACGAAGCGTTGCCGAGCCGTCTCGTCCAGGCGGCCACGCGCGGCGACGCGTTTTGCAGTGCGCTCGCGCAAACAAAAATCACCGCGACTTGCGCGGGCAAGAGTGCGCCGTTGTGCAGAAGTACTTCCCACGAACGCATTCCCGCCGTAAACAGAAAAGTAGCGCCGATGAAAAGTGCCCCTGTAGCAGCGAATATGATCCACCGGCAACTCGCGATCATGCCGGTAATGCTTTCGGCGTTCGCCTCGAATATCCCGTAAGCGAGAATACCCGCCAGAAACTCCGGAAGCCGCACCAGCGGATTGGTATGCAACACACCGATCGGCCACACCTGATACCAGCCGCCTGCAACGACGATCACGGCCGGCAACAGGCTGGCGCCCCACATCGCCATCAGCATCGTGGACTTCAAGCGCATCGACAGCAGGCGTGGCGCGAGCGCCGGAAACAATAAATAGAAAAAAAACAGCGTCGACAACGACCACGCCGGAATGTTGAATGACAGATAAAAGGGATTCCAGGCCTGCAATAACAGGATCTGTAAAACCGCATTGACCGCCACTTCCGCACCGCTCATGGTGTGCACAATCGGCGTTGCTGAATCGAGGTTGCTCAGTTCGGTGTCGAAGGGATGGGAATTCACAGCCATTAATGCAACGCTCAGCGCTAACGTAACGATATGAATGGGATAAATATTGCTAAAACGGTTGATAAAAAACTTCGATGCCGAAACCTTCATCGCTTCGCCAGTTTTCTTTTCCACCGAAACGTGCGATAGAATGAATCCTGACAGAATAAAGAAGATACTCGTCGCGCAGCCGCCGAATTTGAAGAAGTCGGCCATTGGCATCGCCCTCGCCTCGGGGTAAATGACGAGCGTGTGGAAGACGACCAGATAGCAGGCCAGCAGGAACCGCAGGATGTCCAGCCCCGGGAGCATCGCCTTCATTTTGTTTTCCTTTTTCTTACGTGGAAATATCTCTTCATTGCGTTTCCTTTCATTTTTATATTCTTTAATTTTTAAATTGAAAGCATTTACGCGGCTCGATATGCGGAGCATGATTCATGGAGGCGCGGCAACCGGTATGTGCGCTTCCGCACCAATTGCAGCTGCAAAAAAACCACTGTGTGCGAAGATCGCCCGAAACCAGCGCGCGTCTCTCCGCCCGCCATCCCGTTAATGAGAAAACAGTGACAAAATAAATGCGCAGAGCTGCGATGTAAAAAAACGCAACCAATGGGCGTGTCTCAGAACACGGTGGACGGAGCTTGGGCAATGCCGGTGAAGAGACGCCACGCTTCAAATCGCGCGGCGAGCTGTTTGCGATAGAGCGAGGCGCTCAGCAGATGACTGCGTGCGTTCGGGCAAGCGAAACCCTCGCATCCGGCGCTCGCGTTCACGCGTGGGTTGATGGCTTCTATGAGCAGAAAGTTGTCAAGGCCATTTGCGAACTGGCTTACAAAGGATAGGTCAAGTCTCTTTCTCTTCGCTGCAAAGTGGTGACATGCTGGCGTATGGCGGCAAGCGCGAGTGATGGCGCTCGCCGCCATACAAGCCGCATTTTCGCGGCATAGTCCGGCGGATTCCCACCGCCCTCAACTTCAACCATGGCTACAGTCCGGTCAACGTCGTTAGCCTGAAGC
>NZ_JACHDM010000008.1:0-260061 GCF_014201065.1 Paraburkholderia sp. Cpub6
CTGTCCACACCGTGCGGCTCTGGCAGCAATGCTAACCCGCGTTTGATTCCTCACGGCGGGCCAGCCTTTGCCTCACGGGAGTCATACTGTCTAAAGATCTCACGTCCCAGTTCGATGGATCGGGACGAATCGACGCCATTTGCCGCGGGTTCGACCGCAACCAGAAATATGGCCGCCACCACGTATATCTTGAAGGCGGCCCGATTCGAGGCGCGCGTCATCAATGGATTCGAATCGTGGTCGAGACGCTCGGTACGCCGTTCGCGTCGAGCGCGAATAACATGTAATAGCCGGGCACTGCGACTCCGGAATCGCCCGGAATCTGCAGCTCATACTGGCCTGGTTTTTTGCTCGCGCCAAAGCTTAACGGAACACGTCGCTGCTCGTTGTTGAGCGAATGCGTTGCCGACGATAGGCGCATCATCGAAAAAGCGCTGACCGCTCTATCAGTGCTCACTGAGATCGACGAACCCAGACTTGCGTTGGAAGGCGCCGACAAGATCGTGGGGCGTGATGCTGGCGAACCGTCCGCATTGGAGTAGATTCAGTGACATCGTCAAATGAATTGCCCTCCAAAGGGCTATCTTTGGTGAAAGGTGACGGTTTGATTTGCGAATTCGGAGTGTTTAGCGGAAGATCGATCAATTATATTGCGAGTCACGTAAATACCGAAGTCTACGGTTTTGACTCTGTTGAGGGCCTTCCCGAGCGTTGGAGAGATGGATATGGCCAGGGATTCTTTAAGGTCGACAGACTGCCAAAAGTTTCAAAAAATGTCGTGCTAATCAAAGGATGGTTTGATAAAACGCTGCCCGATTTTGTCAAAAGCCAATCAAAAGCGGTCGCTTTCCTGCATATAGATTGTGACCTCTATTCATCCACGAAGACCATCTTCGACAATCTTGGGGAAAAATTAAAGCCGGGATGCGTAATCGTCTTCGATGAATACTTTAATTACCCAGGGTGGAAGGAGGGGGAAATAAAGGCGTTTCATGAGTTTCTGGAGACGCACCATCTCAAATATGAATATATTGGGTACAACGCAAAGCACGAGCAGGCGGCCGTTGTGATAAAAGCACCGGCATGACCACCAGACGAACAACCGCTTCATCGAGTTGAACCGTTTTTTTAGTCCTGACGCGTTGTATTTCATCGAGTGCGGACGTGTCGAGGTCTCGTTTCCGCTCGACGATGGACGCTCGGTCCGGCTGCGCTCGTTCGGACCGGGGACGGTTGTCGGTGAAATGGCGGTCTACACGCTGCAACAGCGCAGTGTGGACGTGATCGCCGAGACGCCGACGCGGGTTCGCCGCTTGTCGACAACCCCTCTCATAGGACTCGAACAACAGGATCCGGCGGCCGCGCAACAGTCTCATCGGTTTCTCGTCAAGATCATCGCGGCTCGACTTGCCGTCGTCGACGAGGCACTGCGTGCGGCGTTGTCAGCGGTTTGCGCGTCGTGGCCGCTTCCGTACCTTACTCACTTTGCGTACCGACGACGTACCGCCACGATAAGACCGCCCGCCCCGCGCCCTATAACAACCCCGCAAAATGCACGAGCACAAACACAATCGCCCCGCCCGCGATCAGCACCAACGCATTGATACGCGTCCCCATCACGAGCACGGTCGCAATCGCCGCGGTGAGCCACGCGACCCAGCCACCTTCGAGTTCCTTGATCAGCACATAAACGGCCGCAAGAATCAGCCCGGCGGCCACGGGCCGCAAGCCGGCCTGCAACGCGTTCAGCCAACGCGCGCCTTCGTGCCGGTTCCACACGTGCACGACGCCGTACATCAGAAACGCGGTCGGCCCGAATAGCGCGACGGTCGCAACGAGCGCGCCGCCGAGGCCACCGACCTGATAGCCGATCAGCGTCGCGAGCAGCGAGCCCGGACCAGGCGCGAGCCGCGCGATCGCGAAGTCGCTGAGGAATTGCGCATGGGTCATCCAGTGATGGACGTCGACGACCTGGCGCTGCACTTCGGCGATGATCCCCTGGCCGCCGCCGACGGTCACGATCGATAGCGGCGCGAAAACGGAAAACAGAGTGATGAGAGTTCGAGACACGACGAAAGCTTTTCCGGAATTTGACTAACGGCGATCCAGGGCGATCAGGGCTGGCGCGCCTCGCGCACGTATTCATAGCCGACGCTCAACGCGCCGGCGATCAGCACGGTCCACACCAGCGATACGCGAAACACCGCCGCAGCCGCGAACGTCGCGAGCAGCACCAGATACGGAAACACGCGACGCGGCAGCCGGCGTGCGGCGGTGATCGCCATCGACAGCGACAGCCCGATCGCGCCGGCCGCGGCGCCAGCGAGCGCGATATGCGTGAGCGGAAACGATGCGATCGCCGAGAAGAACGCGCCGAGCAGAATGATCACGACGGCCGCCGGAAAGATGATGCCGCAGAATCCCGCAACAGCGCCGCGCCAGCCGAGCAGCCGGTAGCCGATCCAGATCGCCAGATTCTTCACGTTGACACCGGGCAGCGCCTGCGACAACGCGAGGCCGTTGAGAAATTCGTCTTCGCTCATCCAGCGGCGGTCGTGCACGAACTCGCGCATGAACCAGCCGCTCAGTCCGCCGCCGAAACTCGTCAGACCGATGCGGGCGAAGATCAGAAAGAGGCCGAGGGAGGTCACTTCGCGCGGCGGTGGTGAGAGGTGTGGCGCGTCGTCTTCGGGTGTCGATACCGGGTCGCTGACGTCTTGCCCGTGGATGCCTTTGGCCAATGCTCGTCCTTAGTCGTTTTGATCGTGCCGCACTTGCCGCGCGCCCGGCATGATAGCCGCAGACGTCGCCGATGACGTAGCCGATGAAGCAGACGCAGCCGAAGGCGAGGAAGCCGAAGAAGGTGCCTTGGCAGCCGAAGAAGCCGCCGCCGGATGCCGCGGATCATGCAGCTCATCGGTCGACCACCCGCCGCCCAGATCGCCAAACAACGACGCCGCGTGCAGCAAGCGCGATTCCTGCACGTTCAGCGCGGTCTGCCGCGTCGTCAATTGCGTCGCTTGCGCAATCGCGACCGTCGTGTAATCGACGGTGCCCGCCTGGTATTCGTTGAACGCGATCTCCGCGCCACGGTCCGCGTCGCGCACCGCCGTTTCGAGCACGAGCGCCTGCTCGGCGAGAATGCGCAGGCCGGACAGATCGTCCTCGACGTTCTGGAACGCGCCCAGCACCGTGCCTCGATAGTTGGCAACGGCCGCGTCGTAGGCCGCCTTCGCCGCGTCGACATCCGCGCAGCGCAGGCCGCCGTCGAACAGCGTCTCGGTCGCGCTGCCGCCGAGCGACCACACGTAGTTCGCGGCCTTCAGCAAACCGGACAGCGGCGACTGCGTGAATCCGGCCACGGCCGACAGCGAGATGTCCGGGTAATACGCGGCCACCTCGACGCCGATCGCCGCATTCTGCGCGGCCATCTTGCGCTCGGCGGCGGCGATGTCGGGGCGGCGTTCGAGCAGCGTCGACGGCACGCCGACCGGCGCCGACGGCAGCGCCGGCATCGCGGTGCTATGCGTGATCGACAGCTCTTCCGGGTTCTTGCCGACCAGCACCGCGATCGCATGCGCGTTCTGCGCGCGCGCGACGCCGAGCGCGATCAGATCGGACTTCGCGGTATTCAACTGGCTGCGCGCGGTGATCACGTCGCTCGGCGGAATCGTGCCCGCGCGATCCTGCTCGGTGACGACGTCGAGATAGTGCTGATACGCGACGACCGTTTGCTGCAGCAGGTCGATGTTCGCGTCGCTGGTGCGCAGCTCGATGATCGCGGTCGCGAGCGCGACCTGCTCGGAGAGCGTCGCATTCGCGAGCGTCGCTTCGCTCGACTGCGCACTCGCGGCGTTTTCCTCGACGGTGCGGCGCACCTGGCCCCACAGGTCCGGCGCCCAGCTCACGTTGCCTTCCAGCGAACCCGAATTGACGATGCGCGCCGCCGTACCATTGACGAAGCTTCCCGAGGCACTGACCGAACCGCCGCTCGCGCGTTCGCGCGTCGCCGAACCGGTAGCGCCGATGGTCGGAAACAGGGCCGCGTGCGCGGCGCGCACTTCGGCGAGCGCTTGCTGGTAGTTCGCGTAGTCCACGCGCACGGTCTGGTTCGACACCGCGACGAGCGGTTCGAGTTCGTCGATCAACGGATCGTTGAACGCGCTCCACCATGTGCCCTTCGGGCCGGTCGCATTCGGCTCGGCCTGGGTCCAGCCCGGCAGTTCCGAGTACGTGGCGGGCACGCTGACCTGCGGCCGGTGATAGTCCGGGCCGACCATGCAGCCGGCGTTGAACAGCGCCAGCAGCGCGACGGCGAGCGTCGCGATGCTCGGCAACCCGGCGCGAGACCCTGTCATTCGTTCAGTCGAAATCTTCATCGTCATGCCTTCGTATCCGCTTGTCCCGGCTTCGCGTCGCGGTTCCAGCGCAGCCCCGCGGACCATCTGACCAGCCGTGCACGCAGACGGTCGAGATACAGATAAATCACCGGCGTCGTATAGAGCGTAAACATCTGGCTCAGGATCAGCCCGCCCATCACCGTGATACCGAGCGGCTGGCGCAGCGAGCCGCCCTGGCCCATGCCGACCGCGAGCGGCACCGCGCCGAGCACGGCCGCGAACGTCGTCATCATGATCGGCCGCAGACGGATCAGCGCGGCCGCGTGGATTGCGTCGCGCGCGGGCATCTGTTGCTGGCGCTGCAACTGGATCGCGACGTCGACCATCATGATGCCGTTCTTCTTGACGATACCGATCAGCAGGATGATGCCGATCATCGCGATCACCGAGAACGGCGTGCCGAAGATCAGCAGCGCGAGCGTCGCGCCGATGCCCGCGGACGGCAGCGTCGACAGAATCGTCAGCGGGTGGATCGAGCTCTCGTACAGCACGCCGAGCACGATGTAGACGACGCCGAGCGCCGCGAGAATCAGCAGCGGCACCACGCCCATCGACTGCGAATAGGCCGCCGCCGCGCCCGCGAACGAGCCGTGGATGCTCGCGGGCATGCCGATCTCGCGGATCGTTTCGTTGATCGCCGCGCCCGCCTGGCTCAGCGACCCGCCGGCCGGCAGGTTGAACGAGATCGTCGCGGCGACGAGCCCGCTCTGGTGGTTCACCTGCGTCGACGTATGGCTGTTCCTATACGAGGTCAGCACCGACAGCGGCACCATCGTTTCGGCAGCCGTGCTGTCCGCGCTACCGGTCGAACTGCCGCCCTTGCTGTTGGCGATGCTGTTGTTGGTCGCGTTCGACTGCGCGTCCGAGTTGCGCGAGTTCGTGTTCGACGACGTGCCGGTCGTGGTCGCGGTAGTCGTCGCCGCCGACACCGTGCCGCGCGGCATCCGTGTCGCGGCCGTGCCGGTCGGATTGCCGGCGGACGTGCTCAGATAGATCCGGTTCAGCGTCTCTGGATACTGCCAGTACTCTGGCGCGACCTCCATCACGACGAAGTACTGGTTCAGCGGGTTGTAGATCGTCGACACGGTGCGCTGGCCGAACGCGTCGTACAGCACGTTGTCGATCTGGTTCGGCGCAAAGCCGTAGCGCGCGGCGGTCGCGCGATTGATCGTCAGGTAGGTCTGCAGGCCGTTCTGCTGCAAGTCGGAGTTCACGTCGAGCAGCCGCCCGCGCTCCTTCGACAATGCGGCGACGAGCTTCGGCGTCCACGCAAACAGCGCGGCGGAATCGTCGCTCGTCAGCGTGTACTGGTACTCGGCCGCCGATTGCCGCCCGCCGATGCGCAAATCCTGCTGCGCCTGCAGAAAGAGCCGCGCGCCCGACACTTCGTCGAGCTTCGGCCGCAGCCGGTTGACGACCTGGGTGGCCGTTGCGTGCCGCTGCGACAGCGGCTTCAGCTCGATGAACACGTTGGCGGTATTGAGCGCGCGCCCGCCGGTAAAGCCCGCGACGGACTGCACCGCCGGATCCCTTTGCACGATCGACTGCAACTGCGCGAGCTTCTTCTGCATCGCCGTGAACGAAATGCTCTGGTCGGCGATGATCTGCCCGATCACGATGCCGGTGTCCTGCTCGGGGAAGAAGGTGGCCGGCACCAGCTTCAGCATGAACACGTTGCCGACCAGCAGCGCGAACAGCAGCAGGATCACCAGCAGCGAATGATCGAGCACGGCCGTCAGCGTGCGTGCGTAGACGTCCTTGAAGCGATCGAACTGCCGCTCGATCCACCGCGCCCAACGCGCTTTCGAATGACCTGCGTTGTCGCGGCTCAGCACGTACGCGCACATCGCGGGCGTGACCGTCAGCGAGATCACCAGCGAAATCAGGATCGCGATCGACAGCGTGATCGCGAACTCATGGAACATCAGTCCGACGATGCCCGGAAACAGGATGATCGGCAGAAACACGGCGATCAGCGACAGGCTCATCGAGATCACCGTGAAGCCGACTTCGCCCGCACCCTTCAGCGCGGCCTCTTTCGGACTCAACCCCTGCTCCATGTACCGCACGACGTTTTCGAGCACGACGACCGCGTCGTCGACGACGAAGCCGGTGCCGATGGTCAGCGCCATCAGCGACAGATTGTCGATGCTATAGCCGAGCAGATACATCGGCCCGAAGGTACCGACGATCGACAGCGGCAACGCGACCGCCGGTATCAGCGTCGCGCGCGGCGACTGCAGGAAGATGAACACGACGCCGACCACCAGCAGCACCGCGATGAACAGCGTGCGCTCGGTATCGCTGACCGACGAGGTGACCGACTGCGAGCGATCGATCGCGACATCGACGTGCACGCTGCTCGGCAACGTCGCTTCGATCGCCGGCAGCACGTTGCGTATCTGCTGCACGGTGTTGACCACGTTGCTGCCCGGCATCGGATAGACGATCACGAGAATCGCCGACTTGCCGTTGAAGAGCCCCGCGTTGCGGATGTTTTCGTTCGAGTCGCGCACCTGGGCGATGTCGCGCAACTGCACCGGCGCGCCGTCGCGATACGCGACCACCAGATCGCGATACGGCGCCGCGTGCGTGATCTGATCGTTCGACGTGACCACGTAGCGCTGATCGCCGACGTCGATATGCCCCTTCGCGCTATCGGCATTGGCCGCACTGATCGCCGCGCGCACGTCTTCCATGCCGATCCCGTAGCTATTGAGCTTGCCCGGCTGCAACTCGACGCGCACGCTCGGCAACGCGCCGCCGCCGAGCGTGATCTGGCCGACGCCCTGCACCTGCGACAGCTGCTGCTGGATCACCGAATCGGCGGAGTCGTAGAGCTGCGCTTTGGTCAGCGTGTCCGAGGTCAGCGACAGCACCATGATCGGCGCGTCGGCCGGGTTGTACTGGCGGTAGCTCGGATTGCTGCGCAAGGTGGTGGGCAGATCGGCGCGCGCGGCCTGGATCGCCGCCTCGACGTCGCGCGCGGCGCCGTTGATGTCGCGCTTCAGGCCGAACTCGACGATGATCAACGACGAGCCGACATAGCTGATCGAGGTCAGCTCCGCCACGTCGGCGATGGTTGCGAGCCGCCGCTCGAGCGGCTCGGCTACCGTCGACGCCATGATGTTCGGGCTCGCGCCGGCCATGTTCGCCTGCACGACGATCACCGGAAACGCGATGTTCGGCAGCGGCGCGACCGGCATGCGGAAATACGCGAGCGTGCCGGAGATCAGGATCGCGATCGCGAGCAGCGTCGTCGCGACCGGCCGCCGGATGAAGATCGCCGGGATATTCACCGCGTGCCCTCCGCGCCGCCTTCCGGCGGACGCCCGCCCGGCTTGTCGCCGCCGTTGCGCCTGGCGCGCTCGGCGCGCCAGCGGTTCACACGCGTGGCCATACGGTCGAAGAACAGATAGATCACCGGCGTCGTGAACAGCGTCAGCACCTGGCTCAGCGTCAGGCCGCCGATGATCGCGAGACCGAGCGGCCGGCGCAGTTCCGAACCGGTGCCGGTGCCGAGCAGCATCGGCAGTGCGCCGAGCATCGCGGCGAACGTCGTCATCAGGATCGGCCGGAAACGCAGCAGCGACGCTTCGAAGATCGCATCGCGCGGCGCCTTGCCATGATTGCGTTCGGCATCGAGCGCGAAGTCGACCATCATGATCGCGTTCTTCTTGACGATGCCGATCAAGAGCACGATGCCGATGATGCCGATCACGTCGAGATCCATACCCGCGAGCATCAGCGAGAGCAGCGCGCCGATACCGGCCGACGGCAGCGTCGACAGGATCGTGACCGGATGGATGAAGCTCTCGTACAGCACGCCGAGCACGATATACACGGCAACGAGCGCCGCGATCAGCAGATAGACCTCGCTGGAGAGCGAATCCTCGAACGCCGCGGTCGCGCCTTGCAGCGACGACGTGATCGACGGCGGCAGGTCGATCGACTGCTCGGCCTGGTGAATCTCCTTGACCGCGGTGCTCAACGATGCGCCCTTGGCGAGATTGAACGACACCGTCACCGACGGAAACTGCGCGAGATGGCTGATCACGAGCGGCGCCTTCGCGATCTGGATCTTCGCGATGCCGGAAAGCGGCACCTGACCCGTGCTGCTGGTCTGGCTCGGCAGATACAGATTGCCGATCGACTGCACGGTCGGCATCGTTTCCGGCTTCGCGACCAGAATGACGCGGTACTGGGCCGACTGCTCGAAGATCGTCGACACGATGCGCTGGCCGAGCGCGTCGTACAACGCGTTGTCGATCGTCGCGGGCGTGATGCCGAAGCGCGCGGCCAGTTGCCGGTTCACTTCGACGTTCACGCTGAGGCCGTCGCTATTGAGATCGCTCTGCACGTCCGACAGCGACGGAATCTGCTTCAGGCGCGCGACGAGTTCCGGCACGTACTTCTGGAAGGCCTGCTGGCTCGGTCCGCGCAACACGAAGCTGTACTGGTTCGGCGACACGGTCGTGTCGAGCGTCAGGTCCTGCTCGGGCTGCATGAACAGCTTCACGCCGGGCACGTGCGCGACTTCCTGCGCAAGCCGGCGCGCGATTTCCTGGGCGGTGTCCGAGCGCTGGTCGCGCTCGCGCAGATTGATCAGGAAGCGTCCGTTGTTCAGCGTCGCATTGGTGCCGTCGATGCCCACGTACGACGTCAGCGAGACCACGTCCGGGTCCTTCAGGATCGCCTCGGCGAGCGCGCTCTGGCGCTGCACCATCGCCGCGTACGACACCGAGTTGTCGGCGACGCTGATGCCCTGGATCACGCCGACGTCCTGCACCGGAAACAGTCCCTTCGGAATCACCACATACAGGATGCCGGTCAGCACCACGGTGGCGATCGCGACCATCAGCGTCAGCGTCTGATGATCGAGCACCCAGCGCAGGCCGCGCTCGTAGGCGGCGAGCGTCTTGTCGAACAGGCCCTCGCTGATGCGCTCGAAGCGGCTCGGATGGCGCTCGGCCTGCGCGCGCAGCATCCGCGCGCACAGCATCGGCACCACTGTCAGCGACACGACCGCCGAAATCACGATCGTGACCGCGAGCGTCACCGCGAACTCGCTGAACAGCCGCCCGATCACGCCGCCCATGAACAACAGCGGAATCAGCACCGCGATCAGCGAAATAGTCAGCGACAGGATCGTGAAGCCGATCTGCCCCGCGCCTTCGAGGGCGGCTTCGAGCGGCGACATGCCCTCTTCCAGATAGCGCACGATGTTCTCGATCATCACGATCGAGTCGTCGACCACGAAGCCGGTCGCGATGATCAACGCCATCAGCGACAGGTTGTCGATCGAGTAGTTGAGCTGGTACATCACCGCGAGCGTGCCGATCAGCGAGACCGGCACCGAGATGCTCGGAATCAGCGTGGCGGGCACGTTGCGCAGGAACACGAAGATCACCGCGACCACCAGCACGATCGCGAGAATCAGTTCGAACGCGGCGTCCGCGACCGACGCGCGGATCACGCCGGTGCTGTCCGACACCACGGTCACTTTCATGCCGGCCGGCAGCGTCGATTCGAGCTGCGGCAGCTCCTTCATGATCTGGTTGACCGTCTGGATCACGTTGGCGCCCGGCTGGCGCTGCACGTTCAGCACGATCGCGGGCGAGCCGTTGTACCAGGCGCCGCGCTCGACGTCCTGGGCGGCCTGGCTCACGCGCGCGACGTCGCGCATGAATACGGGCGAGCCGTTCTGGTAAGCGATTACGGTGTCGAGGTAGTCCTTCGGATCGGTGATCTGATCATTGCCGTTGATCGTGTAGTCGAGATCGGGGCCGTCGAAATTGCCCTTCGGCTGGCTCACGTTGACATAGCTCAGCAGCGTGCGCAGATCGTCGATGTTCAGACCGTAGGCGGCGAGCTTGTGCGGGTCGGCTTCGACGCGGATCGCGGGCACGTTGCCGCCGCTCGTCGTCACGACGCCGACGCCCGCCACTTCCGAGATCTTCGTGCCGAGGCGGTTGTTCGCGACGTCCTCCAGTTGCGTCAGCGACATCGACTTCGAGGTGACCGCGAGCGTCAGAATAGGCTGGTCGGCGGGATTGACCTTTGCGTAGGTCGGCGGTGCCGGCAAGCCAGACGGCAGATAGCTGTTCGCCGCGTTGATCGCCTGCTGCACGTTCTGCTCGGCGATGTCGAGGTTCAGCGACAGATCGAACTGCAGCGTGATCACCGACGCCCCGTCAGAACTGTACGAGGTCATCTGCTGCAGGCCCGGAATCTCGCCGAGCTGCACCTCGAGCGGCGCGGTCACGGTGGTCGCCATCACCGTCGGGCTCGCGCCCGGATAAAAGGTCTGCACCTGAATCGTCGGATAGTCGACGTTCGGCAGCGACGACACCGGCAGCACGCGCATCGCGATCAGACCGACGAGCACGAGCGCGATCATCAGCAGCAGCGTCGCGACCGGGCGAAGAATGAACAGGCGGGAAATGTTCATCGGCGCGGGGGTCCGTTACGACGAGGCGGCTTCGGACGCGGCGGCGGGCGCCTTCGGGCCGGTTGCGGACGTGCCGCTCGCCGCGGCGGCGGACTTCGGATGCGCCGGCTGGATCTTCGCGCCGTCGTTCAGACGATCCATGCCGTCCGTCACGACCTGGTTGCCGGCCGCGAGTCCCGACACGATCACCGTGTTCTTGCCGTCGCTCGGTCCGAGCTTGACCTTGTGCACGGACACCGTGCTGTCCGGATTGACCAGATAGACGAAGTCGCCCGGCGCGCCGGACTGTACCGCGGCGGTCGGCACGAGCACCGCGTTCTGCATCGTGTCGACGAGCAGCTTCACGTTGACGAACTCGTTCGGGAACAGCGTTTCGTCGTCGTTCGCGAAGGTCGCGCGCAAGGTGACGGTGCCGGTCGCGGTGGCCATCTGGTTGCTGACCGCGTACAGCGTGCCGGTCGCGATCTCGCGCGAGTTATCGCTCGAATACGCGGTGACCGGCAGCTTCGCGCCGGTGGCCAGACGCTGCACGATCGGCGCGAGCGAATCCTGCGGCACCGTGAACTGCACCGTGGTCGGCTTCTCGGTCGTGATGACGACGATGCCCGTCGACGACGACGCGGTCACGTAGTTGCCCGGATCGACGAGCCGCAAGCCGACCTTGCCCGCGATCGGCGCGGTGATGCGGCAATAGGCGAGGTCGAGATCGAATTGGGCGATGTTGGCGAGGTCGACCTTCACCGCCGCTTCGTCCTGCTGCACGAGGAATTGCTGATCCGCGAAGGTTTGCTGCGCGATCGACTTGCGTTCGTTCAACTGCGTATAGCGCTCGAGATCGGCGCGCGCCTGCGCGAGCGACGCGCGGTCTTTCGCGAGCGTCGCTTCTGCCTGCTGCTTGCTGATCTGATACTGGCGCGGATCGATCTGCGCGAGGAACTGGCCTTTTTGCACCTCCTGGCCTTCGTGATAGCCGACTTCGGTCAGATAGCCGCTCAGCTGCGGCAGCACGGTCACGGTTGCGATCGGCGTGACGGTGCCGAGCTCGCTCAGCGTGACCGGCATCGAACCGAGCGTCGCCTGCGCGACGGTGACGACGATCGCCGCGTTCTCGCGCACCGGCTTCTTGCGCGTCATCAGATGAACCACGACGAGCGCGACCAGCACGAGCACGACAACCGCGAAGATGATGAGCCCGCGTCGGGAGCGCTTTGGCGGCGGGGACACGGTTTCGCTCATGTTGATCTCCGGGAACGGATATGGGTGTTGATACTCGGTTGGAAGCTCGTCCGCTGACGGGACTGCGCAAAAGTGCCATGGTTCACGCGCGTTGTCATCAGTCGAACGCCTCCGGACGCGTTGTTATGAAGACGTAAGGAATTGGAATGAGGGCTTGAATACGGGCATGCGTGAATGTAACCGGCTTGCGCCGGCCTTGAGTTACAGGGGTGCAACATGTTGGCCAGTGGAAGAGTCCGGGGCATCGATCGGGCGGCACGTGGGGGCGGACACCCGCATGGGCAGAGTTATGGGCCCGGCGGGACATCGCAATATGCGGTAACAGACGACAGCCAACTGACAACCGGGCCGTGCGTCCAGAATCGTCACAATCGTCCGCTACCATCGCGAGCCAGCGTCGCGCGCGCCGCGACTGTCACGACACCCCACAACCTCGCCCCGATGTCCATCACCGTCAATTTCCCAGCCGAAGTCCGCGACTGGATCGCCGCCAACCTTTCGCGCGGCGTCGCGCCCCAAGCGATCGTCAACGAACTGGTGAGCCGCGACAACGCGGCCGAGCTCGCGTCGGCGATGGTCGATGCGGTCGCATCGGCGTTCCTGTACGGTATGGCGCTGCCCGGCGACAAGCTCGAAGTCGGCAGCGCGCCGCTCAGCTACCAGCCCGAGCCGCTGCGCGTGCCCGACGCTCCGCTGATCCAACTCGGCGAGCGCAAGGTGCGCGTGTTGTCGCGGCTGCAACGACCGGCCGCCGTGCACATCGCCAATTTCCTGAGTGCCGATGAATGCGAGCAGCTGATCGCGCTCGCACAGCCGCGGCTCGACCGGTCGGCCGTCGTCGATCCAGTGACCGGCCGCGATGTGATCGCCGGTCATCGCAGCAGTCACGGGATGTTTTTCCGTTTGGGCGAGACGCCGTTGATCGCGCGCATCGAGGCGCGCATCGCGGAACTCACGGCAACCCCGGTCGAGAACGGCGAAGGCCTGCAAATGCTGCACTATGAGGAAGGCGCGGAGTCGACGCCGCACGTCGACTATCTGATGACGAGCAACGAAACGAATCGCGAGTCGATCGCGCGCAGCGGCCAGCGCATGGGCACGCTGCTGATGTATCTGAAAGATGTGGACGGCGGCGGTGAGACGGTGTTTCCGCAGCTTGGCTGGTCGGTCGCGCCGCAGCGCGGGCATGCGCTCTACTTCGAATACGGCAACCGCTACGGGCTGTGCGATCCGAGCTCGCTGCACGCGAGCACGCCGCTGCGCACGGGCGACAAGTGGGTGGCTACCAAGTGGATTCGGACGCGGCGCTTCGCGCCGCGCGTTCAGGCTTGAGAAGTCAGGCCTGACAGGCAACGCTTGTCGAGGTGAAAAGAGCGTGCTGTCTGTCCGCGCGCGCGGAAAAACATTCGAACGACTCGCGCGAGCCGTTGTCAGCTTCGCGCTGCTAGCCGAGGCGGGTTGCAGCGCGAAGCCAGTGCGAGTAGTGGCGCGTCAGACGCCGCGCCCTCGAAGCAAGCTCATCAGAACTGCTCGATCCACGTGGCGAGGCGATCGGCGGCGAACTCGCTACCGCGCTGCGCCGGCCGGAACGCGATCGCATTGCCTTCACTTGCCGGCTGCAGTGCAACGTCATTGCCGTCGAGCCACAGAAGGCTCGCCAGCCATACCGCGTGCCCGCTCGACACCGCGTTGTTGCCCGGCTCCGCGAGAAACTCCGCGAGTGTGGCCGGCTGGTCGCACACGAGACCATCGCCTTCGCGGCGCACATTGATGCCTGCCTCGGAAAATACCCCGGTCAGCGCCGTCAGTGCGTCGCTCGCAGTCACGCTCGCGCTGCCGTGACGGTTACGCAGCGTGGCGAGGTGCGCGGCCACCGTATGACCGAACGCGCCGCTGCGGGCACTCTCGGCCGCGATCAGATCGGAGTAGTCCTGCAGCAGCCAGTCCGGCTCGGAGTTCGGCACGTCGGCGAGTACCGCTGCGGCGAGATATGTCTCGACCGGCTGAAAGCGCTCGGGCCCGATCAGCGTGGCCGACAGCGAACGCACCAGACCGATGCGAGTGGCGACCACCTGCTTTTGCAGCACGCCCAGCTTCTCGCGCACCAGCGTGTCGCGCTCCTTGCGCAGCTCGGCCAGCTCGAGCGCCTGCTTCAGCTCCATGCGCAGCGCCGTGATGTCCCAAGGCTTCTTGATGTAGCGATGGATATGACCGAGGTTGACGGCCGCGACGGTCTGATCGATTTCCGAATACGCGGTGGTCAGAATCCGCACGACATGCGGAAAGCGCTCGCTCGCATAGCGCAGCAGCTCGTTGCCGAACTCGCCCGGCATACGCTGGTCGGAGACCAGCACCCCCACCCTGTCGCCGTGCTCGTCGAGCAGCGCCTTGCCCTCTTCCACCGAGCCGCCAGTCAGGACCGGCGCCAGGCTTCCGATGGCACGCTGGAAGTACTTTACGGCGGTAGCTTCGTCATCGACGAAGATGATCGCCGGCGCCAACTCCTCTGTGGCTTTTGCTTCGTTCATCAACAACTCCTGTGCGTTTGACCTTTGATATGGGGGAAATCCAGCACTACGGTGGTGCCTCCCTCCGACGTGGACTCGATCCTGAGTCCGCCGCCACAGGACTGCATGACACGGTTGCATAGAATCAGGCCCAAGCCGTTCCCCCCGGATTTCGCGTGCGTTGTTATTGGGTCCGTCAACAGGCGGTCTTTGATTTCGGGCGGAATTCCCGGCCCGTTGTCGCAGATGCCGATGCTCGGGTGGGGTTCCGTTGTCACGGTAAAGCGCACCGACGGCGACGGCACATCCGCGAGCGCGCGCAACGCGTTGGACAACAGCGACGACAGCACGAGCGCCACGCAATTCGGCTGCGTGAGCACGGCAAAGTCGCTGTCGACGTCGACCTGCACCCACGAGCGCTGCGCGGTCGTAAACGGATACGTATCGAGCAACGCCGAGATCAGCCCATGCGCGGTACTCTCGATGCGCGCCTCGTCGCCCTCCAGTTGCCGGCGCCGCCCGTTGTGCACCGAGCGCCAGAAGGACGACACCACCGCCATGCAGTACTGCGCGCTCTCGCGCATCGATTTCGCGGCGCCGAGAATTTCGCCTTCCGCATCGCGCTCAGCGTCGATGCGATCTTCGATGCTGTGCGCGTTCAACGCGATCGCCGCGAGCGGCGTGTTCAGTTCGTGCGCGATGAACGCCAGGGTTTCGTCGATGGCAATCAGGCGCTGATTCTGCATCGCGCGTTCGTGGTAACGATCAAACGCCAGTTGCAGCGTATCGCGCACTGCCGCCAGCTTCAGCGGCTTTTCGAGGATGCGGAACACCTCGCCGGTGTTGACCGTCTGCAATAACATCTCGACGTCTGCGTAAGCCGTGACCAGAATCCGCACGATGTGCGGATATTCCAGCGCCACCTGGCGCAGCAGGTCGCCACCGTCACGCCCCGGCATGCGGAAGTCCGTGACCAGCACCGCGATGCGGGCGTTGTCCTGCTCGAGGATAGCGATCGCCTCGTCGCTGCTCGTCGCGAGCAGGACCTCGTAATCGGCACCTACGGTGCGCGCGAAATATTTACAGGCCAACTCTTCGTCATCGACGTAGAGAAGAGTGGGCTGTGTCTGTCGGATGTCATTCATGGCATTTCTCAGGGTGCGGGCGACAGATCGAAACTGAATGAAGCCCAACTTCCCTGCTCGCTCTCAGCAAACAGCAGGCCGCCATGACGCTCGATCACCGCATAGCTGATCGACAGCCCGAGGCCCAGGCCCTGTCCCACTTCGCGGGTGGTAAAAAATGGCTCGAACACGCGCGCGATATGCTCCGGCGCGATGCCCGGCCCGTTGTCTTTTACCGTCACATGCAGGCGGTCTTCGGTCCATCTGACGTTGACGTGAATCGCCGGCGCGGGCGTGCCCGCCTTGCGCATCGCCAGCACCGCATTCGACAGCAGGTTGATCAGCACGCCGATGATGGCCGCCTCGTCGCCCTGCACCAGCGTATCCGCGGGCAGTTCGCGCGTGACGGTGACGCCGCGCAATTCATGGCCGACGAGCCGGATCGCCGAATCGAGCGCCTTTTCGAACAGGAACGGCGTGCCCAACTCCGCCTCGGCGCCGGGCTTGCGATACGCGAACGTCTTCAGGTCCGACACGATGTGCTGGATCCGCTGCATGCCCTGCCGCGCATCGACCAGACATTCCTGCAGCGTCGGCTCCTTCTTCGCGATCGGCTCTTCCAGCGCAACCTCGATTGCCATCAGACAGAAGTTCACCGGATTGTTCACTTCATGCAGCAGGCCGGCGGCGAGCGTACCGATCGCCGCCATTTTTTCCTGCTGCAGCAGTTGGCCCTTGATGTCGAGCAACTGCCGATTGATCACTTCGAGTTCGGCGTTCTTCGCGGAGACCTCCGCGTTTTTCTCGGACACCTCGGCCTTCAGGCGAAACAGCATGAAGCGCACGCGTTCGTTGAAAAACGTGTAGACGGCACTTGCGGCAGCGGCGAACAGAAGGAGCAGAACATTGACGGTCATCGTGCCGAGCGGCACGCCGTCATGCGGAGGCAACAGGCAGGCCAGCAGATACAGAAAGCAGGACAGCACGCCGAACACGAGGTTTTGCCACAGACCGAATGGCAACGCAATGCCGGACGCGAAGATGGCCAGATTCAGGCCCATGTAGTAGGGCGACAGAACACCATCGGTGCGCCAGATCATCCATGAAATCATCGCCTGCGGCAGCAGCAGCCAGGACAGCGTCAGCCATGGAGTAAGCCGCCGCCCCATGCTGGTGTCGAGCAAGGCGATGATACCGCCGATCATCAACGACACGAGCAGGCGCGCGAGCGCGAACGACGTCTGATACTGCGGATACTGCGCGTAATCCAGCCCCACGCCGAGCAGCACGAGCGCAATCGCTGTGCACGCGCCGCCCCGGCTGAACGTGACGCGAAAGTCGGCCAGCTCGGTTTGATAGCCGCTCTGCAGGGGACTGGTAGTCATGAACAGGGATGTCGACACGGTTTCAGAGGATCGTGGCTTCCGCGAACACATTCACCCCGGTCTCGTCGACGTAGAGCTTCTGGTCAGTGGAGTTGGCGGGAAGCAGCGAGCTCATGCCGCTTTCGTTCCGATAAATCAGATACCACTCGAGCAGATGCTCCATCCCGTACTTCTCCGGATTCGCCGAATGGACGTTGGTGACCAGCAACTGGCCGCCAGCTCGCGTGCGAGCGGCGAAGTAACTCAGGAGACGCGCGCAGACCTTGTCCGACAGATAGTCGAACAGACCCGCGCAGTACACCGCGTCGAATTCGCGCGCGGAGGGGTCCGTTGAAATTTTACGCTTGAGCAGATCGTGCACCGACTGATGCACCATTTGCACCGAGGCTTTATGGCCCGCGGCATTCGCCGAGCTTTCGATCGCGTCCTTCGTAAACGCCAGCGTTTCCTCGCTGAAGTCGACCAGCTCGAACGACAGCAGCTCCGGATGCGGATATTCGCGCACGAAGCGCTGGATCTCGAAAGCGGGCCCGCAACCGACGTTGAGGATGCGGAACGGCCTGCCGGCAGCGCGCGCCGCTTCGGCCTGACGCGTCAGAAAGTCGATCAGCAGCGTGATGCGGTTGCGGTGCGCGGTCGCGACCGCCGCGTGCAGGAACGCGGTATTGACGATCTGGAAGTATGTGGTCGGTCCCTGCTGCGGATCGCTGAGGATCTGGTTGACCATCTCGTAGTCGCCGGCATAGCCGAGCGGCTTGGTGAACGTGCGGTAGACGAATGGCGCGCGCAGCAGCAACGGATGCAGTGCCGCTTGCGCATACGTGCGATGCACGGGTGCGGTCTCGGCGTCGACGCGCTCGGCCTCTTCCTCCAGGCGGTCGAGGAAGAACTTGATCTTGAGCATGATCGGCGTGGCGAGCTCGTAGAACAGGTCCTCGCGCAGCCTGCCTTCTTCGGTCTTCGGCAAGCTCTCGGTCAGGTCGACCTGCTCGACCCAGCGCGACACTTCCGACAGGAATGCGCGCATCTCGTTCACGACGATCTGATAGTCGCGCCGGATATTGAAGCGCGCGTCCCAGTCGCTGATAAAGAGTTCTGCTTCCCGGCCGACCGACTTCGCTTCATTGGGCAGAACGCTAAGCTCGCGCCATTCGTCGATGAGTGCCAGCGAAACCACCGCGGTCAGACCGGTGTTCACCAGACTCACCACCACCGCCTTGCCGAGATAGGCATTCTTGGTGCCCATGCGCACGCTCAGCTCGCTTAACACCTCGCTGACCTGCACGATGGAATAGGGGTTATAGACCTCCATGACCAAAGACTTTCTCTGGAGGTTAATGATCGTCCCACGCACGTGCTCGCGCTGCGAGTTGCGGAAGCTGATCACCGGGTCGATTTGCGTTTGAGAGTACACGGTATTAGTACCTGAGGAATCCGGGAACGCAGCAGGGTGTTGGAGAAGTCCTGTGAATGGCTGCCGCACGCACGACACCGGCGACAAGTCGTGGACGCGTTTCAAACCACTTTGAGCTGGAAACACCAAAGCCCTTTGCCAGAATGGCTCCAGCGGCTTGCAGTGTAACATCAACACGTTCAATTCTGACTGAGGTCAAATTCAGGATGAAACGTATATGCAAGGATTTCTTGCGAGCATGTCCGTGCTGTAGAAAGCCGTTTTTGCAAAGAACCATTTGAAACGAGTTGGCGAGCGCGCGGGTGCAATCGCCGACAATTCGTTTCTCGACAACGACTTGCAATCGCATTGCCACGATGGCGGCACGATCCGCTATTGAGGGGGTGCGTTACTTGTGCCTTTCTGATCTATGCCCTTTGGATATGCCCCGTGCATTCGCCGAATAAGCCTTTTTTGTTTTAACGCAATTCGCGTCCGGCGCGGCAAACGTTTTTCTTTTAGAGTTCGGCGCGAATACCGTCGACAATCGAGCGACTCGCGCACTCGTTGACTCATTCGTGCAAGGCCAAACCTTTCACGGCCTTATCGACGGCTTTCTTCGGTCCGTGCAGTGCGAGACCGACGAGATCGAGATTCGCCGCGTCCTCGGCGCGAAAGACTGCGCGATTCGCCGCGTCATGCCCCGTCGAAAACATCGCGTGCACATACGGCACGATTCCGAGCTCGCGCGACAGCGCCTGCCGATGCGCGCCCTGCAGACCGAACCGGTCGGCGGCGAACACCATCATCGGCTGGCCGAGCATGCGGCCGTAGCGGTGCCCGGCGGCATCCTCGTAGGGCTCGCCCAGCGCATCGGGCGCCGCGGCCGCGACACCGGTCGCGAGAAACGCGACCACATTGAGCTTCTGCCAGACCGCGAGATCGCTGCGCACGATCAGCGCCACTTTGGTATCGAACATGACGACTCCTCGTTGAGCCGCTCATGATCGACGATGCCGCGCGATCAGTCTGGAACGTTTGTGCACATCTGCCGGTACGCCGCCGGCGTCATGCGGTACGCCCGACGAAACCAGCGGCCGAGATGGCTCTGATCCGCGAAGCCGACTTCGGCGGCGACCTGCGCGGGCGTGCGGCCGGTCGCGAGCAGGCGCCGCGCGGCGCGCAGGCGCAAGCGCACCAGATACGCATGCGGCGAGGTGCCGAACGCGCGCCGAAACAGACGCGTCAACCTGAACCGGTCGATGCCGGCAACTTCGGCGAGTTCGTCGAGTCCGAGATTGCCGTCCATGTGTTCGTGCAACAGATCGCGCACCCGCGTGATCGCGGGTGACGCGGCGGGGTCGCCGGTCAGCGGCGCATCGCGCAGCTGGGCACCGAGTTGCAGCAGCAGACGATCCAGCGTCTGGTCGCGCGCGAGCCGGCCCTCGTTGCCGTAAATCGCGGCGAAGGCCCGGCCGATCGCATCGATGAGCGCACGGTCGTCGACCAGCGTATGGCCGAACGCCGCCTCGACGCCGGCCAGTCCCGGCAGATCGAGCCGCCGCGCCGCGCGCTCGACCCAGGCTTGCGGCAGATACAGCATCGCGTAGGTGAAGCCGGCCGCCTCTGGCGCGTGACCGTCGTGCAGCGCGCCGGGCTCGATCAGGATCGCGCGGCCCGGCACGCTCGTGTGCAACGACCGATGACACTGGAAGCGTTGCACGCCCTGCTCCGTATAGCCGATCAACATGTCGTCGTGATCGTGCGGATCGTAGGCGTGGCCGCCGAAATGCGCGCGCAGGCTCTCGATGCCGGTTTCGGCATCGCGGCGGGCGATTAGCCAGTTGGCGGGACTGAGTGAAGTGGGCATGGGTTGGAGCTGGCGGGCAGCGGGCAATGCGGCCAGCGGACAGTGTACGGCAGCGGGGGAATCGGGTCGGGCCAACGCCCCCGTCGGCGAGACGTCCTCACGATGTCAGTGCAACTCAACCGCCCGTCGCCGACCAGAACGACGTTGCCAACGAGCGTTCCTGTCGACGAAGGCAACCAGCGTCACGGCTTCTTCGAACGCGGAGGCCGTGCGTTGACGAACGGGTTATAGCCGCGCGAACCCGCCGGCCGATCCTGTTCGGTCGCGCGGCGGCGCTTGCTGGATCGTCCGTCGCCCGACAATTGCGCAAGCAGTTCTTGCGATTCGGACTCCGACTCCACTTCCGTTTCATCCACGGGCGGCGCGGTTTTTTTGCGTCGCGCGGTGTTTGGCTGCGCTGCTTTCTCGTCCGTATCCGGCGCGACGCCCGCGATGTGTTCGATCACGGTCATGAACGATGCCGATGCCGATCGGACAGGTTGTCCCGGCAGCATCGTCAGCGCGACGATTTCGTGCAGTGAACGACCGTCGACGGAGCGGCCCTGCACCGTGTCATGCCAGTCGACATCCGCTTGCGCGAAGGCGCCGATCACACGTTCGAGCACGGCCGGCGCCAGGACGCCGCCGTCGTACAACCGGATGACGACGCTTTCGAACATCTGGAGCGGGGCGATGCCCGTTGTTTTCGACGCCACGTTTTGTCATCCGGTTGGGTTCTCTTCCAGTATCAGCCAGCAAATCATATGCCGATGTGGCGAGTAACTCATCGTGATCGCCCAATACGGCATGCACGAGTCGTGAATCATGCTCGCATGCAGGAGGTCGGCCCGCTTGCACAAGCAGGGCGTCGCCGGTCGAGCCATATCGACCGCGCCGTCGTAGCAAATTAGAGAGAACCATCGATCGAGCCGCGGGATGTCATCACGGCCTTGTCATATGGCGTTGGGAAGATCGCGGCGCCAGCCAGGCCCGCGACGTCGAGCGGTCTTGAGTCTTGCGGCACAGAAAAAAAACGACGACCGATAACCCACACGACCCAACGACCATGAAAAGAAGCGCCTCGACACTCGCCGGTTTGGGAGTCATGCTTTCGCTCGCCGCTTGCGGCCCCGACAATGTCAGCTCGCCCGCCACCGGCTCGAGTGCCAGCGCGAATACCAGCACCAGCGTCACCGCGACGGGCATCGCCGCCGCCGGCGCGCCCATCGTCGGCGTCACCGTCACGGTGACGGACAGCGACGGGAAGAGCACGCAGTCGAGCCTCACCGACGCGACCGGCAAGTTCACCGTGTCGATGACGGGCAAGGCGCCGTTCGTTCTGACCGCGCCATTCAACGATGCGGACGGCACGCCGGCCACCCTGTCCGCGGTCATCGATCCCGCGCCCGCGTCGTCGGGTGCGGCCGTGTCCGTGGTCGCCAATCTGAATCCGCTGACGTCGCTGCTCACGCAGCGCGTGCTGGGGATCGTGCCCAATGGCGCGCCGACCAGCGCGCAGATCGCGTCGGCGAAGATCTCCGCGAGCAGCATCGCCCAGGCCGACGCGGCCGTCGCGGGCGCGTTGCAGCCACTGTTCAGCGCGTTCAACGTGCCGGCCAATATCGTCGCGGACCCGATCGGCACGCCCTATCAGGCGAATGCGAGTAACCCGCTCGACAACCTGTTCGATATCGCGCGCTTCACGGTGCACGCCGGCACGGTCGCCGCCGGTGTCGACGCCAGCCGCGCGCAGGTTTCGATCCCGCCCACGGGCGCGGTCTCCGGCGCGATGCCGGCCGCCGCCGTGAGCTCGGCGCTCGCGTTGAGCAACAGCGCGACCACGACGCCGATTCAGCACGTCATCGTCGTGGTCGGCGAGAACCAGACTTTCGACGGCCTGTTCGGCGGCTATGTCGCGCCGGACGGCCAGACGGTCAAGAACCTGCTGTCGGAAGGCATCATCAACGCGGACGGCACGCCGGGTCCGAACTTCGCGCAGGCCGCCCAGAACCAGGGCACGACGCAAACGGCCTACACGATCAACCCGACGCGCGGCGCGGCATACGCGACTCTGCCGCAGCCGGAACAGATCGGCATCGAAAACCTCCAGACCTTCACGACCGGCGGCGGCACGGCCGACACGCGCTTTCCGGCCACGCTGCCTAACGGCCCGTTCCAGATCACCAGGTACGTACCGTACGCGCAGCAGGTCACGGCCGTCGCGCCCTTGCTGACGCTCTACGCGATGACCGGCGACCCGGTCCATCGCTTCTTCCAGATGTGGCAGCAAACCGGCGGCGACAACAGCAAGCACGACATGTTCACGTGGGTGGCCACCACGGTCGGCCAGGGCGGCGATACGACCGGCATCACGCCGCAGAATCCGTCGCAGGGCGGCGAACTGATGGGCTTCATGAACATGTCGACCGGCGATGCGCCGTATCTCCAGTCACTCGCGCAAACCTACGCGGTCAGCGACAACTATCACCAGTCGATCATGGGCGGCACCGGCGCGAACTTCTTCTCGATCGCGACGGCCGACGAGCCGTACTTCAACACGGCCGGCACGGTCGCAACGCCGCCGGCCAACCAGATCGAAAATCCTGACCCGATGGCGCAAACGGCGAACTTCTACACGCAGGACGGCTACGAAGGCGGCTCCTACGTGAACTGTTCCGATGCGAGCCAGGCCGGCGTGTCAGCCATTCTCAATTTCCTCGCCGCGAAGAAGGTCGCAAGCAATTGCGACGCGGGCAAGTACTATCTCGTCAACAACTACAACCCCGGTTATGACCTGAACGGCAACGTCCAGCCGATCGGTCCGAACAACTACAACTACCCGCCGCAGACCGTGCCCACCATCGCCGAGGCGCTGGCCGCCAAGGGCGTGTCGTGGAAGTGGTATACGGGCGGGCGCACCACCAGCGACCTTGCAGCTGAAACCCAGCTGCTGGAACTCGCGGACGGGTTGCCGGCGGCGCAGGCGGCGGCGCTTGCACAGTCGGCGCAGTACAACGTCATCGGCGACCCGCTGGTCGCGTCGAGCAAGGTGATGGGCACGCCCGCGCTGAAGGCGAACCTGACCGATCTGACGACGTTCGCCAACGACATCAAGAACAGCACGCTGCCCGCGGTGTCGTTCGTCGTGCCGAAGAACCTCGACAGCGGTCACCCCGGCTATTCGGCACCGGCCACCTATGAGGCGTTCCTGAAGACCGTGATCGCCAACGTTCAGGCCAATCCGACGCTGTGGGCGCATACGGCGATCCTGATCACCACCGACGAAGGCGGCGGCCACTTCGACACCGGCGCGATCCAGAACCTCGATTTCTTCGGCGACGGTCCGCGCATTCCGATGCTCGTGGTGTCGCCGTATGCCCGCAAGGGGATGGTCGACCACACGTACTACGATCATGCGTCGGTGCTCAAATTCATCGAACGCAACTGGCGCCTGCAGCCGCTGTCGACGCGTAGCCGCGACCGTCTGCCGAATCCGGTCACCTCGACGCAAAGCCCGTATCTGCCGATCAACACGACTTCGATCGGCGACCTGATGGCGATGTTCAATTTCTGATCGACGAGAGCATCGAAAAAACGGTGGGGCCTTCGCTCCACCGTCTTCCGTTGAAACGACGCACGCATGCAGATGATTCGAGATTGCTTCAAAGTGGCGAGTGGATTGGGCGCTGCAACGATTGCCGCCTTCGCCGCCTTCACGCTGGGTGCGAGCTTTTCAGCCACGGCACAAGCGCCGTCGAGCAATGGACTGACGGCCGCCGCGGGCGGCTTTGCCGCGGCATCGAAAGCGGTGCCCAAGGCGGCCGCCAAAGTCTCGGTGCAAAGATGGGTTCGCTACCCCGCGAGCGCTGCCGCGTTGAGCCAGCGGGCCGAACTTGGCAAACAGATATTCTTCGACGCGTCGCTATCGGCCTCGGGAAAGATGTCATGCGCGAGCTGCCATAGTCCCGAGCACGCCTACGGTCCACCGAACGGCCTTGCCGTGCAACTGGGCGGCGCCGACATGCGCCAGCCGGGTACGCGTTCGGTGCCGTCGCTGCGCTATCTGAGCTTCACGCCGTTGTTCAGCCGGCACTTCTATACGCCCGCCTCGGAAGATACCGAGGACGAAGGACCGACGGGCGGCTTCATGCGCGACGGCGCCGCCGCATCGTTGCACGATCAGGCGTCGATGCCGCTGCTCAATCCGAACGAGATGGCCAACCGCAGCGCGGCCGAAGTCGTCGCGAAGCTGCGGCACAGCGCTTATGCCGACACCTTCAGAAAGGTCTTCGGCGCCCAGGTCTTCTCGCAGACGGACAAGGCATTCGCGCACATCGGCGAAGCACTCGAAGCGTTTCAGACCGAAGACATGAGCTTCCATCCGTACACGAGCAAGTTCGATGCGGCGATGTCGGGCAATGCGGACTTCACGGCGCAGGAACTGCGCGGCTACGCGCTGTTCAACAACCCCGACAAGGGCAATTGCGCAAAATGCCATCTGGACGCGCCGGGGCCCGGCGGACGGCCGGCGCAATTCGCCGATTTTTCGTTCATTGCGCTCGGGGTGCCGCGCAACCCGGACATTCCGGCCAATCGCGATCCGACGTATTTCGACCTTGGCCTGTGCGGCCCCTATCGCTCTGATCTGGCGAAGGAAACCGGCTTCTGCGGCATGTTCAAGTCACCGACGCTGCGCAACGTTGCGACGCGCTCGGTGTTTTTCCACAACGGCCGCTTTCATAAGCTCGAGGACGTGATGCGCTTCTATGTCGAGCGCGATACCAATCCGGCAAAGTGGTATCCGAAGGGGGCCAACGGCAAGGTCGACAAATTCGACGATCTGCCGCGCCGCTATCGCAACAACGTCGACTTCGCGGATGTGCCGATGGATCGGAAGCTCGGCGGCAAGCCCGCGCTGAACGAGGCCGAGATTCGCGACGTCATCGCATTCCTGCAGACGCTGGACGACGGCTATTCGGTCACGCCGGGCGGGCCGAAAGCGCTGGTGCGATAGCGGGGTTTGTTCGTAGCGAAACCAACGGAACGCCGGGGAAAGACGTAATCGAGCTGGCGATATTGGTCTACGCGAGCAGCAGTAGCGCATCCGCCAGTGACAGCACCGTTGTGCGTGAATCGAATGCGGTAGAAAACAGATGCTCGTGGACCACCTGGTCCGGGTCGTAGCAGCAGTCCTTCACCGTAAACAGGCGGAAGTCCGCGTCGCTGGCGTACGCGACCGAGGAGAGCACGACTCCGGTCGACGCGATGCCGACCATGATCAGCGAATCGATACCTTGCCCGGAAAGCTTCGCCTCCAGATCGGTGCCGAAGAACACGCTCGCACGATGCGCGATGACGAGCGGTTCGTTGGCCTGCTGGCCCAACTCTGGCGCGGTCCGGTCTGCGAGGAAGAGGCCAAGACTTTTGATTCCCTGCCCATTCCTGTTCAACGGGCTGACTTCCGGATAGCCCGGACTGAACCTGAGGTTGGCGAAATAGACGCTCACGCCTTTGGCCCGGGCCGCGTCGCATAAGCTGCGCGTATTGGCGAGCAAGGCGGGCGCGACCGACGGAAAGAGTCCGAGAATGTCGGTCTGGTAGTGCATGACAACAAGCGCGGTTCGCGATGGTGCGATGGCCGGAATCCGTGCACTCGTGCGCGTGCCGCCGAGCCCGTCGTTCGCGATACCGTCAGAACCTGCGTTGGTTGTCATTACGCCACCTTCTTCCGGGTTCCACGTCCTGTTGTCGGAGCAGCCGCTTCGATGCCGTGGAAATCATACTTCATCGCATCGCGCGGGCGATCATCGATTCCGTCCGGACGCATACCCCACTTCAACGGCCCTGTCCGCTTGCTACACTATGTACAAAGGTCGCCGGCGCTCCCGCAAGGGTCATGAACCACCTGCGACGCAACTTCGCAAAAAAACAGAGGATGAGCATCCAAATGACGCTTTCGACGAGAAAATTTGGTCGTACCGGCTGGAATGTGTCGGAAATCGGTTTTGGGGCATGGGCGATCGGCGGCTCGTGGGGCAGTGTTGCGGAAGATGACGCCAAGGCCGCGCTGAATGCCGCGCTCGATAACGGTGTCACGTTCATCGACACGGCCGATGTCTACGGCGACGGTCGCTCCGAACGGATCATCCGCGACGTGCTGCGGCAACGAGGCGGCGAACGTCCGATTGTCGCCACCAAGCTCGGGCGCCGACTCGACCCGCATGTGACCAGCGGCTATCTGAACAAGCGCGAGCTCGAAGCTTTCATCGAGCGGAGTCGCTCGAATCTCGGCGTCGACACGCTCGACCTGGTCCAGTTGCATTGCCCGCCGACGGAGGTTTACTACCGTCCCGAGGTGTTCGACGCAATGGACGACTTCGTCGCCGCCGGCAAGATCCGCTACTACGGCGTGTCGGTCGAAAAGGTGGAAGAAGCGCTGAAGGCGATCGAATATCCGAACGTAGTTTCGGTGCAGATCATCTACAACATGTTCCGTCAGCGTCCATCCGATCTGTTCTTCAGGCAAGCGCAAAAGAAAGACGTTGCGGTCATCGCGCGAGTGCCTCTGGCCAGCGGCATGCTCACGGGCAAGATGTCCGCGGATTCGACTTTTGCATCAGACGACCATCGTGCATTCAATCGGCATGGCGAGGCGTTCGACGTCGGCGAAACGTTCTCCGGCGTGCCCTACGACGTCGCGTTGCAAGCGGTCGACGAACTGCGCGGCCTGGTACCCGTGAACGCCTCCATGGCGCAACTGGCTCTGCGCTGGATCCTGATGGAGGATGCCATCTCCGTCATCATCCCGGGCAGTAAAAACTCGGCCCAGGCGGCGTCGAACGTCTCGGCCGCGAGCCTCGCGCCGCTGTCCGACGAGATAATGCAACGGGTCCGGGATGTGTATCAGCGCCATATCGCGCCGCACGTCCACCAGCGCTGGTAAAGGCAACGCGGTGGCGGCTTCGCGGTGGGCGCATTCGACATGCAGGGAGCACCCGGAATAAATTGTGTTTGCACCTAGACTCTGGAGAACCTCATGACAGACATCGCACTTGCACGCAAAGATGCTTGCCTCGCAGTGGTTCATGCGGTACTGACGGACTTGAGCGACGACAGCAATCTGATCGGCGCGGCTCTACGTGTTGCGGACTACCTCGTAGATGATCTCGAAGGCAAGATCACCGAGACCGACGCCATACTGCTTGCTGTCACCGCACTAACCAAGGTCAATCGCGCGATTCGCGAGTGGAACGACGTGGACGGCAACTCGATGGACGCGATGAGAGTCGCGGATTTCGTCGTCGATGAACAAATGAACGGGTACGACAGCGCGCCACATCAACCGACTTCGTCGGCGGCAAGAATCGAGGCGCGAGCGGCCGCGGTGATCCGGCCGACGGGGTCCCCGGTGCGGCCTGTTCACCACTGAGTTTCGTTTCTCACTCCGGGCGCGCCACCGCCGGCCGTTTCAGCGGCTGGATGGTGGCCATCGCAAGCCCCGCTCCGACGAACGCACACGCGGCGCAGACGAGCGCGACGGCCCGCAGCGCGTCGGTCATCGCATCGGCTTGCGCGCGCGCCACAGATGTCTCGCGCGGCGTATGCGAGTCGCCCGCCGCCCCTCCCGCTTGCTCGACCGGCACCAGCAATTGCCCGATCTGGCGCGTATCTTGCGGTACATGCAGTTCGTCGAGGCGCGCCGATAGCGCCGCGTGGTGCGACCACACGAATACGATGCCGAGCACCGCAATCGCCAGCAGGCCCGCCACGCGCGCAACGGCGTTATTGATGCCGGACGCCACGCCTGTGCGGTCGCTCGGCACCGCGCCCATCACGGTCGTGGTAAGCGGCGCGACGGTGATCGTCATGCCGAGCCCGAGCACGACGAGCGCGGGGAAGAATTCAGCCCAATAGCTCCCGCGCACGAACGGCAGCGCCAGCAACGTGAACCCGACTCCGGCGACGCCCGGGCCGACGGTCAGCAGCGTGCGCGAACCGAAGCGGCTAGTCAGACCGCCAGTGAAGCGCGATAGCAAACCGATGATGAAAGGCACCGGCAACAGCGCCGCCCCCGCTTCGGTCGCGGTGTACCCGTGCGCGCGGATCAACGTGAACGGCAGGAAGAAGAACGTGCCGCCAAGGCCGAAGTAAAGCAGCAGTGTGACGAGGTTGGCGCCGGCGAAGTCGCGCGAGCGAAACAGGTCGAGCGGCATCATCGGGTTGGGGCTGCGCGCCTCAATGGTCACGAATGCGGCGAGCATCAGCACGCCGGCGCCAATCGCACAGAATACGAGCGGATGCGCGAAGCCACGCGCCGATGCTTCGGTCAGGCCGAACGTCAGCGCGGCGAGGCCCGTGGCCGCGCATAGTGCGCCGGGCCAGTCGAGCTGTCCAGGCGCATCGGCCCCGTGGCTGTTGGGCACCGCCGATATGGCGAGCGCGATCGTCAGCGCCGCGAGCGGGACGTTCAGGAAGAAGATCGCGCGCCACGACCACGCGTCGACGAGCCAGCCGCCCGCCACCGGCCCCACGGCCGACGTGATCGCGCCGACGCCCGCCCAGGTGCCGATTGCCCGTCCGCGCTCTGCGTCGTCGAACACTGCGCCGATGATCGCGAGACTGCTGGGTACCAGCAGTGACGCGCCGATGCCTTGAACCGCGCGCGCGGCGACCAGCGCAAACGCATTCGGTGCCAACCCGCAAGCGGCCGACGCCAGCGTGAAAAGCGCGACGCCCGCGATGAACACCGTGCGCCGGCCGAGCTTGTCGCCCATCGATCCGCCGACCAGCACGAGCGAGCCGAGAAACAGCAGATACGCGTTGACGACCCACTGCATCGCCGCGACGCTCGCGCCGAGTTCGCTCTGAATGGCCGGCAGCGCGACGTTGACGACGGAGCCATCGATGAACGCCATGCTCGAACCACCGATCGTCGCGGCCAGCGCGAGGCGCTTGCGCTGGCACGGGCGGCCGGTCGTGATGGGCTGCGTGCGGATGACGAGCTCGTCGCACGGGCTCGCCTGCGCGGCGATGATGTGCGCCGTCCTCGGCTTGCTACCAGGATGATCAGGGTCGGCCACGTTCGCTCCCGTGCTGGTCGATGAAGACCTAGAGCCTGTTCGTGCCACCGCGGCTAGTCAACCCCGAAGCGCAACATCGCGGAGCGGGTTTTGCCCATACGGGGTGTCCCGCGCCGCCGGACGGGACGCCAAGGACTTCGCCGGCGAGCGGTTACAGGCGATAATCGGTTGGAAGCAATCGATCTAAAAAAGCGGAGAAGGAATGGACAAGCAAGGTTTCACCACTGGCATCGTTCACGGCGACAGAATTGCGGGCACCGAGCACGGTGCCTTGCGTCAGCCAGTTCATACGTCCGTGCAATATGGTTTCGAGCGCGTCGAGGACCTGATCGGCGTGTTCCAGGGCACGAAGAAAGGCGGCTTCAATTACGCACGGCAGGGCACGCCCACCACCGCCGCGCTCGAGCGCAAGATCACCAGCCTCGAAGAAGGCGTCGGCACCATCTGCTTCAGCACAGGCATGGCCGGCATCACCGCGACGTTCCTCACGCTGCTGCGCGCGGGCGATCATCTCGTGTCGAGCCGTTACGTGTTCGGCAACACCAACAGTCTGTTCGGCACGTTGCGGGCGCTCGGCATCGAAGTCACGACCGTCGACGCATGCAACGTCGACGACGTGAAGAACGCAATCCGGCCGAATACGCGCATGGTGTTCGTCGAAACCATCGCGAATCCGGGCACGCAGATTCCCGACCTGCAAGGTATCGGTGACGTGTGCCGTGAGCGCGGCATCGTGTACTTCGTCGATAACACGATTACCTCGCCCGCATTGTTCAAGCCAAAGGCGGTCGGCGCGAGCCTCGTCATCAACTCGCTGACGAAGACTATCGCGGGTCATGGCGCCGCGCTCGGCGGCGCGGTGACGGATACCGGTCTGTTCGACTGGAGCGCGTATCCGAACATCGCCGACGACTATCGGCGTTCGGCGGCGAAGGATCAGGGGCTGCTGCAGATCCGCAAGAAAGGCCTGCGAGACATGGGCGCGGCATTGTCGTCCGAGCAGGCGCACTCGATCGCGATGGGCGCGGAAACGCTCGCCTTGCGCGTGAAGCAAAGTAGCGACAATGCGCTCGCGCTCGCGCAGTTTCTCGAAGGGCACGAAGCGATCGGCAACGTGTTCTATCCTGGCCTGAAGAGCCATCCGCAATACGAGATCGCACAGACGCTGTTCAAGGGCGCATCCTGGCTGTTGTCGTTCGAATTACTCAACGTGGATCGCATGGTCGAAGTCGTCAACGCGCTCAAGCTGCCGGTCAAGGCGACCGGTCTCGGCGACACGCGCACGCTGATCATTCCCGTCGCGCCGACGATCTTTTTCGAAGCCGGGCCGGAAACGCGCAAGGCGATGGGCATTTCCGACGGCATGCTGCGACTGTCCGCGGGCATCGAGGATATCGACGACCTGATTGCGGATTTCGCACAGGCGCTCAAGTTCGCGGCGTAGTTTTTCGGGCTTTCGAAATTCTGAGCGAGGCTGGTGCGCCGGCCTCGCTTGTTTAGTTCCTGGCAGTGCAATCGGACGCCGGGGTATCAGTTGAAGGTCTGGGCTACTTCCTGCGCCGCTGATACATGAGCTTCACGATATCGGTCGTCGGCCCGCTGGTCATGAGGCGACGGATCTCGTCCATGTGAACCCAGCGACACCTGGCTATTTCGTTACTCGGGCGAGCTTTGGCCCGATTCGGGATGTCGCAGGAAAACACGTGATGGTGCTTCTGCTTGCCACGGAAGTCGAAGAGATGCTTGGCCGACTTGCCGGATAGTTGAGTTTCTTCCTTGAGTTCCCGAAGTGCGGCGTCCGTGCGATGTTCTCCACGCTTGAGGATCCCGCCCGGTAAAGCCCACTTTGCTTGACTACGTGCGACCAGAAGGATTCGCTTACCTCTGCGACAGATCACGGTGGCGCGTTTTTTCAAACCGAACTCCCACTTATGCCCCAGATACTCTCAAGACGCGCACCACACGGCGGCGTATCGGGCGTTGCCAGACATAGTTGAGCATCCTAATACAGAACAGCAGAAGCCGGTAATGTTTCGAAGCGAGGACAGCGGACGCGCGGCAGCTTAAAGCATGTCATCACCGCGTCACAATCTCGGCGCTAGAGGGTCGCTATGGTAAGGTCTCGGCAAATGGATTTTCTATTCGACTCGAGGCTGCAATGGATATGGATGGTGACTGGTCCTTGCCACGGCCAAACACTCTCTTCAAAGTCAACCGCCGGACGGCCGGTTCATCACTTTCAAAAACGAGTTCCGTCGCCAGTACCTTCTCGTCGCTGGCGGCGCCAGTGGTGGCCGAAGCCGTGCAAAGGGCAAGAGAGCTATCCACGCAGAGCGATGCAGAAGGGTTTCATCAGCTTCGCGTCGCTTTCAGAAAGCTTCGGGCTTTGTACTGGGCGTACTCTCCATACCTCGGGGAGGAATCGACCGCGCAAGCCACCGAAGAATTCAAGCGTCTTGCGGCCGTGGCAGGCCGAACCCGTGACTGGGACATAGCAGGCGATCTGCTGAGAGCCGCCAAGGAGTCCGGCGCCTCGATCGAACTGCTGGTTACCGCGGCGCGCGAGAAGCGCGCGCAGGCGGTGGTGCATAGCCGGACGATGATCAAAAGCGACGATGTCGAGGCGTTTCTGAACGATGTCCTGCTTCGCGCGCAAACCACCCTGCTGTCGCGTTGCGACAATCTACCCATTCAGGCGTTCGCCGAGAAGCGTGTCCGTCTAGCGCGGCGTGCACTTCAAAAGCGAAGCAGACGCGCTGCACGCAGCGAGGACACCCACGAGGAGGATCTTCACGACGTTCGAAAGGCAGGCAAAAAACTGAGGTACCTGCTGGAGTTTTTTCAACCCGTTATCAAAGGCGGACACGGTCGCACCGTCAAGGAATTGACATCCGTGCAGAACAAGCTGGGGCAGTTCAACGACATTGCCGCAAGCGAGGCGCTGATTCGCAGCGCATCATTCAATGAGGTTCCGCCCGAGGTCGTGCGGGAATCGCTGCAATGGTTGGAAAAACAGAAGTCCCAACGGATGCGGGCGGCATCGCGGCGGGTCCGAGGCATCTCTAACTGAGGCGGGCGCGATCTGACTGTGTGGATGCCGAAGTATTACCGGCTTGTCGCGCAGTTGATAAACGGCTGCGCCCGGCCGCGAGGAGCCGCTCATTGGAAGCATCGCCGGGACAGTCAAACGTCAGTGGCAATCTGGAAAGCGGAGATCCAATCGGGACACGACGATATGCTCAGGCGCTTTTCTCGGGTGGCGAGCCGTTGGTAACTCGCATGACTGGACCGCAATCGAAGCCTTCCAGGCTAATTCTTGACAAATCAATCTGCCTACCTACTCTTAGCAGAACTTGGCAACAACTCAATCGCGTGCGCACAACCAGTAAGGCAACGACTGTTCGGGGAGATGCTTTCCAAAGTCAACGTCGATGGGTCGGTCTCCCGAAGTCAAGCTCGCTTGACCTGGCAAACTTCCACCGGCAGGTAACGGAGGGTCGTCGTGGCGGCAAGAGCGATTCATCGCGCATCGTTAAGCACGTTGGCCGGCGGCGCGCGCGGTCGATTGACGATTCCGCTGACGACGCGGCATCAGCAACTCAACTCTTTCTGCATCCTCCATGCCATATGGCTCATGGGCCTGGCACCCGTGCCGGCATTGGCGCAGCAGACGGTGACTGAACGACCCAATCTCTCCGGGAGCGAAACGATCGACACCCCCGCCAACAACGTCCTGTTCGTTGGCACCGATAACACGAGCACCAGCTTCTCCGGCACGATCAACAATGCTGGCGTTGCGAGCGATCCAACGTCGCAACAAGGCCAGTTTGTCAAAACGGGCGGCGGAACACTGACGATCGACGGCGCAAGGATCCGGGGGGGCTCCGCATTCGTGATTGGCGGTGGACTGGCGGCGACGAGCAGCGACGCCGCCATCGACTATCTTTCGCTGGGCCTGGGCAATGCCCCAACTCTTCCCGGATCGACGTCGTCTGGCACGTTGAACGTGAGCGGCGGCACGCTAACGTTCAACTCCGCGCTCCAGGTCGGCGACTTCGGCGGCACGGGCACGGTTACGCAGACCGCGGGCAACGTCGTCTTCGGTATGCCGGGCACGCCGGTGTCGCTGAACATCGGCAACCAGGGCGGTACGGGCACCTACAACCTGGCGGGCGGAACGGTCACATTCGGCAACAGCACCACCGACTTCATGACGCTCGGCCGCAATACGCAAGGCAACCCGAGCAGCGGCACGCTCAATCTGAGCGGCGGCACCTTCAACGTGGCTAACGGGACGCTGTTCATCGGCTCGAACGTCACGTCCACGGGTAGCCAGGGCACCGGTACGATCAACCAGACCGGCGGTACCCTTGCAATCGGCAGCGCGTCGAGACTGTTCCTCGCGGCGGCCGGCAACGGCACGTATAACCTGTCGGGCGGCACACTGCAGATTGGCGGAAGCTCGCTGTTCGGCGACTTCAACAATCTGGGTGGCACCTATGCATTCAATCTCGGTGGAGGAACGATACAGGTGGTGGGTTCGGCGCTGAGCGCAGGCGTCAACGCAACGCTGGTCGGAGGCACGACGTCGACCATCGACACCAACGGCATGGGCGCGACTTGGTCCGGCGTGCTCTCCGGAAGCGGGACACTGGCCAAGGCCGGCAACGGCGTGCTCACGCTGACCAATGCGAATACCTATACCGGCATGACGACCATCTCTGCCGGCACGCTGGCGCTGACGGGAAGCGGCAGCATCAATTTGACCAGTGGGATGTTAGACAACGGCACCTTCGATATTTCGGGCGTCACAAGCACTCCGATTCCGGGGGTCGCGACGGGCGTCGTGCCGCTGCCGAACCTGTCGGGCAGCGGCACCGTGATCGACGGCACGAACATACTGGTGGTTGGCACCGATAACACGAGCACCAGCTTCTCCGGCACGATCATCAATGCCGGCACGGCGAGCGACGCGCTGCACGGCATCTTCGTCAAGACTGGCGCAGGGACGTTCACGATCAACGGTGCGCGGATTCAGGGCGGCTCGGCTTTTGTAGTGGGCGGTGGACTAGCGGTCTCCAGCGGCAGCACCGCGATCGACTATCTTTCGCTGGGCCTCGGCAATACCCTCGCGACGCAGGTCCCCGGATCGACGTCGTCTGGCACGTTGAACGTGAGCGGCGGCACGCTAACGTTCAACTCCGCGCTCCAGGTCGGCGACTTCGGCGGCACGGGCACGGTTACGCAGACCGCGGGCAACGTCGTCTTCGGTATGCCGGGCACGCCGGTGTCGCTGAACATCGGCAACCAGGGCGGTACGGGCACCTACAACCTGGCGGGCGGAACGGTCACATTCGGCAACAGCACCACCGACTTCATGACGCTCGGCCGCAATACGCAAGGCAACCCGAGCAGCGGCACGCTCAACCTGAGCGGCGGCACCTTCAACGTGGCTAATGGGACGCTGTTCATCGGCTCGAACGTCACGTCCACGGGTAGCCAGGGCACCGGTACGATCAACCAGACCGGCGGTACCCTTGCAATCGGCAGCGCGTCGAGACTGTTCCTCGCGGCGGCCGGCAACGGCACGTATAACCTGTCGGGCGGCACACTGCAGATCGGCGGAAGCTCGCTGTTCGGCGACTTCAACAATCTGGGTGGCACCTATGCATTCAATCTCGGTGGAGGAACGATACAGGTGGTGGGTTCGGCGCTGAGCGCAGGCGTCAACGCAACGCTGGTCGGAGGCACGACGTCGACCATCGACACCAACGGCATGGGCGCGACATGGTCCGGCGTGCTCTCCGGAAGCGGGGCACTGGCCAAGGCCGGCAACGGCGTGCTCACGTTATCCGGCCAGAACACCTTTACTGGTCCGACCAACGTTCGCAATGGCGTGCTCAATCTGACCGGCTCGTTGCAGTCGCCGGTCAATGTGGAGGCGAACGGAACCCTGGGCGGTACAGGAACGGACTTGAACACCGTCACCAATGCGGGAACGGTTGAGCCGGGCTTCGGGCTCCCGGCAGGGCAATTCGGTGCGATGACTGTCAAAAATTTCGTGGGTGCCGGCGGCACGCTCGCGCTGCGCACCTTCCTCGGTCTGGATGGCTCGCCGTCGGACAGACTCATCATCAACGGCGGCAGCGCCGACCCTTCAGCCGTACGTATCACGAACGCGGGCGGCTCCGGTGGGTTGACGACGGGGAACGGCATTCTCGTCGTCGAGACAACCAACGGTGGCACCACGGCGTCGGACGCCTTTTCGCTCGTCGGCGAGGCGCGCGGTGGCGCCGAAGACTATCGTTTGTTTCGCGGTGGCCTCAACAGCAGCAATCCTGAGGACTGGTTTCTGCGCTCGTCGTTCGTCGTGCCGCCCCCACCGGGGGGAGGCGAAGAGGAACCGGGAACTGGACCTGGCACCGAGCCCCCACCGGATCCGCTGCCGCCAGGCGTCTACCCGATCATCGGGCCGGAACTGGCCACCTATGGCGTAGTCCAACCGGTCGCCCGGCAGATGGGTGTCGAGATGCTCGGGACGCTCCATGAGCGCATTGGCGACACGCTCACGACGGAGAGCGGCGGCGCGGGCGGCTCGGGCTGGACAAGCTCCGCCTGGGGACGCGTGTTCGGCGGCCAGATCGACAACCGCTACGAGGCTTACGCCGATCCGCGCGTGAGCGGCGGAGTCGGAGGCGTGCAGACCGGTCTCGACCTATGGCGTGGAAGCGTCTGGCCCGGTCATCGCGACGCTGCAGGCGTCTACTTTGCATATGGCTACGGCAGTGCAGATGTCGATGGCCTGGTCACCAACGCAGCGGCAACCGGATACACGCTGGAGCACACCGGCTCAATGCATCTGAATGCATATACAGGCGGAGGCTACTGGACGGACTACGGCCCCAGCGGCTGGTACGTCGATGCGGTTGTGCAGGGTACGCACTACGACGGCTCCGCGACCACTCAGTTTGCGAATCTGCCGGTCCGGGGTACGGGCTTCGCGACATCACTCGAGGGGGGCTATCCGATCCCGCTGCCGCTCGGCCCGGGTTTCGAGCTGGAGCCGCAAGCGCAGATCATCTGGCAGCACGTGTCGTTCTCCGACGCGAACGATGGTCTGGGTGAAGTCTCCCTCGGCTCCACTTCGGGCGCGAGTGGCCGCCTCGGCGTGCGCGGGAAGTGGACCATCGAAGGCAGCCAGGGAGCGGTGTGGCAGCCGTATGTGCGTGCCAACCTGTGGCGGGATTTCAATGCCCAGGCCACCACGACCTTCGCCAATGACCGGGTGCCGCTGAATGTGCAGGCCACGCGACTGGAGCTCGCCGGCGGTGTCACCGCCAGGCTCAAGGAGCGGCTGAACCTTTACGGACAGTTCGGCTACCAGTTCGCCGTGAGTGGAGACAGCAATGTCCGCCGTAGTGGCGTCGAGGGCGATCTCGGCGCGCGCTACCAATGGTAGGGCCTCCAGACGTGCAAGGTGTCCTGCATCCCGACCTTCCAGGTCGTGGATGCACAAATGTAGGCAGGCAAAGGAGACTTATAACTGCCTTGCCAGTCCTGATATCAAGAGTCGACTTCGGTCGAGAAGTCGTCAGCGATCGCCCCGGCGACTGGCCGAAGTGCATCAAAAACAGCCTCAGGATGCGGAAGCCGTCGACCGGCGGCAGCGGATCGAGCCTGTATGAAAACGCGTTGATCGCCTGAACCGGATCAACTCATTCAGCATGGGTGACCGGATGAAGCTTTAGTGCAGCGTGTAGAGAGTCTGCGGCCCCTCGGCATAGAGGGTCATGGCGACCTTCAGGATCTCATTGCGATTCCGGTCGAAGGAGGCCAGCACCTCGGCTTCGTCAGTACCGAGGGCGGCGTCGAAATGCTTCAGTACGCGGTCTTCCACAAAGAAGGTAATCTCGCGTGCTTTGTCGTATCCCCAGAACCACACGCCATGCCTGATCCCATCATAGCTGCGGCTGGGGTTGGAAAAACTGAGTGCCATGTGTCGTCCTTCGTTCTACGCCTCAGATGGACCGGGTTGCACGCTCACTACCTGCGCGGCGCGCTCCCGCTAGTGCGGATCGCCTTTCATGCTTTCGGCTTCCATCGCGGCGTGCAATTCCTCATACGCCTCGATTGGTTCCATGTCCTGATCGACGAACGCGGCTGCGCGCTCAGCGGCGCTCGACGCGTCGCCCGGGATATCGCTCTCGCTGTCGTCTTCGGTACTTGGCGGCAGCAGCATGTCCTCAAGCATCCCGCGCAGCTCGGGAGTATTCCATGGCTTGCCCAGCTTGGCCTTCCTGTTCAGGTAGTGACGAATTTCCGAGTCTTGCTCGGCCGTGAGCGGAAGCCCACGAAAAGTGGGGTCCGAGTGGTGATGGATCATGATGCGCCTCCCGAAGCGGTTTGCGCCTTCAACGTGGAGATATCAATTTACTGCGGTGAACGTTACAACTTGCATTTGATCGCTGTGCCGCGTGTCCGCGGCCAACCGATTTACGTCTTCTTCTTGGCGACACCTTCGTTCGCAACCCGCGAACGAACCGTGCTGAACGGCTTCGCCGGCACTGACGGCTTCGCGGGTTGCTTGGGCTTTTTCGCTTCGCGAGTGCTGCGTAATTGACTCTTGGCCATGGTGTTGCTCCTGATGCGTTGCGTGACAAGGTGGTATTCCCAGCATACGCGCTTAGTCTGGTCGCGGCGTCAAAATGAACTGATATGGAGTGTCGCTACGCGGAAAACTGACAGGGTTGGCCCATTTTAGCGAAGTGCAGCCGCCACGGCCTCGTCAATCTGCAGCGCAAAGCGCGCTTCAACATCGGGCACCGTGTAGCCAATTGACAGTTCCAGATACGCGTCGCCTAGCACCAACTGAACGAATGTCGCTGCCCGCAATACAGCAGTCGATTCGTCAAATCGCTTTCGCAGAATTTTTGCCGCGAAGGCACGCACGACCTTTGCGCCATTTTCGTAAAACACCTGGCCGAGTTCCGGAAGACGCTCGGCCTCAGCGACGATGGCCCGGTAAAGCCGCAGGTAATCCGGCACGATAAGGCTTCGTGCCAGCAACCACCCCAACTCGTGCAACTCGACTTCGGGTGATCCATCGGATTGCTCGTCCTGAGCCCCGGCAAGAAGTCCACCCACCTGAGCGCACATCGAACTCACCAGACCAACGAAGAGCGCCTCCTTCGACTTGAAGTGGCGGTAGACCGTCTGTTTGCCGACGCCAGCGGCCGCGGCGACATCGTCCATTGTTGCCAGGCCGAAACCTTGGCTTAAAAAAACGGCTCTCGCGCCTTCGAGGATGGCGGACCGCTTACGGCGTTGCAGCGGGCTCAGGTCGGGGAGAGAGGGTGTGTTCATCCCAGATAAATAACAGATCGCCGAGTAGTTGACAAGACTGGTCAGTCTCGTTTAGATTTGTCAAAACGAGACCGGCAAGTCTCGTTCGTGTGACTTATCAACTTTGCAGGCAATCATCGAGGAGAGCGCTATGGAACTGTTCATGACAGGTGGTACTGGCTACATCGGGCAAGCGGTCGCGCGCAAGGCAATCAGCCGCGGCCATCAGGTGACGGCGCTGGTGCGCCAGGATAGGTCGGCTGCTGCCAGCGCGCTGGCAGATCTCGGCGTGAAACTGCATTCCGGCGACCTGCGTGAGCCACAGTCTTTCGCTGCGACTGCCGGTGCCGCCGAGGGCGTGGTGCACATGGCGTCGACCAATGATGCTTCCGCCGGTGCCGTTGATGAGGCTGCGGCTGTAGCGATGCTTTCGCATTTGCAGCCGGGCGCGGCGTTTGTCTATACGTCGGGCACCTGGGTCTACGGCAATACGGAGGGGGAGCCCGCGACTGAAGCTTCGGCGCTGAACCCGACACCACTCATCGCCTGGCGGCCCGCAGTGGAGCAACATGTGCGGGCGCTAGCGGCGAGCCGCTCGATTGCCGCAGTGATTCTCAGGCCGGGGATGGTGCACGGCTACGGCGGTGGCGTCTTCGGCATGCTTGCCGGGATGGTCCGTCAGACCGGCAGTGTGAGGGTCGTCGGCGATGGTCGCGATCACTGGCCTGCCGTTCACGTCGACGATCTCGCCACGGCTTACCTGAGCGCGGTGGAGCAGGCGGCAAGCGGGGACGATCGGGTCACGGGACAGATCTTCAACGTGGTCGCGGAAGATGCCGTTGCCGTTGCCGAAATGGGTGAAGCGATTCGGGCCTCGGTCGGCGCCGATCGCGTCGAACTCTGGTCGCTCGACGATGCTCGCAAATCGCTTGGACTGTTCGCTGACGCACTGGCGCTCGACCAGGCAGTAAGCGGCCAGCATGCCCGCCGAGTTCTTGCGTGGGAGCCCCATGGTCCCGGCCTGATTGCGGACCTCTCTGCACAAAAACACTTTCAGCAAATCAACGGAGCATGACGATGGCGTGGAACAGTGCGTCTTTAGAATCGATCCTCGCGACGATCGTAGCGGTTCTGTTCGCGGTTGCTGGGGTGGTCAATCTCGCAAGACCCGGCGCGGTGAAGCGCGACTTCGCACGCTGGGGTTATCCGGCATGGTTTCAGTGGCTCTGTGGCGCTCTCGAGTTGTTGAGTGCGGCACTTCTTGCTGGACGACAAACCAGAGTCTTAGGCCTAACGCTGGCTGGTGCGATCATGATCGGTGCGCTCTTCACGTTGCTACGAAATCGGGAACCGTTCCGGCATCTCGCCCCGGCGCTGATCTTCTCGGCTCTCATTGTGGTTACTGTGGCGGTCCGCGGTTGAGGCTTCCTTGCCACCAGGCGAGTGAGCCCGGGACGCTAACAGGCCGTGCGGGCAATCCGTGCTGCAGGTACTTGAAATACGCATACGGATAGCTGCATTGGAGCAACTCCAGTTTGATCGCGTGCGTCATGCGTCCGCTTTTTGTAGCGATGGCTGGGCGCTCCGGGTCGCCTGCCGCAGATCGCCGCCTTACGTGCCACGGGAAACGGTCCCTCATGCATGGGGCAGCGCGCGGCCACTACCGGCCATTCGCGGCGCATATCCCCGGCGTGGAAGATGGGATCGGAGACTCGCCCGACGTGCCAGAGCTGGGAGACGATCAGACCGCCGGCTGCGTGAACCGCAGAGGTCACCTCCTTCCAGCCCGCGACCTGCTTTTCCGTCCAGATGCCCGCGCGCGACGAGCGGGCGCTCCAGCGCCTTCAGTGCGGCGCCGGAGCGTCGAGATAGACACCTGCCGACAATCCGGCCTTCACCTGCCGCGTGAACTCGTCGGTGGACACTTCCTCCGCCCCTGCCTCGATCGCGTCGTATGCCTGACGCACGACGTCGGCCGGCGTCGCCTTCGGCACTTCCAGCCCGCGCGTCAGATCCGTATCGATAAAACCGGCATGCAGCCCGACCACCTGCGTGTGCTGCTCGCGCAGCGAGTGACGCAGGCCGTTGGTCACCGCCCACGCGGCCGACTTCGACACGCCATAAGCCGCGAGGATCGGCCGGTTTATCCAGCTCGCAACAGACAGTACGTTCAGGATCGCACCGCCGCCGTTGCCGGCAAGGTGGCCCGCGAACGCCTGCGACATCGACAGCATCCCGAACACGTTGGTGTCGAAGTGATCGCGTAACGCGTCGAGCGCGCCGTCGTCCGTCAGACTGCCGAGCCGCGCTATGCCCGCGTTGTTGATCAGAAGCGTGACGTCGCCCGCCACGTCGGCGGCAGCGGCCACGGCCGCCGGATCGGTCACGTCAAGCTTCACGGGCACGACACCCGTCAGCGTTACGCTGGCCGGATCGCGCGCGCCCGCATAGACCTTGCGCGCGCCTCTTTCGAGCGCCTGCTTCGCGAACTCGAGGCCAAGCCCGCGGTTCGCACCCGTCACGAAAACAACAGCACCTTCGATCTTCATATCTCATCCTTTCGCATGATGAATCGCATGTGCGCCGGTTCGCAGCGCGCGTGAAATCCGGAGAAAACAAACCTGCCCTTGCGTACCGAACCGTTGCGCCGCCGAACGGCGCCAACGTCGGTCGCCCGCCGCCCGCCGCCCGCCGGCATCAAAGAACCGCGATCAACCTGGACTGCCATCCGTGCCACGCCGGCGTTGCTTCGCGTTGTGCGCGAAAGTCGGCTACACTCATCTCAATGTCGATCACCATCGTCTTATGGCGAATTGTGTCGACGTAATTCGGGTATGTCAATGGTGATCGACATTGTGTTTTTCAATCGACGCGATCGCTTGTATAAGGGAGAGATCGATGGGGGTGTCACGACAGCAGGCCGCCGAGAACCGCAGCGCGATTGTCGCGGCCGCCGAGCGGCTTTTCCGGGTACGCGGAGTCGATGCCGTGGGGCTGACGGAGTTGATGAAGGAAGCCGGTTTTAGCCAGGGCGGCTTCTACAACCACTTCAAGTCGAAGGATGCGCTGGTCACCGCGGTCATGGAAAAGGCGATGCAAGACTACGCGGATTCGCCAAACGGCGGCAGCCTGGGGAAGCAGGCGGCACGCTACCTGTCCGCCTCGCACCGCGACAACGTCGAAGCAGGGTGCCCGCTGTCCGGCTTCGCTGGCGACGCTCCGCGGATGACCGACGCGGCGCGTGCGTCCTACGCGCGCGGCCTCGCCGCGTATCTCGACCGGCTTGCAGCCATGATCGCCACGGAAGGCGCGACGACGGAACAAACCCGTCGCGATGCGATTGCAGCGTTCAGTCAGATGGTCGGGGCGCTCGTGCTGTCGCGTGCGATCGCAGGCGCCGATCCGGCCTTCGCCGACGAAATCCTCGACGCGGGGCGGCGCACGCTCGTCGACGCGCTCGAAGACCCGGTCACGTCGGACAGCGGGCGCCGCAGCAGGTCGGATGGCTGATACGCCGCCTGCGGCCCCGGGGGCCCTGCGTGGGAATGCGTAGGTCGGCGGGGGGCAGCACGACTTGCGCGCAGTCTGTCCACAGGCGCAGCGCCGGCCATTCCGCCATCGTGCTGTCCGGACTTAACGAGGAGTTGCTATGACATCTAGCGCATCCGCCCCGGATGGTCGACAAGACATCGCATCGCTGAACCTTCCAGATTGAATGGCACATGAACCGGATTCTGGACGGCGTCCACTCTTCGTCAGCCTATGACACGACGACTGTAAATTCGACCCCTGATTCAAAGTCCAGCGTCGTGGTCGAAAAGCGCGGATCGCCGTCGAGATAGTGCTTGTATGGCCGAACGGCGTCCTCGGCGGTGTACATGTTGTCGGCGAGAACGATAGATCCCGGGCGTAGCAGGCGCTCAATCTGCTTGAACAGATTCAGATAGGTGTTGGCCCATACGTCGATAAACACCATGTCGAAAGTGCCGTCCAGTTCGGAAACGGTCTGGAAGACATCGCCCTCCCGCAGGTCAACATAAGCGTCTACGCCCGCCGTTCTGACGTGGGCCCGAAGTTGTGCGCACTTAACAGCATCGAGTTCAGTCGCGACAACCGTCCCACTGCCTAACGTGCGAAGGGCTTCGGCGATATACAGCGTGGACACGCCGCAGGAACTGCCGAGCTCGAGGATTCGAGCCGGCTTGTGCGAAAGCACCATGTTGCGTAAGAACCGTCCCGTTTCCGCTGACACGGCTAACGATAGAGGAGTGCCTTGCGAGGATTCGAAATCTTCGCTCGATAGCCCGAGCGTTTCGAGAAACCGTCCACGGAGTCGAGGTACGAGCGTTTCGTATTCCTCCGCAAGAGTCAGAAACTCCTCGCTCGATCCCTGAAATTGCGCCTGTGCGCGGGCTATCAGTTCTGTCTGGCTCTGTTCGTGAAGCTGTCGCAGAAGATCCGTGGTTGATGAAGCCATGTGCGCTCCTTGAGGAGATCGATAATACTGACCACTGCGCCAGGCGGCCTGCGCTGTTCTTAAAACGCGTAACGCTATGCCGTTCTGGCGAGCTTGATCGCGCGTTCAGGGCACGCCGTCACACAAAGACCGCACGACCGGCAGGCGTACGCGTTCGGTGTGTAGGCGACTTTCATTCCATGCACGCGTAGCTTGAGGCGGTGCATCAAATCGAGGCTGAGATAATCGACGTCATCGATGCGCCGGATCTCAAACACATTCTCAGGGCAGACCTCCAGGCAATCGCCCTTGCCTTCGCAACGTTTCAGGTCGACGACTGGCGCAATCACGCCCGGCTTCTGTTTGCAGTCGTACGTTGATTTCTCGCGCATGGTCAATCTCCCGCGCGCCGGTCGCGGCCCGATCGCCATGCCGTCTGGAAGTGCTCCCGTTCTTCGGGCGTCATCGCTTCCCATTTGCGCCAGTGACGCCGTTCGCGCCAGCCGCCGTGTCCGCGGAATCCGCCAAACAGGATGCGGCTCAAAACCAGCAAGCCCAACGCATGCGCGAAGTCGATCGCACGGGCGCCAACGAATAGCGCCGGAATCACCCAATTCCATAGCGTCATGACCACCCATCCCAGCACGCCTATGGCGACCACCACCAGCAGCGCTTTGCCCACACATCTGATTCGAAACTTCATCCCTCGACTCCTCTATATATCCAGTTCGTCATAAATGGCCTGCAGTCGGGCGCGCAGATGCAAGACCGCGTAGCGTTTGCGCGCGAGCAGCGTATTGAGCGCGACGCCGCTTTCCGCCACCATGTCTTTGAAGGGCCGCCCCTCCAGCTCGTGCGCGATAAATACCTCACGTTGATTCGGCGGCAACTCATCGAGCGCATCCTGCAAGGCCTTGAGCAATACAGCGCGAGCGTAAAGCGCTTCGGGGCCTGCATCGTGCGCCGGCAGGGCGAGGTCGAGGCGATACTCACCGCTGGCGTCGTCCTCGGCCTCCGACAGATCGGTCAGCGGCTGCTCCTTCTTCTTGCGAAAACGATCGATGATGCGATTGCGCGCGGCATGGAAAAGCCACGCGCTCGCCTGTTCGATCGGAGCGGGAAGCCGGTAAGCCTGCACGAATTCGTGGAACACATCCTGCAGGATGTCTTCGGCGTCGTCCGGGTCGCGTATTCGACGCCGGATAAAATTGACGAGCCTCGTGCGCTCACGCACCACGGTCGCGGTGATGTCGCTGTCTCGGTCGGTCATCGGGTGCGAGGTGGGTGGCGGTTCCATGCGCCTGAAGACGTTTCAGGAGCGCGAATATTGTGGTGAGCGCGAAAAATCTTTCCTTGAGCAACTGCCGGTTCGCTTGAGGCAGTGCGTGACAGGGTTGTGACCATGGATTGACCGGAAGACGTGGCTGCGTTTCCGTAGCGATGCCGCGCAATCCAACCAACGTCCATAAGACCGACACCCGATCCAGGCATAACCGCGTTCGTTTCAGAGAGAGCCGCCGCAACGACAACCGCGCATGTAAGTAGAATCGTCAACATTCGGCCCGGCATTTGATGGCCGTTCCCAATTGGCGAGACACAGCGATGAAGGTAACGATTGCGTACATCGAAGAACCCCCGTTCGGTTGGACGGAAGCAGATGGTACCCCCACGGGCGCTGACATCGATCTGGCCGACGCGGTTCTTCGGGCGATCGGCGTAGCCCGGATCGAGCATCATCTGACGTCGTTTAGTGAACTCCTGCCCGGCATTGAAGCAGGCAGGTGGGATATGAACGTTCCACTGTTCGTCACACGCGAACGCGCCAATATGGTCGCGTTCAGCGTCCCGGTATGGGGGATCGCAGACGGTTTTCTGGTTCGGACTGGAAACCCGAAAGCGCTCGACAGCTACGTGTCGCTTGCCAAACGCGCTGATGCGCGCCTTGGCATCATAGCCGGACAGGTGCAGCACGACTCAGCGAAAGCGTCTGGCGTAAGCGAGGACCAAATAGTCGTCTTCGAGCATCAGGCCGACGCTGTCGAAGCGGTTCTCTCTGGCGCCGTCGATGCGTATGCGAGCACGGCCTTGGGGAATCGGATCATTGCGAACCGGATCGGAGGCTCAATGCTCGAGGCTATCGAGCACGAACCGGGAACGAAGGGCAAGCAGCAGAAGCCTCCGCTCGGGGCATTCTCGTTCAATAGAAGTAACAGCGATCTGATCCAGGCGGTAAACAAAGCCCTTCGTTCATATCTGGGCTCGCCAGATCATCGTGCTCGCATGGCGGAATTCGGCCTGACAAACAACGAGATCGATCCCGCTCTCGCGGGTCGAGTATAAGACGGGCGTCGGCCACGTGCTGCACCGAACCGAAAAATGCTACGATTGCCCGCTGCAGAATGTGCAATCCGTGCGAGGGGCATTTGCAGTTCAGCAGATATTGCGGGCATGCCGGCGTCAGAATCAGATGTGAGTCAGGGCAGTCAGGACCTGACATCGCTGGTGCTCAACCACGCGTGGATGTGATGATCATCACTCGCACTGCTCAAGCACAAATCGTCTCGCATAAGCAATACCGCCGTTCTCGCATCGAGAGCGGCGCTTCTCAATTGCGCGCTTAGCGCTACATTCCAATGCTCATCCCGCCGCCCGCGCTTGTGCCGGTGTTCGTACCCGTGTTCGTGCCCGTGTTCGTACCTGAGCTCGACGTCGTATTCAGATCGATTCTTCCGTAGACGCCATCGGCTTCGTCATTCGGCCCCGCCGCGAAGAAGAGCGTGCTGGAAGGCTGATTGCTGAGATCGTTGCCGAACGCGATGCCCCACACGCCCTGCTCGACGATCGGACTGCCGTTCGGTCCACTGATCTGTCCCATCGACTGACCGCTCGACGCGTTGAACGCATTGATCATGCCATCGCCGAAATTGCCGATCAGTATTGCGCCGCTCATCGAGCCGAAGTTCGCGGGCGCTTGCGCAATGCCCCACGGCGCGTTCAACGGACCGCCTGTCGCGAAGCGTTGCTTCAGGTTGCCCGCGGTGTCGTACACATCGACCATGCCGAGCCCCGCGCCCGGGACATCGTCGTGTTTGGCTGCGTCTTGCATCGCGTAGGTGACGAACAGATTCGAGCCGATCGCCTGAATGCCGAACGGCGCGAAGCCGGCTGGAATCGCCGGGTCCGTGAAGGCGCCGGGCATCGCGACCTTCGTGAACGCGGTATCGAAGACGTCGATCTTGTTGTTATGGAAGTCCGTCGCGTAAAGGAAGTTGCCGTTGTTCATCGCGGCGAGCGCGAGACCCTTGTAGACGGCGCCGCCCGTACCGTCGTCGTACATGACGAACGCATTGGTCGGCCCTACGGCGGGCGCCCAGGCGGTGATGGTGCCGCCTTCGCCCGTGAAGATGAACGCAGCGACTCCAGACTTGCCGTTTTCCGTGACGCGGAAGCTTTGTGTTCCATTGAAAACGATGCCCGTGGGCGATGCGGAGCCGTTCTTGCCGTCGGGTATCGTAACGACCAGCGATTGCGGCACGCCATTGCCGTCATAGAGCGTCGCGACGTTGGTGCCGTTGTCCGCGACCCAGACGAAACCTTTGGGATTGAAGGCCACGCCCCAAGGGTTTTTGAGATTAGCGTCGGTGTGTGCAGCGGGCACCGCGCCATCGGATACGAGGGCCGTCGCTGTGAATGACGACTGGACGGGTGGGCTCGCGCTGCTCGAACTCGAGCCACCGCCGCCACCGCCGCCGCATGACATCAGAGTCGCGACGGCCGCGCCGCATGCAACGACGCCGAATAGAGCGAGTAGAGACTTCATGACCGCACTCCTTGTTCTGCCCAAAGGACTTAACGGTCAATGAACGAGAACGGCGCGGGGTTTATTCCGGCGGAGAGGGGCTTATTTCGCGGCAGATCTCGTGCGATCCAATGGCTGGAGTCGCCCCACGACCGCCACTCGGTGCGCCGCCGATCGCTTCGCTACCTACAGAACCACGCGGCACGCTGTTTGCGACATTGCTGTAGCGCGGGCGGCAACTGTCTGCGTCTATCTTCCAGTCCTATTAAGGAGGTGTGGATCGTGAGCAAGGCAACCATCACACTAGTCGCGGCCGTCGCCGCACTCTCGCTGTCGGGCGGCGCTTATGCGCAGGCGGCCGGAGGCCAGAGCGGCAGCGGTTCGACCGGTACAGCCGGCAGCACGGCTAGTTCGTCGAACCAGATGAACGGCGCAACGACGGGCGGCTACGGCATGCCAGGCACCACCAACTCGGACAGCGGCATGGGCGCCAAGGCACCGAACTCGGGCCTGCCGAGCAGCAATAGCAGCTCGACGTCTGACACCACCGCCGCTCCCAAGAGCAACAACACGCTGGCGACCCCGAGCGTGGTGTCGCCAGCCGCTACCGGCCATTGACAGCTGGTAGAAATGACCGTCAGCCGTGAATCAGCGCAAGCACAAAGGGCTGCGATCGCAGCGACATAGGTGCAATTGCCACCGGCGCGCAGTTTCCCGGCTAGTAGACGAGCGGCAATATAGGTAACGTGATCAGGTTGACGCGCCACTCGGTCAATGGGTTGCATGTGACGCGTAGTGGCTGGAGAGAGGCGCCTGGCATGAGCATGCGGCCCACCGCCTCCCTATTGAAGCCTCATGGAGAGGCTCAAAGCCACGTGCCGCCTTGTCGCGCGCTCGGCTCTTGCGCAAGCGCATCGAAATCGTGAATCCAGTCGAGGTGATGCAGCATGCTGTCGCGCGCCCCTAGCCGCGCGTTGCGTTCCTGCGCGGCGGGGCCGTCCGGCAGATGCAGCACGTCCGCGGTGCTGATCGACGCGTACTGCACCTTGCGCGTGCGGCCCCGGCGCAGACGCTCGTAGGCTTCCTGCGCTTCCCGCCACTTACCCGGGCCCGCCTTGGCGAGTTGCGCGGCCAGCACCACGGCATCCTCGATCGACTGGTTGGCGCCCTGGCCGTGATGCGGCACGAGCGCATGCGCGGCATCGCCGATCAGCGTCACGCGGCCCTTGCTCCAGCGGCCAAGCGGCGGACGGTGAAACAGGCCCCAGCGCTGACTGATCGGCACGGCCGTGATCATCTGCACGACGGCCGGATGCCAATCCTTGAACAGGCGCAGCTGCTCGCCTTCGGTCGACGGCATAACCCAGTCGCGCGACGGCCACGGCGACGGATGACGCTCGACCAGCAGGAAGTTCTGATCGCCCTTGTCGCCGATCGGATAATGCAGCAGATGGCCGCCGGGCCCGACCCAGAACTGGATCGTCTGCGGATCGGGCAACAGGTCCATGCGCTCGGCCGGCACGATGCCACGAAAGCCCGAGCAACCGGAATACAGCACGTCGTCGTAGCCGAGCATCCAGCGTCGTGTAATCGAGCGCGCGCCGTCGGCGCCGATCACGAGATCGGCATCGATGCGCCGACCGTTGTCGAACGCGAGACTCACGCGATCGGGATGCTGCACGAGATCGACCAGGCGATGGCTGAGCTCGATGTGCTCGAGACCAACTGCCTTCGACAGCACCGCCTGCAGATCGGCGCGATGAACGCCCCAGTACGAGCCACCGAACTGCTCGCGATAGCTGGGCATGCCGCGATGATGTCCAATGACGCTGCCGCTGCGGCCATCACGATAAATGAGCCCGGGTACTTCGGCGCACACGTTTTCGAACGCGGAGCGTAGCCCCATGCGCTCGTAAAAGCGCGTCGCGTTGGCCGACAGTGCGACGGCCGCGCCCACTTCGCGCAACTCATCGGTCTGCTCGTAGAGTTGCGCATCGATACCATGTTCGCGTAGTGCGAGCGCCAGCGTAAGGCCGCCGATGCCGGCGCCGACGATCGCGATGCTCAGATCCATCCGGTTCATGATTGTGTCTCCGATATGCGGGTTTATCGATTCGGGCCACTCTGGAACGCGCGCCCGGCGCGTCGCATGCGGATACCGTGTTGGTATTTTCAGCACTAGACGATCATTGCTCAATAAGATGAAATGAATCTACTTCATCACTGAAATGAATGACCTTAGGTCATGCCGAGACCATGGAACTGAGCGATCTCGATCTCAACCTGCTGCTGCTGTTCCAGCGGCTGATGCAGGAGCGGCGCGTGGCGAGCGTCGCCGAGCAAATGAACATGAGCCAGCCGGGCGTCAGCAATGCGCTCGCGAAGCTGCGCCGCCTGCTCGGTGATCCGCTGTTCGTGCGGGCGCCGGGCGGCGTGGTGCCTACCCCGTTCGCGCTGCGTCTCGCGGAACCGGTCTCGCAGGCGCTCGCCACCTTGCACGCCGCGCTCAATCCGGTGACGGGCTTCGATCCGCTGCGCGAGATCCGAACGATGACGATCGGTATGACCGACATCGGCGAAGTCGTGTTTTTGCCCGCATTGCTGGAACGATTGTCGCGCGTCGCGCCAGGCATCGCGATGAATACGGTGCGCAATACGAGCGTCAATCTGAGCAACGAAATGGCCGACGGCCGGGTCGACCTGGCGATCGGTCTGTTGCCGCAGTTGAAGGGTGGTTTCTATCAGCGGCGTCTGTTCGATCAGCGCTACGTCTGTCTGTTCAGACGCGCTCACCCACTCGAGGACGCGCCGCTCACGCTTTCCGCGTGGCGCGAAGCCGAGCATCTGGTGGTGGTGTCGGCCGGCACCGGCCACGGTCAAGTGGACGAGTGGCTGAAACGGCGCGGCGTGCGGCGTCAGGTGCGACTGACGGTGCCGCACTTCATGAGCGTCGGCTATATCCTGCAACGTACCGACCTGATCGCCACGGTGCCCGAGCGCCTCGCTCTGGAGTTGGCCACGCCGTTCTCGCTCAGCCTGCGCGCGCTGCCGATGACGCTGCCCGCCGCGCCGATCCATTTGTTGTGGCACGAGCGCGTCCATCAGGATGAAGGCAATCGCTGGCTGCGCGAGGTCGTGATCGACCTGTTCGCCGATACCGTGGCGCGTGGCAGGCGAGCGCGGGACGTGAGGAAGAAATAGGCCTTCGTTTGTAAGCGTCGATCGGAAGCTTCGCGCTTACTCGAACGTTCCGGTTCGGACTTCGCCGTTGCGGGTGTAGCGCGTAATCAGCACGCCGCCGGGGGTGCTCGTCGCGTGTGCCAGCGTGAAGGCGGACGCTTGCGCATCGTTGCCGAACAGGCGTTTGCCGTGCCCGAGCATGACGGGATAAATCAGGAGTTGGAGTTCATCCACGAGGCCCGCCGCCAGCAGTTGGCGCACCGTGTCGCCGCTGCCGAACGTCAATAGATCGGCACCGTCCTGAAGTTTCAGCGCGCGTATCGCGTCGGCAAGGTCGCCCTTCAGTGCATGACTGTTGTGCCAACCGAGCGTATCGGATCGATGCGTGGCCACGTGCTTGCGGACCTGATTGAACTGGTCGGCCATGTCGCGGTTGCGTGAATCGGCCGGTACATATGGCCAATAAGACGCGAATATGTCGTACGTGCAACGCCCTGGCAGCAACTCGAACGGCTGCGCGAGCAGATGATGCACACTTGCGCCGACCGCTTCGTCGGCGTAAGGGACGGTCCACCCACCCAAACGAAAATCACCACTGGCATCCTCCTCGGGCGCGCCGGGGGATTGAGCGACGCCATCCAGACTGAGGAACATGGAAACGATGTGCTTGCGCATGATGTGCTCCCGGGCGATGAACCTGATCGGTTCCATCTGTACGACGAACGAGTCGCGTGCGGATCGACAATCGACGTCCGCACCGGGTGAAGCCGCGCGAGCGAGCATCGCGCGGTCGGCGCACAATGACTGGACCCACGGGTGCCTGCGCCGCAGGTGTGAAGGTGCGCACCACTCGCCAGCGCATGGTCGGAAAATCGCCCGACACAGTGATGCGGACATAGCAGCCGGCGTAACGTCCGGTCGCCCGTGGCATTTCGTTCGATGGCCAATGGGTCTCAGCGGCCGTATTTGGCGTGCCCGTGCGACGCGTGGCAAGACGCGAAGCACCCGCATCCGCCTGCGTTTCATTAACCCCGTTGCGCTTCACCCTTGAAACCGCCCGGAAAGCACACGCGACCGGCGCAACGGAGCGCTGGCTATTCGAAGGCTGGCACGGCTTTGGGGCAAGGTCGAGGCTGTCGCCAAGGCCAAGGCTGAGCCTGTGAGGGACCCGAAGCGCCGATTCCCCCTCAAACGCTATCCGACGCAACCGGCAACCCCTCCGTCCTCCACCGCAGCATCCCACCGGCAAGATTCGCCACCTTGCCAAACCCCGCCTTCGTCAGCAACACGCTTGCCTGCGCCGAGCGCACGCCGGACCGGCACACCGCGACCACCGGCCGCTCGCGCTCCAGTTCATCGAGCCGCCCTGTCAATTGCGACAGCGGCACCAGCTTCGCGCCCGGCAGATGACCCAAACGATCGATGAACTCGGGCGCCTCGCGCACATCGACGATCTGAAACGCGGCGCCATGCTCGAGCAGCGCCATCGGCTCGATTTCCCACACGCCGCTAAAGCGCAGCGTCAACGGTGCCCAATCCGGCGTTTCGGTCGCAACTTCGGCGCCGCCTTCCGGCTGCCCGCAACGCATGTTTGCGGGCACCGCGACCGCCATCTGCTTCGGATGCGGCAAATTCAGGTTGTTCATGTACCCGGCGAAATCGCCGACGTCGACGTCGCCGCCCAGACGCGGATTGAAGCGCCGCTCCTCGGTTACGCTCGTCACCGTGATGCCGCGATAATCGTGCGCGGGATAGAGGAGGCAGTCGTCCGGCAGTGACAGGATCTGCTCGCGCACGGACGCGAACAACTGCTGCGGACTGCCCTGCTGAAAATCGGTGCGGCCACAGCCGCGAATCAGCAGGCTGTCGCCGGTAAAGGCCATGCTCAGATCGTCGAGCACGTAGGTCAGGCAGCCGTTCGTATGGCCAGGCGTCGCGCGCACAGTCAGATGACGCGTGCCGAAGTCGATCCGATCGCCATGCGCGAGCGCTCGCGTGACGCCTTTCGCCTCGACGACCCCGGCAAGCCCGATCTCGCTGCCGCAACGCAAACGCATGCGCCATGCGCCGGTTACGTGATCAGCGTGCACGTGGGTATCGAGCGTCGTGAGCAGCCATAGGCCCAGCTCGCGCAGCAGCGCCTGATCGCGCGGCACCTGCTCGTAGACGGGGTCGATGAGCACCGCCTCGCCGCTGTCGCCGAGTAAGTACGTGTAGGTCGACGAAGCAGGATCGAACAGCTGACGAAAAATCATCTGTATCCCTTAGGAAGGTCGGCGAGGCGGCCGCAAGCGGCCGCCTCGCCACATCTGTCAGCCCGGTTGCCTGGTGGTGCGCAGATACGGTTTGATGGTCTTGAAACCAGGGAAAATCTGCTGCGCCTCTTCGTTGCTGACCGCGGACGTGATGATCACGTCTTCGCCCTGCTTCCAGTTGACCGGCGTCGCGACCTTGTGTTTGGCGGTCAGTTGGATCGAATCGAGCACGCGCAGGATTTCGTCGAAGTTGCGGCCGGTGCTCATCGGGTAGGTCAGCGTCAGCTTGATCTTCTTGTCGGGACCGATGATGAAGACCGAGCGCACGGTCGCGTTGGTCGCGGCGGTGCGGCCCTCGCTGGTATCGCCCGCGTCGGCCGGCAGCATGTTGTACAGCTTGGCGATAGCGAGGTCGGTGTCGCCGATCATCGGGTATTTGACGGCGGCGCCCTGCGTTTCCTCGATGTCCGCCGCCCATTTTTCGTGGTCTTCGACCGGATCGACCGACAACCCGATCAGCTTCGCGTTGCGCCTGGTGAACTCCGGCTCGATCTTCGCCATGTAGCCCAGTTCAGTCGTGCAAACCGGCGTGAAGTCTTTCGGATGAGAGAACAGGACCGCCCATTGGTCGCCGATCCAGTCGTGGAAATCGATGGTGCCCTGCGTGGTCCGCGCGGTGAAGTTGGGCGCGGTGTCATTGATACGAAGTGACATATTGCCGTCCTGTGAAGTCGTGGTTAAGCGGAAGACCCGAGCCAGGCCTGGCTGCAACGGTCCAACACGAGCCCGGTTAATCTCGGGGATTGAAAATCACCAACGCTCACAACGATAGACGAAGCTTTCGCGGCGCATACACGCGCGGCAAGTAGGGCGTCGCCGTGCAGAAGAAGCTCGAGATCGCCGCCTGTCGGGCGAATACGAGCATTGCCGCATCGCGCAGTGAGATTTCAAATATAGCGCGTTACGCACAAGCCATGCTGACACCCATCGAAGTCAGTCCGGCTGGCCACTTCGAAACGGCTTAGGGGAATGACGTTTACCGGTAAATCATGGACATTCGACTCGCCGGCGTGTGTTCGATAGCGCACAGATTTACCGACCCTGATTTGATCAGACCGTTCGGTCGTCCAATGCCGGGCGCTAACGCGTGGTGCCCGGCGTGGCCGTCTCGTCGTCCACGCCATGCGAGCAAGCGCGAGGCGCGTCGGAGCGTGCGGTACTGAAGCGCTTGCAACAAACGCAGCCTCCGTCCGCTCGAAACACATCTGCTGAATGCTCGCAATGATGGCCCGGTTTGGCGGCGCAGTGCGGATATTCGCGATTGCGGCGGGTCAGTCCGCAGTGCCTGGCGAGTCAGGCGAACCCGGTTCGTCAAAGAGACTGCCAAATCGCCTTTATCGATAAACGGTCGGAACATGGCTCGCGGACGCCGCGCATTTTTCGGAGACGGGATAAGCGGCTTTTAAGGTTGCAGGGCGTACCGTCATATCCACGCACTGAATACCGGGCGCCCCGTCGATCGCTATCTGTTCGCGGTCCACCTCAGCGTGAAGATCGACTCGCTTTATGCAGTTAGCGTGGTCCATTCGATCCATCGAAATTTGCTTATTCACTAAGGAGCCAACTTATGAAAGTACTTATCGCTCATGCGATCCTTGCAACCACAATCGCCATTCCAGCGCTCTCGTCGGCGCAGACCCTCACTCGCTCCGAGGTGGAAGCGAACGTCATACAGGCCGAACAGAACGGCACGCTCCATCAATCGAAAGTGCACTATCCGGACGAGAGCAGCCCGCGGCAGGCACACGCGAATAACGACTACGGGTCAGGGCCGGTAGTGAATTCGCAATCCGGACATCGCCTTTCCTTCGCAACGCCCTCAGAGAACGCGCTTTTCTCGCATCACTGAAGTGCTGGTGAGCGTTCGACATTCCATACGAGTGTTTCGGTACTTCCACACGCCTAACTTCCGGTTCTCATGCGGACGTCGCGCGTCCGATCCAACGTCGATATGAAAAAGCTAGTGCGCTCGATTGACTTCATTCTGTTGACCGCCGCGTCGGTGGGCCTCGTCATGTTTGTCGTCTGGCGAGTGGCGACGGTAAAGGGGTGGTTTTAGGCTCACGCGAAACGGTTGTCCGTTAAAGGATCGCCCTGTGGTTGGCGTTCCGAATCGACATTGCACCAATACCTCGCGGAATGAAACCTTTCGCATGCTTCGCCAATGTGGATGAGCCGCAATCAAATACTAAGGAGTTCTGCGTTCACACGTCTGCGACGCATGTGCAGCTTCCACCACCAGGTCTTCCGGGATACCTGCGAATCGCGCCACGATATCCGATACCGCGTAATCAGTCGCAACAATGCCGTCATAATTCACCCGCACAATCCGACGCCACCAACAACAAGAAAGTCTCGTGATGCCACATTTTCGCGTCCCTCTCCCGCTGCGCCTCACGGTGCTCGCAAGCGTGGCGGTACTAGCCGCGTGCGGTGGTAGCAATGATTCTTCTACGCCGAGCGCCTCGAACACTTCGACGACGACGGCGACGGCCTCGATCCCGGCGCCCCCTGCCGACCCCGGTTTTGTCGACAACGCCGCAATCCCCGACGTGCCCGCGTTCGTCGACACGATTGCGACTAACCAGCGCGGCGATGCGCGATATGCGACGCTCGCCACGAATGCGGGCGTGCGTGTCGTCTCGCGATTCCTCGACATCTGGCAACCGTTGACCGAGATCGTCGATGCGGGCGTCTCCGCGCCCGCCAATGGTTCCTTTCCGGCTGTCGTGCAGTCCACGTGGACAGGACTACCCAATGACGGTACGCCGGGTGGGGCTGTCGTGAACAGTGCCGTCCATGCCGCAAACATTCAATTCGTGGTCACCGAGACGACCAACCGAACTCAGGCACAGGCCGACGCAGCCTACTACGACGACCGGCGCGGCAAAGGTTATAGCGTGACCGATGGCATGGGACCGCTCACCAATGCGTGGCGCGCGGCGGCGCAGCAGGTAACGACCATCACGTCGATTCCGGCGGATGCGACGACCGTTCTGTACAACGACAACGGCAACAACATTGGCGTCGGCAGCAGTGGCGGCAACACCAGTTTCGGCCAGGTTGTCGACCTGCTCAACATCATGGGCAACAACGCGTCCACCGAGCCGGCCAAGCGCTTCTACAAATACGCGCGGCCATACCGCTGGAGCACGAGTGTCGTGGTAGATCCGACTCTGGTGCCTGCCGAGAGCACCACGCCTCCGACCGATGGCGGATTTATCAGCGGTCACGAGGCGGAGGCCATGCGCGACGCGATGACGATGGCCTACGTGCTGCCGGAGCGGTTCCAGGAGATGGCGAGCCGCGGCCTCGAACTTGGCGAAAACCGCATTTTCGCCGGTATGCATTCGCCGCTCGACGTCATTGCTGGTCGAATGTTTGCACTTGCGGCGACTGCTGCGAATCTTTCCGATCCGAGCAACGCCACGTTGAAGAGCGCCGCATTTAGCCAGGCGCACGCGGCCCTGATGCAGTCGACGAATACCAATTCGACGAGCTTCGCCGCTTTCGCCCACTCCGGCACGGCAGCGACGGACCGCTTCGCCGACTACGCGACGAACAAAGCGGACTTCGCTCGCCGTATGACGTTCGGCTTTGCTCCGATCGAATCGACCAATGCGCCTCCCGTTGTGCCGAAGGGTGCGGAGGTGTTACTGGAGACGCGCTTTCCGTATCTGAGCGCTGAGCAGCGCCGCGTGGTGCTCAAAACGACCGAGCTTCCTTCCGGCTATCCGGTCATGGACGATGCGGAAGGGTGGGGCCGCCTCAACATGTTTGCAGCCGGGGACGGATATGGTGCGTTCCATGGCAGCGTCATCGTTTCGATGGATGCGTCCCAGGGCGGATTCAACGCGTCGGATTTGTGGCGCAACGACATTGCCGGCGCAGGGAAGTTGACGCTGCAGGGTAGCGGAACATTGAAGCTCGGCGGCAACAACACCTGGTCGGGCGGCTCCCAGGTAAGCGGCGGCGTGCTCGAGGCCGATTCTCCGAATGCGTTCGGCACGGGCGACGTGTATGTGGGTGCGGGTGGCATCACCATCGCGGCGGAGTCGCCCGTGTCCATCGTCGGCAAGTACACGCAGCTCGCCGGCACGACACTCGAACTCGACATTGACGGTAAAGGCGCCGGCCAACTGCACGTTGGTAATCAGCTGACCATCGCCGGCGGCACGCTACACGTGAAGTTCGTGAGCGGCTATGCGCCCAAGGTCGGCGACACCATCGATCTGATCGATGGCAACGGGGCGACGAAGCAGTTCACGACGATCACGGTCGACGGCCACAAGGCGACGCCGGTCTACTCGTCGACCGGCGTGTCGGTGCACATCGATTCGTAATCCGGCCATATTTGGCTATGTGTCGCCCGGATAACCCGCTGTCTGTAATGCGGATGATCGGTGATCGCGCCTGAACACCAGGGAAAGGAAGTCGAAGCGTCGGGTTGCCAGCCGCGAGGGCGCTGCTCTGTAGCTCCAGACGCCCGACGTTTGCATCGCGGGACTGCCTGGAAATCAAATGCGCCACGCCTGTCTTTGACGTTTAGCCTTCGGAGACGCGTCGTAGCAGATACACGACAATCACCGCGGAACCGCCGACAAAGATTGCCAGCCCGATCGCTTTACGCGCGAGCGTGCGAACGCGCGCGCGGGGCGTGTAACGCACAAACCAGGAACTGGTTCTGCGCAACATCATTCACTCCATGGGCGCCTTGACGGGCGCGTCGCGTCGGGGAGAGACAGCCCCCTATGTTGCCGGAGCGCAGGCCGTATCGCGACGTGTATTTGCCCTGATCTTTGCTTGACAGTCTTTACCACTTCGAACTCTTTGAACTGAGGATAGCTGGATAGAGCGGGTAGATGCCGGTATCCGGGCATTCTGAAACCGGCAACTGCAATTATCGCACCTCAGGTTCAAAGGCACAGAGCAGATGCTTTACGGTCTACTGACAGGGTCTTCGCACCAGCCGGTCCGGATCAAATCCAGGCGCACATGAACCGGCCCGTTTGGGCATTGGCGCAATGCAGGGATGTTCTCAGGAGGAACTGCGGCGAGCCTTTGCCGGTTGCCGCCACTGTTCAAGGAAAAACTGCAAGCCGCCCAGTTGCTGTGCGATGTAGCCGCCCGTGGCCATCGATTCCGGTGCGCGCCGGTCGCCTGTAGGCGGGTACTCGGCGGAGAAGTCCGCTGTACCAAACACGATGTCCCAGATCGGGAAGACGGCGCCGTAGTTACAGGAATTGCGGCCGGCCGCGCGCAGGCCATGATGCAACCGGTGAAAGCGTGGCGAGACGATCAATCGGTCCCCGAGCCAGCCGAACGAAAGCTTGATATTGGCGTGGCTCAGGCTTTCGATGAAGCGCATGAACAGGAACAGCAGCGGAAACTGCAGCGGCGGAATACCGATCGCGAGGCCGACGACGCCGAACCAGATTGCGGCGACCAGGTCGTCAAGCAGATGGTTGCGGTCGTCCGACCAGAAACTCATCTGTCGCTGCGCATGATGCAACGCATGCAGTGCGTACCAGCTACGGTATGAGTGCGACAGGCGGTGACGCCAGTAATCGGCACAGTCCAGAATCAGCGCGTACGCGATGAAGGTAATGACCGGATGTCCGAGAAGCGGCGGTATCAACGTCTCAAGCGTTGGCGGTATGTAGCCGTGATCGACCACGAAGCCGTTCACCCACACCTGCACCTGATAGAACAGCAGGAAACTGACGACAGGCAACACCCCGACGCGGTTGAGGATCGTATAGAACGCGTCGGTTACGACGGCTTTGCGGTCATCCCAGCGTTCGATCGGAAAGAGTGCTTCGAGCGGCCAGCAAACCGCATACGTGACGATAACCGCGAAGAGGCCATAGACGCAGATCAGCGCCCAGTCGAAGGAAAGCTCTTCCCATTGCATCCAGCCGAAGTGATACAGCAACGGCAGAACGAGATACTGGTCGATTTCACCGGCCAGCATATTGAAGAATCTGTCGAGAAATATCAGCATGATGGGCGTTAGAGCGTTTCGGCGGTAACGAGACCTGGGCGGCTCATTTCGGTGGTGAGGAAGATGCCGTGCGGCGAGCGTCCGACATCAATGGTCTCGTAGTTGCCGCTGGCTGGATCGAGTACGGCGACCTGCTCCCGGAAACGCAGCGTCACCCATAGCTTGCCGTCGGGGCCGACAGCAATATCATCTGGCCCCGCAGCGTGGAACGGATAGGTACGACGAAGCTCGAGGGTGGTTGGATCGAGCGCCACCAGCGAGCCGCCGATCCGGTTGCTCACGTAGAGCGTCGCGCCGTCGGGCGTAAGAAAGACATTGTGCGGGCCGACGCCGGTTTTCACCCGCCGCAGCACGTTACCCGTCACTGGATCGACTTCCGCCACATGGTCGCTGCCCATCACGCAGACCAGTACCTTGCCGTTGTGCCAGAGCACGCCGGCGGGGGTCGATCCGACGTTCGACTTCCAGCGGATCGTCAGGTTCGTCAGGTCGAATGAAACGAGCGTGCCGGACTCCTGCATCGAATTGAAGCTCCAGCGCGAGTCCGGCGAGAAGTCGAGGTGGCTGGGCATGCCGCCGGGCGAGAAGCGCTTGACGAGCGTCAGGTCGTCGGGGCGGTAGATGTCGACATAGTTGAGCCGCAGTGCATTGACGACGAGGTAGCGGAAATCCGGCGTGAAGCCAAGCTGGTACGGATCGGCGATCACCTTATGGCCAAGCGCCAAACCGGTGTGCGGGTCGACAATGAACAGTGCATTGCCGCTGGCGTCGGCAATATAGAGCTTGCTTCTGTCGCGCGAAAGCGCCCAGTGACTGGGTTCGCGCAACGTCGGCAAGGTCCGGACGATCTTGTGCGACGCCATGTCGATGACCGAAACGCTGGCTTCGCCGGAATTCATTACGATAGCGAGATTGGGGGGCGCCGCGCTGGCGATACCTGAACGAAGGGCGAGGAAAGGCGACAGGCCGAGACTCAGGGGAATGGCCAGACTACGGCCAAGTACTTCGCGACGTGAAAGCTTCATGGAGGGCATGCATGAGAGAATTAACCACTCATTCTGCTGGATGGATTCACCGTCACGCAAGGACGAATTGCGAATGGCGCTGATATGGAGCGATGCTCAACCGCTTCCTGTCAGTCGCCTAACAAATTTCGGGCGAAGCTGACGATGCGCATGCGATTTCGCCGTATTTGACCGAGCTTCCCGCGGCCCCGGGCGCGCTTTGCGCAGCACCCGCCCCGATCATCCGCGGAGTTTGGCCGTTGTATATTGCCATCACGCGCTAAAGAACCTGGAGTAATAGCTGTGCCACGTTCGTCCAGAGAAGTCGGGAAGTGTCCATGAACAGCACTGCCGGCAAAAATACGCTCACAGATCGCACGACTGTTGCGATTCGCGATGTGCTGGCCGGCAAACGACGCGGCTTGCGCTCTGCGCTGTTGTTCGCCGGACCCGCAGTGATTGCCTCGATCGCCTACATGGACCCAGGCAATTTCGCGACCAACATCCAGGCCGGTTCCCAGTTTGGGTACACGCTGCTGTGGGTGGTACTGATGGCCAACCTGATCGCCATGCTGTTCCAGGCGCTCTCTGCCAAACTCGGCATCGTGACGGGCCGTAATCTGGCGGAAGTGTGTCGCGAGCAACTGCCGCGCAAGGCCGTCTTCGTCATGTGGTGTGTCAGCGAAGTGGCTGCGATGGCAACCGACCTGGCCGAATTCCTCGGTGGCGCAATCGGCCTCGCGTTGCTGCTCAAAATGCCGTTGATGGCCGGCATGGCGGTGACCGCGGTGGTGACATACGGCATCCTGGTGTTTGAAAAAGGCGGCTACCGGCCAATGGAGATCATCATCGGCGCGCTCGTTGCTGTGATCGGTCTGTGTTACCTGGTCGAATTGTTCATTGCGCCCGTCGCATGGGGACAGGCCGGATTGCACTCGATCTTGCCCTCAATGCCGAACCGGGAAGCGCTGACCGTTTCGGTCGGTATCGTGGGCGCCACCGTGATGCCACATGCGATCTATCTCCATTCCGGGCTGACTCAGGGCCGGACTCCGGCGAGCAACGCGAGCGAGCACCGCGCACTGCTGCGTTTTTCGAACCGGGAAGTCATCGTTGCGCTTTTCTTCGCAGGTCTCGTCAACATGGCCATGGTAATCATGGCCAGCGCGGCATTCCATGCCGGCCACCGCGACGTCGCGGAAATCGAAACTGCTTACCATACGCTCACGCCGTTGCTCGGTGCGGGCGCGGCGGCGGTTTTCCTGATTTCGCTCATCAGCTCGGGTATCTCCAGCTCCGTTGTCGGCACCATGGCTGGCCAGATGATCATGCAGGGCTTCGTCGGTTTCCGGATTCCCGTCTGGGTGCGACGTCTGGTGACCATGGTGCCGGCGTTCGTGGTGGTCGGCCTCGGCGTGAATGCCACCCAGGCGCTGGTGATCAGTCAGGTCGTACTTTCGTTTGCGTTGCCGATCCCAATGGTGGCGCTGGTGCTCTTCACCCGCCGCAAAGACATCATGGGCGAGTTCGTCAATAGACGTCTAACGGACATTGCAGCGATTGCCGCGACGGTCGTCATCCTCGCGCTGAATGCGGTGCTATTGCTTCAGTCGTTCGGCGTCAGCATTCCGGGCATGCCTGCAAGCTGATGCAGCCCACCCGGACTCTTTCGGGATGGGCCGCGCTCCCGGTGCGATGGACGGCGAAGTTTGTTCGCCAGCCATCGATTGACCGCTGGGGGACCAGAGCTCCGGCTCCAAAAACGGCTTGTCGATTCGTTCGCTTTCGTCTGCGATGCCGGTGCATGCCTATGCACGATCGCTGCTTCCATGTTCGTTTTGAGTTGTGAAACATACGGTAAGAACGGCGTTGACCCATGGGCACCTGGCTGGCTATGCGGATGAGGTCCGAGGCGGCATCTCCTGGTGCAAGCGTACGTCGACCTGGCGGGCTTCTCCGTTGTCTGGGCTGATCGTCCCAAAGAAAGCCTCGCCAGTGCGAGGCCCGGGGGTGGCTATTTGTACGGTCAGGCAAGCGCCGGGTAATCCGTGTACCCTTCTGCCCCTGGGTGATAGAACATCTCGGGCCGCGGCTCATTGAGCGATGCGTCCAATCTAAGTCGGCGCGGCAGGTCCGGGTTGGCGATGAACATCTGCCCGAAAGCAACCGCGTCGGCGTCGCCGACCGCAAGCAAACGTTCGGCGGTGTGCTTGGTCATCTTTTCGTTGGCGATATAGATGCCACCGAATGCTGCCTTCAGTGCGGGTCCGAGCCGGTCGTCTCCCAGCGCTTCACGCGCGCAGATGAAGGCAATGCGGCGTTTGCCGAGTTCGCCTGCGACATAGCCGAAGGTGGCCGCAGGGTCCGAATCGCCCATCGACTTCACGTCACCGCGCGCAGACAGATGCACGCCGACCCGGTTGGCGCCCCATATGGCGACGCGCGCGTTCGTGACTTCGAGCAGCAGTCTCGCACGGTTCTCGATCGACCCACCATATGCGTCAGTGCGCTGATTGGTGGAGTCCTGCAGGAACTGGTCAAGCAGATAACCGTTGGCGCAGTGGACTTCCACGCCGTCGAACCCTGCCTTTCTGGCGTTTTCAGCGCCGTGGCGGTAGGCCGCAACCACGCCGGCGATCTCGTCGGTTTCCAGCGCGCGCGGGACCTCCCTATGTGTCCGGGCGATCTTTCACGATAACCCGGACCGCGCATGACCAAACCCACCAGGAAGCAGCAATCTCCGTCCCGTCCCCCTGTAGACGCTCTCCAGTATGAACGGCTCGCGCTGGCCGCCTTCCATCTTTGCGACCGGCAGGGGCAGCAACTCCGACATCTGATTACACTTGCGACCTCGATGTGCAGGAGTCCTGCTGTGACTGCCGAGGAAAGGCACGAACACCGGAACCTGCTGGAGGTGATGATCCAGCTCGGCGAGGACTACCACGCCGCCAATCGCTGCGATCAGGAACTGTTCACGGTGCTTGCGCTCGACGCCAAGGGGCTTCCTAACCGCCAACTGACACCGCAGGACGCCGCAGCGATTCTCGCTGACGCTGCGCAGGGCGCGAACGGGAAACTGGCGGCTATGGACGCTTCGTGGACAAAGCACTAACCGGCGTCGATCACTTACGGAAAAAAAGCGGCTCAATGCCGCTTTTTTTTGTTGGACGGTGACACTGGAAAAATGCACCTGAAAATGAGATAGGCAGAGCAATTGTGAATAGCTGTCAAAACAGTTTTATCTCAATTTAAAGTCGTTGACCGTGTCGCGGTTTGGATGGTTTATTCGTCGGGTGTGTTCTGGAAAATCAGCAGAGGTCAGATGGAACAACAGAAACAGGATGAAACCGGGGGCAAGGAAGAATGCCAGCTTTGCCGTATCACCTATTCAATCTACTCAAACTTCCCGCCAATGCCGTCCGCAATGGCGCTGAACGCAGAAACCGGCGAATGGTTTCCGTTCGATAGGCTGAAGTCGTATTCAAATGGTTACGAGATGGCTGAAGCCCTCGGTTACGCATGAGCGTGCGATTGCCGGGAACGCTCCCGGAATCGTTTCGATGAACAGTTCGTACTGAGAGATCGTAAAGGCCGACCATTCGCGAACGCGCGCTATCGAGCGCGTGTTGGCCTGAACGTAGTAGCAAGTGGCGTCACGGACGCCGCAGGCCGCACACAGCGAATCAGCACCAAAGACGCGCGGCGGCTAACACTCGAAATCAGCGGGGGCGTCTGATGGGGATTCCTGTAGTGAGGGATCGAGACGCATGTGAAGGCCGAACGCATCAAGACGAATGCAGTATCAAGCTTGATACTTTACATTACAGGAGAAATCCGGAATGAACGAATCTGGTGAACGCAATAAGTACGGTTTCAAGGCGAACGAAAATGAAGAATGGTTCGAGGTTCATTCTGGCGCAGTGACGAACACGAATCCGGGCTCAATGGTTTATGTGACAATTGACACTACACCAATATGCCCAAACATGACGGACGCCGAATTTCGCGCCAAGGTCATGAAGTTGCGCGACGATGCGGTTGTTTTGGTTGACAAGCGAATAGCTGCATTGAAGACATGGAGTCCTTCAGAGCAAGCGCGCGTCGCCAATTGGTTTGGCACGAAGGACGATGCAACGCGCGATCTTCTGATTCAAGGATTTACCGCAGTCAATAGAGTTATGCGTGGTCTCCAACCCAAGAATTTTGTTCGGCAGTCCCCTGAGCTTGACCGTGTTCTTGGGTGTTTGCCCCATCCGGTCAGCAGTGGTTCTGCTGCGCACGTTTGCGCCCCTGATACAGCCACGCATACCATTGGCATTCACGAGGTCTTTTGCGAAACCCGTGATTTCACGTCAGGAGGGGATTCGAAGCTGTCAACGATCATTCATGAGTGCACGCACTTTACGGACACTTTTGGGAGCAAAGATTGGAAATATACGATCACAAGATTCTTGGCAACCTGGGGGCGAGAAAATCCGCAGCAAGCAATTAATAATGCAGATAGCCTGGCGGGATACGTCGTATATGAATATTAAATTGGGTGCCTTGGCATTTGGGCTGCTGTCTATCAGCGCACAAGCATGCAATACGTCTCAGAACCTTCCGGGTCAAAATATCGATTTGTATTTTGAAAGAAACTCGACGCAGGTATCGGCGGATCAAATTTTAAAATTGGCAAATTGGGCCATCGACATGCGCCTTAAGTATCCTATTCAAGAGGTACTGTCCATTGGTGGAGTGGCTGAGGCAAGCGAAAAGGAGCCTAAGCAATTGGCAATGCAACGTGCGGACACAGCAAAGGCAATGCTGATGCAGTTTGGTCTTACTCAAGTTCCATACGACGTCCGCGCTGGAATATACAAGCCCCTTGAGCATTTCGTCGAGCCGCCTGAAAAGGTCCGACGTGTGGAGATTGAACTGTCCCCCGGTTGTCCTAATAATTGCTGCGACGGAAAGTGAAGCGATGTGCAGAAACGAAGCGGTCTTATGCTTGTGCTGGCAACTCGAAAGCGACGCATTCCGTGTCGAGGGTCGTTTCGTGCGATGTCGTCGGGAAAGGGTATGTCGCGGCGTGTTCTACGGTTGCATCGCAACAGAAAGTACGTCGTAGTGAGACGACAGGTCCTGGCCGGACAATCCTGGTGGACAGGCCGCGCCCTCGCGCTTGCCGGTCAGTAGGTCTGTTCGTTAATAACCCGGGCCACTGTTTCCAGCGACCGGCGCAGCGTGGCCAGATCGACGGACCCAATCGCGAGGCGGATGGCGTGAGGTACATGCGTCGATGTCGCGAACGGCAGGGCCGTCGACACTGAAATGCGCTCACGCATCAGCGTCATCGCAATCGCGTCGGCGCGGACTTCCTGCGTCAGGGGGATCCAGATGAAGTACGACGCTGGATGGCTCATCGTCTTAAGCTTGCCGAGCGCTTCGGCAAGGATTTGGCGTGTCTTCGCATCCCGCCGCTTTTCGTCTTCGAGCCGGGCCACCGTGCCGTCGTTTAATTTCGCTTGAAAGAATACGGTCATGAAAACGCGGAAATTCCCCGACGCAAGGCCGCGGTCAAACAGGGGCTCACAGGCGTTCTCATACGGTTCCCACGTAACTATCAAATGCGGTCACGAGATGCTGGATCGCCTGTTCGAGGTCATCTGCCGGCGTTTCAAAAGACTGATTCAGTTGCATCGCTTCCCTCGACGTCAGGGCTTCCAGCAGTGTGGCGGTCATCTCATCGTAGCGATTGGCCCTTTCCCGGTCATGTGCGTCCGGTTCCCCGCTCCGAAGGACTTCGATCACCGCGGCGGCGCCGCAAACCACCCGCACCGCGACGGTCAGGTTCCGCAGTTGTTCGAGCCGCGCAGATCGCCGCTGGCCCTCCAGGAGCATACGTTCTCTCGCAACTTCAAGCCGTGAGCTGGCGAGACCGGCTTCGCGTTGGAGGCGATCGAGGGTGGCGGTCGATCCTCCAGCCATCCGAAGCGCGGCGGACGCGAATGCCATGTTGGCCGAAATCGCGGCTGAGATCACGGCATTCAGCGCGTTACTCTCCTTCTGCGGCCAGAGAAGAAAGCTCGCCGCCACGCCTACGCAGGCACCGACGAATTCATTGGTAAGACGAGCGACAATCAATCCCTCCGTCGGATGGATGAAATCCGACATCAGCATGAACATCGGCGTCAGGAAGACAACGAACAGACCGTAGTTCACCAACCTCAATGCGACGGTCACCGCGGCGAGCGGCAAGATTGCCAATGTCACCGCAACCGGACCGGACAGACTCGTCAGAAGAACAGCGGCGATCGTTGCGCCGATGAGGGTGCCGCATGCACGCTCCAGCACGCGCAACCATGTATTGGCGGAAACCGGTTGGGTCACGACGATTGCAGCGATCACGCCCCAGTATGCAAACGTGACACTCAGCGATGTGCCGATCATGAAAGCGAGCACCGATGCGACAGCCACCCTCAGCGCATGGTCCCAGACCAGCCTTTCAATCTTGACCGCGCGAGCGGCGGCAGGCGCGGGCGTCTCGGGGTCCATTGCGAGCGCGTGTCGCCCGTCCGCGAGCCGAGCGATGGCCCTTGCCGCAAAGGCAACGGCGCTTGCCGTTTGGTCCGTCCGTTCAGCCGTCTGCCGCAACAATGCGTGTGCTTGCGCTATCAGCGTATCGGGAATGGGCAGTTCTTGCTGTGCCTGCGCGGCCACGCTTTGCAGCAACTGTCGCAGGCCCTGGAGCAATTGCCGCGATCCATCGTCGTCGGCAATCGCTGCGTTGCGTCGGGCATGACCGATTGCGATCAGCGTGGAAAACACCCTGCCCGCGGCATCGACGCCCGGCCCGAGATCAGGGCCGTTGCGAACATCATGCGCCGCCAATGCCCTGCCGCGCTCGATCGACATGCGCACCCCGCGGCGATAAACGGTATCGAACTCGGTCCAGCCCTGCACATCCATTCCAGGCCGCGAATCCAGCGACTCCAAAAAACCGGCCATGTCCTCGAGCCTGCCGAAGATCGTCGCGAGCGTGAAGCCCGCGGACTGTGGGAACGGGACGGGCCAGAGGAAGATGCAAAACAGCATGGTCCAGGCTGACCCGAGCAGAAAATAGCCGCCATGAGCGAGTGCAGCGGCAAGCGGCTCGGGCGACGCAATTCCGATCACGACCGCGAGCGAGGCAATCAACCCCGCCTGCGCCGGCATAGGCCCGAGCGAGGGCTTGTAGGAGCGTGTCAGTCCACAAAGGAAGACCAGGACAAACAGGGTGACAATGCTGACGGCATAGCCCCAATGCGCGGCATAGGACGCCAGCGGCATGACGACAACGCCCATGGCCGTGAAGATGGCCATCGCCTTCAGGCGCTGTGACCTGGCCCCTTGCGGATCGCAGAGACAGTTCCAGAACGCCGCGACGGCTCCGAAAGCGATATCCGAACGACCGAGAATCGCCGCGGCACAGAGCATCGGCGCCATCGCAAGCGCAGCGTGTATCCCTTCCGCAATCCCGATGCGCTCGGGCGTTATGGCGAAGACATGACCTTCAGCCCGCAAGGTCCGACGGCTTACCAGGGATACGAGCTTACCTATTATTGTCATCGCACCTTTGCTGCTCACGAACGTTGATTGCTGGACGACAAGGCCCCAGGCCGTACCGGATAAACAACTCGTCGCCAGCGCGATGTCGCACACCGCTTCAACAAACACGCGCCCGTTCTCTTCCACGGCTTCGCAATTTGCGTCGCATGCTTGGTTCAGCCAGCGTGCGCTGTTGCCACCCTGCGCGCCGTCGATCACGCGCCCGTTCGAGAGTCCGAACAGGAACGTATGGCCGGGCTTCCCAGTACGCTTATAGCGGCTCGCCGCTCGCCGCCAGGCTCGCCGCTCGCCGCCAACTGGTCACTTCGCCCTTGTATTCGAGGATCCGTTCGCCAGCGGCGAGCGCTCGTAGCGCGAACACGCCGCTGCCGTGGACCGGCGAACGCCGGACTATCACACGTCTCATATCATCTCGGTTAGTCATTGAACGGCGGAAGTATACGCATCCAATAGTCGGCGCAGTCTCCGCACGCTCATATGTTCCGTTGCTCCTTAACCGGTACGTCAAAAAATCGTGTGCAGAGCGTACAGCGGAAAAGGCGCCGCTTGAGCATCTGCGCGGATTGCGTCCGGGTTCGCTTGAAGCCATGCGGCATTGCGGGCGCTTCCTGATGGCAATGCGGACACGCCAGCATCGGCCAGGGCGCTTTCAGGCCGAGTTTGACCCGCTGTTCACGATGTCCGGACGGGTCGAGCACGATCAGCCATTGCCGGAATCGCTTGACCCACGCCTTCACGATTTCCGGTGAGGTGTTCAACTCCGCCGCGGCATGCGCGAGTGGTCGATGTTGCGACAGCCACGGCAGAAAGTTGAACAGCATGTCGCGCCGGAGCATGTTCGCCATCGGCGTACGCGTCGCACGCGAAATATCGCGTACACGCGCGGCACTGGAAGGTCGGCAACGCCGTCGGGGTGCGCGGCCGACTCGACAGGTGCGTGTTGACGCCCTCGCAGTGCGGACACGCTGGAGGCTCAATGTTCTGCGAGAAGACCTTGCCGATTTCGTCGGCAAGAAAGGCCGTGAGTTCGCGATCCTCGATATGACGACGCGGCAACGGGCTGTTTGCGCGCAGTGGCTGGCTGAAGTCGAAACGATTTGCGTGCGGGGCTGGAACGGACGGCGCGGTAACTGATGCAGGCGCGGCGCGAGCGGGAATTTTCAGGATCGCGTGCTCGGCGCTCGCGAGCGCGGGCGCGACTTGCCCTGCTCGCGTGCGGCGTGCGACGGCAGTCAGCGCAAGATCCTTGACGACGCGTACCGTGATGTCCGCACCCTCCACGCCGGGGGCAATCGACCAGGTGCGGCTGCAGTGCGGACATAGGGCGCAGCGCCGCGTGTCCGGGCCGAAGCCGCCATTCCGAAGCTGCCCACTGTAGCCGCAGTGCGGGCATGTCCCGGTTGGCTGGTATTTGACACCAAGCCGCACGCGCGAGGTCCATCGGTCATCCGGATCATGCTGCGCGATCAGCTCGCGAAAGCGCATCAGCCAGTTCGACAGGGCCGTGTAATCGACGCGGAGTCGACGCGAGGCTTCCTCGAGCGGAATCGGCTGGGACAGCAGCCGGATGAAGGCGGGCATTTTCACGGCAAACCGCAGCCGCGCGAGAGGCGTCCCGGTTAGGCGCGAGTAGGTCCGCTTGCACGCGCGGCACCGGAAAAACGGTAATGCATGATGGCGATTCGGCCGGTTCTGCACCCGCGTGTTGCCACTCTTGCAGGCCGGGCACGGTGGCACGGGTGTCGTCTCTCGCGAGTACAACTCGTCCCAGATTCCGGTTACGAACGTTGTTAACAACGGATCGTCCTCGTCGCTGTACGCGCGGCCCGCAGCATGCGTGACCGGTAGCGTCGCGTCGAACTCGGGGATCAACGTTTGCGTTGGACTGCACGCGGTCGAGCCGCGGTGGTCCTTGTGCTCCGTGTGCTTACGTTTATGCGTGCGCGTCATGTTCGCTGTTCAAAGCTTCCTGCGGGGGTTTGATACTCTGGTGATGGCAGCTCTGGCACCAGTCACCCGCCAGCACGCCCTCCAGGCTGGCGAGCCATGTATGACCGGCCGCGCGGCGCCACCGTAGTTTTTCCCTGGTGCTCTCGTATTGGGTCGACAGGCACTGGCCACCCTTTGCCGCCGCGAGCGCACGCGCCTCCTCAAGCGAGTGAATCGTTGCGCGCTCATAGGCGCAAGCCTGGCACCAGCTACCCACGCGCAGCATGTGAATCAGCATCGGGAACCGGTGTCCCGCTGCGCACTCGAACTCGAGCGGCACCTTGCAGCCCTCATACGCGGCCGAGACGCATTGCCCACCCCACGCCCGCGCGAGTTTGCGGATCGCGGCGAAGGCCCGCTCACGATAGTCGGGCGCGCCGCTTCCGCCCGGTCCGGGCAGGCCGTCCCGTGCACGTTGTACGCGCTGTCTCGTGCCTGCGGGAACCCGCTCTGACCATACCGCAGTCGCGATCGGTCGGGTCCGCCGGGCTGTCGACTTCGCCCGACCTCCCGATCCGGTTTCGTGTTCACGGGCGAGCCGGGTGTCAACATCCAGCTGGTCGAGTTCCTGCTGCAGTTCGCGAAGCGTCTTCATCGGGCCGCCCCGTCATGCAAACACGTTGGGCACAGACACTTCCGGACGTCGTGTCATTCCGGCTAGTCCTTCTGGCGATCACCGGATGCGACCAGTTCCTGATCCATCAGCGTGAGCTTCAGCGGGGCATCGGCAGACAGCTTCTTCTTTACGATCACGTATTTCCAGCCATCGCCGTTGCCAGGATTGCGATAGAACGCGACGATCGCCACGTACTTCGTGTCTGCCTGCATGGGCTGAGACAGGCTGACCGACGCGCCCGGATTGACGACGGCTGCCATACTGGCCTGCAGGTCCTGCGCGAGTACGGTCCTGTCGTTCTTCAGCAGATCGTCGTAGGACACGCCGTCAAACAGCTTTCGATCCTTGAGCTGATAGACGCGGACCGCGAGTGACGTCGAACGGCCCGCGTCATCCGGATTCAGCTCGGCACGCGCGGTCAGGTCGACGTCAAGCACCTTGACCTGCCTGAAAAACACCGAGTGATACGCGCTGGAAGTCGTATCAGATACGGACTGCCAGGCGCCGCATGCGGAGAGCAGCAGACCTGACGCGAGGGCGGCCACGGTTAAACGTAAAGGCATGGTTTCTCCAGATTCAGGCTGCGCGCGGAACCCGATGCGGGTTCGGTCCGGGCGTGGGAAAGACTTCGTAGACGCCGAGCGCGATGGTGATGGTGCGTTCCTCATCCGAGGGCAACACGACGGTCCATCCAAGGCGCGGCGACGGACCAGCCGCAACCAAGCCGACCGACGGCGCGGGCGCGAGACGCGACGACACCTCCATGCGCAGGTGTACGTCGGCCTTCGTGCCCACATACAGGCGGATGAACGCCATCAGCTCGCGATGCAGCCATGCGCCGGGTAGCAGGTCGTGCGCCTGCTGGCCGCCCGAAGGGCGCAGCGTTACCCGCACGGCGCGACTGCGATACTCGAGGCGGTTGCCGAGCACATAGCCCCCGCCAAGTCCGCGGCGCTTGCTGTCTTCCTGAGCGCCGGCGAGCCTGCCTGACGATGTGAGGGGTTGCGGCTGTCCTGCGCGCCTGAGCGTCGGCCAGAACTCGTCGACACGCACCTCGACACCGGGCACCGCCAGCGCCACCACACCGGCGAGTCCCTCGGGCGTGCGCGTGCGCTGGACCATCAGACCCAACAGCGCGAGCACGCGTGAATCCGGCAGACCCGACCGGGCCGGCTTCTCGCCCCATCCGAAGCCGGCGAGGCACAGGAGGTTGCGCGACTGCGCATCGGTGCCGCCCGCCTGGAAACTTTCCGGGTAGCGGTACTTCTTCCAGGCGCGGTACAGCAGCGCCACGTAGCGGTGGTTGAACTGGTCGAGAAACGCTTCGACGGCTTCATGTCCTTCCTCGCGCAGGACGATCTCATCGATCATGTGCGATGGCACCGCGGCGTCGACGCCATACAGGCCCAGGAAGGTCGTGCGCACGGTCGGCGGCGCATCGGGACCGAATGTGTCCGACCCGTCATCGAATTCGACCGCGGCGATCTCACCGGCCGGGAACCCCAGCCGCGGCCTCGGCCGGAACCTCACCGGCTCGTGCCCCGGCGTGTCTCGCGTGCCGAAGCCGGGTTGATCGGGTACACGCACTTCGAGCAGCCTGCATAGCTGCATGAAATTCATCTTCGGCGCGCGCGCAAGCAATGACGCCACGAGCGGTTCAAGATTCGGCAACTCGCGTGGTCTCATAGGGGAGCACGCTGCGCCTTGCTGCGCGGCCAGTCGGTACGGGTTTGCGAAGGCAGGCTCACGATCGCGAGCTTCGTGAACAGGTTGATCTCCGCATACAGCCCGAAGAACCGGTGCAGCAGTTCGCCGAACAGCATCACGTCTCCCTCGCCCGCGAACGCGTGCGAATCGAGCGTGACTTCGATCAGTACGCCCCGCTCGACCGAGCCGCCCGACACCTCCTCGAGCAGTTCCTCCGACACATGCAGGATGCCGGCCAGGCGTCGGCGGTTCAGCTCGTCGTTGGTCCAGTCGTAGAGCGCCAGTGCGCCCCGCAGCACTTCCGCGTCCATCATCGACAGGAAGTTCGGCGCAAGATGCGACAGTACTCTCCACTGGAAACGATCGCCGGTCGGCGGGTAGAGCGGCAGCGTTGGCGCCACCAGGTTACGTACACCCGCGACATTGGGCGTGCTTGCGGCCAGTTCGTCAATGCTGGCCTCGCGCAGACCCTTGCGCGGCAGCATGCCGTTCGTGCCGGTTACGCGCAGCGATACGCTCTCCTCGGGCAGATCCTCCATCGTCTCCCACGCGTGGCCGCCGAGGATCACCCACGTTTCGTGCAGACCGGTCACGCCCGGCCGCACGCGGGTGTGGAAATACCGTTCGGGCGCTTCATGGCGCAGCATGCCGCCGCGATGCCGGAAGGTGGCGAACGGCACATACTCGTAGCGCTCAGCCGTCACATGGTCGAATGATTCGATCGCGTCGACCGAATAGGTTTCGACATGTTCGCCCTGGTGCCCGGCCGGGACGACCCGGTACTCCGTTTCGTGGTGATCGATCACGATCGGCGCGGCATCAAGCTCGAACAGGTTGATGACCGGCGTGCAGAAGAGCCGCACGTTCTCCGCGCTGAAACGCTGGTCGGACGGATACGCCCGCTTGAGCGCGATCTCCAGTTCGAAGCGCGTTGTGCTCGACGGCAGCTTCGTCACATCGAGTCCGCACAGGTCGACAAAGAGGAATTTCTCGCGGAAAGTAAAGTATTCGAGGAGCATCTGGTAGCCCGAAAACGACGCCTCGGCTTTGGGCCATAACCGCTCTTCGGTCGAAAATCCGGCCGGTTCCATCGTCACGCCGGCCAGCGGCAGCACCTCGCCATCACGCACTTCGGGGATCCGCCATGCAACTGAATCAACCTGGCGGGTCAGCGCAAGATGCATCGCGAATGCGGTCGGCAGATCCGCGTTCAGATACAGGCGCACACGGGACAGGTCCGTCGCTTCGCGTCGCGCAGACTGGTCCAGATGGAATCCGAGGCGGATCACCGAGCGGCCGTCATGTCGCACGGTAGGGCCCGCATGCGTGAGGCGCAGCGGCTGCAGCGTAACGTCCTGCGTGGTCCGGTAGAGGCACTGCACAGTCCTGGGCGTGGTGCCCTCGGCGCCCGCTGCCGGCGGCACGGCGATGGATGCGGAACGCACCGGCACGCCGGCAGGCACGTTTTCCGTCTTCTGCAGTGTCTCGGCCAGCGGGATCAGCTCGACGACCGACAGCGACGGCATCATGCGCAGGTAGTGTGGCCACAGCAGGCTCACGAGACCTTCCGTCAGTTCGGGCAGTTCGTCGTCGAGCTTCTGCTGCAGGCGCCCCGTCAGGAACGCGAAGCCTTCGTGCAGGCGCTCGACATAAGGATCGCGCTCTCCGACGCGATCGAGGTTGAGCATGCGCGCCCGGTCGGGATGCGCTTTCGCGAACTCCTTGCCGGACTCGCGCAGATAGCGCATCTCGGCTTCGTAGTAGCGCAGGATCGGATCGTCGTTTTCCATGGTGTTCTCTTGTTTTCGTTCTCTTATGACAGCGTCAGCGCACGGGATGGGTCGAGCACAGTCAGCTCGTCGCGCAACTGACCGATGCGGTGCGCGAGCGCCGGCTTGTCCGCGTCCTTGCGGCTGCTTGCGGCTTTCAGCGCACGCATCAACTGGTGCTTGACCTCGAAGATGAGCGCCGGCTCCCAGCGCATCAGCGGCAACCAGCGGGCAGCAGCATCGAGTTCGGTCAGCAGCGCCATCGCCGTATCGGCGCGGCCCGCATGATCGGCGAGTCGCGCCATCACGAGCCGCTGCAGGTAGCGCTGGCGTTCCGTCCGGATGCCAGGCAGTGCTTCGAGCCATGCGAAGGCTGCCTCGATACCGTCGCCGGCCACCATGTCGCGCGCCTGCGCTTCGATCTCGGGCCAGTCGCCAGCAGCACCATCGTCGCTGTCAGCGGATACGGACAGTGGTGCAACGCTTTCGCCCGCCTCGAGATCACGCACGACCGCGTGGCGGGCGATCCATTCGAGCGTCGCGTCGTCGGCGAACGGCGTGCCGTCGTTGAACGCGAGCCGCTCGATACCGGGCAACCTTTCGAGGAACAGCGCGAAGTCGGCGCGCAGCAGTTCCCGCCACGTGCTGTAGGGCACACCGACGTGGTCGAGCGCGACGTGCTGGAAGTACTGCAGGTCGAACCAGAGGTGGTTCACGCCCTCCATGTACGCCCCTTCGACGCGCTCCAGCAGTTCGTGCCACTGCTTCTGCAGCACGAGCCGTTTCATCTGCTGGCGAAGTTCGCCGCGAGGCGGCACGAGGCGCGTGCGTGCGCTCGCATCCGCTGGCGGCACCTCGTGCAGCGTGTCCCAGCGGATGCTACGCACGAGCCGCACGGAAGGCAGGTAGCCATTTTCCTGATCGCGCAGCCACGTTGCCATCGTGCGCGCCTGGTCAAGCAGATCACGCGTGGAGGCGATCGCGCTGGATGCTGAAGGGGACCCCGCCACGGCGAACGGCGCGGTCGAGTCGGGTTCCGCGCTGCGTGCCGGATCGTCGCTGCGCTCGAAACGGGACACGAGGGGGCGCAGGTTCGGACGGGCCGCTTCTGGCCACACCCCGGTGCGGGTCACAAGCAGATCGAGCGCGGCGATAGCACGTTCGAGATCGGCCGGCGCGAACTCGCCGCGGCTCTCCAGCAGGTCGATCATGCGGGTGGTGGCCAGCATATCGAGCGCGCCCTTCTTCGCCTCGGCGCGTGCGGGCAGCAGCGCCTCGCCGAACCGCTCCACCAGCGCGGCCGCAAGCTCCAGACCGTCCGCGAAGCCAGCCGTCCCATCCTGGCGCAGTCGCGCGAACGCGTAATACCCCACCACCCGCAGATCCTTGCCGGTTTCCTTCGTGAGCTGCTCGCAGGAGCGGACGATCAGGCCGTCATCAATGCCGGAGAGCCTGTTCGCCTCGTCCTTCAGTTCGAAGAACGCATCCTCGTAGCCCGGATCGCGGCCCACACCGTGGTCGCCTGGTAACGGGTGTAGCCAGGCGTCCCACGCATCGAGACGCGCGCGCACCAGTTGCTCCGCATCACGCGACGGAAAGAGACTCTTGAGCAGACCGGACAGCATTTATTCGACCTCCGGCATCGCGCCATGCGGCAGCGGCATCGCCGCGTGTTTCGCTGCTGCGATTGCCGACGGCGGCAGGGGCGGCGGATTGACGGCCGAGAGCTTCGGTCCGCCTTTCGCTGCGCTGGTCACGAAGATCCGCGTCGGCAGCGTGAAGTGGCGCAGTTCGAGCACGTCGAGCGGCCCCTTGCCGGCCTCACTGCGCAATTGCACACGCAAGGGAATGCCCTGACTCTGATCCGGCGTCCACGACAGCAGATAGCGCGCACTGTCCTGCGGCGTGACCGTGGCGTGCTCGAACAGGCGGATCAGCCCGAAGCGGCCCTGAGCGTCGAGCCCCGAGCGCAAGCCGCCCTGCTCAGTCTGCCACTCGATATGCGAGAGATTCTCCAGCGAGTCGCCGGGCCAGATAAACGGCGTCCACTCTTCCTTCTGGTTGAAGTAGTGCAACTCGCGGCCCGACAGCGCGAACTTCATGTCGGTTACGCCTGGTGTCGGCACCGCGCGTAGCTCATAGCGCACATGCGCGTCGCCGGATGGAAACAGCACGGTCGCCACGCGGGTGAGCCTGTTGAGGTCCGCGAGGAAGCCCGGATCCAGTGTGAGCGCGCCGTGATTCGCCCCTTGGGCGGCGACCCATCGGTCGCCCTGACGCTCGACGATACCGGCCAGTTGCGTCGTGACGAACCCGGTGATGACGCCGCTGTCCGGACGCATGAAGCGCGCCATCTCGGGCAGGGAAGCATCGTTATCCGAATCGGCGAATGGATAGCGGCCGCCGAACGTCCGGTTCCAGTCCGCGACAATCGCCGTGCGCCAGATGTCGTTCAGGCTCGCCGCGGCCGGCTGCACCACGACCTGCCAGGTCTGGTCGAGCGGTGCCTGAAAGAGATCGCCGAAGCCTGCCCATTGCTCGCCGAGGCTCGCAGCCAGACGGCTCGCGTAATCCCGGCTGTCGGCGATATCAGACGTCTTGCCCTGCAGCACCGATTGTGCGGCCGAGCGGGCCATCGCGTCCGCGTCGGCACTGTCGACCATCTGCTGTGCCTTCAGCCGCATCGCGCTCACCCGTTCGAGATAACGCGCGAGGCTCAGGTCGCCCGTGGCCGCCAGCTGGGAGGCGGCCTTCGCGTTTGCGGGAGCGCCCGAAGCCAGGGAAGCCAGGTCGCCGCCCGTCAGGCGCAGGACCGGTCCGAAGGCCGCGGCCAGCGGTGCCAGTTGCGGCTGGGTCTGCTTCGACGGATCTTTCTCGTCGGCGCCGACAAGCTGCTGCGCCTTGCTGATCAGGGTGTCGGACAGCGATTGCGTCGCGGCGCCCGCGCCTGCCTGATAAACCACTGCGTTCATCAGGGCAACAAGCGGCGAGCGCTGCGGATCGCTGAGCAGCGTCAGCTGGTCAACCGTGCCTGACAACGTCGGGGCGGGTTGCCAGCGCAGGCTGTTGAGAAACAGCTCCCAGGCCCGCGCGTAGTCGTCAAAATAGCGCTGACGCAGTTCGGCTTTCAGCGAGCCGATCGACGGCGCGCTCGCGTGGACGTCTGAGAGCACCCAGTCGCCGGTCAGGTTGCGCTGCTCGCTCGCGTCGTCGATCGCTTTCGAGATCCGCTCGTCCCACGCAGTGCGCGTGAACACGCCCGGTACGGTCACCGCGGTATTGAAAAGCCCCTTGCTGCTCGTATCGCCGAGCAGCGTCGCGAGCGACACAGGCGGATATTTCGGCTTCGCGTCGTCGAGGATCTGCTGGTAGATCGCGTCAGTCGAGTTCTGGATGCCGCGCACGCCGATGATGGTCTGACGGGCCGTGGCCACCAGTGCGCCATCCGGAACGATCGCGAGCGACGAGTCCCCGGCGGGTCCACGGCGCCCCAGGTGACTCGCAAAGAACGCGATTGCATGCTGGCGCAGGTCTTCCCACGTGCCGGACGTGAGCTGGGAACGGGCCGGGCGCGCTGGCACGGCCGTGGTGATCAGCTGCGGGGTCAGGAATGCGGCAACCGCGCGGTCCGGCCTCGCGAGCATCAGGTAGGTCTTGAGTGTGTCGTAGGCGGCCTGGACCTGCGCGTTGCCGCCGCTGGCGATTTCCGCATCCGAGAGCGAGGCGAGCTGGTGCAGGCGCTCCTCCAGTTTCAGACGGATCGGTGCGACGAGAATGCGGCTGACGGCGTTCTCATAACCGGGCCAGGCGGCAGTCAACAGCGCATCGTCGTGGTTCAGACCGAAGCGTGTAGTCCACGGTGCGCCGTCGCGCTGACGGACTTCAAGCGTATCGAGCTGTTTGTCCAGGTTATCGAGTGCGAGTGCCCCCTGCGTGCGGTCCTGCGTCGTCGACAGTTTCGTGAGCGTGTCAGTGGCCGTCTGGATCGTCGTGCGGTTCATCATGCCCGACAGCATCGTGCCGGCGACCCAGCATCCAATGAGCGCCGTCGTCATCCACGCGGCCGTGGTCGACAATGAGAAGCCAACACGGCGGCCGTGAATCTTGCGGCTGTGGTCGGCGACCGTTTGCCAGATCGTCCTTTGCTGCGGCGGTAGGGGGTCACTGTCTTCAGCGCCAAGAGCTGGAACGGGTGCAGTTTCTTCCCGCTCCTTGAACAGCGGAGCAAACAGCAGCCCGTGGACCGCATTGCGCCAAAGGCGTGACGCCCTGGTCTGCATCACAAGGTCCGACAATGCTGCGCGGAGTTCCGAAATGTGTCGCGACAGCTCGGCCGGGTACCGGTCGTTCGCGTCCTGCGTGAGGCGCACGACTCCAGCGTCGGCAAGATTTTCGGAGAGTCCGCGCAGCGACGCTTCGACCTCGTCGGGACGCGTGCGCTCATTCGCCCAGGTGAAACCGATCGCCTCGTCTGGTCCGGACTGTTCGCCACCAAAGTCGGTGACGTTCAGCAGGTACGCGGGCGCAGCCCAGCGCAGCGCGCGGGCGTGACGTGCGAGCCGCTGGGCAATGCCCTCCGCGTCGAACGGCGTATTCGCTGAACCGCGGTTTCGCGTCAGGGCTACGATCGCGTCAACAGGGCGTCGCCGACGCAGACGACGGATCTGGTCGAGCCATCCGGTATCGAGCTTGTCAGTTGTCTGCTTCGCATAGAGCAGCACGGTATCGCCGGTGATCGCATAGCCGGTGTCGGCGAGCCCGGGCGCAAGACGCTTGACGAGCGGCTCGTCGCCAGCGACCACGACCCAGCGGTCGCGATAACGCCAGCTCCAGCCGTGACGCTCGCGAAGCGCATCGCGCAGCATAACGATCTTGTCCGGTGTTGGGACGTGCGCGAACGCCGGGCCTTCGTTGGCACCTTGCGCCTGCTTCTGCGAATCGTAGCGTGCCAACCACCGCATCGCACGCATTGAAGCAATCCAGAGTAAGACGGCCTCAAAGTACTTTACGAACATCAACGCCAGGAGCAGCCCCGAGAGCAGACATAGTTCGATGATGATCCGTGTCTGAAGCGACCATCCGCGCGCCGGGCCCTCCATCCAGACGGCCAGACCCAACGCAACGAAAAGGATGCCAATCCCGATGCCAACGAAGAGCGCTACCGGCTCAGACTTTTGTTCATTCATGTTTGATTTCTGCACACGAGCGCGATCAGGTCGCCGCCGTCCGGTGTAAGTACGAGCTGCGGGTCGCCGGTCCGCGCCGCGAGTTCAGCCGCGAGAGCGGTTGCAAGCCATCCGCCCGTCGCCCCACAGTCCCCGACCGTCGTTTTCAGGTCGATCTTTGATCTTTGTCCGTCGAGTTGGGACGCCGACTTTATTGCTACCTCTAGCTCGGGCGAAAGTCCGTGACTCCAGACAGTCTTGACGCGTGTCGACGCCGCTTTCCCCCAACGCATGGCATGTCCGAGTGTCTCTCCAACAGTATCGACCGGGCCCCGTGCTGGACGATGCAGGAGCAGGGGCGGGTTTCCTGTCATTGTTTTGGCAAGGCTCGGGTGCCCCAATAGCAGCGCGACGCCCGCCTCCGCGACTCCGTCCTGCAAGCGCTCGCTGACCGCATTGCGCAATCGAACTGCAACGAGCAGGTGAACAACCTGCGGCCTCATGAGGTCGAACCACGCGTCCGCTTGAAACACCGACGAAGGCGCGGGGGGAGGCGTCATCGTCACACGTAGAGACGGCGATTTCGCGGAAACAAGCTGCGGCAGCAGGGCACGCACGTCAGTGTCCTCAAGTACGGAATGCAGGCTCGATTCGACCTGGAGCGTGGTGCGCGCCGGAAGGGCCATTAGTTGCGGCGCCAGGCTGTCGATCAATCGGACCAGAAGCCAATTGCAGACTGCTTGATGGCGAGCGTGTTCCGTTAGTTCGTTTCCCGCATGGAATTGCTGATCCGGGAGTTCTAGCCAACGAGCACTCACGTCGGTGTTTGGCTCGGCCCGGCTCGCCCGAGGGCGCAACACCAGGCTGCCGTCCACCAGCCCCTCGATACCGTTCTCGTCGTGATCGGAGGAGAAACACCACGCATGGCCCAGCAACGCCAGCGGCTCGCTGGCAAGGGCATGGCACTTTTCGGTTTCGTGGTCGCTGACGCGATTTGCCGCGATTGCTCCACTCCGTCGTGCGTATAAATATCCAAGGCGACAGCACAGCAAAAACGCCCATGCAAGCATCGGATAGCCGACGACACAGAACCAGAACCAAACAGTGTTTGTCGGTCGGCCTTTCGGCCACAGAAAAATCGTCAGCGCGGCGCCCAGGCACAGGACGACGCCGAGGAGCACTAGCCAAACGGTTTTCGAGAGCTGCGGCGGCGCAGGTACCGCAATCCGCGGCGGTATGCGAGCAAAGTCAATCGGCATCTGGCTATCGGACCGTCGCCCCATCGGACACAGCGATGAGGACACTTCCGCACTGGGTCTTGTCCCCATCACGCGAAAGCGGCGTGCCAGCATCCTTGATGCCGCCTCCCCCTTCCACGATTTCGTTGTCGCCGTGAATCGGGCAAGACACCAGGTCGCCCACGCGTGCGGCGCGACGACCCTTGACCTTGATACGGTCCGAGCCGGTAAGGATCTTCCCGCCGTGACTTGTGCTGTCACCTTCGTATGCTAATTTTTTCATTTCAATTCCTGTTCAAGTTAGCCGGATCAATGCGCCGCGTTAGCATCGTCGTTTCTCTACGGTTGTGGACGCCACTGGCGCAGTGCGTCTGATAACTTCAGACGCGTCCGGTCACGAGCCGAGACCGGACGCACGGTATGGTCCGAGTCGTTTTGCTTCACTGGGCCGTTGCTTGTATCGATGTCCAACCGAATGAATCGTCGTAGCGCCTTCGCCCACACAACTACCTATTGAGACTCAATATTCGGCCTCACTCGTCATAATCATGACGCCCGCCATTCACCATCTCATTGACGGCATGGACATTTTCAACACCTGAAATCTGATTCAAGTTGTTACGCGACCAAAAGACAAAGGCAAACCCCACTCCATACCTCACGAGTCATTCCCGATGCTTTTAACCATAAGCTGATCAACACGTCAGCATTATCATTCCAACGAAACCGCCTGAATCCATTTTTCGATGAAAGGTCCATTCGATTGCCTGTACTCGATTTTCACCCAGTCTGCTCCAGACTTATCAAGCACCCTTACTCGGTCCCCCTTCACTAGGTACGTCCGCGTTTGAGTGGATAAACTAGGTCCGTCATACAGACGCGCTTTATCAACTGATATTGTCAAGCCTTGAGACTGGGCAGAAGAATTTCCCTTCACTCCTAGTTTCTTGTCAATGTATCTGGCATCAGAGAAATTTCCGTCCTTTATTAGTTGACGAGCCATCGCAGCGTAAGCATCAAGATTGTCGGCTGCCGGTGGTTGACAGGCCATCAAGTTGGTGATGCCTAAATTCGAAACCAAAGCATTATTTAGTGTATAACGAAAGCTCTTCGCGTTTGCCGCCAGATATTCGTGCCATACAATGTTCACATTCTGGAATTGATAATCGAGCATTGCTTTGCTGGAATCACCATCATAACCAGGCACCACCCACAAATCTTTCCTTTGGTCCCAGCTACCACCGCATAAATCGCCGGACTGAACACTCACGATGCATCCCGTACCCACGTCCAAAACCGGGCAATACTGCCTTGTTTCAGGTTCTGGTTTCCCTTTCGGACCAGGATCGACAATGCCTGCTCTGAGAATATCGAGAACAGCGTATCGCCCAGAAGGCGAAATTTGAGGTGCATACGAGTCTTGAAATATTACGCCGCCGACTGTAAATGCTTCCATCGGGAAGAGATCAACCTGCTCACCCGTTACGCCGCGGTATGTCGCTTTCGTCCAACCAGATCCGAATTCCTCCTGTGATTTTCCTTTAAGCGGAGCGGAAAACATAAGAGCGGATCGATTCGAAAAGTCAATGCGATTCTCCTTTGCAACGCTTGTCGTTGCAATGAAGGTCAAGCATAGCAGTGCGAATACACGCTTACGGGAATTCTTCGTCATCAATTTATCCCTCATCATGCCAATCTTCCTTTGATAGCAGAATACCTTGCTGGCGAAACTGATACGCCATTGACCATTGCCATGGAACGACCGGGCTCGTAAATCTCCGGAATTTCACGCTCGTACGTGCTTTGGTTCCGGCCCCAATCATTCGGATTTCGCGAGACGCTAGGGTGGTTCACGTAAAATCGATCAAGAGCGAAGTCTCTTGCTCGACGTCGCAACGGGATCACTTATAGCCCCACTCAAGAATCTGGCGTCTCACCGCAAGTGCATTCTTATACTTGTAGGTTACTAAGTGTCCTTCGCGTGTGCCATCGAAGCCAACGCCAAACCGCTTGGTCAAATCCGTATCCTGATGCAACTGCGGCGACTTTCCGTCTTTCTCTATCCGTTCGTCGTAAGCAAATACCTGGTATATGCTTCCACCGGTAGCCAGAGCTGAACTGTCTGCGCTCCAGGCCACTATTACAAAGAGCTTCTTCGGCTTTCGTCCAGTCACAAATACACTCTTGACATCGGGTGTCACTCCCCCCTCTGGCTCATAGTAGTCGACGCGAATGGGTCCTTTTTCGCGAACACCAGTTATGTAGGCCCCTATCCCATCCCCATCGGGAGTCTTTTCTGGTCGAAACTCGATGTTCACCTGACCGCCCAGAAATGAAATGCGATAGCTTTCCTCTTCCGCCGCACTTGACGTACTGCACCAGAAAAAGAGGAGGCTAAAGATAACGAGAAGCGTACGGACGATGTTCGTCAAAGGGTATTTTGACATTATTAGTTAATCTCACTAAAAATTTCGGCATTCCAAATGGCGTGAAAGTTGTTTTTGCGCGCGCCGTAGCTATCTGTATGGAGATTGATGACTGCCGTAATCTGATCAACTACGCCGTCGGCGTGTCCTGTGTCCGCTATCGCCGGCAGACGATTGTGAATCCAAAAATAGATTGCCGAACGCACCGCATAGCGCATTTCGGCTACCAAGTCAGGATTCTCAATAAAATTGACATCATCGTCTCCCCACAACGAAGGATAGAAGTTATGGAAGCTAGTGTAGTTGCCCTTCCCGGTAAGTTGCTTTAATCCTCTTCCCCTATACCGCCAACCATCGCCACTCACCACAGAACCGTTTCCGATTTTGTTTGCATAGGCTCGGTTTGCAATAGGTTCGGGCTGAGCTGGATGGGATGCCGTTTTTCCGTACAACTCAGCTTCATCCGGATGCGAGGCGAAATACGAAAATTTTTGGGACAGAATGAACGATCGGTAGTTGAGGTTCTCCGACGTATTAAGACTGGTGCCTGCCTCCTGCCGGATCTGGGCGAAGAAGTGCGACAATCGAAGTCTCGAATCGAGCTTGTAGTCGCCAAGGCGGGGATTAAGTTCGTTGACTACGACTTGCAACTGATTAGTCGATGCCTCCGTAAAGATTCGCTGGAGCATCGCAACGGTGATCTTGCCGGGTTGACGAGCAAAATTCCCCACCAACCCGATCGGATGGATATGAAATACATCCGACGTGGGGAAGCCAGTCAAGCCGGCCTTGACCTCATCCCACCAGACCAGCTTTTCGATCCGTTTCTGTTCCTCGGCGTGTTCGGCCCGAGGGCCAGTGCGTGCCTCGATCGCGGCAATCAACTGCTTCCATTTGTCAGGATTAGCCCACTCGCTCTCGTGCTGAATGATCAGCCTTGACATACGCAGCGCATTCCACGGGTCGTTCGCCGCGTTGCGCAGATCATTGGCCGCTTGCGTCTGGTCGCCAGCCAGATGCAACGCCTGATAAATCGACGTCATGAGCGGGCTGAGCTTGTCCAGCGAACCCGGGTTCGGCACATCCGCATTGGTCGTATAGTCGACGAACCCTTGCGTGGTCGCGAACATCGTATGCGTGGGATCATGTTCGTCGTCCAGAGGCTGAAAGTCCACCCACTTCTGCGCAAACTCCCGCGTGACCCGGCCGCCCGTAAAGCTCTGTTCCCGCACCCATCCGTCGATTGGCTGGTGGCGAACATCCGCGCTGTCCACCTTCCACCAGTGCCGCTTCTGACCGTCGCTCCCCGCCGCTGTCTCCATGAACTGACGGTCCGCGTCCGCCTTTGCAAGCGCCGCGAGCGGAAAAACCTCGATCACACCAGTCTGGTTGGGCTCAGCACCTTCCTGGTTGGGCTGCTTGTACAACGTGGTCTGGCTGGCGATCCGCAGGATTGTCGGGTCGGCAGGCAGTTCCAGCTGCTGCCAGGCGCTTAAATGTCCGCCGTTATCTTTGATCCAGTCACTTCCCTTGTCGATAAACGACTTGACGCTGCCGTCGCAGAAGACCTCGATGTGCACCATGCGGTTGCCCGAAGTCTGCTGGGACAATGAATCGTAGCGCCCAAGATGGCCGATCAGTTCTCCCGCCTTGATCTGGACCATTTCTGCAGGATCGGACAGCACGATCACCTTGTCCAGCGAGGAATCAGGCATCACCTCCTTCGCGACGGGGCCACCGTTTTCCACGCCAAGAAAGATCCATCCGTTCACCAACGCGGAGGGCTGCACGAAACCACCCGCGACCGGTGGATATGGGGTTACGCCACTCGCATCCTTGATCTTCCCCCAGCCGCCCTCGCGCTTTCCAATGCTCACCTGCGCCCCCTGCGGAAGGATGCCAAGCACGGTGCCATGCGGCTTCGATACCCGAACCCGCAGCCCCTGCTGGTCAGCCAGCGCCGACTGGCCGCCCGCTCCAGCGGTGGGACGGTCCTGCGCGTGAGTGGTCACCTCGAACCGTGTTGTCCAGTACTTCGGCCTGGGAAGGGACGGGTCACTTTCGTAGTCAGCGAAATCCTGCAGGTGGGCGTACAGGCTGTAAAAAGTCAGTTTCTGATCTTTCGGAAACTCCATCGAATGACGCACCAGCGCGAAGCCTGTGCTGTACGGCGCGCTGATCGCAGGGTTGCCGTTCTGCGCGGGGATTTCGCTCACCGGGTAAGTGTGGTTGACGCGCCACGCAACCATTTCGCCGTCGGCAATGCAGCGCACCCCGCTTTTCAGATCCAGCGAAGCACCAGCGCCAGCCTCGGTCACATGGATTCCACCGTGCCACATGCCCTTGCCGCTGACCGAATAGGCGCCTGATGGCTCCTGGCTCAGCAGTTTGTGAAACTCATGCTCATCGGTGAAGTCAGCCGACGCCGCGCCGGTGCCCTGTCCTTTCTTGCGAAACGGAAAGGCAAAAGGAAGCTGCTTCACGGGAGTGCTGGGCGGATTCTGCGGAGTCGTATTTGCCATGATTGTGCTTATTCAGAAAACCCGAAGTTCATGTTTCCCTTGACATCTTTCAGGGGGCTGCCAGACCAGTTGGGAAAGGTGAAATCGCCCTTCGCCGGGCCGTCGACATCCAGACCACCCTTGACCTGTACTTCACTCGGGCTCACTATTTCGATCTTTCCATTTGCGATTTTCAGATACGCGCCCGCTCCATCGCCCAAGGTGATGCCCTTCGAACCGGTAATGATCACTTCGCCTGTTGACGAGCTGACTGCAATGTTGGTAAGCGCCATCAATTCCATCGCGTCGCCTTGGGCCTGAATCTGCACCTTGCCTTTGGCCGCAAAAATCCGGATTCCAAGCTTCGCGGCAAACAGCGAAATCGCCTCGCCTGCTGCTGCCGTGATGCGCTTGAGCACACCAATATCGAGCCCTTCGCCGGCTGTGACGAACATCTGCTTGCCGGCGGCCAGCTGCATGTGCTGACCACTCGCAACACCGATGCCTTCAGGTGCGCTCGCGACAATCACCGGCTTCTGCAGTTTCGCGAGCTGTTGTTCAACGAGCGTACGTTGCTGATCGACTGCGGCGAGCCACGCCTGCGCGGCGCTCGCCGAATCATTGAGGGAGCGCAGGATTTCCTCGGCCTGCTGAAGCGTGGTATCCGCGTTGGGCATCGCGAGCTGCTCGCCCGAAGCACCCGGCTGCGCCTCGGCGCTGAGCAAAATTCCCTTCGCCGCACGCGCCGAAAGATGTCCATCCGTCCGCAATTCCGCACCCTGCCCGCGTTCCTTGCTATCGGCGTCGACCATGTGGCCAAGGTTCAGCTCACTGGTCTGGTACGGCGTCGTCAGGTGGCTATGCTCGACACCTTCCTTGTCTTCGATTCGCCACTCCGTACCACCTGCGGTACGAACAATGTTCCGGGTGTTGTTGAGGTTATTGACGAGGTCGGGATGCAGACTGTCGTGCATCGAACCAATGATGACGGGCCGATTTGGATCCCCCGCCGTATGGATGATGGCCACCTCCGCCCCATCGATCAGCGGAAAATGGTGGCCGTAATTGTCGCCGCTGTATGGCTTCGCGAGGCGCACCGGCCGGCTGGTGCCACCCGGGCTCCACTCGTCGAGATCAAACGGCAGCTTGATCACGTACCAGCCCTGCTCGGTCAGGTACGCGTATTTGTATCCGCCCGGCGACGTAATACGCGCCGGCAGGATACCGTCGATCACCGGTCTCCTGATCGTATCGAGCGACGTGCGCCACACCCGGTCGGCCGGGATCGCCGTGAGCGTATTGGTGTAGGACTGGCTGCGGCCACCGCTGGATTCCACCGACGTGATAAAAAGCCCATGCGGCGCATCGACTGGGTTCTGGTCGAGCCGTACGACCTCGCCAGCCTCGATGGCGAATGCGTTGCCCGTTGCCTTGTAGGTGATCTGTGTTGCGAGATACGCTTCATGCCGCAGCCGTGCGATGCGCCGCCCTTCTTCAGGCGTCTCGTAATGTTCGCCCCAGCGATAGTCAACCGCGTTGGTCGTCTTGTCGTCGCGTGCGGCGTTTTCCTCGACGAGCAATGACACATCGGCCTGCCGGTGGTTATAGTCGTGCAGGCGGACAGCTTCCGGGACACGCTGCGTATATCGCTCAAGTGTCTTGATCGCATCTACGCCGACGCTTTCCAGCCCGGAGTGAAGCCGGAACGGCACAATGCGCTGATTGCGGGCATACGCGTCCAGGTCATCGCCGAAGACAATGACGGCGTGATCGCGCTTCTGCTCGAAGCGGAACCAGATGCCTTCCTCCGCGCAGATCCGCTGGATGAAGGCAAACGTCGTTTCCTCGCACTGTGTGATGTACTCGTGCCGCTTGTATTTCGCACGCAGCTTGAACTCGAAATCGACGCCCGCGCGGAAACTATAGTGGCGCAGCGTATCGGTAATGATTTCTTCGACCGACTGCTTCTGGAACAGCCGGCTCGTGACGCCGCGATTGAGGTCGGCGAGCTTCGGCTCCATCACGACCTTGTAGCGCGTCTCGTCAGCCGAAGTCCCGAGTTCATCGAACTTCGTGATAATGCCGTGGACTGTGTGTGCAGGCGGCATCTTGCTGAACTGCCCAGCGTTCTCGCCGAACATCTTGCGCAGATAGTCCATGTTCGGGTCGATCGGATCGATGATGAACTTCGCCGGGCGCCCCAGCACCTGATCCATCGGAATTCCGGCCATCGGGCTCGTGAATTCGATCTCGTACCGGTAAAGCTCGCTGAGCGCGTCGCGCCCGCTGAACTTCAGGATCGAGAACGGCGCCGGGTGCGGCGCCAGTTTCAATTCATAGGCCTGGGAAGGCAAAACCATCGACATTTTCGAAAGACCCCTTGAACACGCGTCACATCGCAAAGGACAGCGCCGGGGCGCATGTTTCAGCGCCCCGGCGGGGGTTACATCAGGTAATGCGGATCAGCTCTTGGCTTTCGGCATCTGCGATACCAGCGACAGGCCGATGTCCATGCCTTCCACCTGGAAGTGCGGAATGATGAAGAGCTTGATGCGGAAGAAGCCCGGGTTGTCCTCGATGTCCTCGACCGTGACCTTCGCCTCACGCAGCGGATGCGACGACTGCAACTCGTCACCCGGATCCTTCATCTCGGTCACGAGGCCCTTGATCCAGCTGTTCAGCTCAAGTTCGAGCAGACGCCGGTCCTTGGTCGTGCCGATGTTCTCGCGCTGGATCAGCTTCAGGTAGTGCGCAATGCGCGAGAGCAGGAAGATGTAAGGCAGGCGCGCATTGATGCGGCTGTTCGCGGTCGCCTCCCTAGTCTCGTACAGCGCCGGTTTCTGGGCCGAGCTGGCCGAGAAGAAGCACGCGAAGTCGTGGTTCTTGTAGAACGAGAGCGGAATGAAGCCGAGGTTGGCGAACTCGAATTCGCGGGTTTCGGGAATCAGCACTTCGGTCGGAATTTTCGGCTGCGCGCCGGTGCCCAGGTCGTACAGGTGAACCGGCAGGTCCTCGACCTTGCCGCCCGCCTGCGGGCCGCGGATCTGCACGCACCAGCCGTTGTTGACAAAGCTGCGCGTCATGTTGGCCGCGAAGGCGAACGACGCGTTGACCCACAGGTATTTGTCGTGGTCCGGACCCTTGACCGCTTCCTCATAGTTGAACGAACGCACCGGCGTCGTATCCTTGCCGTACGGCAGGCGACCGAGCACACGCGGCATTGTCAGGCCCACGTAGCGGGCGTCATCGGTGTCACGGAAGCTCTTCCACTTGATGTACTCGGCGCGATCAAAGTAGTTGCCGATATCCTGGATCGCGGCCACTTCTTCCATCGACTGCTTGCCGAAGAACGCGGCGCCGACTGAGCCGACGAACGGCATGTGCGCGGCTGCGGCCACCTTGGAAACGTTACGCAGCAGCGCCACGTCCTGCGGCGAGTTGGTGAACTCGTAGTCGCTGATCATCGCGCTGATCGGCTGACCACCCGGCGTATCGTATTCCTCGATATAGGTCAGACGGTACAGGCCGCTCTGGATGATCTCGGGCGTATCCTCGAAATCACGCTGCAGCGCTTCCTTCGACACGTCGAGTACTTCGACGCGCGCGTTCCGACGGAAGTCCGTCCGGCTCACGAGCATCTTGAGGCCACGCCAGCGGCCTTCGAGCGCCTGGAATTCCGGTGTATGCATCACTGCGTCAAGCTGCCGGCTGATCTGGCGGTCGATCTGGCCGATATGGAAATCGAGCAGCGACTTGTCGAGCCGGTCGACTGGCTTGCTGCCCTTGCTGATCAGATCGAGAAACGCACCCATGCCGCGCGCGATACGCTCGTCGGCTGAGGCCTCGGACAGCATGTCGCTGTCGCGGAAGGCGACCAGCGGCCGTGCCTCGGCGACGGGCTTCAGGTTGATCTTGCTGCACAGCGACGCATAGACGCTGTCATTGCCCCCATGGGGGGCGTCCAGCACGACGGTCTCGGTCGTGCCGCCTTGCTGCGATTCAGTGGGATTCATTTCGTGTCCTGTCTGCGATACTATCGCTACCTGCATATCTGTCCGGTTATGGAACGCGGTGAAGGCCGTCTTGGGCCGACGCCGTTCAGGCATGGCCTTCAGGCTGGGTGGCCGCCGTCGCGATCTGTGCGAGTTCGCCGCGCAGCTTGTCAGAGAGCGGCTTATCCTTCAGAATCTTCTCGAACTCACGGCGGAACGTGCCGTTATCGAGCAGATTCGATTTCAGGTCACGCAGCAGATTGCGCACCGCCAGCAGCGCCTGCATCTCCGGGATCTGACGTGCCACCTGTTCCGGCTCGAAGTCTTTCAGCGAGCGAAACGAGAGGTTCACCGGCAGTTCCGAGCCGTCACCGGCCAGGGTGTTTTCCGCAGCGACCTTGAGGTCCGGCGCGTAGTCAGCGAGAACAGAATCAAAATTATTCTTGTTGATGTCCGTTTTCTTGCGCTCGGCGAGCGGCGCCTGTTCCTTGCCCGCGCTGAAGTCACCGGCGACGAGCAGCTTCAACGGCAGCTCGACCTTCTTCTGGGCACCGCCCGTATGCAAATCTAACGTGATCGAAACCCGACTTTTCGGAATTTCGCGCTGGAAGCTGTCCATTTGTATTCCTTATTGAACGACGTTCAGGATCCCCCGCAGAACTCGCCCGATGCGATGCGGTGACCTCTTTCGATCGGGCGCACACGCATATGCGTGTTTCGCTCGCGAAGGACTCCTTGTGGTACCCCATAGCGCGGCCTCCATTCATGCGATCATTATTGCCACGCGTTATTAAACAGGTTTACCCGCGCCGAGTCAAAGTATGCCGGCGTTGTGAAATCGATACGGATTGTAAAGACATCTTGAATAATTGTTAATTATCATCAATTCAATGCGCATTCAGACTCGTCAATATGAATAATTTGATAAACGAGATATGCGAATGCGTGACAATTTTCACGAAACCGTTGCTGGCATTGGTTCACAAGGGCATGACATTGTCTGACAATCTTTCAATGATGAAGGCGGTACGATGGCAACATCGCGCTAACCATGCATCGAGAATATTGCCTATTCTGGCACGGACAATATCTCAAAAATAATCATCCTCTATTTGATGTAGTTCGCATGCTTAACTATTCTCAACTGTATACGGATCACAAGTCACGCGTATAGAATCGCCACTCACCATAATCCAAGATAACGGCACAACCACACCCATGCGGATCGATAAACCGCTCTTTCACGAAGGGCTGATCCTGACCCAACAGCACTTCCAGCAGCTGGGCCGAAACGTCGACTTCACGTTGAACCAGATCGCTGCCGCCTGCGTCGCCGAGCCGTGGGGCACGCAGGGCATCGATATCGACGAGGAAGTGCTTGCAGCTGGGCGTCTGAAGCTCACCCGACTGAAGCTGCGTTTTCCGGACGGCACACTGATCGACTCCACGGTGACCGATGCGTTGCCGCCTGCACGTGATCTGACGCAGGGACTGCCAGCCGATGTGCAGAGCGTGGTCGTGCTGGCCGCCCTGCCGCTGTTCAATGCCACGGGCAGCAACTGCCGGTTCGACGAAGCGACGCTGGCGCGGCCGCGGCGCTCATACCGGGAGTTCGTCAAGGTCATCGACCTCAACGGTACCGGCGAGGTCGAGATTGCCGCCGAACGCCATGCGGTGCGACTGCGGTTCGACTTCGAGTCGCATGCCGACGACACGGTGTGTGCGATTGCCCGGTTGACGCGTACCACGAGCGGGCAATTTCAGGTCGACCACCGATACGTGCCACCGTGCCTGACGCTTGGCAGTCATGCGCTGCACGTCGAACGGATCAATCGTCTTGCCGACATCCTGCAGGCGAAGAGCACGGCGCTGGGTTCGCGCAGAAGCGAACGCATCGAGCAGGTTGCCGAATACGGCGTGGCCGACGTGCAGCTGTTCTGGTTGCTCCACTGCATCCATACGGTCTGGCCGCAACTGCGGTTCTTCTCGACGCATCCGGGCCAGCCTCCGGAGCGGCTGTACTCGACGCTTGCCCAGCTCGCGAGCGTCCTCATGACGTTCTCGACCGGCTCGCAGCTCGGCGACATTCCGGCGTATGACCACGTACGTGCCGATGAAGTATTCGCCAGGTTGGAGACGCAGATCCGTGATCTGCTCGACGCGATCATTCCGTCGCGTGTGGTGTCGATTGGGCTCACGCACAGGAATCCGACGACGTGGGCGGGCCAGTTCCTCGACGAGCGCATCGTAGCGAGTTCCGCCGACTGGTATCTGTCGGTCCACGCCGCGTCGCCTGCATTCGAACTCGTCGAGCAGTTCCCGAGGCTCTGCAAGATAGGTGCGCCGGACGATATCGAGCACATCGTCAATTCGGCGCTCCCCGGCATTCCGCTGAAGGCCGTGCAGCGCGTGCCGGCCGCCATCCCGGTGCGGCTGGACAACCAGTACTTCGCGCTCGACGCGAGCGATCCCGCGCACGCGCGGATGCTGGCCGCCCGCGCCTGCCAGATCTACCTGCCGACGTCGGTTCCCGACGCGTCGCTTGAACTTTACGCGGTGTTGCGCTCATGAGCACGCTGACTCCTGCCCGCGGCGAGACCGCCCTGATGGGTGGATTCGCCTCTGCGAACCGTACTGCCGCCAGTGGTATTCGGGACCTGCTGCGCGACACCGCCCTGCTCGTGACGCGATTGTCCGAGGGTGCCCACGCGGAAGACCCTGCTACCCTGCGTCAACGTTGCAAGCAGCTGATGGCGGGTTTCTCAACCGCGCTCGATCAGCGCGGTTTTGCGGCGGACGTCCGCGAAGACGCAGAGGTTGCCCAATGCGGGCTGCTCGACGAGGCCGTACTGCGCAACCTGAGTGCGGAGAACAAGCCGGTCTGGGATGCGCAGCCGTTGCAGGTCGAGCGGTTTGGCAAGCATGACGCGGGCGAACGCGTGTTCGAACGGCTCGAGCAGCGGATGCGTGAAGCGTCGCCGCACATTGCGCTGCTCGAATGCTACGCGGCGGTCCTCGGGATGGGGTTCATGGGCCGCTACGCCCGTGAAGGCGAAGCGAAGCGTTCCGTGCTGATCGCCTCACTCAATACGCAACTCGAAAAACTGCGCCCCGAAGGAAGTCCCCTTGGGGGGCGCCCGGTCGCTGCCCGCCCTTTCTTTGCCGATCGTACCGGCAGGCGGTTCTCGGACTGGTTCTACCGCCTCTCGCCCTGGGCGATTGCCGGCCTCGCGTGCGTGGCGGCCGCGGTGATCTGGCTGATATGGGCACAGGTGCTCGATGCGCAGATTGCGCACCTCGTACCAACTGTACCGATGGCGCCGCCGCCGTGAAGTCCGATCTGCACGAACCGTCCGGACCGGCGCTCGGGGACACGAGCCGCACACTGGACCAGGCGCAGAGCCGCGCGCTGGAGGGCCTGGGTTACCCGTTCCGTGCCATCGTGACACTGATGGCCGCGCTCGCGCTCGCCGTTATCTGGCTGGTGTTGCCTGTCTCCCAGGAGGGCTTCCTTCGACCAACGAAAGTCCCTGTGGGACGGGGCGCCGGACAGGGTCTCGCATGGACGCTCACTGTCCCCATCGTCCTGTCATGGCTTGTACTGATCTGGCTGCGCACCCGTCAGCTCTCACGCGCGCGCGAACAGAACGTACACGTACTGACTGCACTCGGCGCCGCTACGTCGAATATCCCGGTCAACCTGCGCACCCGCATGCCGCTCGTGCTCGTGACCGGCGACGCCCTGGGGAACCTGTTCGACCGGATTGCCGGAGAGCGACGTCTCGCACACGTTGGCGACGGCGCAATATGGCTACGGGCCGACCGGCTGCAGGATCTGCCCCGCCTTGCGGTGGCCGTGAAGCAGTGGCGCGATGGGCGCGCACCCGATGGTGTCGTGCTGTCGGTGGCGCCCGCATTGCACGCGGGTGAAGATGTCCTGACGCAGAATCTGCGCGTCGTGCGGCAGTCCGTCGCTGACGCCTCGCGCATGCTCGGCGTGCGCCTGCCAGGCTTTGTTGCCGTCTACCAGCGGCTCACCAATGCGCCGGCCACACTCGCGATGCCACAGTGGTATGGCGTGTCATCGGCTACGCGCCTGGCTGACGCAAGCCGTTTTGAAGCCGTGGTCCAGGTGGCCGAAACTGAAGTTGAGCGGGCCGGAGGCGACCGCAGTGTGGCGGCAAGCGTGGCGGCACGCGCGGCAAGCCTGGCTTCGATCGTCGGCTGGACCCAGCGCGTCGTGATCGGCGTCCTAAGCGACCGCCGGCAGCCGGCCACGCCGTGGACACTGTTCGGCGCGGGCTGGATCGATTGCGGGCCGGCGAGCGGTCCGGGCAGGCCCTGGGAGCGCGACGTCGAAATGCAGACCCGGGTCGTGCCGCCTGCACTGCCGGCGTCCCCGCTGCCGTGGCCGCTGCCCCAGCCGTTGATCGAGGCCATGCCGCGGCGGTTGTGGATGTCGCCGCGCCTGGCGGCTCTCGCCCACGCCGTTGCTCTGGTTGCCTGCGCGATCGCGGTGGCGTTTTGGGGCGCCGCCAGGAACAATCAGGCGCTGATCACCCGTATCGGCGCGGATCTCGGAAGATATTCGATGATTCCTGCTGCACACGACGCCGCAAAGCGCGATGCGCTGCAGGCTCTCGTGGCCGATCGCGACCAGCTCGACCGCTATTCACGCACAGGGGTGCCGCTCGGACTTTCCTTCGGCATGTACCGCGGTGCGCAGTTGATGCCGGCGCTCAACCAGGCGATCGCAACCTACCAGCCGCCGCCGCCTCCGCCTGCGGTGGTCACGCTTGACAGCATGTCGCTGTTCGACAGCGGCCGCGCGCAACTGAAGCCCGGCTCGACGCGCGCGATGGTCGGCGCGCTTGAAATGATCAGGTCGCATCCGGACAAACGGATTCTCGTGGCCGGTTATACCGACAACGTTGGCAGTCCGGACAGCAACCTGACGCTGTCGGTCGCACGCGCGGGCGCGGTGCGCGACTGGCTCATCGAGGTGTCGGGCATTGCCGCCACGCAGTTCGCGATCCAGGGCTACGGCGATACGCGGCCGATCGCGAGCAACGATACGCAGGAGGGGCGAGCCAGGAACCGGCGCGTCGAAATCACGCTGGTGCCGGACGCCCCAAAAGAAATCCCGTTGGAGGATTCGACCAGATAGCAGGACCTCTTTTAGCCCTCGAAGCGAACGCTTCGGGTTTCAGAGGCTCGGGGGCTGGCTCCGGGCGATTGTCGTAGTACCAGAAAAGGGAGTGAAAGATGGCAATTCCGGCTTACATGTGGGTCAAGGACGACGGTGGTGCGGACATCAAGGGTTCGGTGACGGTCCAGGGTCGCGAAGGCAGCGTCGAGCTCGTCGCGTTCGACCATGGCGTGAACATCCCGACCGACGGCAACACGGGCAAGCTGACCGGTACGCGCGTGCACAAGCCGATCAAGCTGACCAAGGAAACCGATGCGTCGACGCCGTACCTGTACAAGGCGGTGACGAGCGGTCAGACGCTGAAGTCGGTCGAGATCAAGTGGTACAAGATCGACGACGCGGGCAAGGAGAAAGAGTACTTCAACACCAGGCTCGACAATGTGAAGATCGTGGCGGTCAACCCGAAGATGCTCGATATCAAGAATCCGGACTACGAGAAGCACAACCACATCGAAGAGGTCGAGTTGCGCTACGAGACGATCACGTGGTCGTACAAGGACGGCAACATCATCCACAAGGATACCTGGAACGAGCGTTCCTGATCCTGGCCACAAGCCATGTTGTGCCGGAACCGGTACTGCACCCCGCAGCCGGTTCCTTTTTGCCAGCCCCGTACGTGGGCTGGCACTTTTTTGATACGGGTAGAGCGGCGTTTCTGCCCCGTTCCGTGATACGGCATTGATATGACACTGCGCGACTCTACCCACCTGCTTCGCCGGCTCAACCCGCACTGCGCGAGAGCGCTCGAGGCGGCTGCGAGCCTCTGCCAGGCGCGCCTCGCGGACGAGATCACCGTCGAGCACTGGCTGCTCAAGCTTATCGAGGCAGACGACGGCGACATTCCTACGATCTTGCGCCACTACGGAATCGACATCAATGCCGTCTGGGACGCGCTAATGGCGGCGATCGATCACCTGCCCCGCAACCTGCGCGGCAAACCCGCCCTTTCCCTACAGCTGGCGACCGTGCTGCAGGATGCCTGGAACTGGGCATCATCGCAGGAGGCTGATCAGCCCATCCGTTCCGGTCATCTGTTGCAGGCGATTGTTGACGCGCCGCACGTGCTGCGTGCGCAAAACGCGCGGCCGCTGCTGTCGGTCAGTAGCGCGCAGATCCAGCGCCTGATCCCGCGACTCGGCCACCAGTCCTGCGAAAACCAGCCCGACGAAGCAGAACCGGCGAGAGCGTCAGCATCCGAAGTCGACGCAAGCCAACCGCCGTCGGCCACGAGTGCGCCCACGAAACATGCGCCGCCGCGCTCGACCGACGGCGAGGCACTTGCCCGGTTCGCTATCGACCTGACCGACAAGGCCCGTCGCGGCGAGATTGACCCCGTGTTCGGGCGCGAACGCGAAATCCAGCAGATGGTCGACGTGCTCGCGCGGCGACGCAAGAACAATCCGATCCTCGTCGGCGAGCCGGGTGTTGGCAAGACCGCGCTGGTCGAAGGCCTCGCGCTACGCGTCGCTGAAGGCAGCGTGCCCAATGTGATCCGCGACGTACGCATTCTGACGCTCGACCTGGGCCTGCTGCAGGCAGGCGCCGGTGTGAAGGGCGAATTCGAGCAGCGCCTGAAGAACGTGATCGATGAGGTGCAGGCTTCGCCCGTGCCAATCCTGCTCTTCATCGACGAAGCCCACACGCTGATCGGCGCGGGCAACGCCGCCGGCGGCGCCGACGCGGCGAACCTGCTGAAACCCGCGCTCGCGCGTGGTGAACTGCGCACGATCGCGGCCACCACCTGGTCGGAATACAAGGAATATTTTGAGCGCGACGCGGCACTCGAGCGGCGCTTCCAGATCATCAAGGTCGACGAGCCCGATGACGAAGCAGCGTGTCTGATGCTGCGGGGGCTCGCGAGCCGCTACGCGAAACACCATAACGTGCATATCCGCGACGAAGCGCTCGTCGCGGCCGTGAAACTCTCGCGCCGCTATATCCCGGCCCGGCAGTTGCCCGACAAGGCGGTCGACCTGATCGACACGGCCGCGGCGCGCGTGCGCATGGGGCTGGAATCGCCGCCGTCCGAGCTGCAGCGTGCCCGCGCAGCAGTCGCCGCGATCGAAATTGAACGCTCGACGCTCGACGCGGACGAACGGGCCGGCGTTGACGACGTCACGCCGCGACGTGATGCGCTCATTGCTGCTCTTGCTGATGCGAACAGTGAACTGATGGCTTTGCAGGCGCGCTACGAGCATGAGTTGGGGCTTGTCCAGGCGTTGCATGTACAGCGGGACACGAAAGATTCAAAACCGGATGCCGGAGCGCTTGCGAGCGCGAAGCGGACACTGGCCGATGCACAGGGCAGGACAGCGCTGGTTTTTGCGGACGTTGATGCGCAGGCGATCGCACGCGTAGTCGCTGAGTGGACCGGCGTGCCGGTCGGCGATCTTGTCGAGGACGAACTCAGGAGCCTGCTGACGATCGAGGACAGTCTCGCGAAGCGGGTCGTCGCACAGGACGATGCGCTGGCCGCGCTCGCGGAGAGCCTGCGCACCGCCAAGGCGGGGCTGAAGAGCGAGCGCACGCCGCTCGGCGTGTTCCTGCTGGCTGGTCCCTCGGGTGTCGGCAAGACCGAGACAGCGCTTGCGCTTGCCGATGTGCTATTCGGCGGTGAGGCGGCGCTCACGACCATCAACATGTCGGAGTACCAGGAAGCACACACGGTGTCGCAACTGAAAGGCTCGCCGCCTGGCTACGTCGGCTATGGCCGCGGCGGCATCCTGACCGAAGCGGTGCGGCAACGCCCGTACAGCGTCGTGCTGCTCGATGAGATCGAGAAGGCTCATCGCGATGTGCTCGACATCTTTTATCAGGTGTTCGATCGCGGCATGATGCGCGACGGCGAAGGCCGCGAAATCGACTTCCGCAACTGCGTGATCCTGATGACCTCCAACCTCGGCAGCGCGCAGATCGACGAGGCAACCGCGGAGAACCCCGCCATCTCGCAGGCCGAACTGCTCGAGGCGATTCATCCGCAACTGGTTGGGCACTTCCAGCCCGCGCTGCTCGCGCGCTTCCAGACGCTGGCGTATCGCCCTCTGGGCGCAGGCGCGCTCGCTTCGATCGTGCGGCTCAAGCTCGCGAAAATCGCCGACCGTCTGCGCAGGCAGCACGACGTCGCATTGACCGCCGATGACGCCCTGACCGATTCACTCGCGCAGCGTTGCCTCGCGCGTGAATCGGGTGCGCGCAACGTCGATGCGTTCCTCAACCAGCGGATCCTGCCCGCCGTGTCGCGCGAACTGCTCACGCGGATGGCGAACGGCGCGGCGCCGGCGGAAATCCGGCTGTCGAGTTCGCCTGAAGGGAATCTCACGATCGACTTTCTAGATCGTGGTGACGCATTTGCGGCAGCCGTTGCACATGTGAGCGACGCGGTGCCGGCCGGCGCCAGCGCCTGACGGAGCAGACGATGGCAGGCCCCTCGCTCTACGACATGCTCCTTGGCCAGATCGGCGGTGAGTCGCTCGACGCCTACGACGACAGAACGCTGGAAATCATGAGCGTGCAACAGAATGTGCGGCGCATCCTCAACACGCGCGCGGGCGCGCTCAAGCACCTGCCCGATTATGGCCTGCCGGACCTCACGAACATCTACAAGGCACTGCCCGCTTCGTCCCACCTGCTCAGGCAGCAGATGGAGGCAACGCTTTTGAAGTACGAACCCCGGATTCGCGCAATCGACGTCGAGATCATCGACAATCAGGACCCCGGCGTGCTCGTGAGCTTCGAGATGACGTGCCACATGAAGAAGGCCGGCCTGGTGCGGTTCGGCACGTACTTCGAGCCACCGGGACGGATGCGACTTGAGCGGAAGACTGAAGCAAAGTAGCCCTTCGATCAGTGAAGAACCCGATCCGCTGAGACAGGGCCATCTTATAGATGGCCCTGTCCGCCCACGCAAATTTCTTCATTATTGTTTCACTGTCTATTTCCGGCTTCGTGCCGTGCATTTGCAATGCGTATGTGGGAATCCCTTCAATACGACTTTTGCTTGCCCGAAAGAGATGCAAAAACCCGCCTCTTTTGCACGCAAGGCGTTGCGCATTGGATATACAGTTGCTTTCCAACCAGTCCGGTTAACGGCAATGCTTCCGTCTGCTTGAATGTCCCGGCCAGTGCGAGTGCCGTTGTGCGGCGTTCATACGGATGGCTCCTTCTCCTTGTAGACGTGGGTGACGAATCGAAGATTCGTCATTTGGTGCGAAAGACGCAAGTCCAGTATATGAGGTGCAGATGGAAACAACTTCGCTCTGGATAACGGCACCATCGGATGCCTACCGGCTTTGGCAGGAAGCGGATGCGGTCGGCGCCGACCGAAAGCCATGGCCTCCTCGGGTGTCCGTCCTGTTATTGGCGACGCCGTGCGAAATTTAGGTGCAGCGCATCGCAACCTTTTCTCCCCGCTCTGGCCGGAAAACAGGAAGTGATCAAGAATTTGAGCAATTCGGCGCCCCGATTACACACTTCCGGGTCTGCTCTCGCTGCAAGTCGAATGCGCTTTTCTCCGGGCGTAGCCCAAGCCCTCCTAGTTCTCGCCTGCTTTGATGCAGGCTTTGTTGCGCGTCCCCGAAGGGGCTCCCGCCCCTGCTTTCGCATACTGAAACGTCAGTCCGATATTCCGCATTGTGAGAGACGCGTGACACTCTTTATTTTTCACTGACGCTTTTTATTTCCAGGATCAAGAACACGACTCGAGACCCGTCCCCGAAATTTACTTGACATCTAAACTATCAAAACCTAAATTAATCTCACCGCAGAGTTCATTTTGGGGAACCAGCATGCGCATAGTCTGTATCGGCGGCGGTCCGGCCGGTTTGTACTTCGGTCTGTTGATGAAACAACGCAACCCCGGCCATGAAGTCATGGTAATCGAGCGCAACCGCCCCTACGACACCTTCGGCTGGGGCGTCGTGTTCTCCGACCAGACGCTCGGCAATCTGCGCGCCGCCGACGCCCCGAGCGCCGAGGCGATTCTCGACGCGTTCAATCACTGGGACGACATCGAGATTCACTTTCGCGGCCACAGCGTGCGCTCATCGGGCCACGGTTTTTGCGGCATCGGTCGCAAACGTCTGCTGAATATCCTGCAAGCGCGCTGCGAAGAACTCGGCGTGAAGCTCGTGTTCGAAACCCAGGTCGTGGACGACAGCGCGTACGACGCGGACCTGATCATCGCGAGCGACGGCCTGAACAGCCTCGTGCGCCAGAAATACGCGGACACCTACCAGCCGGACATCGACGTGCGCGACTGCCGCTTCGTGTGGCTCGGTACGAAGAAGCTGTTCGACGCGTTCACGTTCGCGTTCGAGCAAACCGAATTCGGCTGGTTCCAGGCGCACGCCTACCGCTTCGACGATCGAACCTCGACGTTCATCGTGGAAACACCGGAACGCGTGTGGCGCGCCGCCGGTCTCGACGAAATGAGCAAGGAAGACAGCATCGCGTTCTGCGAGAAGCTGTTCGCGAAGTACCTCGACGGCAACGCGCTGATGTCGAACGCGGCGCATCTGCGCGGCTCGTCGCAATGGATCCGTTTTCCGCGCGTCGTCAACAAGGAATGGGTGCATTGGCGCAGCAACGCAAACGGCACACGAACGCCGATCGTGCTGATGGGCGACGCCGCGCACACCGCGCACTTCTCGATCGGCTCGGGCACCAAGCTCGCGCTCGAAGACGCGATCGAACTCGCGAACAGCATCAGCGCGCACCCGGGTTCGCACCTGGACGATCTGGCCGCCGCATTGAAGCACTACACCGAAGTACGCAGCGTCGACGTGCTGCGCATCCAGAACGCCGCGCGCAATTCGACCGAATGGTTCGAGCACGTCGATCGTTATACGTCGTTCGAGCCGGAACAGTTCGCGTATTCGTTACTCACGCGCTCGCAGCGCATCTCGCACGAGAACCTGCGCGAGCGCGATGCGCAGTATCTCTCCGGTTTCGAGGACTGGCTCGCGAAGCGCGCGGGTGTCGAGCGCGCCGCTGACAGGCATTCGATTCCGCCGATGTTCACCCCCTTGAAGGTGCGCGGCGTCAAGCTGAAAAATCGCGTGATGGTGTCGCCGATGGCGCAGTACTCGGCGGTAAACGGCGTGGCCGGCGACTATCACCTGATGCATCTCGGCGCGCGCGCGATGGGCGGCGCCGCGCTCGTGATGACCGAGATGACCTGCGTGTCGCCCGAAGCGCGCATCACGCCCGGATGCCCGGGCATGTACGCGCCCGAGCATCTGGTCGCGTGGAAACGCATCGTCGATCTGGTCCATCTGCAATCGGATGCGAAGATCGGCATCCAGCTCGGCCACTCCGGCGCGAAAGGTTCGACCCGCGTCGCGTGGGAAGGCATCGATCAGCCGCTCGACGAAGGCAACTGGCCACTCGTTTCGGCGTCGTCGCAGCAGTATCTGCGCGGTATCAGCCAGCATTCGCGCGAAGCCACACACGAGGAGCTGCGCACCATCGAGCAGCAGTTCGTCGAGGCGACGCGCATGTCGATCGAAGCGGGTTTCGACTGGCTCGAACTGCATTGCGCGCATGGCTATTTCCTGTCGAGCTTCCTGTCGCCGCTCACGAATCACCGTACCGACACATATGGCGGTCCGCTCGAAAACCGTCTGCGTTATCCGCTGCAGGTATTCAGCGCGATCCGCGCGGTGTGGCCGCAAGACAAGCCGATCTCGGTGCGGATTTCGGCGCACGACTGGGTCGAGGGCGGCAACACGCCCGACGATGCCGTGAAGATCGCGCAAGCGTTCAAGGCGGCCGGCGCGGACATGATCGACGTGTCGTCGGGCCAGGTCAGCAAGGAAGAAAAGCCCGTGTTTGGCCGCATGTTCCAGACGCCGTTCGCCGATCGCGTGCGCAACGAAGCCGGCATCGCGACGATCGCGGTCGGCGCGATTTCGGAAGCGGACCACGTGAACAGCATCATCGCGGCGGGTCGCGCCGATCTGTGCGCGATCGCGCGTCCGCATCTCGCGAATCCGTCATGGACATTGAACGAAGCGGCAAAGATCGGCTATCTCGACGTCGCGTGGCCGAAACCCTATACCGCCGCGAAAATGCAGCTCGAACGCAACCTCGAACGCGAGCGTACGCAGGCCATCGCCAACGCCGGCCTCACGGCGCAACAACGCGCGCAACGCGCCGAAGGAACCGTGTGAACACCTCAGACACTCCTCTCGCCGGACAACACGCGGTCGTCACCGGCGGCGGCAGCGGCATCGGCGCGGCCATCGCGCAGGCGCTGCTGCGCGATGGCGCGCGCGTCACGCTGATGGGCCGCGACGCGCAACGCCTCGACACGCAGCGAGAGCAATGCGCGGCGCTCGGCGACGTCGCGTGTATCAGCGTGGACGTCACGCAAGAAGATTCAGTGGCGCGCGCATTCGAGCAGGCGGGCGCCGTCGATATCCTCGTGAACAACGCGGGCCAGGCGCAGGCCGCGCCGTTCACGCACACCGATATCGCGCTGTGGCAACGCATGCTCGACGTGAATCTGACTGGCGTGTTTCTCGGCACGCGCGCCGTCCTGCCCGGCATGCTCGAGCGTGGCTATGGCCGCATCGTCAATGTCGCGAGCACCGCGGGGCAAATCGGCTATGCGTACGTCGCCGCGTATTGCGCCGCGAAGCACGGCGTGATCGGTCTCACGCGCTCGCTCGCGCTCGAAACCGCGACGCGCGGGATCACGGTCAATGCAGTGTGCCCCGGCTACACCGAAACCGAGCTGCTGCATGCCTCGCTCGAACAGATCACGAGCAAGACCTCGCGCACCGAAGCACAGGCGCGCGAAACGCTGCTGCGCTCGAATCCGCAGCGCCGCTTCGTGAATCCGGAGCAGGTCGCGAACGCGGTGTTGTGGCTGTGCCGCCCCGGCTCGGATGCGATCACCGGGCAAGCCATTTCCATTTCGGGTGGAGAAGTGATGTGAGCAAATCAACCCAGGCAAAAAAGTCGGCGGCGGCATCGGATGCGAAGCTGTCGCGCAAAGGCGTGGCTCAACCCGCGGAGAACGTCGTGGACCTCGAAATGAGCACCGGTGCGGACAGCCACATGGGCCTGCGTTTGTGGCTGCGCATGCTGACCACCACCAACCTCGTCCAGGCCGAATTGCGCAAACGTCTGCGCACCGAATTCGACACCACGCTGCCGCGATTCGATCTGATGGCGCAGCTCGAACGACATCCCGATGGCCTGAAGATGACCGAGCTGTCGCGCCGTTTGATGGTGACGGGCGGCAACGTCACTGGCATCACCGATCAGCTCGAAAAAGAAGGGCTCGTCACGCGCGACACCGATCCGAACGACCGCCGCTCGATCAGCGTGTGCCTGACGCCCGCTGGCCGCAAGGCGTTCGACAAAATGGCCGTCGCGCACGAGCAATGGGTCGTCGAACTGTTCGGCGGCCTGAGCCTCGACGAAAAGATGAAGACGCATCAGGACCTCGGCAAGCTCAAGCAGCATCTGCTCGACAGCCTGAGAGGCTGACTTCGCACTGGAGGAATACATGACACGATCCAACGCCGATGCACTGTTGTCCGGCAACCGCCTGACCCTGGCAGGCCACGAGGCGAAGCATGTCGGCTGGTCGGTGACCGACAAGGTCGCGACGATCACGCTGAACCGTCCCGAGCGCAAGAACCCGCTGACCTTCGAATCGTATGCGGAGCTGCGCAACCTGTTCCGCGATCTCGCGTACGCGACCGACGTGAAAGCCGTCGTGCTGCACGGCGCGGGCGAAAACTTCTGCTCGGGCGGCGACGTGCACGACATCATCGCGCCGCTGATCGATCTGCCGATGCCCGAGTTGTTGCTGTTCACGCGCATGACCGGCGACCTCGTCAAGGCAATGCGCCATTGCCCGCAGCCGATCGTCGCAGCCGTCGACGGCGTCTGCGCGGGCGCCGGCGCGATCCTCGCGATGGCTTCCGATCTGCGCCTCGGCACCGCGCGCAGCAAGCTCGCGTTCCTGTTTACGCGCGTCGGCCTCGCTGGCTGCGACATGGGCGCGTGCGCGATGCTGCCGCGCATCATCGGCCAGGGACGCGCCGCCGAACTGCTGTTCACCGGCCGCTCGGCAAGCGGCGACGAAGCCCACGCCTGGGGCTTCTACAACCGCCTGTGCGACCCGGCCGCGCTCATCGAAGAAACACAGAAGCTCGCCGCCGATCTCGCGGCCGGCCCGAGCTTCGCGCACGGCATGACGAAGAAGATGCTGCACCAGGAATGGAGCATGAGCATCGACGAAGCGATCGAATCCGAAGCGCAGGCGCAGGCGATCTGCATGGGCACGCGCGATTTCGAGCGCGCGTACAACGCGTTCGCGGCGAAGACGCGTCCGGTGTTCGAAGGAGACTGAGTTGAGCGCCGATCATCAGAACATCCCGATCGATTTGCACAGCCCGCTCGCGTGGCCGTTTTTCGAGCCGCGTCATCGTGAACTCGCGGCAGGCATCGACGCATGGTGCCGCGCGCATCTCACGCATGACGAGCATGGCGACACCGATGCGACCTGCCGTCTGCTGGTGCGCGAACTCGGCCACGCCGGCTGGCTGAAATACGGCGTCGGCGGCGTCGCCTATGGCGGGCACGGCGACACGATCGACACGCGCGCCGTATGCCTGCTGCGCGAAACGCTCGCGCGCTATTCGGGCCTCGCCGATTTCGCCCTGGCGATGCAAGGCCTCGGCTCGGGCGCGATCTCGCTCGCGGGCACGCATGAGCAGAAATCGCGTTATCTGCCGCGCGTCGCGAGCGGCACGGCGATCGCCGCGTTCGCGCTGTCGGAGCCGCAAGCGGGCTCGGACGTCGCCGCGATGGCGCTCGCGGCTCGCGAAGAGGGTGAGCACTACGTGCTCGACGGCGAAAAGACGTGGATTTCGAACGGCGGCATCGCGGACTTCTACGTGGTGTTCGCGCGCACTGGCGAAGCGCCGGGCGCGCGCGGCATCAGCGCGTTCATCGTGGATGCGCAGACGCCGGGCCTCGATATCGCCGAGCGCATCGACGTAATCGCGCCGCATCCGCTCGCGCGCCTGCGCTTCACGAACGCGCGCGTGCCGAAGAGCCAGATGCTAGGTGCGCCAGGCGAAGGTTTCAAGATCGCAATGCGCACGCTCGATATTTTCCGCACCTCGGTGGCGGCCGCATCGCTTGGCTTTGCCCGTCATGCGATGGCCGAGGGCCTCGCGCGTGCGGCGTCGCGCAAGATGTTCGGCCAGACGCTCGGCGACTTCCAGTTGACCCAGGCGAAGCTCGCGCAGATGGCGTTGACGATCGACAGCAGCGCGCTGCTCGTCTATCGCGCCGCGTGGCTGCGCGACCAGGGCGAAAGCGTCACGCGCGAAGCCGCGATGGCGAAGTGGCACGCGAGCGAAGGCGCGCAGCAGGTGATCGACGCGGCGGTGCAGCTTTACGGCGGCATGGGTGTGCAAAGCGGCAGCGCGGTCGAGATGCTGTACCGCGAGATCCGCGCGCTGCGCATCTACGAAGGCGCGACCGAGGTGCAGCAACTGATCGTCGGCCGCGATCTGTTGAAGGCGCATGCTGCCGCGAACGGGAATGCGCAATGAGCACTTCGTTCGAGCGGCCCATACGCATCCGCTTTTCGCACTGCGATCCCGCGGGCATCGTGTTCTTTCCGCAGTACCTCGTGATGACCAACGTGCTCGTCGAAGACTGGTTCAACGAGGGCTTGCGCATCGACTACGCGCACATGATCGCGCGGCGCCGCATCGGCCTGCCGATCGTCAAGCTCGACTGCGAGTTCTCGCGGCCGAGCCAGATGGGCGAAACGATCCTGCTCACGCTCAAGGTCCGAACCATCGGCCGCAGTTCGATCGGCATCGAGATTCACGGTCATTGCAACGGCGAAACGCGTTTCCGATCTAAACAGGTGCTCGTGTTCATATCGTTCGACAGCGGCAAATCCATCGATATTCCCAGCGACGTCGCGAGCGCGCTCTCGGCGTACGCTCCATCGGCCCCCTCCATCGAGGCGCATCGCTCATGAAACAGGCTCTCCTTCCCGCCGGCTGGGTCAAGCCGCGCGGCTATGCGAACGGCGTCGCTGCGAGCGGCACGCAGGTGTTCATCGCCGGCCAGATCGGCTGGGACGAACAGGCGCAGTTCCAGTCCGATGACTTCGCGCAGCAGTCCGAGCAGGCGCTGAAGAATCTGCTCGCCGTGCTGCGCGAAGCGGGCGGCAAGCCCGAACACCTCGTGCGCCTCACGTGGTACGTGACCGACAAGCGCGAGTATCTCGCATCGCTGAAGGACATCGGCCGCGCGTTTCGCGAGCTGATCGGCGACTACGACATCGCGATGAGCGCGGTGCAGGTCGTCGCGCTGATGGAAGACCGCGCGAAGGTCGAGATCGAAGCCACCGCGGTGATTCCGCACTGAACGTCGTACAGGTACCGAACGCACAGGCAAGCCCTTCACACCGAACGAAGCGCATTTTCCGGCTCAACGCCTCGGGAGACCATGATGGAACCGTCAGCACACGTCGATACTTTCGCGCGCGACAATCTTCCGCCGCAGGATCAATGGCCCGTCTTACTGCTCGACAATCCGGACGTCGCCTATCCGCCGAGGCTGAACTGCGCGACCGAACTGCTGGAGCGGACCATCGAGGCGGGGCATCGCGACCGGCCGGCGATCTGGTCCGACGTAGACGGCAAGCCGCAAGCCACCACGTACGGCGAACTGCTCGCGCGGGTCAACCGCAGCGCGCATGTGCTCGTCGATGAAATGGGCTTGCGCCCCGGCAACCGCGTGCTGCTGCGCGGACCGAACACATTGCAGATGGCCGTCGCCACACTCGCGGCGCTGAAGGCCGGGCTCGTCGTCGTGCCGACCATGCCGCTGCTGCGCGCGAAGGAGCTCAAGCAGATCATCGAGAAGGCGCAGGTCAGTGCCGCACTTTGCGACGCGCGCCTGAGCGCGGAACTCGAGCGCTGCACGAATCCGCGGGACGAGTTCTGCTGCGCGGTGCTGAAACAGACCCGCCGCTTTCACGACGACTCCGCCGATTCGCTCGACACGCTCGCCGTCAACAAGCCCGAGCACTTCACCGCCAGCGACACCGCCGCCGACGACATCTGCCTGATCGCGTTCACGAGCGGCACGACCGGTGCGCCGAAAGGCTGCATGCATTTCCATCGCGACATCATCGCGATGTGCGACCTGTTCCCGCGTCATGTGCTGAAGCCTTGCGCGAGCGACATCTTCTGCGGCACACCGCCGCTCGCGTTCACGTTCGGGCTCGGCGGGCTGCTGTGCTTTCCGCTGCGCGTCGGTGCCTCGACGGTGTTGGTCGAAAAGCTGGCGCCGCAGACCTTGCTCGAGGTGGTCGAACGATTTCATGCGACCGTGATGTTCACCGCGCCGACGTTCTATCGGCAGATGGCGCCGCTCGTCGCGCAACATGACCTTTCGTCGCTGCAGAAGACCGTGTCGGCCGGCGAGGCGCTGCCCGATTCGACGCGGCGCCTGTGGCGCGAGGCGACCGGCATCGACATGATCGACGGTATCGGCGGCACCGAGCTGATTCACATCTTCGTTTCGTCGCAAGGCGCGGAGATCCGGCCGAACGCAATCGGCCGCGCGGTGCCGGGCTACGTCGTGCAAGCCGTCGACGACGACATGCAACCCGTGCCGCCCGGCACGATCGGCAAACTCGCGGTGCGTGGCCCCACCGGCTGCCGCTATCTGGCCGACGAACGGCAGTCGCGCTTCGTGCGCGACGGCTGGAACCTGCCGGGCGATTCGGTCTATCTCGACGCGGACGGCTACGTGTTCTACCAGGCGCGCGCCGACGACATGATCGTGTCGGCCGGCTACAACATCTCCGGTCCTGAGGTGGAAAGCGTGCTGATGCAGCACGAGGCGGTGGCCGAATGCGGCGTGATCGGCGTGCCCGACGAAACGCGTGGGCAAATCGTGCGAGCCTTCGTCGTGGTGAACCCGGGCTACACCGCCGACGATAAACTGGTCGCGCAGCTGCAGGATTTCGTTAAGAATAACGTCGCGCCGTATAAATATCCCCGCGTCATCACGTTCGTCGGCGCGCTGCCGCGCACCGAAACCGGCAAGCTCAAACGTTTCGAGTTGCGCATGATGACGTAACCCCTATCTTTCGTGAGACTGGAGGCAGACTGCATGGCCGGCTCTTTCATCGAAGTCGTCGCCCACGATGGCGGCCGTTTCAACGCATACGTCGCGCGGCCCGCGCAGGGCTCGGTCCCAGGGCTCGTACTGCTGCAGGAAATCTTCGGCGTCAACGACACGATGAAAGCGAGCGCCGATCGCTACGCCGAAGAAGGCTACGTCGTGCTCGTGCCCGATCTGTTCTGGCGCATCAAGCCGAGCATTGCGCTTGGCTACGGCGACGCCGACATGAAAGAGGCGCTCGGCTATCTGGGTCAGTTCGACGCGGACGTCGCGGTCAAGGACATCGCCGCCACCGTCGCCGCGTTGCGCGAACTGCCCGAGCAGGCCGGCAAGGTGGGCGTGGTCGGCTACTGCCTCGGCGGCAAGCTCGCGTTTCTGAGCGCGGCGCGCACCGACGTCGATTGCGCGGTCAGCTATTACGGCGTGGGCCTCGAAGCGCATCTCGACGAAGTATCGGCAATCAACTGCCCGATGGTGTTCCACTTCCCTGAAAACGACGCGCACTGCCCACCCGAAACGCGCGAGCGCATCAACGCCGCGCTGCGCACGCGACCGCAAATCGAGCAATACGTGTACCCCGGCTGCGATCACGCGTTCGCCGCGCCGCAGCGCAAACAGTACGACAAGCCCGCCGCGATGATGGCGTACTCGCGCACGCTCGCGCTGCTGCGCAAGGTGCTCGGTCCGGTCTACGATCTGAACGCGCTGTGGGAAGCGCACTGCTATCACGAGTTCGCGACACGGGACGTCGACGCGGTGATGCCGACGATGGTCGCCGAGCCCTACGTCAATCACGTGCCGACGATGACGGGCGGCGTCGGGCATGACAATCTGAAGCGCTTTTACACGCATCACTTCGTCAACTCGAATCCGCCCGACACGAAGCTGATTCCGATTTCGCGCACGATCGGCTCGGATCGCGTCGTCGATGAATTCATTTTCAGCTGCACGCATAGCTGCGAAATCGACTGGCTGCTGCCGGGCGTCGCGCCGACCGGCAAGCACTTCGAGGTGCCGATGCTCGCCGTGGTGTGCTTCCGCGGTGACAAGCTTTATAACGAGCATATCTATTGGGATCAGGCTTCGGTGCTCGTGCAGGTGGGGCTGCTCGATCCGGGGGGCTTGCCGGTGGCGGGGATTGAAAGTGCGAGGAAGTTGCTCGATGAGACGTTGCCGTCGAATGGGTTGATGGGGGGTAAGTCAAAGGTTTAAGGAAGTGGTGCTGCCGTCGCTGTGCATCATCCGAATGACTCGCGCCGGCAGCGCGTATTAATCGCGGCGTGCAAGACCGAAAAACTCATCGTCCAATCGACGAAAATCTGGCGATCATGCGGTCATAGAATGACGGGGGCAGCTTTATAAACGACGCGTCGCCGCCGCCGCGGGAAAATGAAACGCCTTCGTCGTCCACCCAAATCAATTCAGGAACCGGTGTGCTGAAGGTTCTGCGCACTAGCAGTTTGCCTGACGCGGCGTCGTAGACCTGACCGAGATAAGCCGGGTCGTTGCCGCCTCTCCATTGGAGCAGGCATCGCTCCGCAGTGTAGCGGCTGTTTTTTGACGTGCTTTTGATGCATTCGCTCGCATTCCTGCGATCGGTGTGCGTCGCGACGAGAAGCACGGCAAACGCGACTGTGAGCACTACAGCGCCCCATCCGATCGATCGCCCCGGTTTCATAATTACACCTTGATCGGTGGGTCGATTCGAACAAGCTTTCGATCCGAATAGATCATGAAGTCACCTCCTCGCTGGTGTTTTATTGCCCACTCTCTAAAGTCCTTATTGTGAACCGGGTAGTACACGTTGCCCCTGACCTTCGGGTTCCCCAGTGCAACGGGATAGGAAAAATACAATCGCGGTTCGTTCAGATATGACATCGCGCCGTTGTAAGCCAGAACGATCACCCCGTTTTTGCTCCAATGGCCAAGATATTGCGACGCCTCGCCAGGCTTGTCGGTGAAGTCGTAACTATCCTTAATATAAACGTAGATACCTGAGATTTCTGCAACCCTGGTATTGCCTTCCTTCCCGCTCGAAGCCGCCACCGCGCGCGGCGGCAAATACGAAATCCTCGGCAGTGATTGAAGCGGAACCGCGCGCGGCTTCGCGCAGCGCCGCCGCCCAGGATTTCGTAGTTGGACGCTAAATGTGCGGGTGCTAGACTCGAAAACCCATCGTCGGTGATCGACCGAATCCGCGTAAAGGGGCGTCCGCATGACCCATTCCCTCCATGGCAAGCAACGCTGGCTCGCGCTAATCGTGCTCTGCCTCGGCGTACTGATGATCGTGCTCGACACGACCATCGTGAACGTCGCGCTGCCGTCCATCGCAGCCGATCTCGGCTTTAGCGAAACTTCGCTCGTGTGGGTCGTCAACGCCTACATGCTGACGTTCGGCGGCTGCCTGCTGCTCGGCGGACGGCTTGGCGATCTGTACGGACACCGCAAGCTGTTTCTCAGCGGCATTACGCTCTTCACGCTCGCTTCGCTCGCCTGCGGCCTCGCGAATTCGCAGGTGCTGCTGGTCGCCGCGCGCGCCGTGCAGGGCCTGGGCGGTGCGATCGTCTCGGCGGTATCGTTGTCGCTGATCATGAATCTGTTCACCGAAGCCGGCGAACGCGCGAAGGCGATGGGCGTGTATGGCTTTGTCTGCGCGGGCGGCGGCAGCATCGGCGTGCTGCTCGGCGGACTGCTCACCAACCTGCTGAGCTGGCACTGGATCTTCCTGGTCAATCTGCCGATCGGCATTGCGGTGTACGCGCTGTGCCTCGCGCTATTGCCCGCTGCGCGCGGCCACGCGCACGGCGAACGGCTCGACGTGGCCGGGGCGCTCAGCGTGACCGCATCGCTGATGCTGGCGGTCTATGCGATCGTCAACGGCAACGAAGCGGGCTGGACTTCGGCGCAAACGCTCGGCCTGCTGTTCGTCGGGCTCGCGCTGCTTGCCGTGTTCCTCGCAATCGAGGCGAGAATCGAACACCCGTTGATGCCGCTCGCTCTGCTGCGTTTGCGCAATGTCGCGACCGCGAACCTGGTCGGCGTGTTGTGGGCGGCGGCGATGTTCGCGTGGTTCTTTATTTCGGCGCTGTATCTGCAGCGCGTGCTCGGCTATCGGCCATTGCAGGTGGGGCTCGCGTTTCTGCCCGCGAACCTGATCATGGGACTCTTTTCGCTGGGATTGTCGGCGCGCGTGGTGATGCGCTTCGGGCTGCGTCGTCCGCTCGCGGCCGGCCTGCTGATCGCGGCATGCGGGCTTGCGCTGTTCGCGCGCGCGCCCGTCGACGGCAGCTTCGTACCCGACGTGTTGCCCGGCATGTTGCTGCTCGGCTTTGGCGCGGGCATCGCGTTCAATCCGCTGCTGCTCGCCGCGATGAGCGACGTCGATCCCGCCGATTCGGGCCTCGCGTCGGGCATCGTCAATACATCGTTCATGATGGGCGGGGCGCTCGGGCTTGCGGTGCTCGCGAGTCTTGCCGCGGCGCGTAGCGAGGCGATGCAGGCGTCGTCGAGTGCGGCGGCTGCGCTGAACAGCGGGTATCACGTCGCGTTTCTGTTTGGGGCGGTTTTTGCGGCGGCGGCCGGCGTGCTGGGTGGGCTGTTGCTGAGGCCGGGGCAGGCGGGTGGCGCCGCGGGCGTGCATGGTGACGCGGCGGAATCGTCTCGGCCCTCCGCCGCGACTGCAAAACCGCAAGCGCGATCAAATGCGTGAGTTCGCCGCTGACTATGCTGGCTTCATGCTGACATGAGAGCCGAGATGAACCCGGTTGGAAAAGCGCTCTGGTATATCGAAAGCCACTTCGCCGGCGAGTTGACGCTCGACGACATCGCCCGCTGTGGCTGCGTATCGCGCTTTCACCTCGCGCGCGCGTTCGAAGCGGCCACCGGGATGCCGGTGATGCGCTACGTTCGCGCACGGCGTTTGAGCGAGGCCGCACGACGTCTGGCCGATGGTGCGCCCGACATCCTCGCGGTCGCTCTCGACGCCGGCTACGGCTCTCACGAAGCATTCACGCGCGCGTTTCGCGAACAGTTCGGGCTCACGCCCGACGCGCTGCGCGCGCGGGGTCATCTCGACAACCTGACCATCGTGGAGCCGATCAAAATGGACGAAACCCTTCTCACCCATCTGGACCCGCCGCGCTTCGAAGACGCGCGAGCGTTTCTCGTCGCTGGACTGAGCGAGCGCTATACGTGCGACAGCAGCAAGGCGATCCCATCCCAATGGCAGCGCTTTGGCGCCTGGTACGGCAGGGTGCCGGGACAGGTCGGCAAGGTGGCTTATGGCGTTGGCTATAACGCCGATGAACTGGGTAACTTCGACTACATGTGCGGCGTCGAAGTCAGCGATTTTTCCGCATTGCCGCCAGAGTTGAGTCGTGTGCGCATCGCCGCGCAACGGTATGCGGTGTTCACTCATCGCGAGCACATCTCAGGCATTCGTCGCACGATGAATACGATCTGGAATCAGTGGTTGCCCGCGTCAGGGCACGTGCCTGCCGATGCACCGCATTTCGAACGGTATGGCGAGCAGTTCGACCCGGTGACGGGGATGGGTGGAGTCGAAGTCTGGTTGCCGCTGAAAAGTTGATGGTCGATCCGGCGGATGGCCGTTGCGGATGGCCGTTGTGGCCGGCCATCCGCCTGATCATTCACGGAGTGGCATGTCTGCTGTCATGCAATGCATGCACGTCGTCGTATTCCCGCGAAATGTCCTTATTCGTGTAATCGCCCAATCGCATGGCGGCGGCCACGCTAATCACCGCGCACGCGAAGACATACCAAGCCACCGCAAATCCCGAATGGAAGTAAGCATAAAGCGCCGTCGCAATCAACGGTGCCGGACCGCCAGCGATGACGGAAGCCAACTGATAGCCCATCGACGCACCGCTGTAGCGCAAGCGCCCCGTGAACGATTCGGCGATCAACGCGGCTTGGGGACCATACATCATCGCATGCGGCACCAGCGAAAGTACGATGGCCGCGAAGATCCATATCGGGTTATGGGTTCCAACCATGAAAAAGTACAGGAAGCCGAATAGCCCGACAGCAGCGGCACCGATCACATACATGCGTCGACGTCCGATCAGATCAGACACGTGACCAAACAGCGGAATCGTGAAGAATTCCAGCACCGAAGCGGCCAGCACTGCCGTGAGCAACAGATCGCGTGTGACGCCCAGACTCATCACACCATAGGTGAATATAAAGGCCGTGAAAATATAGAACGGCGCCTGTTCCGCCATACGCGCAAGAGCCGACAAAAGAATGTCTTTCGGCTGCCGGCGCAATACTTCACGCATCGGCGCCTTTTCGATCCTGCGCTCAGCGAGCAGCTTCGCGAAGATAGGCGTCTCGAGGATACTCAAGCGGATATAAAGGCCGATCGCGACCAGCACGATACTGAGGAAAAACGGCACCCGCCAGCCCCAGGTGAGAAATGCGCTGCCGGAGATCTGGCTGACGGCAAGCACCACCAGATTCGCGACGAACAATCCCGCCGGTACGCCGAACTGCGGCCAGGACGCGATGAAACCGCGATGCTTGTTGGTACGTGCCCACTCCATCGACATCAACACCGAACCGCCCCACTCGCCTCCAACGCCCACACCTTGAATGAAGCGCAGCGCCGTGAGCAGGATTGCCCCCCAGATACCAATCGTCGCATAGGTTGGAACAAAGCCCACGGCAAACGTCGCGAGTCCCATCAGCAACAGCGTCACGATTAGCGTGGCTTTACGTCCGATGCGATCGCCATAGTGGCCGAAAATCGCCGCGCCCACCGGTCGCGCGATAAAGCCGACAGCGTAAATCAGAAAAGCTTGCAGTGTGCCGACGAGCGGGTCCGATTCAGGAAAGAACAGTTTCGCGAATACAAGACCCGTGACAATGCTGTACAGGAAGAAGTCATACCATTCGATTGTGGTACCAATCGTGCTGGCGATGACAGCACGGCGCAACTGGCGCCGAGCCTCCTCATCCGAGAGGGGCACCGCCCCTGATTGCGTGGCAGCCATTTGCTATCTCCCCAAAATGGACGGATGACATCGTTTTTTGACATTTGAGGTATTGCGTGGTTCCAGTGAGGACGCGAGGTACGTGCAGCGAAAACCGGCTTCGCGGCTACTGTTATGGCTGGGCGGCCGGGTCGATAAAAACCGGCTCCGAACCACTATTCGCAGAGAGCGGGGCTTTATTCAGAGAGACATTTCGAAATTGCATTTTTTGCCGAATTAGCAATCGGCAATGCTCGCTCAATGCAATTGATACCGATGGAGCAACTTGCTTCGCACTAGCAGGCATCTCACATGCTCATCACACCCATCCCAATCACACCAACGGAATGTAGATATCCGTCTGCCACTGATCCAGCGGCGTCTCAGGATAGACGCTCAGGTAGTGGAAAAACAGCGGATGGTCCCGCAACTCTTCCCCACTCGAAGGCAACCAGTCGCGATAGACCGGGTAGATCGTCTCGCCGATGTGGTCGGTCGATCCTGCGTGCCGAACCACCGCGCACCGTCCACCCTGCATCACGAGCTCGCGCACGCCATAGAGATTCGGCGCGACCGGCTCGTCGATCTCTCCGCAGATATCGAAACGGAATTCATCCGCTGGCACCGTGTCTGGATTGCCGTGCGGGACGCCGAAGGTCCGGCTCGACGCCACCGGTGATTGTCCGCTTTGAATACGCCAATCGATGAACTTGCGCGCACTCTCGTTGACGAGTCCGGGCGAACCACAATGTTCGAGCGCGGCAACGCGGGTTTCTGCAAAATCGACGATTTTCACTTGCATGGTCAGTTTCCTCGAAACATAGGGAACAACAAAACTCGCACTCCAGAATTGCCATGTTGGATGTCGTCGAAACGCGCTCGGCGCCATGCCGAACGCACGCTTGAACGCACGGCTGAAGGCTTCGGGACTGTCGAAGCCGGCGTCGAGCGCGGCATCGAGAACCGGGCACGACGCCTGCGACGCGAGGCGGCGGCCCGCGCGACGCAAGCGCATCAACTGCACGTAGCGTGCGACGGGCACGCCGACATACGCGACAAACTGCCGATGAAAATGGAACATCGAGAAGTTTGCGATGCGGCTTAGCGCGTCGACCGACAGATCGCCCTCGAGGTTTGCATCGATATAGGCGAGAACGGCTTCGAAGCGCTTCGTGTAGGCAGCGGTGGCGTCTGTGTGAGCTAACATGGTCTGGATCGTGCGAGTTTCGATATGGTCGCCGAGGTTGGACACATCTTACCTAGCCGGACTTGCTCGATCTTCAATTGGCTCGCTGCCGAGCCTGGAGAATTTACGTAAACTTATCTTCGTTCACCCGCGCTTCCTGAGATTGTCCGCCGATGCCCTCTTCGATCAGCAATTCGCTCCTGTGGATCTTCGACGCGTTCGAACGCGATCCGACGTATATGCGTCGGCGGATGTTTGGTAGCGACGCTGCGTATATCGATGGGCTGTTGTGCCTGGTTGCCGCCGATCGCGATAAGCCGTGGAATGGGCTGCTCGTCTGTACGTCGCGGGAACGCCATGCTGCTCTGATTACCGATATGCCTGCGTTGCAGCCTCACCCGGTGCTTGGGAAATGGCTTTACGTGCAACAGGAGGATCCTGCGTTTGAAGACACTGTCGAGAAGTTGACGGCACTCGTGCTGGAGCGGGACCCGCGAGTGGGCGTCGAGCCTAAGCCGAAAAAGCGGCGCGGTAAGTCGGTGTTGCCGGAGGGTTGAAGCGCGGCAGTGCCGTTTCGGTCTCTCTTCCTGTCCGAATGCGCGCTCATGCCGGGCAATCATCCAATCAGCCGCGAATCGCACCACCCCGTCATACTCTCGCCGACGAACCCGGCAGGGATGTAGAAGGGCGTCGCTCAACGCGAATTCCGGCGCAGTGACGTGGACCACGCCGGACCCGCTCGGAAGCCGCGCGGAGGCAGCCGTCAGTGTCGCCAATGGCGTGGTCTTCGGATGCAATCTCGACTACACGAATGGCACGATGTACGCGCTCGATTCTTCCAACGGAAAAGTCCTGTGGTCATTCAATAGCGGGGGTGCATGCAATGCCGGGCCGGCCATTGCGGACGGCGTGGTGTTCTGGGGCTCTGGCTCGACGAGTGGACCGGGGCCGCTGAAATTGTTCGCCTTCGGTCTGTAGGAAACGCCCGAGGCCCGGTCCGTTCGCGGCGGGGCCTTTGGCTCTTTGCTACGATGTGAGTCTGTTCCGAAGCCGGCGCATTTGGCGCGTACCGCCCGCCGGCCGGCAGTCATCACCGAACTCACCGAGCACTAGACCTTGACGATCCACATCCGCCCCGCCACCGCTTCCGACGCCCCCCTGATCCTGCGCTTCATCACCGAACTCGCGATCTACGAAAAAGCCGAGCACGAAGTCGTCGCCGGCGTCGAAGACATCGAGAAGAGCCTGTTTGCCGAGGGCGCGCCCGCGAAAGCGCTGATCTGCGAAATGAACCGCGAGCCAGTCGGTTTTTGCGTGTACTTCTTTTCGTATTCGACGTGGCTCGGCAAACAGGGGCTTTATCTGGAAGACCTGTACGTATCGCCCGCATCGCGTGGCAGCGGCGCGGGCAAACAGATGCTGCGCCATCTCGCGCAAATCGCCTGCGAAACGGGCTGCGGTCGATTCGAATGGAGCGTGCTCGACTGGAACGAGCCGGCCATCGGCTTCTACAAGTCGATCGGCGCGAATCCGCAAAGCGAATGGGTACGTTATCGTCTCGCCGGCGACGCGCTCAAAGCATTCGCCGAAGGCGAAACCGAACGGAGCACCTAAGCCCGGTCACTGCGCGGACGCCGCGACGGGCGCCACCTCGAATGCATCGCCCGTCGCGAAGAAGGTACCGCCGGCCACGTAATGGCATGTGCGCAGGTCGGGATCGTCGCCGAAATGCCAGCGGTTGCGCGAATACACGCGGCTATCCGCATACGCGGCGACCACCTCGCCGATGATCAGATCGTGCCGTTGGCTGTCGTCCGGAATCACCTTGCATTCCATCCAGGTGATGCAGCCGGCCAGCATCGGCACGTCGATTTTTTGCGCGAGGAAGGTCTCGAGATCGAACGCGGAGAACTTGTCGAGTTCGACGCCCGCGTGCGTGCCGACCGCGAGCGTTTGCGCGGCGAAACCGCGGCTCGGCAACTGCAGCCCGAACACGCCGCTCGCTTCGATCAGGCGACGCGTCAGCGTGCGGCTATCCACGACCACCACCACCTTCGGCGGATTGAAGTCGAGCGGCATCGCCCATGACGCGGCCATCACGTTCGATCGACCATCGTGTGCGCTCGTGATCAGCGTGACGGGTCCGTGATTGAGCAGTTGAGTCGCGCGCGACAATTCCACGGTTTCTCGGGTGGCGTTCATGGCATTGTGATGGCGTCGAAAGAATGACGCTGATTGTAGCGGGGCGGGAGAAATGCGGTGCGGCGCAGGGCCGAGCGATACGAGAGCGATTCGAACCACGCGCGGATGGCGGCAGAATCGAGCTGTCGGGCGGCGGCCCACAGGCCGCCGCCCGACCGGACTTCAAACGAATTTCAAGGAACCCTCAATGTGGCGCCTTGCCGTTCGGCACCGCATTGAGCGGCTTGTGCTGCTCGTCGCCGAGTCCCGGGAAGAACGCGTTCCAGGCGGCGCGCACGCCTTGCGCCGCAGTGGCTTCGGCGCCGACCGACTCGGCCGCGCCGTCCGCGGCTTTCGAGGGATCGGCGGACAGGCCGCGCCAGTGCGTGAATACGAGCAACGGCTTTTCGGTCCACACGCCGTCGCCAAATTTCGCAAACGCCGTGTCCCCGCTCGCCAACTGCACTTCGTACCAGCCTTCGCGTACGGGCGTATGGATGGCAAGGTCAAACCACGGGGTCGGTTCGATTTCCTTCATGTCGTCTCCGGTCGGATAGATCGTCATCGATAACCACACTGAACGCATTGTTCGTGCCCATCGCCGGCGCCACACCCGCCGCGCGACGGGACGGGCAACCGCGGCACATGCGGGCAAACCAGCACATCGGAACTGCGAAGTCGCCGCGCATACGACACGATAGCGCGACATGGGCCAGGCGGACAGACGTAAAACCTACATGCCCGGAGTGGCGGGCGTGCGGCGTGGCGGGGTGGGTTTTTTGCGGGGCCGGACGACGGTTTTTCCGCCCCGTTTTGCCGCGCGCTTCGCAGCCGGTCGCGCCTCGCCCTCCATCTCCCGCACTACCTCCGCCAGCGCTTTCACCGCGGGCCCCAAGCGCTCCGCCTCCGTATTGCCATACCCGATCACGAGCCCGTTCGTCTGCTCCGACGCCCCGATCGAAAACCCCGACAGCGCGCGCGGACTCAACCCCAACGCCTGCGCCCGCGCCGTGAGCGCGCGATCGTCGAGCGATGCCGGCAGCCGCAGCGTCAGATGCATGCCGCAATCGCCGCCAAGAATCGTCGCCGCCGGAAAATGCTCGGCCAGCGCGTCGCGCAGCGCCTGCTGCCGCTCGCGGTACAGCCGCCGCATCCGCCCGAGATGCCGCCCGAATTCGCCGCTTTCGATGAAATGCGCGAGCGCCAACTGCTCCAGCCGATGCCCGCCGCGCAGCATCTCTTGCAGCGCAACAGCGGCGTGCGCGGCGATCGCGCGAGGCAGCACGACGAAGCCGATGCGCAGCGCCGGAAACATCGTCTTGCTGAACGAGCCGACGTACAGCACGGGCGCCTCGTCGACGAGGCCCTGCATGCTCGCGATCGGCTCGCCGGTGTGACGCACCTCGCCGTCGTAATCGTCCTCGATCAGCCACGCGCCGCAGCGCCGCGCCTCGGCAATCAGCGCAAGCCGCCGCGCCACCGACAGCACCGCGCCGGTCGGATACTGATGCGCGGGAGACGTGTAGATCAGTTTCGGCGGATGCGTGTGCCACGCGTCGGCCGGCACGGCCATGCCTTCGGCGTCGACGGGAATCGGCAGCGTGCGCAAGTCGCCCGCGTTGAAAGCGGCCTTTGCGCCGCGATAGCCGGGGTCCTCGATCCATGCGATATCGCCGGGATTGGTCAGCAGTCGCACGCACAGGTTCAGCGCCTCCTGCGCGCCCTCGGTGATCACGACCTGCGAGCCATCGCAGCGCACGCCGCGCGCCATCCGTAGATGCGCGGCGATCGCGTCGCGCAGCGCGGGCTCGCCGGCCGGCATGCCGTAGCCGAGCGCGCGTGGTAATGCGCGCTCCATCGCACGTTCGAGCGCGCGCCGCCACGCGGCAAGCGGGAAACGGTCCAGCGCGGGCGTGCCGGGGGTCAGCGCGTACCCGTTGTCGGCGTGATTGTGCGACGCCGCGAACTGCTCGACGCGCGCCGCGTATACGACCTCCGGCGCGGCCGACGCCGCCGCCCGCTCGCCGCGCGCGGCGGGGCTCGACAGCGGGCTCACGCGCGTGCCCTGGCGATCGGCGATCACGTAGCCGACCGCGGCGAGATGCTCGTAAGCGATCACGACCGTGTTGCGCGACACGCCCATCTCGGCGGCGAGCAGCCGCGACGACGGCAGCAGCGACCCGGCCGGCAGACGACCGGCGAGGATCGCCTGCTGCAGACGTTCGATCAGCTGCTTTTGCAGCGGCGCGGGCCGCTTGGCCCCGCTGGCGCCGCTCGCGGCGAACGCGTCGTCCGCATGGACGAGCGGTCCGATGATTTCGATCATGGTGGCTGGACCTATCGAATAAGCATTTCGTGGATCTTTTGAACATACCACGTTTGCCGTATCGTTCCTGCATCGACAGGAGAACGGACATGGAACCCACACGTAACGCCTACGGCCAGCCCATCGGCGCGCCCCTGCCCGGCTGGCACGGCGCGCAGCCGCCGGGCCGCGAGCCGCTCGGCGGCCGCTATTGCCGGCTCGAAGCGGTCGACGTCGAGCGCCACGCGGCCGACCTCTTCGACGCGTACGGCTCGGCCACCGACGGCCGCGACTGGACCTATCTGGCGGTCGGCCCGTTCGACAGTCTCGCGGCCTATCGTGAGCGTCTGACGCAAATGGCGGCATCGAAAGATCCGCTGCACTACGCGGTCATCGACCTGGCGACGGGCAAGCCGGTCGGCACGCTCTCGCTGATGCGGATCGATCCGGCCAACGGCGTGATCGAAGTCGGCCACGTCACGTATTCGCCGCGGCTCAAGCGCACGCGCATCGCGACCGATGCGATGTACCTGCTGCTAGGCGAAGTGTTCGACAAGCTCGGTTATCGGCGCTTCGAATGGAAATGCGATTCGCTCAACGAGCCGTCGCGCAAGGCCGCGTTGCGCTATGGATTTACGTTCGAGGGGATCTTCCGGCAGGCGATCGTCTATCGCGAGCGCAATCGCGACACGGCGTGGTTTTCGATCATCGACAGCGAGTGGCCGGCATTGCGCTCGTGCTATGAGCGGTGGCTCGACGCGGGCAATTTCGATGCGCAAGGGCAGCAGGTCGAGCGGCTCGCCGATCTGATCGCGCAGCGCCGAGCGGCGGACGAGGCCCGGTAAAACCAGACGATCGATAACCAGGCAACGGCTCGACCGGTTCGCCAAGCGCGATGCCGAGCCAACCGCGTGCCCGAATCCGTGAAATTGTCGTGAATGCCGCTCCGGGCGTGGCAGACAGCGGTAGCACCGCCTGCCATCACCGCCCTCCTACGTGATCTCGTATCCACCCTCGTCGGCCAGCAAACGCGAGGCCAAGCGCGGTTCGCGCCGTGCATGGTAAATTCCAGCGTCGGCAAGACAACTCCAGGAACGTTCGGGTGACCTGAACATCTTCGTCCGGTCCACCCGCCACTGGCGATACAAGGTAGATCGATGATCGACGTGAGTCAGCGTATTGTCTGGCGGCGCCTCTACGTTGCGCTGTGCAGCTGCGTCGCGCTGGCCGGCTGCATGGTCGGCCCCGACTACCACGCGCCGCCCGCGCCGGCCACCGACACCTTCACCACCACGCCGCTGCCCGACCAGACCGCCTCCGCGCCCGGCCCCGCAGGCCTGCCGCAGCGTTTCGCGCCGGCCCAGGACATTCCCGCCGCGTGGTGGACGCTGTTTCATTGCGAGCCGCTCGACGCACTGATCCGCGAGGCGATCGCCAACAGTCCGAACATGGCCGCCGCGCAGGCGGCGTTGCGACAGGCTCGCGAGAATTACATCGCGCAAGCCGGCGGCACCTTGCTGCCGAGCGTCGACGCGCAACTGAGCGCCACGCGCGAAAAGATCAACGGCATCGCGTTCGGCGAGCCCGGCCTCGTCGAGGAATTCAATCTCTACAACGCGTCGGTCAACGTCTCGTACAAGCTGGACGTGTTCGGCGGCGCGCGGCGCGAACTCGAAGCGCTGCATGCGCAGATCGACTATCAGCGCTTCCAGCTGCAGGCCGCCTATCTCACGATATCGGCCAACATCGTGACCGCGGCGGTCAAGGAAGCGTCGGTGCGCGCGCAGATCGACGCGACCGAGCGGATCGCTACCGAGGAAGAGCAGCAGCTGAACGTGCTCGACCAGCAATTCTCACTCGGCGGCGTGAGCCGCACGGCCGTGCTCGCGCAGGAAACGCTGCTCGCGCAGACCCGCGCGACGCTGCCGCCGCTGCAACAGCAGCTCGATCAGGCGCGCCATCAGCTTGCGGTACTCGCCGGCAAGCTGCCGAGCGATACCTCGGTGCCCGGCTTCACGCTCGACATGTTCTCGCTGCCCGACACGCTGCCCGTGAGCCTGCCGTCGTCGCTGGTGCACCAGCGCCCCGACATCCTTGCCGCCGATGCCACGCTGCATCAGGCGAGCGCGCAGGTCGGCGTCGCGACCGCGGCGATGTATCCGCAGATCACGCTGTCCGCGAGCTACGGCGCCGAAGCGTTGACGCCCGCGCAGGTGCTCAGGGCCGGCAGCACGCTCTGGAGCATCGGCGCGGGCTTGCTGCAACCGGTCTTTCACGGCGGCCAGCTGAGCGCGCAGAAGCGCGCGGCCGAGGCCGCTTACGAACAGGCCGGCGCGCAATACCGCGAGACGGTGCTGCTCGCGTTCCAGAACGTTGCGGACACGCTGCGCGCGCTCGAACACGACGCAACCGGCCTCAAGGCGCAGACCGACGCGTCGCGCGCCGCGAGCGATTCGCTCGAACTCACGCGCGGACAGTATCACGTCGGCGGTGTCAGCTACCTCGCGCTGCTCGACGCGCAACGCCAGTATCAGCAAACGGTCGTGAGTCTCGCGCAGGCGCAGGCCGCGCGTTACGCCGACACGGCGGCGCTGTTCCAGGCGCTCGGCGGCGGCTGGTGGAATGCCGCCGCGCCCGAGTCCGCGGCCGCGCCGGCCGCCGCGTCGGCGAGCGCGTCGAACCCGTCGTCGCCATCAGCAACGACGGCAACCACCACAACGCCACATTGACCGTGCCCTGACGCAACCCCAGCCCTCGCCCCAAGCCGAGCAAGGACATCACGATGGCCGAAAGAAAACCGATGACAAAGCGGATGGTGATCATGTTGATCAGCGTCGGCCTGCTGCTCGCCGCGCTGGTCGGCTTCAACCTGTTCCGCGCGCACATGTTCGCGAAGTTCATGACGGCCAACACCGCGCCGCCCGCCACGGTCTCGGCGGTGGTGGTCCACTATCAGTCGTGGCAGCCGCAGCTCGCGGCGGTCGGCAGCCTGCGCGCGGTGCGCGGCGTAGACGTGACGACCGAAGTCGCCGGCCTCGTGCGCGAGGTCGCGTTCGTGTCGGGGCAGGAAGCGAAAGCCGGACAGATCCTCGTGCGACTCAACGCCGACAGCGACGTCGCGCTGCTGCAATCGCTGCAGGCCGCGGCCCAACTCGCGCAGACGGTCTACGAGCGCGACCGCGCGCAGTACGACATCAAGGCGATCGCGAAGGCGCAGCTCGACGCCGATGCGGCCGACCTCAAGGGCAAGAAGGCGCAGGTCGCGCAACAGCAGGCGCTCGTCGACAAGAAGACGATTCGCGCGCCGTTCGCGGGGCGCCTCGGCATCACGACGATCAATCCGGGGCAATACCTGAATCCCGGCGACGCGATCGTCACGCTGCAAGCCATCGATCCGATCTACGCCGACTTCTCGGTACCGCAACAACAGCTCGGCCAGCTCGCGATCGGCGCGACCGTCAGCGTCGACACCAACGCGTACAGCGGGAAAACCTTCACCGGCAAGATCCAGTCGGTGAGCCCGAAAGTCGACAGCGCGACGCGCAACGTACAGATCGAAGCGAGCGTCGACAATCGCGAGCGCAAGCTGCTGCCCGGCATGTACGCGAACGTGAAGATCGACTCGGGCGCCGAACAGCGCTACCTGACCCTGCCGCAAACGGCGATCACCTACAACCCGTATGGCGCGACCGTGTTCGTCGTGAAGCCCGGCACGCAGCCCAACGCGCAGGGCAAGACGCTGCCCGTCGCCCAGCAGGTATTCGTAACGCCGGGGCCGACGCGCGGCGACCAGGTGGCGATTCTGAAGGGCATCGACGACGGCACGCAGGTCGTGACGAGCGGCCAGATCAAGCTGAAGAACGGCACGCCGCTGATCATCGACAACCGCGTGCAGCCGTCGGACAGTCCGAATCCGACGCCGCAGGAACAATGAGCGAGGCCGCCCGATCATGTTCACGGACATCTTCATTCGCCGGCCGGTACTCGCTTCGGTCGTGAGCCTGCTGATCCTCGTGCTCGGGTTGCGCGCGCTCGCGGTGCTGAAGGTCAGCCAGTATCCGCAGACCGAGAACGCGGTCGTCACGATCACGACGGCCTACTATGGCGCGAACTCGGACACCATCGCCGGCTTCATCACGCAGCCGCTCGAAGCGGCGATCGCGCAGGCACAGGGCATCGACTACATGTCGTCGACGAGCATCACGGGCGTGTCGACGATCATCGCGACGCTGCGACTGAACTACGATGCGAACCGCGCGCTGACCGAGATCAACACGCAGATCGGCTCGGTGCGCAACCAGTTGCCGCCGCAGGCGCAGCAGCCGGTGCTGACGGTGCAGACCGGGCAGACCACCGACGCGATGTACATGGGCTTCTACAGCAGCGTGCTGCCAAGCAACAACGTCACCGATTACCTGCTGCGCGTGGTCAAGCCCAAGCTCGATTCGATCCAGGGCGTGCAGACCGCCGAAGTGCTGGGCGGCCGGCAGTTCGCGATGCGCGCGTGGCTCGACTCGGCGCGGCTCGCCGCGCACGGCGTGAGCGCGGGTGACGTGTACACCGCGCTCGGCAACAACAACTATCTCGCCACGCTCGGCACGACGAAGGGGCAAATGGTCAGCGTCGACCTGGAAGCGGGCACGGAACTGCATACCGTCGACGACTTCAAGCAGCTCGTCGTCAAGCAGAAGAACGGCTCGATCGTGCGCCTCGAGGATGTCGCGAACGTCGTGCTCGGCGCCGACAGCTACGACTTCAACGTCGCGTTCAGCGGCAAGCGGTCGGTGTTCATCGGCATCAAGGTCGCACCGGACGCGAACATTCTCGACGTAGCCAAGCGCGTGAAAACCGTGTTTCCCGATCTACAGAAGCAGTTTCCGACCGGCATGACGGGCGACATCGTTTATGACGCGACCGACTTCGTCAACACCGCGATCAGGGAAGTGATCAAAACGCTCGTCGAAGCGCTCGTGATCGTCACCATCGTGATCTTCCTGTTTCTCGGCAGCTTCCGCGCGGTGATCGTGCCGTTGATCGCGATGCCGCTGTCGCTGATCGGCACGTTCTTCGTGATGCAGGTGCTCGGCTATTCGATCAATCTGCTCACGCTGCTCGCACTCGTGCTCGCGATCGGGCTCGTCGTGGACGACGCGATCATCGTCGTCGAGAACGTCGATCGGCACATGAAGCACGAAGGCAGGACACCGTTCGACGCCGCGCTGATCGCCGCTCGCGAACTGGGCGGCCCGATCGTCGCGATGACCGTCGTGCTGATCGCCGTGTACGCGCCGATCGGCTTCCAGGGCGGGCTGACGGGCGCGCTCTTCACCGAATTCGCGTTCACGCTCGCGGGCGCGGTGACGGTGTCGGGCGTGATCGCACTCACGTTGTCGCCGATGATGTGCTCGCGCTTCTTCCGTGCCGCGCAGGAGTCGGGCCGCTTCGCGCGTTTCGTCGACCGCCAGTTCGAGCGCGTGCATCGCGGCTACGGCCGCCTGTTGCATGCGACGCTCGATACCTGGCCCGTGTTCGTGATCATGGGCGCGCTGCTGCTGTGCGGCACGGTGTATCTGTTCATGACCTCGAAGTCGGAACTCGCGCCGCAGGAAGACCAGGGCATCGTGCTCTCGCAGATCATCGGGCCGCCCAACGCGACGATCCAGCAGATGCAGACCTACGCGGACCAGGTGTTCGATGCTTCGAAGACACTGCCCGAATATTCGCAGATGTTCCAGCTCACGGGCTCGCCGACTGTCAACCGGGGCATCGGCGGCGTGCTGTTCAAGACCTGGGATCAGCGCGGCAAGAACGCGACCGTGCTGCAGCAGGAGTTGCAGCAGAAGTGGAATCAGATCGCGGGCGCGCGCGTCGCGGCGTTCCAGTTTCCGCCGCTGCCGGGCGCGCAGGGCTTGCCGGTGCAGTTCGTGATCAGCACGACCGAGCCGTTCGAAAACCTCAACGAGGTGTCGCAAGCAGTGCTGGAAAAAGCGCGCGCGAGCGGCATGTTCTTTTTCGTCGATAGCGACCTGAAAATCGACAAGCCGGAAGTGACGCTCGTCGTCGATCGCGACAAGGTGGCGTCGCTCGGGCTGTCGCAAAGCGACGTCGGACAGGCGCTCGGGTCGGCGCTGGGCGGCGGCTACGTCAACTACTTCTCGATTGCGGGACGCTCGTACAAGGTGATTCCGCAGGTGTTGCAGATCGACCGGCTCAATCCGTCGCAAGTGCTCGACTACTATCTGCGCACGCCGGACGGCAACGTGATACCGGCGTCGACGATCGCGCATCTGCGGCACAGCGTCGTGCCCGAATCGATCAACCACTTCCAGCAGTTGAACTCGGCGACGATCTCCGGCGTGATCGTGCCGGGCGTGTCGCAAGGCCAGGTGCTCGATTTTCTGCGCAAGGCGACCGCGCAGGTCGCGCCGGCCGGCTATTCAGCCGATTACTCGGGAGAGTCGCGCCAGTTCGTGCAGGAGTCGGGCGGCTTCGTCATCACGCTGCTGCTCGCGACGATCATCGTGTTCCTCGCGCTCGCGGCGCAATTCGAGAGTTTCCGTGATCCGGTCGTGATCCTGATCTCGGTGCCGATGGCGCTGTTCGGCGCGCTGATCTTCATCAACATCGGCCTGACGACGCTGAATATCTACACGCAGGTCGGCCTCGTCACGCTGATGGGGCTCGTCAGCAAGCACGGCATTCTGATCGTGCAGTTCGCCAACGAATTGCAGCGCGCAGGTCGCGCGAAGCGCGAAGCGGTCGAGGAAGCCGCCGGCGTGCGGCTGCGCCCGATCCTGATGACGACCGCGGCGATGGTGCTCGGTGTGGTGCCGCTCGTGATCGCGTCGGGCGCGGGCGCGGCGGGCCGCAACGCAATGGGGCTCGTGATCTTCACCGGGATGTCGATCGGCACGCTGTTCACGTTGTTCGTCGTGCCGGCGATGTACATGTTTCTGGCCGCCGAACACCAGCGGCATGCTCAGGCGCCGAAGGCCGACGAGGCGGGTCAGGCGGGTTAGAGCCTGGGTGATCGCGTACCCGGCGCGGGGGTTGTTGTCCGAAATCTGAAAGCCGTCGTCCTGATGCCGTTACTCGCATCACTTAGACTACGGTGCATTCGCTGCGCAACGCGGCGCAAGACCAACCGGAGCCACGCACGATGAAAGCGATTCAGTTCAAATCTTTTGGCAACCCCGAAGTGCTCGAATACGTCGACCTGCCGACGCCGCAGGCCGACGCGGAGCATGCGGTCGTGCGGGTCATGGCGGCCTCGGTCAATCCGAGCGACGTGAAGAACGTGTCCGGCCATTTCGAACATACGGTGCTGCCGCGCACGCCGGGGCGCGACTTCAGCGGCGTGGTGGTGGACGGCCCGGCCGCGTGGCTCGACGCCGAGGTGTGGGGAACCGGCGGCGACATCGGCTTCACGCGCGACGGCACGCACGCCGAGTACCTCGGCATTCCGGTCGCGGCGCTGTCGCGCAAGCCCGTGGCGTTGAGCCACGTCGAGGCGGCGGCGATCGGCGTGAACTTCGTGGTCGCGTGGCTCGGCACCGTCGAATACGCGAAGTTGCAGGCCCGCGAGACCATTGCCGTGCTTGGCGCGGGCGGCGGTGTCGGTGGCGCGGTCGTGCAGATCGCGAAAGCACGCGGCGCGCGCGTGATCGCCGTCGACCGCCGGCCGCTCGATCCCGCCACGCCCGCGGGCCGCCTGATCGACGCCTACGTGGCGTTCGACGAACACGCGGCCGCACGCGTGCGCGAGCTGACCGGCGGCGCGGGCGCGGAAGTCGTGTACGACACGGTAGGCGGTGTCGCGTTCGAGACCGCGCTGAGTCTCGCGAAGCGGCGCGGCCGCGTGCTCGAAATCAGCGGGACCGGCAAGCGCCGCGTCGAGTTCGATCTGATCGACTTCTATCACAACGAGACGCAATTGCTCGGCGTCGACAGCGCGAAGCTCGGCGTCGCGGAATCGGCGCCGCTGATGACCGCGCTCGTCGAGGGCTTCGACAACGGCAAGCTGAGCGGCCCGGCGATCGCGCAGGAATTCCCGCTCGCCCGCGCGCGCGAAGCCTACGAGGCGGTCGCCGCCGGCACGCGCGGGCGCGTCGTGATTCGCATGCAATAACCGTCCCTCTGACACAGTGCATTGAAGCTGCGGCCTCCGGGCGTCGGCGACACGCTAAGATTGAGGCCGCCGGGCGCCCGCCCCGTCCGGCGAGAACGACAAAAGCATTGCCTCGGAGAATCTGATGTCTGAAGAATATGAAGTGCACGGTCCGCACGACCATGCCGTCGAACACGCCGGCCACGCCGCGCATCACGACGCCGATCCGTTCGCGAGCCGCATGGCCGTGATGACCGCGATCCTCGCGACGATCGGCGCGCTGTGCGCGTACCAGAGCGGCAACGCCGAAAACCTCGCGCTGTTCTTCAAGAACGAAGCCGCGATCAAGAAGACCGAAGCGTCGAACCAGTGGAGCTACTATCAGGCGAAGGGCGAAAAGGAAAACCTCGCGGAACTCGGCGCGGCGCTGTCGGCGCCCAATAGCGACGCGCACGCGAAGTTCGTCGCCGACGTCGAGAAATACAAGCAGCAGAAGGAGCCGATCCGCGCGAACGCAGAAGCGATCGAAAAACAGGTCGTCGCCGCCGATACGCGTAGCGAAACGCTGTTGCACGGCCATCATCGCTGGGCTCAGGCGACGCTGCTGATTCAGGTCGCGATTGCGCTGTGCGCGATCACGCTGCTCACGCGGAAGAACTGGCTGCGCAATCTGTCGTACCTGGTCGCGGGAGTGGGCGTCTTGACCGCGGGCGCGGCGTTTTTCGGGCTATGAGCGGGATGCTCGCGTTACTTTTCACCCAGAGCTTTGCAATCGGGAGCGTGTCGTGATCGATGGGTCCGCCGTGGTCGGCGTGTTTTCCGTGTATATCGCGGGCGTGGTGAGTCCGGGCCCGAACTTCGTCGCGGTCGCGCACAAGGCGGCTTCGGCGACGCGCATCGAAGCGCTCGCGATGGTCGCCGGCATCGTGCTCGTCAATCTGTTCTGGGCCAGCTGCGCGATTCTTGGCGTCGGCATCGTGTTCGCCGCGTTCCCGTGGCTCGCGCTCGTGGTCAGGATCGTGGGCGCGTGTTACCTGCTGTGGTTCGGCGGGCGGCTGATCTTCAATGCCTCGGCGGCGCGGCAAGCGGTGCTCGTCAAGGCACCGGCGGGCGGCTTCAGGCAGGCGTTCGCGCAGGGCTTCGCGACCAACATCGCGAATCCGAAGTCGATGGCGTTTTTTGCCGCGGTGTTTTCGTCGGCGGCGCCGGCGCATGTGAGTACCGGCACGTTCGCCGCGATGCTCGGCATGGTGCTCGTCGTCGCGAGCAGCTGGTATGGATTCGTCGCGCTGGCGCTGTCGCATCAGCGCATCGCGTCGGCTTATCGGCGCGGCAAGATGTGGGTGGATCGTGTGTGCGGCGGCTTGATCGTTGCGTTGGGGGTGCGGCAGCTGATTCGTTGAGGCTGCACCGACGTGTGCGTGAGCACCAATGTGCCAGCACCAAAGTGCCAACCTCAATCCGCGAGCCCGCGCGCACGCTCCAGCAACAACTCGCGCTCGCGCGTATTGCGCGTCATCGCCGCGGCGCGCTCGAACTCCGCGCGGGCTTCATCGACGCGTCCAAGCTTGACCAGCAGATCGCCGCGCACGCTCGGCAGCCAGTGATAATTCGCGAGCGCCGAACCGGCGGCGAGCGCATCGACGATCTCGAGTCCGGCCGCCGGCCCGAACGCCATCCCCACCGCGACCGCGCGATTCAACTCCACTACCGGCGACGGCGCGACCTGCGCCAGCGCATCGTAGAGCGCGACGATCTGCGCCCAGTCGGTGTCCTCGGCGCGTCGCGCTCGCGCATGGCACGCGGCGAGCGCCGCCTGCAACGCATACGGCCCGCTCTCGCCGCCGAGCGCATGCGCGTTGTCCAGCGCCGCGAAGCCGCGGCGAATCAGCAGCGGGTCCCAGCGGCTGCGATCCTGATCGAGCAGCAGTACCGGACGCCCCTGGGCGTCGGTGCGCGCGTGCGTACGCGACGCCTGAATCTCCATCAGCGCGACGAGACCGTGGACCTCGCTCTCGTCGGCTACGAGTCCGCTCAACACGCGCCCAAGCCGCAACGCCTCCTCGCATAGCGTCGGGCGCATCCAGTCGTCGCCGGCCGTGGCCGAATAACCTTCGTTGAAAATCAGGTAGATCACCTGCAGCACCGACGCGAGCCGCGCCGCGCGCGCGTCCGCCTGCGGCACCTCGAAAGGCACGCGCGCCGCCGACAGCGTGCGTTTCGCGCGCACGATCCGCTGCGCGATGGTCGGCTCCGGCACGAGAAACGCGCGCGCGATTTCGTCGGTGGTGAGGCCGCCGAGCAGGCGCAGCGTCAGCGCGACGCGCGCATCGGTCGACAGCACCGGATGGCACGCGGTGAAGATGAGCCGCAGCAGATCGTCGCCGATGTCGTCGGCGCGCGCGGCGTCGAGCGCATCGACGAAATCGGGCACCACGTGCGCTTCGATCGCGTCGAGATCGTGGCCGAGCTCCTCGCGCTTGCGCGCATGCAGCGCTTCCTGGCGCAGGCGATCGAGCGCGCGGTTCTTCGCGGCGGTCATCAGCCACGCTCCGGGGTTGTCGGGCACGCCCGCGTCCGGCCAATGCTCGAGCGCGGCCACCAGCGCGTCCTGCGCGAGTTCCTCGGCGAGTCCCACGTCGCGCACGATCCGCGCGACGTGAGCGATGACCTTCGCGGATTCGATCCGCCAGACAGCGTCGATCGCACGATGGGTAGCCTGTATCGTCACGGCGTCAGCCTTCACCTGCTGCCGGCGGTTGCGCGTTCAAGACCATGTACGCGGGCTCCCAGACGTAGTCCATCAAATCAGCGGCGATCTTCTTCGAGCTTGTGAAAGCGCTCGACTTCCGGCCCCGGCTCGAAGTCGTCGAGTTCGAACAGCTGCCGCACTTCGATTTCGCCATCGGCGTGCTCACCGAACGGCGCCGGGAAACGCCGCGCCCATTCCATCGCCTCGTCGCGCGAGCGCACCTGGATCAACGTGTAGCCCGCGATCAGCTCCTTGGTCTCCACGAACGGCCCGTCCACGATGCTCCGTTTGCCGCCGCTATAGCGCACGCGCCAGCCTTTCGAGCTCGGCTGCAGGCCCGTCGCGTCGAGCAGCACGCCGGCCTTCGCGAGTTCTTCGTGGTAGGCGCCCATGGCGGCGATCAGCGACGGTTCGGGCATCTCGCCGGCTTCGCTCGCGGCCGTGGCTTTTACGATGATCATGAATCGCATGTCGTTGCTCCTTGTTGTTAGTGGTTGGTCGTGAGTGGATTCTTGTGAATCGCCCGGCGGGGCCACGCCGGCTCGCCCCTCACTCACACGACGCGCGATGCACGGTCCGATCGACACGCGCGGCGGTCCCGACATCCCAGGGAAAACACCGAAGCTGGTGAAGTGGGACTCACGCGTGCCTAGATGAAGCACGGTCCGAGCTTGCGCACCTCGACCGTGCACCACGACGCCGCCGGGCAGGTTTGCGCGATCGCCACGGCCTCTTCACGGCTGTCGCAGTTCAACAGAAAGAAGCCGCCGATCATCTCCTTCGCCTCGGCGAACGGCCCGTCGACGAGCTTCGATTGGCCATGGCGGACCTGCACGCGCACGGCGTCCTTCTGCGAAGTCAGTGACTCGACCGCGAGCAGCTTGCCGCGCGCTTTCAGGTTCTCGGAGAAACGCACCATCTGGTCGTAGAGGTCGCGGCCCGCGGCTTCGCCGCGCTCCTCGCGTTGGTCCGTGGGTTCGACGATCAGCAGCATGTAGGACATGATGTCTCCGATAGGGCTCGGTTATATACGCGAGTCGGCATCGCAACGACGCCAGCGACGCCTGGCCTCGGCGGTATGCAGGAGGTACGCAAGCAGACAGGCGGCAAGCAGGCGCAGCCAGTCTAGCAAGCGGGAATCGCAGCGGCAAACGCGCCCGGCGGGACTTCTACGGACACTCGTAACAAGCCGCGCCACGCGCACCAGCCGGCCTCGCGCGACACGTCGATGCCGCTTTCAATGTGTCCGGAATCCATTTACGTCCGCGCTGAAACGGTCGTATCAGCCGTTCGACGAACGCAGCGCAGCGGGCAGCCACTCGCCCGGGCTCGCCGATAGCGCATTGAACTCATCGCCGGTGACCCGCGACGCTTCCGAAATGCGCGCCGCCAGATGCGTGCCGCTCAAACCGCCGCTTCCACCAGCGCCCGCAGTCGCGCGGAACGCATCAAACCTTCGATCATTTTCGCTTCCGCGCTCGCCAGCTCGCTCAGCGACGCCGCCGACAACTGTCCGTCGAAAATCGCTAGCGCCGCGCACAGACTTGCGTAGTCGTCGTCTTCGAGCGACCAGCGGCCAGTCTGGCGCTCGCGCACATCGAGCCGCACCATCGCCGCATGCGCGCTTTCGATGTCGGCGCGCGCGTCGGCGCCCCGTCCGGCATGCACAAGTTCCTGCGACACCAGCAAATGCCGGCTCAGCGTCGTGTGCAGAATGCGCGCGCCGTGGCCGCGGCGGAATGCATCGAGCGCGGCGTAGGCCTGCAACAGCATGGTCTGCGTGACCGGCGCGTGCGCGGTGCGGCTCTGGGTCAGAGAACGCAACAACGGGGACATGGCCGTGCGGCCGGGCTTGTGAACTCGCGACTTGCTGGACATCGATTCAACCTCCTTCTTTCGGCAGCGCGCCCGGACTTCGGCACGCGACGGCGGCAAACGCCGCGCTCAAACGTCCGACGTATTTCGCGCCCGACAGTTCACGCCATGCGCACGTCATGCGACGCGCCCGTTCTTCGAACGCATCGAAGAACGCAATGTCCGCATATCGGTTCGAAGCCGCCAGAAACAAGAAAGCCGCTTCGTTGCGACGAAAAAAAGCCCTGTTCCGCGAGGAACAGGGCTGACAGGATGGAACGGCCGAGCAGGCGCGTGGATGCCTGCCAACCTATAACCACCTAACCTGCAAAGCTATTGCTTACGTGTACTGCACCGGCAATTTCTACCGCTCGACAGGAAGCTTAAAACTACCGATTCAAACTACCACTTCAATTGCGACTGCATGGGCCGGTCCTCGCTATCTGCTACTTCTGGCCGCTACCCCTGTTGCTTCGCGCTCGTGCTCGATGCATTGCGCGCTTGTATTGCGTCAACTGCGGACTGCAAACTGCCAGATACGCACTGCGAACTGCGAACTGCAGACTACTCATCAACGGTACGGTTCAAATCCGACACGAGGGGAAGATCGCATCGATGGAGGTCGGTGATTCCTCGCTCCATGGAAAAGAGTGTATGCGCGCACGCGCGAAAGCAATTCAGCGAACCGAAGCGCTTTGGTGGGTTAATTTGGCGAATCGATGTAACAGCGGCCCCACGGAGCGCTCGATGTGAAATCAGCGATTGCACCGAAACGGTGCTGCGAAAGCCTGAGAGAAAAAACGCGAAGTGCGAAGCCGGCCGCATTCAGGCCGAGCGGAGCCGGTGCTATCGCGCCGGCGTCATCGCGTGTGCAGCTTCGAGCGATGACGCGCGCCACGCCACGCACGTCAACCGCGTGTGGAGAAATCGTCGATCGTCAGCAAGACCTTCTCACCGGGACGCGCGAGCATTTTTCGTTCGGCGATCGCCGTAATACGTTTGCGCCCATCCGCGAACGTCTTCAGAACGCGCGCCTCACCCGCGCCGCGTTGCAGCCAGAAGTGCTGCTCGAGCGCCTCGCGCGTGACCGCGCATTCAAGGTCTCGTCCCTGCGACGAAAGCTGGAAAATCACCGCGCGTCCATCTGCCGAGACGCTGGGTACCACCTCGATCATCGTCATAGCCCACCTCGCAACGTTGATTACGACGTTCGCCGCATAACGCGAACGTCCCCGGATAAGCGCGGCCGCGATGGGTCGACGACCGTGCCCGCGAAAAGTGAATCAACCTTGAGCAATGCGCATGCCACACAACGCAGCAGGCGGCGCCTCGCCGCATCGAGCGTTCGCCCTGCATCGCAACGTGAGAAGACTGCAACATAGCCGCGTGGCAAAAAAGCTCAGCCGGCGCGACAATCGACGTCAATCCTTACTCGCGCTTCGCACGATCATCGCGCGCCACCACCTTGCCGACATGTCCGACCAACTGCCCGACCAACGATCCGGGTTGACCTTGCGCCCCGCGCAACCCGACGACGAAGCCTTCCTGCTCGAACTGCGCAAGACGACGATGACCGAACACCTGGCGCGCGCCGGCGAGCCGACCGACGACGACGCCCATCGCGCGCGCCTGTTGCATCGCTACGACGCGGCGCAGGTGGTCTGCATCGACGGCGCGCCCGCGGGCTTGTTGAAGGCGCATCGCAACGACGACGAATGGTTCGTCGTGCAGTTGCAGATTGCGCCGGCGCTACAGGGTCGCGGCATCGGCGAGCAAGCGCTGCGCACGATCCTGCGCGCCGCCGCGGCCGAAGCGTTGCCGGTCAGCTTGCAGGTGCTCAAGGGCAATCCCGCCAAACGGCTGTACGATCGTCTTGGCTTCGAGATCGTCGGCGAGGATCAGACACAGTTTCACATGCGCCTTGCAGCGCGCGCGCCGGCGGAAAGCGAAGCAGAACGAATGTCGGATAAAGACTGATACGGAACGAGCCTGGCAATGAACTCTGATATGACTTTTCGCGCTGCTTCAGCAATACAAAGCTGGCACGCGCACATCTACTTCGACCCGGCGAGCCGCGATGCCGCCTGGGCGTTTCGCGAGCAGATCGACGCGCATTGGGGCGACAAACTGCAGATCGGGCGCTTCCACGAACGGCCGGTCGGGCCGCATCCGATGTGGTCGTATCAGCTCGCCTTCGCGCACACGCAGTTCGCCGACGTGGTCGGCTGGCTCACGCTCAATCACGGCGCGCTCGATGTCTTTGTGCATCCGAACACCGGCGACGCGCTGCGCGATCATCGCGACGCTGCCGTGTGGATCGGGCACTCGCACGAACTCGTGCTGAAGGCGCTGCTATAGCACCGCTGCGAACGCTACGGCGGCGTGCTCACATATTCGTATACGCGCTGCACCAGCCGCGCGACGCGACCTGTTTAGTGCCGAACAGCGTGCAGCCGCCGTATGCGTCCGATGCCTTGCCCTGGAACAGCGAGCAGTTCGCGCACGATTGCCCGGCCGCGAAATTCGGAAATCTGGCCTTGTCGACCTTCGACGCATCTTCGGTATAGCCGACCGCCTGCGCCCGCGGATCGCTCTCGCTGAGCGCATTGGGAACGGTCGCGGCGAACGCGAGCCGAGACAGCGCGAGCGACGAGCCGACGCCCGCGCTGACCAACAGGAAATGGCGCCGCGATGTTTTCATTTTCGTTTGCCTCTGGGTGGGGACTGAGGGATGCGTTCAATCGAGAAAGCGCGCGAAGCGCTCGACCGGTTCGCGCTCGGGGCGCAGCGTATTGACCGGCGCGTTGGGGTCGCCGAAACCGAGCGACATGCCGCACACAAATTGCTCGTTTTCGGGCAGGCCGAGATGTCCGGCAATCAGCCGATGAAACTGCATGAACGCGGCCTGCGGACAGGTGTCGAGACCGCGTCCGCGCGCGGCCGTCATGATCGCCTGCAGGAACATGCCGTAGTCGAGCCAGCTGCCGCGCTCGAGGCTGCGATCGATCGTGAACAGCAGGCCGACGGGTGCGTCGAAGAAACGGAAGTTGCGCGAGTGCTGTTCGTGCATGCGCGCCTTGTCGCCCTTCTCGATGCCAAGCAGGCTATACATGTCCCAGCCGATCTTGCGACGCCGGTCGATGAACGGCGACTGCCACTGGCGCGGATAGTACGCGTACTCCTCCTGGTACAGCTCGTCGCGCTGCGGATCGTCGTAGGCCGCGAGCAGATCGCGCGACAGACGCGCGAGCGATTCGCCCGTCAGCACGTACACCTTCCACGGCTGCGTGTTGGTGCCCGACGGTGCGTGGCTGGCGGCTTCGAGAATCGCTTCGATGTCGGCGCGCTGCACCGGTGTCGGCAGAAAGGCGCGCACCGAGCGCCGCGTGGTCAGCGCGGTGTCGACGGGGTTCGCGGGAGAGGTCATCGGCGGATGGCGGCAGAGCCTGCGGAGTAGGTCTGCGACGATTCTAGCGCGGACCGCTCAAAGCCTGCCCGTCAGCGCGCAGGCGTCGCCCGAAGCGTCGCGCTGCGCCCTTACATCGTCCCCAACACCACCGCCGCCGCAATCGATCCGACCACGAGCGCGAGCCCCACCGTCTTACGCTTGTTCAACTCGGTCCACAACAGCACGCCCGTCAACGACAGCAGGATCAGGCTGCCCGCGAGCGTATCGATCAGCAGCACCCAACCGACGCTCAAGCCCACACCCTTGTGCATGTTCGTCAGCATCGCGAGAAAGGTGTTCGCGCTGCGCTTGACCGTCACGGTGTGGTTGCCGACCCAGTATTCGGCCGACGTGTTTTCCTTCGGCGACCCGAAACTCAGTTGCCAGTGCTCGGGCTGCACGACGCTGCGATCGCCCCACGCCACCGGATGCTCGGTTTCCTTCTGGACGCGCCCCGGATTGCCGGCGATCTTCAGCTCCTGCTTGAGCCACTTCGCGAGCTCGCGCGGCGTTTGCGGCGCCGGTTGCGGCAGCGGCACCTGCATCACCGACACCTGCGGCTCGCCGGTCGAGACGCGCAGCGGGCCACCGCGATGATTCAGAAAGAAGCCCGTCGTGCCGAACAGCAGACCAAGCGCCGCGCCCCACAATCCGACCCAGCCATGCACCTTGCGCAGCCACTTGATGAAGGTCGCGCGACGCGGGCGCTGCTGGCGCGATTTCAGTTCATGGTCATCGAGCCGACGCGGCTCCTGCGCGTCATGTTCGCCGGCCGCGGGCGGTTGAATGTCGAGGGTGTCCGAGACGCTCACGTTTCACTCCAGGTGCGCAGCAGATTGTGATAACAGCCGACGAGGCTGCGTCGCGCAGCTTCGTCGGCATGGGTGGCATTGAGCCGTTGAATCGCGGTGTCCATGTCGAACAGCAGCGCGCGATGCGTGTCGCTGCGCACGAGGCTCTGCACCCAGAAGAAGCTCGCCACCCGCGCGCCGCGCGTGACCGGCGTCACCTGGTGCAGACTCGTCGCCGGATAGACGATCATGTCGCCGGCCGGCAGTTTCACCTGCTGCACGCCGTAGGTGTCCTCGATCACGAGTTCGCCGCCGTCGTATTCGTCGGGCGCGCTGAGAAACAGCGTCACCGACACGTCGGTGCGCAGCTTCACGCCGTTCGGCAGCACGCGCACCGCGCCATCGACGTGGCTGCCGAACTGCATGCCGCCCTCGTAGCGGTTGAAGAGCGGCGGATAGACCTGGTTGGGCAGCACCGCGCTGATGAACAGCGGGTTGCGTTCGATCGCCGCGAGAATCACATCGCCGAGTTCGCGCGCGAGCGTCGAGTGCTCGGCAATCTGCTGATTGCGCTTGACCGGCGCGCCCTGATAGCCCGCGGTCGCGCGGCCATCGACCCATGCGTCGCCGGCTCGATCGAGCCGCTCGCGCATGAAGCGCAACTGCCCGGCGTCCAGTACCTTCGGAATGTGCAGCAACATAGTGTGTCCTTCGCGTCGGCTTGCCGTTCGCAACAGCGGCAAGCCGTACGCATGCGCTCAGTGCGTATCAAAAGCGCGTATCAAAAGCGGTAGTTGAACGTCGCGAGCAGCGTGCGGCCGATGCCCGGCACCGAACGTCCCCCGTCCGACGGAATCAACGCGTCGTAGTAGTACTTGTTGGTGAGGTTCAGCAGGTTCAGGCGCACGTCGTACTTCTTCGCGTGATAGGCAGCGGTCGCGTCCCAACGCGTGTAGCCCGGCACCTTCACGTAGTTCGTATTCGACGCATAACGTGGCGACATGTAGATCGGACCGCCGCCGATTTCCCAATGCGGCGTTATCGCGTACGTGGTCCAGAACGTCAGCGTGTTGCGCGGCGTGTTGGCCGGCGTGTGGCCCTGAGTGCCGTCGGCCGCTTTCAGGATCGTCGCGTCCATGTACGTGTAGCCGCCGAAAATCTGCCACTTGTCGGTGATGTGCCCCGTCACGCCCGCCTGGAAGCCGTCGACGCGAATGTTGCCGGCGAGCTGGTACTCGGTCGGTGACACCTGCGTGCGCGCGTTGTCCTTTTCCTCGCGGAAGATCGCCGAGGTCACCGACATGTTGCCGCCGAACAGATCCCACTTGCCGCCGATTTCATACGACTTCGTCGATTCCGGCGCGAGGTTCTGAGTGCGGTTCGTGACCGTCAGGTTTTCGAGCGACGGGTTGAACGACGTGCCGTACGACACGTAGTACGACTGCCAGTCGGTCGGCTGGTAGATGACGCCCGCGCGCACGCTCGTGAAGTAGTTGGTCTGGCTCGCATAAGCCGGCGCGCTGATCGTATTGCGGATTCCCGCCGAGAAACGATCCCAGCGCACACCGCCGATCAGCTTCCAGTGCGGCGTCAGCGTGATCGTGTCGTTCAGGTAAGCGGCAATTTCGTTCGCGCTCGAATCGGCGTAGTTGCCGACCGTCGTCGTCACGTTCGACGGCGTGCCCATGATCGGCGGATTGAGCATCGGCACGATCGGCAGGTTGTTGCGCGTGTACGCCTGGTTCGTATAGCTGTCGTGGCCCACTTCGACACCGGCGATCAGGTCGTGCCTGATCGGTCCGGTGTCGAATTTGTATTCGAGCATCGTGTCGTTGTAGATCGCATGATTCTGGATCACGCGGTCATGACTTTGCAGCTTGATGAACAGCTGCGACGGCGACAGCGTCGTGAAGTTGCCGTTGGTCAACGCTGTGCTGGACGACAGCGGTCCGGTCAGCACCGCTTGCGGCGCGGTTTCGCGCGCGTCGGTCATGGAGTGCGAGATCTGCGTCTGGTTCGTCAGCGTCAGGGCGTCGGAGAACTTGTGCTTGATCGCCGCGGTAAAGATCTGCACGTCCTGGATCGTGCGGTCGCTGGTCAAACCGTAGAACGTGTTCTTCGGTACCGGCGACGGGCGGCCGTTCAGCGCCTGGATGCCGTAGTCGGGCATGTCGTGGTTGCGCTGGATCAGCGCCGACAGCGTGATCTCGGTCGGCGTGCCGATGCCGAAGCGCAGTTCCGGCGCGACGCCGAAGTCCTTGTTCTTCATCACGTCGCGCGTCGAGCCGAGGCTCTGGCCGAATGCATTGAGGCGGATCGCCGAGGTGTCGGTGAGCTTGTGGTTCACGTCGACGGTGGAGCGGTAGCGCTCGTCGGTGCCGATCATGCCGGAGACTTCCGCCGAGTCCGTCAGGTTCGCCTTCTTACTGACCTGGTTGATCACGCCGCCGGTCGAGCCGCGGCCGAACAGCATCGACGACGGACCGTACAGCACTTCGAGCGATTCAAGATTGAACGTGTCGCGGTAGTACTGATTGCGGTCCCGAAAGCCGTCCAGATAGATGTCGTTCTGCGCGGTGAAGCCGCGCAGGTTGATGTTGTTGCCGATCTGGCCGCCTTCGGCCGCGCCGATCGTCACGCCGGGCGCGTTGCGCAGCGCGTCCGCAAACGACGTCGCGCCCTGTGAGGCGAGCAGGTCGCGATTGATCACGGTGACGGTCTGCGGAATGTCGCGAAGCGCGGTCGGCGTCTTGGCGCCGACGGTCGCACGGTCGGCCTGGAAGTCCTGCTGAACGGCCTGAGCCTGCACGCCGATGGTCGGCAGCGTCTGCGCGGCGGCGGGTGTGTTGTTCCGGGCGTTGGTTTGTGCGTTCTGCGGCGCGCTTTGCGCGAGCGCCGGGGTCGCCAAAGGAATGGCAAAAGCGAGCGCTAGCGCTGTCGCGAGCGGCGTGTGATTGAGCATGGAAATCCCGTCAGAAATGCGTTTGTCAGATTCGCATCACTGACGTCGAATTCATGACAAAGCCGCAAATGGCTGGCTGCCGCTCTCCGTAGTGTGAGATGGAGATGACGGGATGGCTGGCTAGGTTTAAATGAGAATCGCTATCATTTCATATCTACTGGAAGTCAGCAATCCCGGCGTGCGTCGGGCACATCGAATCGCGACTCGGTTTATCCTTTTTACAACAATGTAGTTTCATCGCTTCGGCAGCGCTTTCCTTCCCCTCTGGAGTCGACTTTATGCAATATCGCCAATTCGGCCGCACCGGCCTGACCGTTTCTCGCCTGTGTCTCGGCACCATGACCTTCGGGCTGCAAACCGAAGAAGTCGCATCGCACCGCATCCTCGACACGGCCGCGGACGCCGGTGTCAATTTCATCGATACCGCGAACGTCTATCCGCTCGGCGGCGACGAAAATCTGGCCGGACGCACCGAGGAAATCGTCGGACGCTGGCTGAAGGGCAAACGCGAGCGCTTCATCGTCGCGACCAAGGCGGTCGGCAAGATGGGGCCCGCCGCGTGGGACCAGGGCGCGTCGCGCAAGCACCTGCTCGATGCGATCGACGCGTCCTTGCAGCGCCTCGGCACCGACTACGTCGACCTGTACCAGCTCCATTCCGACGACGCGAAGACCCCGCTCGACGAGACGCTCGAAGCGCTCGATGCGATCGTGCGCTCGGGCAAGGCGCGCTATATCGGCGTGTCGAACTTTCTCGCCTACCGGCTCGCGCGCGCACTGGGGCGCGCGGACGTGCTCCGCGTCGCGCGCTTCGTGTCGGTCCAGCCGCGCTACAACCTGCTGTTTCGCCAGATCGAGCGCGAGCTGCTGCCGCTGGCCGCCGAGGAGCAGCTGGCCGTGATGCCGTATAACCCGCTCGCGGGCGGACTGCTGAGCGGCAAGCACCGGCTCGACGCGACGCCCGCCGAAGGGCGCTTCACCGAAAGCGTCGGCAAGGCTGGCGCGATGTATCAGGAGCGCTACTGGCACGAGCGCGAGTTCGACACGATCGAAAGGCTGAAGGCGATCGTCGCGCCGACTGGCGAATCGCTGGCGAAGGTCTCGCTTGCGTGGGTGCTCGCGAATCCGCTGATTACGTCGGCGATCATTGGTGCGAGCCGCGCGGAGCAGTTGAGCGATACGCTCGCGGCGACCGGGCTCACGCTCGACGCCGCGATCAAGACCCAGCTCGATGAAGCGAGCGTGCAGTATCGCTGGGGGGACGCGGCGCGCTAGGCGCCCGCCGGCAGATCGGGCGCGGCCCGGCGTTCGGCCGCGCGTCTTCATCGTCCGTAGCGCAGCACGGTGCTCGTCGCGACGAGCACGTGATCCTTGATCGCGGCGTGGAACGCGTCGCGCGTCAAGCCGGCCGGCAATGCGTCGGGCGGCAGATCGAGCGCATAGACCTGCGCCACGTAGTGATGCGGTACCTCGCCGACGGGCGGACACGGGCCGTAATAGCCGGGGCCGCCGGTGCGATTCGTGCCGGCGACGCTGCCCGCCGGCGCGGCTTCGCCTTCGGCGAGTCCGGTCGTGGTAGGCGCGATGCCATAGACGATCCAGTGCACGATGCCGAGGCCTTTCGCGCCGTCGGGATCGAAGATCGTCACCGCGAAACTTTTCGTGCCGGCCGGCGCGTTATGCCATTGCAGCGCCGGCGACACGTTGCCGCCGCCGCAATTGTTCGCGCTCGCCGCGTGGCTTGCGTTGAGCGTGCCGCCATCGGCCAGTCCCGGCGACGACACCGCGAAGGCCTGTGCCGCATACGCATGCGCGCTCGCGTAAGCGAGCAGCGCGCACGCGCCGACGGAGAGGAGGCGCCGCGCGAGGCTCAGGTGGATGCGAGTCATTGGGAGTCTCCGGAGTTGGACGTGCCGTTGAGAGCTTTGCAGTTCAGAGAGCAACTATAACGAGAATGTTGTTTTGAGATGGAAGAGGCGGCATATTGCGCATGGGGCTACGCGAATCAAACAGATAGCGATCCTACGTGATCGACTGATTAATTCGTTCTTGCCCCTTTGTCGTTCAAAGAAAGAAATGGAGTTGCCTGAATGTCTACAAAACACGCCCACTCGCATCGCCCAACGAAAACTGCGCCGCCGCAATGGAAAGAGAAGCCGGCAAGCATTGTGCCGCTCACGGTTCAGAATGCGCTGAAAGACGCCATGCGCACCGAGCGCATTCCAGACAAGGATTTCAGCGATCTGCTATGGATCATGGCTCAGGAATCCGCCGGTGTCGTCGATGCGCGCAACGGGACTTCAACAGCGCGTGGTCTGTTTCAACTGCTGCGCGCGCAATACAGCTTGAACCCCCGCGGAGAGGCATCATTCGGTAATGCGAAGGAGGAGTGCCAAGGCGGAATCCGTTACATTTATGGCCGCTACCATTCCGCAAATATGGCCAGAGGATTCTGGCAACAACACCACTGGTATTAAAACGATGCGTCTTTCGTCCTGGCTTATTGCCACATTGATGTTCGGCGCAGTATCCGGTTTGGCCCTTGCGGAATCGGTTCCCCGGTTTGAGGATTGTCCCGCCACTGTCGAGTCCAGGCACGCTCCGATGCCACGCATGATATTCACGGACGCGACGGCACGTCATTACCGCAGCATTCTTCGTGAAGCCGCAAAGGAGCCGATTAACTTCGCGGGCCACTACGTTCTCGCTACGTGGGGATGCGGTGCTGGATGCGTGATGGCGGCGGCAATCGATACGAACTCGGGCCGCGTCACTTCGCTGCCGTTCACGGTTTCCGATTGGCCGCTGGACATCACGGAGCCGCTTGCCTATCGCGCAGACAGTTGCCTGCTGATCGCTCACGGTAGCCGCAATGAAAGCGCCGAGCACGGAACCTACTACTACGCGTTCGACGGCAAAACATTTGCCTTGCGCGCAAGTACGACAAACGTCGGGCGTTAGACAAACCGCGGAAGCAGTGAACGAGCCGTCACCCCGTGCACTGCCTCCGAGTTTGCGGCAGCCACAGATATGCAACGACAGTAGATTTCGACACAAGACTCGGTTCACTCGCTTGCGTGTGAACCACTTTAACGTTGACGGATGGGCATCTACGGCGAGAGGTGTGTCAACTTTACTTGATCAGAATGGACAACTGAATTGCGCGAAAACTACTGTTACGACCACTACTATTTCAACGAACCTGAGGCGAAGTATCGCACTGACCGCGCGAACTTCTGGAGTTTGCCGTGAAGAAGGTCGGGGTTGGCATCCTAACTGGTTTTGCCCTCATCTTCGGCATGTCTGCTTGCTATGCAAAAGGCGATCAACGTGCGACTCCACAAGCTGGAGCACGTACTTACGCACAGAATTACAAAGACATGGTTCTGGCTACTTGTATAGCGAACGCCTACAGGAACGACAAAGATGCTGCTATGGATGCGGGAAGCAGCGTCAGTGCATTGCGAGACTGGACTTACTACGACTTGGAGAAGGCTCCAGACGCGATCAAAACCTTGGTGGACAATTATCTGGCGCGAAATTATCAAAACCCGCTGGTTGAATCGGAAACTGAAGGTGTCCGTTTCGATTTCCTGAAGTGTCTGAACCTGTATCACAGTAAGGAATTGGACGCACAGGTCAAGCGTTTGGTCATTAACCCCAGGCGCACTTACAGGCAAGATAATCCGTTGCCAGCAGAGCCGAAGTAGTTATGAGCACGTCCAGCGTCGAAGCGCTGACCAGTGCTCGGGCACGGATCGCCTTGGCAATCGTTGATGAGTTGATATGAACCCTTGGACGTGGAGCCGCGGCGCTGGATACGTGATGGCAGCGGCAATCCACCGCCTCACTTCGGCTTGAACCGCCCCGTCTTCTGCGTCGCCTCCGGATACTGTCGCGTCTCGCGCACCGAAAGCGGATGCCACAATTTCGCGCCGCCCTCGATCCCCGCGTCGTTCGATACGGTCGCCACGTTCGCCGGCAGCGAAAACTTGATGCGCGCCGCGTTGCCGCCGCCGATCCACAGCTTGTCGTAATTGACCAGTGACTCGAGAATGCCGATCACCTTCTCGACACGCCGGCTCCAACGCTTGTTGCCGATCTGCTCGCGCGCGGCCTCGCCGATGTATTCGTCGTACGCCACGCCCTTCTTGCTGACCGGATGATGCGCGAGCTCCAGATGCGGCATCAGCTCGCCATCGCGAAACATCGCGGTGCCGGCGCCGGTGCCGAGCGTCAGCACGAATTCGAGGCCGTGGCCTTCGATCGCCGCGAAGCCTTGCATTTCGGCGTCGTTGATCATCCGCACCGGCAGTCCGCCCAGGCGCTGCGCGAGCGAATCCGCGAGCGCAATGTCGTGCCATCCTTCGATGCCGAAGTGCGGCGCGGTCAGAATGCGGTTGTTGCGCACGACACCCGGAAACCCGATCGAGATACGGACGGGCCGCATCTGCTCGATGAGCGGAGCCACGAGTTGCGCGAGCGCGTCCACCAGTTGATCCGGCGTGCACGGATGCGGCGTCGCAACGCGCACGCGCTCGGTTTTCATCTGCCCGTCGGCGTCGATGATCGCGGCCTTCAGGCCGGTGCCGCCGACATCGATCGCGAGGATGTGCTCGCTGCCGCTTGTCGGCGCATTCCGTTTCACTGCGTTCTTGTTGCGTGTTGCCACGATGTCTCCCGATTGTGTTGAGGCGGTTGTGATGCGTGTCTGCGGGTTGGTTCAAAGGTGCCGCTACGACTTGCCACCGGGCGCTTTCTGCTGCAACGGGCGCCACGCGTGGCCGTCGCGCGCGAGCAGCGCGTCGGCTTCGGCCGGCCCGTCGCTGCCGGCCGCATAGCCGCGCACGGCAACCGCGCCGCCACTCCTCGGATGCAGCACGTCGTCGACCGCGCACCAGCTCGTCTCGATGCTGTCGGCGCGCTGAAACAACGTCGCGTCGCCAAACATGCAGTCGTACAGCAGCGTCTCGTAGCCGACGTTCGCGCTTTCCGCAAAGAAGTCGCCATAGTTGAACGACGACTGTACCGGACCGACCTGCATCACCGGCCCCGGCACCTTCACGTTGAAGTCGAAGCTCGAGCCGTGCTCGGGATCGATGCGAATGGTCAGCACGTTCGGCGTCAATGCGTTGACCGGCGTATCGCGGAACAGGCGGAACGGCACCGGCTTCAGCTGCACCGAAACCTCGGTGCGGCGCACCGCGAGCCGCTTGCCGGTACGCAGATAGAACGGCACGCCGGCCCAGCGCCAGTTCTCGACGAACACGCGCGCCGCCGCGTAGGTTTCCGTCGTGCTGCCGGGCGCGACGTCGGGCTCCTCGCGATAGCCCACGCCGGCTGGCCCTTTTTCGTACTGGCCGAAGACGACGTCGGCGGACGTCAGCGGCTGGATTGCGTCGAACAGCTCGGCCTTCTTGTTTCGCACGGCTTCGGCGTCGAACGAATTCGGCGGCTCCATCGCGACGATGCCGAGCAGCTGGAACAGGTGGTTCGGCACCATGTCGCGAAACGCGCCGGTCTGCTCGTAGAACCTGCCGCGCCCCTCGACGCCGATCGTTTCCGCCGCCGTGATCTGCACGCAGTCGATGTACTCGCGCCGCCAGATCGGCTCGAACATCGCATTCGCGAAGCGCACCGCGAGGATGCTCTGCACGGTGTCCTTGCCGAGAAAATGATCGATGCGGTACACCTGCGACTCCCGCGCATACGACAGGATGTGCGCGTTCAGATCGCTTGCCGATGCGAGATCGGTGCCGAACGGTTTCTCGATCACGAGACGCCGAAAGCCGCCGTTCGCGCCGTCGCCTTCCTTCAGCAGGCCGGCTTTGCCGAGCCGGTCGGTGATCGGTTTGAAAAAACGCGCGCCGACCGCGAGGTAGAAGATCGCATTTCCGCCTTTCGACTGATCGAGCTTCTGCTTCAGCTTCGCGAACGTATCGTCGGATTCGAACTCGCCCGCCATGTATTCGAGGCGCTGCGCGACCCAGTTCCACGCGTTGTCGTCGAGCTTGCCGGCGTGAAAGGTGCTGGCCTTGTCGGCGGCGAACTTCTGCAGCGAGGTATGCAGTTCGTCGCACCATTCGCGCGTTTCGCGCTCGCCGTGATTGACGCCGATGATCTTCATGCTGTCGTCGAGCAGGCCATCGACCGCGAGGTTGTAGAGCGCCGGCATCAACAGACGTTTGGTCAGATCGCCGCCCGCGCCGAAGATCACGAGCGTGCACGGCGGCGCGGGCTTCTTGCCGGCCGGCGACGACAGGGCGTCGTACCGGTTCGCGCTGAGCTTGCAGCTCAGGGCGGGCGTTGCGTTGGGTTGATCGGGAGAAGCGGAAGGGTTCGGTGTGGTCGACATGGGATTCACTTGGACCTCGGTAAGCCGATAGAACGAACGCGGCGATACATGAAAGACCACGGGCGCTGCCGCACAGTTCAATCGCGTTCGCGCGTGAGCGCGCAGCGTGCTTATTTCGTCGTCGCGGCCGCGAGCGACGGTACCGGTTCTTTCGCCACCGCCGGCGTTACCGCGGATGCAGAAGCCGCCGGCACCGGAATCGGCGCGGGCGCCAGCGCCGGTTCCCCCGCCAGCGGCACGTTGCCCGATGCCGCCATCGCGCGCGGCTGCAACAGCAATGCGACGAGCCCGGTCCAGCCGGTCTGATGCGAAGCCCCGACGCCACGACCGTTATCACCATGAAAATACTCATGGAACAGGATCAGATCCCGCGAACGCGGGTCCGCCTGCAGCAGCGGGTACGCGCCCATCACCGGCCGCTCGCCGTTTTTGTCCTTCAGGAACAGCGTGGTCGCGCGGCGCGCGAGTTCGTCGGCGATTTCGCTCAACGAGAACTTCTGGCCCGACCCGGTCGGATACTCGACGCGGAAATCATCGCCGTAATAGCGATGAAACTCGTACAGCGATTCGATCAGCAGATAGTTGACCGGCATCCACACCGGCCCGCGCCAGTTCGAATTGCCGCCGAACACGCGGGTATCGGATTCGGCCGGCAGATACTTCACGCAGAAGCTGTTGCCGTTGTGCTGGTACACGAACGGATGATCGCGATGGCAACGCGACAACGCCCGCACGCCGTGATCGGAAAGAAATTCACTTTCGTCGAGCGCGCGCCGTAACAACGCCTTCATCCGATGCCCGCGCAGCAGCGACAGCAAAAGCGCGTTGCCCTTGCCGGGCTCGTTCCAGCGCGACACCAGCTTCGCGAGATCGGGCCGATGCTCGAGAAACCACACGAGGCGCTCGCGCAAGCCCGGCAAGCCGCCGTGCAGACGCTCCTCGAGCACGTGCACGGCGAACAGCGGTATCAGTCCGACGATCGAGCGAACGCGCATCGGCATGCTGCTGCCGTCGGGCAGGCGCAGCTTGTCGTAGAAGAATTCGTCCTCGCTGTCCCACAGGCCCGTGTCGCAGCCGTCGTCGCAGCTGACCGCTTCCGCGATGTACAGGAAGTGCTCGAAGAACTTCACACCGATATCGACGAACACATGGTTCGCGTAGGCGAGTTCGAGCGCGATGCGCATCAGGTCGAGCGCGTACGCGGCCATCCACGCGGTGCCGTCGGCCTGGTCGATGTGGCCGCCGGTGGGCAGCGGCGACGAGCGGTCGAAGATGCCGACGTTGTCGAGCCCGAGAAAACCGCCCTGAAAAATATTGTGGCCGTCGGCGTCCTTGCGATTCACCCACCACGAGAAATTCAGCAGCAGCTTGTGAAACACGAGCTCCAGAAAATCGCGGTCCGCCTTGCCGGTCAGCGCGCGGTCGATCTCGTACACGCGCCACGCGGCCCATGCATGGACCGGCGGGTTCGCGTCGCTCAACGCCCATTCGTAAGCGGGCAACTGGCCGTTCGGGTGCTGATAGCGGTCCTTCACGAGCAGCAGCAACTGCTTCTTGGCGAACGCCGGATCGATCAGCGCGAACGCGGCCGCGTGAAACGCGAGGTCCCACGACGCGTACCACGGGTACTCCCACTTGTCCGGCATCGACATGATGTCCGCGTTGCACAGATGCCGCCAGTCGGTGTTGCGGCCGTGCCTGCGCGCGGCGGGCGGGCTCGGTTGCAGCGGATCGCCGTCGAGCCAGCGCTGCACGTCGTACTGGTAGTACTGCTTCGACCACAGCATGCCGGCGAGCGCCTGACGTTGCACGAGACGCGCATCGGGGTCGGTGATCTCGTGTTGTAACGCGCCATAGAATTCGTCGGCTTCGGCGCGGCGGCGCGCGATCAACACGTCGGCATCGAATGGCGCTTCATCGGTCGCCGATTGCGGGTGCCAGCGCAGATACACGACCGCGCGTCCGTGCGGCCCGAACTCGAGCGCCGCATGCGCGGCGGCCCGGGTGCCCGCGTCGTGACGGATCGCGTTCGCGTCGCCGTGCACGAGGTAGTCGTTGAAGCCGTCCTTGAACGGGCCCGCGCCGTCCATGCCGAACAGCCGCTTCACGTTGGTGTCGTTCTCGCAGAACAGCCATGCGAGTTGCGGCGCGTCCTTCGACCACGCGGTCACGACGATCGGTTCGTGCACATGGTGATGGCCAAGCAGACGCACCGAGCCGTCATGACCGGTACCGGCGACGAGCTTCGGCTTGTCCTTGTTCTCTTTCCACGACCACGAGTTGCGCGCCCAGATTTGCGGCAGCACATCGAGCGACGCCGCTTCGTCCGCGCGATTTTCGATCGTCACGCGCATCACGATGTCGTCGGGCGTGTGCTTCGCGTATTCGATCTGGACGTCGAAATAGCGCTGATCGTCGAACACGCCGGTATCGAGTACTTCATACTCTGGCATATCGCCGCCGCGGCGCGCGTTTTCGTCGATCAGGTCCTGGTAGGGATAGGCCGCATGCGGGTATTTGTACAGCATGCGCATGTAGGAATGCGTGGGCGTGCCGTCCAGATAGAAGTACAGCTCCTTGACGTCCTCGCCGTGATTGCCCTGCGAGTTGGTCAGGCCGAACAGGCGCTCCTTGATGATCGGGTCCTTGCGGTTCCACAGCGCGAGCGACACGCACCAGCTGAGCCGGTCGTCGCCGAAACCGGCGATGCCGTCTTCGCCCCAGCGGTAGGCGCGGCTGCGCGCATGGTCGTGCGGAAATGAGTCCCAGGCGGTGCCGTTCGCGCTGTAGTCCTCGCGCACCGTGCCCCACTGGCGCTCGCTCAGATACGGCCCCCAGCGCTGCCAGTGGCCGCATTCGGGCGAATGCAGTCGGGAACCTTCGATCGTGGCGAGCAGATTGGCAGCGCGCAGCGGCGGCATGAGGACGTCCTTGCAACAGGCCTGGCGGTGGGACCCACATCGTAGCGCGGTTTACGCGCCGTTGTGCTCGAACCGGGCAAGCAGACTTTCGACGCGCAGCAATTCGCCTAGCGACCAGGCCTGGAACGGCGTGCCGGCGGGCGCGTGCGGCGCGTCGCCGGCGGCGATCTCGGACAGGTGATCGAGGCCCGCGTGATCGAGATGCGCGTACAGCGGGGCGAGAAAACGCGCCCTCGCCTGCGCGAGATTATCGGCACTCGCGCCATTCACTCGCAGCCACGCTTCGACGAACGGGCCGATCAGCCACAACCACGCGGTGCCCTGATGATAGGCGCCGTCGCGTTCGCGCGGCGCGCCGCCGTAGCGGCCGCGATAGGCGGGATCGGACGGCGCGAGCGTGCGCAGGCCGAGCGGCGTCAGCAATTGCGCTTCGACCTGACCCACCACCGCGCGCGCCGCCGCGCCTTCGAGCAGCGGAAACGGCAGGCCACCGACCGCGAAGATCTGATTCGGCCGGATCGAGCGGTCGACCGTGCCCGGCACATGATCGACGTCGACGTTATCGAACAGCGCCTGGGTGGCCGGATCGACGAAGCGCCGGCGAAACGCGAGCGTCGCGCGCTCGGCAGCTTGCCGCCACTGCGGGTTCCATGCTGACGCGATTCGCAGCGCGTTGATCCACAGCGCCTGCACTTCGACCGGCTTGCCGATGCGCGGTGTGACGACCCAGTCGCCGACTTTCGCATCCATCCACGTCAGTTGCACGCCGGGGATGCCGGCGCGCAGCAGGCCGTCGTCCACGCACACGCCGATGTTGAAGCGCGTGCCGTTCGTGTAGCCGGTCAGGATCGTTTCGGCGGCCTGCTGCAGATGCGCGCGCGTTTGCGCGCCCGCATGCGGCGTCGCCAGATAGTCGTGAACCGCGACGATGAACCATAGCGACGCGTCGACCGAGTTGTATTCGGGCGCGTCGCCGTAGTCGGGGAAGCGGTTCGGCAGCATGCCTTCGGACAGCGTGCCCGACCATTCGAGCAGGATCGCTTCGGCATCGTCGAGACGGTTCGACTCGATCAGCAGGCCGCGCATCGCGATGAACGTGTCGCGGCCCCAGTCGGTGAACCACGGAAAGCCCGCGAGGATCGTGCGGCCTTCGTTGCGCGTGACGACGTAGGCGTCGGCCGAACGTTGCAGGCGCGAGCCGAGTGCGGCGCGGCGTTGTTGTTCAGTGTGGGCGAGTTGGGCGGCGTGGGCAGTGGTTTGGGGTTTGTCGTTCGCGCATTCGGTGGCGGACGTGCTCGACGCGCTCAGAATCATCACCGCGTCGCCTTCCGCGAGATCGAAGCTGAACACGCCGGGCGTCGCGAGATCTTCGCTGCAATCGAGACCGCGCTCCTGCTCGCGCACGTAGCAGAAGTTGCGATACCAGTCGGGCGCATGCGTATAGGCGCCGTTCGTCGCCGCTCGCACGACCGGCAGTCCACCATACGGTTGCCAGCTTGCGCACGATTGATCGGCGCTGACTTGCGCGCCGAAGTTGAAGGCCGGATTCACGTGATGCAGCGCATGATAGTCACGGCCCGACAGCAACGGTCTGATCTTCAGCACGGGCGCATCGAGTTCGCCGCCTTCGAGCCGCCAGCGCAATACCGTTTCGCACGTCGCTTTGCTGACGAACACGTCGGCGATCATCGCCGCGTGCGCACCGAGTTGAATGCGCCACGTCGGCCACGGCGCGGTGTCGAAGCTGGCAAGGCGGCCGCGCAGATCCGGATAGATCACGTCAGGCCCATAGCGTTGCATGGTCAACGCGAAGCGCTCGCCGCCCGCCTCGACCCACGCCTCGATACCGTTGACGAGCACCATGCGCCCACCCGGCGCGCGCGTCGCGGCTAGCAGCAGCGCATGGTAGCGGCGCGTGCGCAACATGCCGAGCGTGCCCGAAGCAAAGCCGCCGAAGCCGTCGGCTTCGAGCCATTCGTCTTCGAGTTGCGAGATGTCGATGGGTGAATCGATGCGAGTCATTGAATCGTGCCCATGCGCAAACGATAAAGCAGCAAACATAGCGCAGATGGCAGCGCCATGAACATTGATCTTCCCGATACTTTCCATTTTCTTTCGATCAACCGACGATTTATCGAAAGTTATGCCGGGCGCAAACGTTTCACAATTATTTCTTGAAAGGAATGGAGACTGCACCCGCTTTCATCGAACCGGATGCAGACATGAGAAAAATCAGTTGCATCGCGAGCGCCGCATTGCTGGCGCTTGCCACGATAGCGTTGAACGGTTGGGGCGCGGACGACTCCTCTTCCACGAGCAACGCGACGACCACGAGCCTTGCGCCGAACGACGCGGCGCAACGACCCGCAATGGCGGCAGCGGCAGCGGCGACTCCCAATGCCTCAGCGCCATTCGCGGACAACACGGCGAACAACACGGCAAGTGGCGCAGCCGCCACCGACGCGATCACGCAAAACATGCAGGCCAGTCTCGCGGCCGACAGCCAGCAGGTCGCGCCGGTCATGCGCTACGCGCCCGGCGACAGCGCGAACAACTAGTTCGCAACTGATCAGCAAGAGCAACGCGTAACCGACCACGAAACACCCCAAGGCACGCTCACGCGCGCCATTCTTCCCCTACGCAGAAGGTGATATTCGATGACATCAACTAGCCGTCGCCGTTTCCTGCAAACCGTGGCTTCATCCGCGGGCGCCGCCGCCGCGATGACCGCATTGCCCGAGTCGATCCGCAACGCGCTCGCCGTGCCCGCGTTTTCGCGCACGGGCACGATTCGCGATATCGAGCACATCGTCGTGTTCATGCAGGAGAACCGCTCGTTCGACCACTACTTCGGCCATCTGCGCGGCGTGCGCGGCTACAACGACCGCTTCCCGATTCCGCTGCCGAGCGGCCTGCCGGTGTGGAATCAGCCGTCGAAGGAAGACCCGACCAAGCCGGTGCTGCCGTTCCATCTGGACACCGCGACGACGAGCGCGCAATGCGTCGGCGATCTCGATCACTCGTGGTACAAGACCCACTACGCGATCGACGGCGGCCGCTACGACCAGTGGCCCGCCAACAAGACCGACATGACGATGGGCTACCACCTGCGTAGCGACATCCCGTTCCACTACGCGCTCGCCGACGCGTTCACGATCTGCGACGCGTACTTCTGCTCGTTGCCGGGACCGACGCACCCGAACCGCGCGTATCTGATGACCGGCATGGTCGACCCGACCGGCACGATGGGCGGCCCGCTGCTCGACAACAACGACTGGGTCGACGGCGACGGTCCGCCGAACTAACAGTTGCTGTCGTGGACCACGTACCCGGAGCGTCTGCAGGCCGCGGGCATTTCGTGGCAGATCTATCAGCAGGGCACGTCGGGCGTCGATCCGCTGAATGGCAATTACGGCACCAACATCCTGCAGAACTTCACGAACTTCATCAACGCGCAACCCGGTTCGCCGCTCTACGAGCGCGCGCAAACCGTGCGCACGATCGACGACCTGAAAGCCGACGTGCTCGCGAACCGGCTGCCGCAGGTGTCGTGGCTGTGCCCGCCGGCCGCCTACTCGGAGCATCCGAGCTACACGCCCGCGTACGGCGCCGAATACACGTCGCAGATCCTCGACGCGCTGACGTCGAACCCCGAGGTGTGGAGCAAGACCGTGCTCTTCATCATGTACGACGAGAACGACGGCTTCTTCGATCACCTCGTGCCGCCGCAACCGCCGACGACCTCCACCCAGGGCAAGTCGACGGTGACGACCGACGGCGAAATCCACAATGTCGTCAATCCGCTGCGCGGCGGCAGTTACACCGCCGACGGCTATCCGTACGGCCTCGGCCCGCGCGTGCCGATGACGATCGTGTCGCCGTGGACCAAGGGTGGCTTCGTGTGCTCGCAGGTGTTCGATCACACGTCGGTGATCCGCTTCATCGAAACGCGCTTCGGCGTGCATGAGCCGAACATCACGGCATGGCGTCGCGCGGTATGCGGCGACCTGACCACCGCGTTCGATTTCCGCACGCCGGATGCGAAGATGCCGTCGCTGCCGGACACCAGCAACTACATGAGCATGGCCGACAACCAGTGCAAGACGCAACCGAAGCCGACCGTGCCGACGACGCCGACTCCGGTCGATGCGCAGGAAGCGGGCATCCGTTTCGCGCGCGCGTTGCCGTACGAACTGCATGTGAACGGCGCGGCGAACGCGGGCAACGACACGTTCGAAATCACGATCGGCAATACTGGCGACCAGGGCGCGCACTTCTACGTGTACGCGACGAATCGCACCGACGGTCCGTGGCGCTACACGGTCGAAGCGGGCAAGTCGCTCAGCGACACGTTCGACCTGAGCACGACGAACGGCGTGTATGCATTCGACGTGTTCGGCCCGAACGGCTTCGTGCGCAAGTTCGCGGGCAACACCCAGGCGAGCACGCAAAGCACGCAGAATGGCCATGGCAACGGTCAGGGCAACAACCAACCGGCGCGGCCTGAAGTGACCGTGCAATACGACGTCGCGAATGGCAACGTGTTCCTGAAGTTCACCAACAGCGGCGGCGGCATCGCGCATCTGACGGTGATCGACAACGCGTACGGCGCGCGCCCGCGCACCGTGGTCGTGCCGGCCAATGCGCGTATCGAAGAAGGCTGGGTGCTTGCGTCGAGCCATCACTGGTACGACCTGACGGTGACGAGCAGTGACGACGCGAGCTTCTCGCGCCGCTTTGCCGGTCACGTCGAGAACGGCCGGCCGAGTATCAGCGATCCGGCTGCGGTTGCGCCGGTGCTGAGCGCGAGTTGAGGCAACCACCGCCAGCCCCGCTTACTTGCGGTCTGACTCGGCATCCTGTCCCGCCTACGTGGCGGACAGGGTGCCGATGTTTTTTGAGGCTCGTATTGAAACGCGGTGCTTAGAGACCGACGTCCGGCAGCGCCGGACGCGTGGCGAGCGCCTTGGCGACGATGTGTTTGACTTCGGCGAGCGCGTCGCCTTGCAGCGCGAGGCGCGGCGGACGCGTGACAGCGCTGCCGCGGCCGAGCAGTTCCTCGCACAGCTTGATGCATTGCACGAGGTCGGGGCGCGCGTCGAGGTGCAACAGCGGCATGAACCAGCGGTACAGCGACAGCGCTTCATCGAAACGCTTCTGCGTGGCGAGGCGGAACAGCGTCTCGCCCTCCTTCGGGAACGCGTTCGACATGCCCGACACCCACCCTTCTGCACCGACCGCGATGCTTTCGACGACGACGTCGTCGAGGCCGGCGAACAGCACGAAGCGGTCGCCCACCGCGTTGCGCAGATCGATGAAGCGTCGCGTATCGCCCGACGAATCCTTGAAGCAGACGATGTTCTCGCAGTCCTGCAGTGCGATCAGCACGTCCGGCGTGACGTCGTTCTTGTAGATCGGCGGGTTGTTGTAGATCATCACCGGCAGATCGGTGCTGGTCGCGACCGAGCGGAAATGCGCGGCGGTTTCGTGCGGCTTCGCGGAATAGACGAGCGCCGGCATGACCATCACGCCGTCGACGCCGACACGCGCGGCTTCACGCACCGTCTGCCGCGCGAACTCGGTCGTGAACTCGGCGACACCCGCGACGACCGGCACCTTGCCGCCGGCCGCGTCGCGCGCGGCCTCGATCACCTGCAGTTTTTCCGGCGTGCTCAGCGAGGTGTTTTCGCCGACCGTGCCGCAGACCACCAGACCCGACACCCCGTCCTTGACGAGATTGCTGACCACGCGGTGCGTCGCGTCGATGTCGAGCGAAAAATCCGGCTTGAACTGGGTGCTGACGGCGGGAAACACCCCGCTCCATTGGATAGCCTTGCTCACTTTGTCCGTCTCCTTCAAAAAGCCGGCCGCGCCGACACACGTTGAGTATGACGACGAGTATCGGCCTTTATCCGGAGGCGGGCTTGGGCTTTTTCGTGGCTGAAAGAGATTAAATCCGCACAACAGGCGAGGCGCCGGATCGCCGGCCGGGCGGTGCCGGCGACTTCGCAGCAAGGCGGCTGAGGCGCACGTCAGCACCGTCGCGCGAGGCGTCGAGGCGGCCCCTGGATGCCGAGTCCGGCATAGCCGTTACGCGTTTCAGGCGCCCAGCAGCACGCCCGTTCGGATCGGCAGCGTGCCGGTCACGCGACCGAGCGGCGCACCGGCCGTCGCGAAACGGATCGCGCGCCGCATATACAGCACCCCTTCGGTCTGGCTCGCGATCGTGGTCGTCTCGTCGGTCAGCGGATCGACGATATCGAACAGCGGCTGGCCGACGCGGATCTTGTCGCCGATCTTCGCGCGGTGCACGAGAATCCCGCTCACCGGCGCATAGAACTGCTCGCTGCCCGCGAGCGGCGTCGCCGGCGACAGCAGCGGCGGCAACGGCTTGGCCTCGCCCCGAATCGCGCCGCGCCACACCAGATAGTCGACGACCGCGTCGGCATCCTGCTGCGCGACTTCATACGACACGTCGCGCTGGCCGCGGCATTCGACCGTCACCGCGATCGAGCCGGTCGGCACCGGCTTGCTCGCCGGCATCTGCTGCTGCAACGTCCACCACAGCAGGCTGTGGGTTTCGTCGAATGCGCCGCCGCCCGAATCGGTCGCGAGCAACGACGCCTCCGCGCCGAGATAGCGCGACAGCGGCTCGAACTCGGCCCAGGCGGCTTCGCTCGTGTACACATGCATCGCCGCTTCGAGCGAGCAATGCAGATCGATCACGACGTCCGCGTCGCACGACAACTTCAGGAGCGCCTGTTGCAGCGACTCGAATTCGGTCAGCGGCTTCTGTTGCGCGAGTTCGGCCGCGAGCAGCTCGCGCACGATGCGGCGGTTCTCGTTCGCGTCGGCGCCGAGCGCCTCTTTCGCATTCGCGACGAGCTTTGCGAACTGCACGAAATGCCGGTTGAAGTTCCTGCCACTGCCGAGATCGAAGCGGCCGATGAACTGCCCGAGCACGTATTGACTGAGCCCGACCGGATTCGACACCGGCACGAGCACGATTTGAGCGCTCAGCGCGCCGGCTTCCTCCAGCTCCCGCAGACGCCGCTTCAGCAGCGCCGTGGTCAGCATCGCGGGCGTTTCGTCGGCATGCAGCGACGCCTGGATGTAGATCTTCTGCCCGCTATTGGCCGGGCCGAAATGAAACGACACCAGTTCGCGGTGCGTGCCGATGGCTGGCGACACAAGCGGAATCGATTGCCTGTTCATGAATGGAAAGCCGTGAAGATAATGTTGGAAATCTGGATCAATTGCCGTACGGATCGAAGTCGAAGTACTTCTTCGCGATCTGCGCATAGGTGCCGTCTTTGCGCATCGACGCGATCGCCGCGTTGATCGATGCCTGCACCGCGGTTTCGTCCTTGCGCAAGCCGATGCCGACGCCGCGATCTCCCATCGAAAGCGGCTCGCCGACAAACGCGAAGCCCTTGCCCGCGGGCGTGCGCAGGAAGCCGTAATCGGCCTCGACGGTGCCGAGCAACGCGCCGTCGAGCCGGCCGTTCTGCAGATCGGCGAACACCTCGTCCTGGCTCTTGTAGGCGACCACGTTCGCGCCGAGCGGCGTCCAGTTCTTCAGTGCGTAGCCCTCGAACTGCGTGCCCGACTGCACGCCGATCTGCTTGCCGGCAAGTCCGCTCGCCGTAGGCGCGAGCGACGAGCCTTGCCGCGCGATCAGCCGCGACTTGAACTGGAACAGCTTCGACGAAAACAGAATCTGCTGCTCGCGCTTCTCGGTGATCGCCATCGACGACAGCACCGCGTCGATCTTGCGCGCCTGCAGCGCCGGAATCATGCCCGAAAACTCGAGTTCGACCCACTGACAATGCGCGTGGATGCGCCGGCAAATCTCGTTGCCGAGATCGACGTCGAAGCCCTTCAGGCTGCCATCGGGCGCCTTCGAGTCCATCGGCGGATAGGTCGGATCGATGCCGAGGCGCAACGTGTTGGCGTCAGCGGCGAACGCGCCGCTGCTGAAAGCCAGCGCGGCGCAGAGAGTGATCAGTGGAGTTTTCATGGAAGGCGACGATGAGCGGATCAGGACAGCGTGATCGTAGGCCGCTGTGGCGCCTCAAAGAAGTCCCGTTCGGACTATCATGATCACTTTTACCGATCACCAAACCCTGACGCCATGGCATTGACGATTTCCCAGCTGCGCGCGTTCACGGCGGTCGCCGAGCATGGCAGCATCCGCGCGGCCTCGCGCGCGCTCGGCATCGCGCAAAGCGGCATCACGCAGCAGTTGCAGAACCTCGAATCGATGCTCGGCGCGACGCTGTTCACGCGCACGAATCGCGGCATTGCGCTGACCGCGCTGGGCCAGCGGCTGCTGCAGCGGGCCGGCGCGATCCTCGGTGAATGCGAGCGTGCCGAGGAGGACGTGCGGCAACTGCGCGGCGACTACGTGGGCGAGGTCACGTTCGGCATGACGACAGAGCCGCTCGTCGACGCGTTCGCGCCCGTGTTGATGGAATTTCGTGCGCGCTTCGAGCGCGTCGCCGTGCATCTGCGCACGGGCACGTCGCGCATGATGATTTCGTGGATCCGCGAAGGCACGCTGGATTTCGCTGTCGCGCTCGTATCGAAGCAGACCGACACCGCCGATCTGTCGGTCACGCCGCTCTATCCGTCCGACCCGGTGATCGTGTGCCGGCGCGGTCATCCGAAGGCGCGCGCGAAGTCGCTCGCCGAACTCGTCGATTGCACGTGGGTGACGACGCGCTCGCCGAATCTGACCGAGGAGCCGCACGTCAACCGGTTGAGCCATCTGTTCGACAGCTACGGCTTGCCGCCGCCGAAGATCGTCGCGACCGTCGAGGGCTTGTTCGAGACGCTGCACCTGGTAGCCGCGACTGACTGCCTGTCGCTCGAATCATCGGTCATCGCGAAGCGCGGACCGTTCGCGGACGTGCTGACGACGATCCCCGTGCGCGAGCGCGCGTTGCAGCAGAACGTCTGTCTGCTGCAACGCGCCGCGATTCCGCTGACCCCAGCCGCGCAGGAGTTCGCGACGATGATCGCGTCGTACGCGCGCGCGGTGCGGGCGCATTGAGCGTTGAGTGTTGAGCGTTGAACTCCAACGCGCCGCTCAAGCCGCCGTTGCTTCGAGCGCTATCAATTCTTCGACGCGCTGCCTGCGCCGGATCAGCCGCGCGTTGCCGCGCTCGATCAGCACCTCGGGCGCGAGCGGCCGGCTGTTGTAGTTCGATGACATCGACGCGCCGTACGCGCCTGTGTCATGGAACACGAGCAGGTCGCCCACTCGAGGCGCGGGCATCGACCGGCTCGTGACGACTCCGCCTTGCGCCTGCGTGAACACGTCGCCGGCTTCGCACAGTGGCCCCGCCACGCTGAACGAGCCGGCCGGCGCATCGCTCGGCGTGCCGTTGCGCCGAAGCACGCTGATCTCGTGATAACTGCCGTAGTACGACGGCCGCACCAGGTCGTTGAAGCCCGCATCGAGCAACGCGAATTGCCGCGACGGCCGCCGGTTCAGCGCGTGCACTTCGGCGACGAGTACACCTGCCTGCGCGACCAGAAAGCGCCCCGGTTCGATTTCGAGTCGCACGCGATGCCCGACGCGTGCTTCGATGCGGCGCCGCGCGTCGTCCCACAGCCGGAAATAATGCGCGGTATCGACACTCAGCTCGCCATCGCGATACGGCACCGACAAACCACCACCCGCGGAAATCGCCTCGATATCCTGATCGAGTTGCGACACCGCATCGACCATCGCATCGCACACTTTCGCGAGATGCGCGTAATCGACACCCGAGCCGATATGCATATGCAGCCCGACGAGCTTCAGCCGATAGCGCCGCACCAGTTCGAGCGCGCGTGGCAGGTCATCGCGCCAGATGCCGTGCTTGCTGTGCTCGCCGCCTGTGTTGGTCTTGCTGCTGTGGCCGTGACCGAAGCCGGGATTGATCCGCAGCCACACGCGATGGCCTTCGCTCGCGTGTCTCCCGAGCCGTTCGAGCATGTCGGGCGAGCCGGCGTTGACCGTGATTCGCTCGTCGAGCACGGTGGCCAGCGTCGCGTGGTCGAGCACGTCGGCGGTGAAGACGACGCCTTCGGGCCCACCGTTCGATGCGGGTTGAGCCGCATAACCCGCGGCAAAACCGCGCGCGAGTTCACCCAAAGAGACCGCATCGACCATCACGCCTTCGTCGCGCATCAGCTTCAGGATGTGCACGTTCGAACAGGCCTTCTGCGCGTAGCGGATCGTGTCGAAACTGCGCAACTGCGCGATGCGCTGGCGAATCGTGTCGGCGTCATAGACCCATAGCGGCGTGCCGTGCTGGCGCGCGAGGTCGGCGAGTTGACGGGAGTCGAATGGCGTCGTGGTCGGTTGCATGTCGAAGCTTTGCGAAAGCGATAGCCGACATGATGATCCGTGGCGATCATTCAGTAAAATACCAATCTATTGCTCGCCTATTCACTTTTGATATAGCACGGACCCACCATGGCGCTCACGCACCGGCACATCGAAATCTTCCGCGCGCTGATGACGGCCGGCAGCGTGACCAAGGCAGCCGAGATGCTGTTCACGTCGCAGCCCACCGTGAGCCGCGAACTCGCGCGCATGGAACAGAGCATCGGCTTCGCGTTGTTCGAGCGAGTGCAGGGCCGGCTGCGTCCCACGCAATCCGCGCTGACGCTGTTCGACGAGATCAAGCGCGCGTATGCCGGGCTCGAACGCGTCGCGTCGACGGCGGCCGCGCTGCGCGAATTCAAGGGTGGCCAGCTGTCCCTGATCGCGCTGCCGTTGTTTTCGCATTCGATCCTGCCGGGCGCCGTCAAACGCTTTCACGATGTGCAGCCGGGCGTCAGCGTATCGATCGCGACGCAGGAGTCGCCGTTTCTCGAAGAATGGCTGAGCGCGCAGCGCTATGACCTCGGCCTCACCGAGCACGCCGCGCCGCCGCCCGGCACGCGGCTCACGCCACTCATCGCCGTCGATGAAGTGTGTGTGCTGCCCGACGCTCACCCGCTGCTCGCGAAACGCGTGATCGCATTGAAAGATTTCGCCGATCAGGCGTTCATCAGCCTGTCCGCGAACGATCCATACCGGCTGCAAATCGACGAAGCGTTCGCGCGAGCCGACATCGCGCGCCGCCTGCTGATCGAAACGCCGACCGCGGTGTCCGTGTGCAGCTTCGTGCGGCAAGGGCTCGGCATTGCGATCGTCAATCCGCTGACCGCGCTCGATTTCGCGGGTCACAATCTGCATATCCGGCCGCTCGCGTCATCGCTGCCATTTCGCGTCAGCGTGATCCGTCCCGAGCACCGGCCCGCGCATCCGCTCGCGGACGCGTTCGTCGGCGCGCTGCAAAGCGAAGCCGCCGCGCTGCGGCTACAATTGAAGCGCCACACCAGCGCCAAGCGGTCATCGCTTTCATAGCAGTCACGGCGGCGTCCCCGCTTCATCGCCCGGCGAATCCGCGCAGCGCCACGCGCGTTCGCGCGGGGCCACCGCCCGAACCGTCCGCCGCGCGAACCGGGCACGCGTCGAGCTGACATCGCCCGCATACCGATTACCGACGCGCCGCGCGTCTGCGCCGCACCGGGGCGCCGTTTTTAGCGCCATTTTCCAGGCTTCACGTCATAGACCCTCAACAGGAGTGTTCCAAATGATGAATCGAGACAATCCCGTCTGGCTGATCACAGGCTGTTCCACCGGCTTCGGCCGCGAGCTCGCGAAGCTCGTGCTCGAACGCGGCTGGCGCGCGGTCGTCACCGCACGCGATGCATCGAAAGTGAAGGACATCGCAGAGGGGCACGGCGAGCGCGCGCTGGTGCTGCCGCTCGACGTGACCAATCGCGCGCAGATAGAAACCGTGGTCGCACAGGCGAAGCGCCATTTCGGCCGCATCGACGCGCTCGTCAACAACGCGGGCTACGGTTATCTGGCCGCGATCGAGGAAGGCGAGGACAGCGAAGTCCGCGCGATGTTCGAGACCAACGTGTTCGGCCTCGTCGACATCACGAAGGCCGTGCTGCCGATCATGCGTGAGCAGCGCAGCGGTTTGATCGTCAACGTGTCGTCGATTGGCGGGATTGCGAGTTTCGCGGCGACCGGCTACTACCATGCGACGAAGTACGCAGTGGAAGGGCTCTCGGAATCGCTCGCGCTGGAAGTGAAACCACTCGGCATCGGCGTGCTGATCGTCGAGCCTGGGCCGTTTCGCACCAACTGGGCGGGTCCGTCGATCAAGCAGTCGGCAACCTTGATCGACGACTATGCGTCGACCGCCGGCGAGCGCCGCAAGCAGACCGAAGCGCGCAGCGGCAACCAGGCCGGCGACCCGGTGCGCGCCGCGCAGGCGATCATCGATGCGGCATTGTCGGACGCGCCGCCGCTGCGTCTGCTGCTCGGCAAGACCGCGCTCGATCTCGCGTACAGGAAGCTCGACTTTCTGCGCGGCGATTTCGACACCTGGCGAGCGACGAGCGAAGGGGCGGATTATCCGGAAGGGACGGCGTAGAGCGGGTTTATCAGGCGAGCCTCGGCCCGCCGCTTAAAACTCCACCAGCGCAAAATCTTCCTTGCCCACATCGCACAGCGGGCAGCGCCAGTCGGCCGGCACATCGGCCCAGCGCGTGCCCGGCGCGATGCCCTCTTCCGGCACGCCGGCGGCTTCGTCGTAGACCCAGCCGCAGATCACGCAGACCCATTGCTTGAAGTCGTCGGCTGTGGCGACGTTCGCGGCCGACGGCGCATCGGGCGTACCGGTCGCAGCGGCATCCGCCGCGCACGTGCGCGCCGTCGCATCGAGGCTCACGACGAGCGGCGCGACCGTGCCGCTACCGGTTCCCGCGAGCCGCGCCTTCAGGCTGTCGAGCAGGCGCTGCGCTTCGTCGCGGGTCAGATCGATCCAGTACGGATCGCCGGCGCCGTCGTTGAGCCGCTCGGGGGAAAACTGGATTTCTACGGCTACGCCCTTCTTGTACATGGCAATCAAAAATCTCGAGAAAGCCGGCGACGCGCGCCGGCACAAGGCTGCCCGCGCGACGCGGGCGCTGCTTCAGTGCGCGTGGACCAGCAGATTCAGCGCGATCGAGGCGATCAGGCCAGCGGCGCCGATCAGGCCAAGCAACTGCAGCAGAGTGAGGGATTTACGCGAGTTGGTGGGGGTTTGTTGCGTGGTCACGAGCGAGTCTTGAAGTTCGGAAAAAGCGCAATGGTACACGGGTGCGGACGCGACGAATGTCGATTGGCGCAAACTCGCGCGCAATAAAAGTACCGGGCGATATTATCGCCGCTCGCGCGCCGCGCATTGTCTACCGTGGGGAGATGGATTAATTCCCGGCGAGGGGGAACGCCGTGGCGGGACGGAGTGCGCGGCGCCGGTGAACACACCCGCGCCGCGCCGCGCTCAGGTCTTGGCGAGCGGATCGCCGTGACGCGAATCCCAGAAACGGATCACCGCCGTATCGCCGGTGCCCGCGCCGACCACCTGGTCCGGCGCGCCGCACTCGCGCAGCAGCGCGCGCAAGTCGTTGATGACCGGGAACACCTCATGATTCCAGTCCGCTCCCTGCGAATCGTGGGCGCGCTGCTCCGCCTCGACGATCTCGCGATCCTCCTTGAAAATGCGTTCGGTGAACCACACCAGCAGCGGCCATGCGAGATTCATCACACCCGGAATGCCGGGCTTGCGGATCGACAGCAGCCCGAACGTTCGGTTGGTGCGCTGCTCGCGGTCGAGCGGCACATAGACGATCCACAGGTCCATCACCAGCGTCTGCTCGTCGTTGCGGATTTGCAGCGTCTGGAACGGGTATTCGGTGCGGATCGTCATGACGTCTTTGTCGCCGGAGCCACCGGTCTTGCGCCTCTCGCCGAACACCATTGCCTCGCCTAGCGGCTGCTGCCCCTCCATGCGCGCAAACGTGTAGTCGACCTCGACCCAGCCCTCACCGCGCCGCCGCCCGAGCGAACGCGCGCGCATGCGCCCCATCTGGCGGCGATGCAGGAACTGATGATTCATGTCCATCAGGTTCTCGTGCATGAACGAATAATGACACTTGACCGGACGGCCGAAACGGCGCGTCTTGTACTTCGGGTCGGATACCGAGCGAAAGCCCGGCAACGGCCGTTCCTCCGCGAGCGCGGCGTCGCCGGGAAACACGAAGATCAGCCCCTCCACTTCCTGACACGGATACGAGCGCACACCGTTCGGTAGACGCTCGCGGCCGAGGTACGGCACGTCGATGCACTTGCCCGAGCAGTCGTAGGTCCAGCCGTGATAGCCGCAGCGAATCGATTCGCCGTCGATCACGCCCTGATGCAGCGGCACCTGCCGATGCGCGCAGCGATCTTCCAGCGCGAACACTTTGCCACTCTCGGTGCGCGCGAGCACGATCGGATCGCCGGCGAAGGTCACGCCGAGCGTCTTGCCGCGCTTCACTTCATGCGACCACGCGAGTGGGTACCAGTAATCCGGATGAATGGCGACGCGGCGCAGATCGCGCACCGGCGCCTCGTGAGTGGCTTGAGCAGGCGCGGCAGCGAGCGTTGCGCCTGCGGATTCCTGTTCCTGTTCGAGCGGGGGAACTGCATGCATAGGTCAAGCCTCCGTGCACCAGCGGATGGAAGGTTGCCGCGCTGCATGGCAGTGCGGCATCTTCACCAGTCTACTTGATGCAGCCGCCGCATGGCACTTTCGCCGGCATGCGCGATGCATCGCAGCACACATTGCGCGGCAGCGCGCATCAGGGCGACGAGCTACCTTTACCACACCCGCCCTACGGAAACATTGACCTGCACTTCGAGCTGCTCAATCCTCGTCGACCGCGACGAGCCCGGAGCGCCGTTGCACGCCCCACGCGCGGCCGCCGCGCAGAAAATGCAGCCAGCCGAGCGTGGCGCCCAGATGACGCGCGAGCTGGAACGTGAACGGCTCCGCAACGGCCGCGAGCATCGCCATGCCGAAACTGTTGCCACTGCGCTCGCCGGTCCAGCGCCGGTAGAGATGGATGCTCCACAGGTAAAACGCCAGATCGATTGCCGTTTTCAGGCCGATCACGCTGAAGATCGACACGACGATCGCCCCGTGTCCGCCGAACAGAAAACCGAGTAGCAATGCGAATGCCGTGAGGCCGTAGATCGGCTGCATCGTGTCGACCGCCTTGACCGGCAGCATCAGCATGCCGAGCGTGCCGTAGCGCCGATTGCCGGTCATGTCGCGGTTCCAGTACTGGGTCTGCAGGAAGCCCGCGAACCAGCGGCGGCGCTGGCGCAGAAAGCTCGCGAGGGTGTCGGGCGCATCGGTGCGCGCATGCGCTTCGCCGACCACGCGCACGTCCCAGCCGAGCTCGTGATCCACCGAATAGCGGCGCAGCCGGTGAATCAGTTCGTAATCCTCGACCAGACACTGCGGATCGAAGCCGCCGACCGCGACGAGCACATCGCGCCGAAACGACGCGAATGCGCCCGAGATCAGCAGCAGGCTGTCCGCGCGCATCCACGCGAAACGCGCGATGAAGTTGCGCATGTACTCGTAGGTCTGGAACCACTGGAACACGCGGCCCGACAGCGACTTGCCGCAGACCGGCACGAGAATGCCCGCTGCCGCGACGAGCGACGGCTCGCTCGCGAACGCGGCGCGCATCGCGTAGGTGGCGTCGTCGTCGAGCAGCGTGTCGGCGTCGACGGTCATCACGGTGTCGGTCGTCATCACGGTGATCGCGGCGTTCAGCGCGCGGGCCTTGCCGCCGTGCGGCACGCGCAGCCAGAACAGGTTCGGATGCAGCGAGCTCGGCGCGCTCAGCACGCCATCGGCGGCGGGCGTGAGGCCGAAGCGTTGCGTGAGCAACTCGGCGGTGGCGTCGGTGGAGCCGTCGTCGGCGATCACGATCTGCGCGGGGCCGTGCGTTTGCCGCAGCAGCGCGGCGAGCGTGACCGGCAACACGACCGCCTCGTTACGCGACGCGACGATGACACCCATGCCCGGCAACTCGCGCCGTTCGTGGTCGGCTTCGAGCGGCGCCGCGCGGCGGGTGAGCGGCAACGACTTCCACGTGACGAACGCGAGCAGCAACGTGTCATACACGACATACGCAATACCGGTCGACCACGCGAGCGCGCCACGCAGAAAGAATGCTCGCGCGAACAGCAGTGCCCACAGCACGACGACGCTGGAATGGATCAGCGTGCTCGATAGCGTCGCGCGACGCGGCAGAATGCGCGGCGACGCGACAGCGAGTGCCTGTTCTAGGGTCTTCTTCAAGGTGAGTGTTTCAGGTTCAGTTGGGTTGCGGTTAGTTGGCGAAGCTGTGTTCGCGCGCCATCAAAAACACGCCGCGACTTCACGGCGTCATGCGCTTCAATACCGATTTGCGATCGAGCCACTCATGCTTGAGCGCGCCGCCGATATGCATCGCCAGCAACGCATAGAGCGCATAACCGAGCCACGCATGCAGCGCGCCGAAGCGATCGTGCAACGTCTCTTTCAGTGTCGGGTCGAGATGCATCACGTAGCCGAAGCGCGGCCATTGGAACAGGCCGAACCACTGCATCGGATGCGTGGCCGCGTCTTTCCACGCGGAATCGTGCAGCCAGCCGGACAGCGGCAGCGCAATCATCAGCAAATACAGCGCGAAGTGCGCGAGGTGCGCGGCAATCTTTTCCCACGACGGAAACTCGCGCGGCAACGGCGGCGGCTTGTGCGACACGCGCCACAGGATGCGCAGCAGCGCGAGCCCGAGCACCGTGATGCCGATCGATTTGTGCGTGTCGATCACCGGACGCACCCAGTCGTCGGGCAGCGAATCAGCGGACAGAGCGAGCACGACATTGACGCACATCAGCGACGCGATCAGCCAGTGCAGCGTCATCGCGGTGCGCGTATAGCGCGGCGGGCGAGAGGCATTGGTCGAATCGGTCAGGGAATTCGCTTGGGTGTTCATGGGGGTTCCGTTCGCGAGGGCGATGAATGCCGCGAAAGCTGTTTGAAAATCGACGCTACCGGTATCAGGCAAACGCCCAAGTGTGCCGTTTTATTCCGCAAAGCGCTTAACCTGCGTGTTTCAGTTTGTTTCGGGCTTCGGATGCACGACCCGCGCGCAAATCGCACTCGCGTGGCTGCTTTTTAGCTGGTGTTTTGGCCCATGTTCTGGCTGGCGTCCCCCAGATCAGCGCGGAACGCCCGGCAGCATCGAGTTCACCTTGCGCTTGCGCGCGTTCGAGCCGTCGCTCGCACGCGGTGTCGAACGTGACGAGGCCAGGCGCGATGTAGCGATCAAGCGTGTCCGATTTCTATCCGATCAATTCGCCAGCGCCCTTTTGAGCGCCTTCTGGTCACGTTCGAGCTGCATTCTCATGTGCCGCATGAACTGCCTCGCGGTTTCCGTGAGTGGGGTACCAGGGCGAAACACCAGCACTCCTGTGAACATGACCTCGATGTCGATCGGCTTCACGACGAGTCCCCGCTCTGCGAAGTCCAACGTCACGAGCGGATGAGCGATTCCTATACCGACTCCCGCGAGCGCCAGTTCGCAGATCGTGTGCGAATACGGCGTCTCGACGACCGGTTTGAGACGGATTTCGCGTGCCGTGAGTTGCGTTTCCAGGCGTAGCCTGGTGCTGTCTTCGGGATTCAGCGCGATGAAAGGAAATTCAGGCAGGTCCGCAACAGCGATGACAGGACGCGTGGCCAAAGGATGATGCGAGTTCATCACTGCGACCGCCCGCATACGCGCGAACACCGAGTGTTCGAGGCCGGCCATCGACATCTCGTCGGACATCAGGCCGAAATCCACCTGTCCAGCCGAGACCTTCTCATGCACTTCGCGCGAACTCATCACCTGTAGCGAAATTTGCACGTTTCTGGACGGGGCATCGAACGCCGCAATGACACGTGGCAGAAAGCCTGTGCCCAGTGCCGGCAGAGAGGCGATCGCCATCCGGCCCAATCCATAGGACCGCAAACTACGGATTCGATGCTCGATGACCTCGAATCCGCGAAAGTACTGGTCAACCTCACGCATCAGGGCGACGGCTTCCTGGGTGGGAACGAGCCGGCTGCGTATCCGCTCGAACAGGCCGAAGTCCGCCATGGTTTCCAGACGCCTGATGGCCTGACTGACAGCCGGTTGCGAAATGCCGAGCAGGGCCGCTGCCTTGCTCGTGCTTCCTGCGTTCATGACCGCCCTGAACACTTCAATATCTCTGATCCGCATAACCTAGACTTATTGAGCTAATTATTTCCGATGTTGATGCAATCCCGGGTGAAAGTAAACTTCGATCATCAATCCACCACGAGGCATCGCCGGGAGCAAGATGACAAGCAATCCCCAGAAAGCGCCGCAGCCGTTCCGCAGCCTGTCCCCATCCGTCATGCGGGCATCGACGGTTGTATTCGATTCTCTGGCCGAGTTTTCGCGCCGCAAGGAGCGGCAACCGGACGGTTACAGCTATGGCATCACCGGAACGCCAACGGCTCGTGAACTGGAGCACCGCATCGCCGAGCTCGAAGGTGGTGCGCATTGCGTGGTGACGCCTTCCGGTCAATCCGCGCTGATGACGACCGTGATGGGCTTCGTGCGCGGCGGCGATCACCTGCTGGTGTCCGCTGCCTGCTACGGCGCGCTCAAGACATTCGCGCATAAGTGGCTGGCGCACTTCGACGTCGAGGTCGAACTGTATCCGCCGGCAATCGGGGCTGCGATTCAAAAGTACATCAAGCCCAACACCCGCATGATCTGCATGGAGTCGCCGGGGACGGTGACGATGGAGATGCCCGACATTCCGGCGATCGTCGAAGTCGCGAAACGTCACGGCGTATTGACGATGATGGACAACACCTGGGCAAGCCCGCTCGCTTTCAAACCGCTCGAACATGGTGTGGATTTCAGCGTCGAAGCCGCGACGAAATTTTTTGGTGGTCATTCGGATCTACTGGCGGGCTGCATCAGCATGAACGACGCGGATTACTACGCGACCTTGCGCGAGACGCAGAGCGTTCTCGGCCAGCAGACCAGCCCTGATGACTGCTTCCTCGTCATGCGCGGCCTGCAAACCCTGAAGGTTCGCTTCGCTGCCCAGAGCGCCTCAACGCTGCAGATTGCGAGGGAACTCGAACGTCACCCGGAAGTGAGCAAGGTGCTGTTCCCGGCACTGCCGTCCGATGCCGGTCATGCCATCTGGAAGCGGGATTTTGCGAGCAGCGGGTGTCTCTTCTCCCTGATCCTCCAGCCCGCGGCGGAGGACGCGTTCAACGCATTCTTCGATACGCTCCAGTATTTCCCCATCGGGGCGAGCTGGGGAGGCGTGCATAGCCTCGCTGCCTACTACCCGGCCCCGTTGCAGGCCGAGCGTGCGTTCCCGCTTACCGACCAGCCTATCGTGCGCCTTTCGATCGGGTTGGAGGACCCGGCGATGCTGCTTGCGGATCTGAATGCCGGTCTTGACGCATTCGGACACGCCCGGGCAACCGCTGCGTAGATTTTTTAATTCAATTTACCTGGATGAGTGAGTACGAGATGAAATCAATCAATGGATGGAGACGCTTTGCCACGGTAGCGAGTTTCGTGACGCTTTCCGCGGCATTCAGTTCACCCGCTACTGTGCAGGCAGCGGATCTTCTCGCGCAGGTGAAGGCGAATGGCACATTGCGCGTGGCCAACACCCAGAGTAGTCCCCCATGGAGCATGCTTGACGAAAACAATCAACCTGTCGGCTATGACGTTGCAATTGCAAAGGAAGTCGGCAAGCGCATTGGCGTGCCGAACGTAGTATTCGTCGCCGATTCGTTCAAGAACTTCGTGGAAGGGTTGAAGACGGGCAAGTACGACCTTGTGATGAACGATCTCACACCTACACCTGAACGGGAACAACAGGTTGATTTCGGCGAACCATACGGCGTGGAGGATTTCCGCATTTTCGTACCCGCCGGCAACACAGACATCAAAGGCAAGGAAACCCTTAAAGGCAAGCGAGTGGGAGTGGTCACTGGCTCGAGCAATGAAACATGGGCACGAGCACACCTGCATGACTCCGACATCCGTTCGTACGATAACGGGGGACTCGTCTTCAGCGATCTGGGCAATGGACGTATCGACGCAGTCATCATCTCGCACTTCGGCGGCATGAAGTACGCCAACGTCAACCATTTACCGGTCAAGGAAGTGGGCGAACCCTTGATCTACCAGCTATCAGCGCCGGCTTTGCAGAAAGGCCAACCGGCCCTGCTCGCAGCGGTCGATAAGGCGATCGCAGACATGATGGCTGACGGGACGATCGAGGCCATTGCCAGGAAGTGGGTCGGGCGGGATTACGATATGGCCGGCACGATCACCAAAGCGAAGGCACACAAGGAGTAGTCATGATCGAGCTTTTCATGCGCTCGCTTCCGCTGTTAAAGAGTGCGGTGCTGATGACACTCTTTCTCGGTTTGTTGTCGTTTGTGCTCGGTTCGACGCTAGGGTTGCTGGTCGCCTTGGCTCGTATCTCCAGCATAGGCGCACTACGCGCCTTCGCATTCGCATATGTATCCATCTTCCGTGGCACGCCGCTGCTCGTGCAGATACTGCTGATCTATTTCGGTTTGCCCCGGTACGGTCTGACACTTGACCCGGTTCCCGCCGCGCTCCTCGCGCTCACGCTGTTTTCGGCCGCGTATCTGAGCGAGAACTTCCGTTCCGGCATCAACGCGGTGGACAAGGGCCAGTGGGAAGCTGCGATGTCGCTGGGCATGGGTTACTGGAAAGCCATGTCGCGGGTTATTCTTCCCCAAGGACTACGCATCGCCATTCCGCCTGTCGGCAGCCGCATGATTGCACTCATCAAAGATACATCCCTCGCTTCGACAATTACGGTGGTAGAACTGACCCGCGTCGCCGACCAAGTCGGCGCCTCCACCTTCCGCTACATGGAAATGTTCCTGATGGTCGGCCTGATCTACTGGGGCATCAACCAGATTCTCACGATAGTCCAGACCGTCCTCGAGAATCGCATTTCGAGGCGTTTTGTATGAATACTGATATCAGGACGATTGAAGTCCGTGGACTTTCGAAGGCATTTGGCGACAACCAGGTCTTGCGCGGCGTCGATTTCAGCGTATCGAAAGGCGAGGTTGTCGTTGTAATGGGTCCCTCCGGGTCGGGCAAGACCACGCTGCTGCGCTCGCTGAACTTCCTCGAGGTACCGGATGCCGGCAGCGTGACAGTATGCGGCATTGATGTCGAATGCAACGGTTTGTCAAAACCGTCACGCCAGAATCAGAAGAAGATCCGCGCGATCCGCCAGCGCACCGCGATGGTGTTCCAGTCGTTCAACCTCTTTCCGCACAGGACAGCACTGGAAAACGTGATGGAAGGTCCGGTCAGCGTCAAGGGTGTCCCTCGTGCGCAAGCGTCGGAGCGCGCAATTCACCTGCTGACACAGGTTGGCCTGGCCGCAAAAGCCAACGAGTATCCGGCACGGCTGTCCGGCGGTCAGAAGCAGCGCGTAGCGATCGCGCGGGCGCTCGCGATGGATCCAGAGGTCATCTTCTTCGACGAGCCCACGTCTGCTCTCGATCCAGCGCTGCGGGAGGATGTCCTGACCGTCATGCGCGACGTTGCCAAAGCGGGCATGACGATGCTGATCGTCACGCACGAAGTGCGGTTTGCGCGAGATGTAGCGGATCGGGTTGTTTTTATGGACGGCGGCGTGGTTGCCGAAGACACGACACCGCAAGCCTTCTTTGGTGAAGGCAGCAGTCCACGGGTAAGGCAGTTTCTGCATCTGATCGAGACCTGAGTATTGAGTACGCCGCGACACCGCCTCGAATCACGCGTAGGGCTACCGTTGCAAAAGCGTTGGCGGAAGAGTTCGTGCTTTATCGCGAGGAGCAGGAGAGGCGGAAAGCGTCGGCGACGTAACACAGCCCGCTAGCTCAATCGCAAACTCCGCAATACGTCGAGCACATACTGAGTCGGACGCTCCACGGTACCCGCGCGAAAGGCCAGGCCCAGCTGTCGCCATAACGCAGGGCGCAGCGCACGTGTGACGATGCGCTCGTCGGCCGACGAGCGGCTCGGTTCCTGCGGCAGCAGCGCGGCGCCATATCCTGCTGCGACGAGACTCTTGATCGCATCCGAGTAGTTGAGCTGGATGCGCGGCGTGGGGTGCTGCCCCGCCGCGCTGAACCATTCCGTCGTCAAACCAGAAGTTGCGAGCCGCGGGCGGCTTCGCATCGGCTAGACGCAATATCGGACGACGCCAGGTCGTTACTGCTCGGGCTCGTCTTTACAGGCGTCGTGCTGGCTCTCGCTGTGATGGCGATGATCTGGACGGCGTCTCGCCCCCCGCTCAAAGGCAAGGACTGCTCCGGCCGCATCGCAAACGACGAGCATGCGAGCTTCGTCGCGTTCTTCCAGGACCCGGCAGACCAGGGCGCGTTGCTGCGGTCGATCGAGGACTGCGCGAACTGAGCCTCGTTGCGGCGGGATAGCGCGCTCGTCGGCCGCGCCATCCCACACCCCCGCCAGGGACTATCCCACTTCCTGCCATACCACGGGCACAATACCCGGCGATAATGCCGGGGGCATTCGCGCCTTCCGAACGCACCGATGCCCGCGCCGCCAGTGTTCCCTTTCGATGCACCCATGAGCCACGCCACCGCCGACCACCCCGCTTCCGCCGACTCCGCCCCGAACTCGCCGCGCTTCCTGCTATTCCTGATCTGCCTGTTCGCGTCCGCCGGACAGCTCGCCATCGACATCTACGTGCCCGCGCTGCCCGCGATGGCGCGCTACTTCGGCACCTCGCCGCAAGCGATCCAGACCAGCGTCACCGGCTACATGGTCGCCTACGCGTTCGGTCAGCTGATCTTCGGTCCGATCGCCGACGCGTATGGCCGCAAGCGCGTGCTCGCGTTCGGTCTGACGGTCTACACGGTCGGCTGCCTGCTATCGCTCGCGGCGCCCAATCTCGAGACGTTCATCCTCGCCCGCGCACTGCAGGGCTTCGGCATCGCGAGCACGAACCTGCTGGCGAAGGCGATCATCACCGATTCGTTCGCGGGTCAGGCCTTGCTGCATGCGTTCACGTACATGTCGATCGCGTGGGGGCTCGCGCCCATCGTCGCGCCGGTGATCGGCGCGCATCTGCAGACCGCGTTCGGCTGGCGCGCGTGCCTCGTGTTTCTGCTGATCTATTCGCTGGTGATGTGGGCGCTGCTGTGGCGTTATCGCGAGACCTTGCCGAAGCCCGTCCATCTCGAACCGCGCACGCTGACCGCGAACGCGCGCAAAGTGCTCGCGAGCCCCGTGTTCCAGAGCTGCTTCCTCGCGCAGGGCCTGTGCTACAGCATCCTGCTGGTGTTCAACATCGTCGGGCCGTTCATGGTGCAGACCACGCTGCACAAGCCGCCGACCTTCTTCGGCTACCTCGCGCTCGGCATCGGCATGATGTACTTCCTTGGCGGTCTGTCGAATCGCCTGCACGGTCCGGGCCTGCCGAGCGCCGAGCAGCGGCTGCGCATCGGCGCACGGCTGATGGCGGCCGCGTCGCTTGCGATGCTGCTGCTCGCGCTGACGGTCGGTCTGCGCGTGTGGACGCTCGCGACGCCTGTGCTCGTGATGGGCTTCTGCGCCGGCGCAATGTATCCGACGCTGATGGCGAAGGGCAACTCGCTGTTCCCGCACATCGCGGGTCTGACGAGCGCGATTCTCGGCTGCGCGCTGCTGCTGGTTTCATCGGCGATGATGGGGTTGGCCGGCTTCGTGTCGGTACAGGTGCTCACACCGCTCGCGCTGTTCTTCGTGGTCCTCGCGTTCGTCGTCGTCGTGATGGTGACGAAGCTGCTGCGCCATCTTGAGCAGGTACAGCCTGCGGCCGCGGCGAGCGCGAGCGGCAAGGCAGCGTGAGCCGGCACATGAGCTCGACCGAACGCCAGACCTTCATCTGTACACGCGCGGACCGATGAACGGCATGCGCGAGCACGCCTGCGCATCCGCTTCCACGCGGATCGATCCGACCGTGTGGAAAGTCGCGGCGGTCGTGTCGATCGGCTCGTTCATGTCGCAGATGGACTCGACGCTGGTCAACGTGTCGCTGTCGGCGATCGGCCATACGCTCGATGCGTCGATCGCTACCGCGCAGTGGATCGTCAGCGGCTACCTGCTCGCGATGGCGTTGATGTTGCCGCTCAACGGCTGGCTGGTCGACCGCATCGGCGCGAAGCGGCTGTACCTGTTCTGCTTTTCGACGTTCACGATAGCGTCGATGCTGTGCGGCGCGGCGCAGACGATCGGCGAGCTGATCGGCGCGCGCATCTTCCAGGGCCTCGTTGCCGGTGTGCTCGCGCCGATGGCACAAATGATGATCGGACGCGTGGCCGGTAAGAACCTCGAGCGGGTGATGGGCTACACCGCGCTACCCATTCTGCTCGGTCCGATTCTCGGCCCGGTGCTGGCCGGCCTCGTGCTCGCGCACGCGAGCTGGCCCTGGCTGTTCTTCATCAATGTTCCGGTGGGCGCTTTCGGCGTCGCGACGGCGGTGTTGCTGCTGCCGCGCGATGCCGCCGAGTCGCAGAAGCGACCGTTCGATTTCACCGGCTTTGCGTTGATCTCCCCCGGGCTCGTCGCGCTTGTCTATGGACTTCAGGACGCGTCGCGAGCGGTGGGCTTGGCGTGTCTGCTCGCGGGCGTCGCGATTCTCGCCGGCTTCGTGCTGTACGCGGCGCGCAAAGGCCATACCGCGCTGATCGACGTGCGCATGTTTGCGACACGTACGTTCTCGGTCGCCGCACTCGCCCAGTTCTTCGCGAACGGGATCATGTATGGACGGCAGCTCGCCGTGCCGCTTTTTCTGATCGCGGGCTGCGGTTTGTCGACCGCGCACGCGGGCGGCCTGCTCGCGGCAACCGGCGTCGGCATGATGTGCTCGTTTCCGCTGCTCGGATGGTTGACCGAGCGGCTCGGCTGCCGCGCGCTCGCGGCGGGCGGCGCATTGCTGGCGTTTCTGAGCACGCTCGTGTTTCTGTGGCTGAGCGTTGATTCGTTCTCCGCCGGATGGGCCGCGGTCGGTCTGTTCTTTGCGGGCGTCGGTCAGGGGACGATCAGCGTGCCGTCGATCTCGGCCGCGTATTCGTCGATCGGGAGAGAAAGGCTCGCGGTTGCGAATACTGCGTTGAACATCGCGCAGAGAGTGGGCGGTCCGTTCGCGACGACGCTGCTTTCGATGGTGATGGCGTCGACGTTGCACGGTGTTTCGGGTGCACAGCCCGGCCGCTTTCTGCCGACGTTCGTGCTGCTGGCCGGGCTGCATTTGTTGTGCTTCGCGGCGGCGATGTTTCTGCCGGTTCGCGTTCAGCGGGCGAAGAACGCCTGACCACGCATTCCCGCGCCCATGCTTCACAGTAGCCGCAAGCCGCCATCACACTCGATCACCGCCCCCGTCATAAACGTGTTCTCCAGCAGAAACTGCAGCGCGTGCGCGACATCGTCGGCCTGCCCGACGCGCCGCACCGGTAACGTTTCGCTCTGCTGCCGAAACAGCTCACTCTTCACGCTCGCGGGAAATCTGTCCCACCAGGGCGTATCGATCACACCCGGCGACACCGCGTTCACGCGCAGCGGCGCAAGCTCGCGCGCCAGCGTGCCGATCATGCTTTCGAGCGCGCCGTTGATCGCACCCAGACCCGCCGTGCCCGGATTCGCGATGCGCGCCGAAATCGCGGTCAGAAACGTCAGGCTGCCGTCGCGACGCAGGGTGGGTAGCGCGGTCTGCGCGGCTTCGAGCTGCGGCCAGAACTTGGCCTCGAAGCCACGCCGCAGCGCGGCCAGATCCAGTTCGGCAAACGGCCCCGCGCCTTCGCCGCCCGACAGCGTCATCACCAGATGATCGATCCGGCCGAGGCCGCCGAAGAAGTGTCCGAGCGCCGCGCGATCGGCGCAATCGAGCGCCTCGCTCGTCACCTGTCCACCGATGCCAATCAGCGCATCGTCCAGTTTGGCGCGGTCGCGCCCCACCGCGACGACGCTCGCGCCAGCCGTCACGAGCCGCTTCACCAGCGCGAGCCCAATGCCCGACGAGCCACCTAGCACCACGACCTTCTGATTTTGCCAGTCCATGTCATTGCTCCTGAGTGTGAACGGAAGACCCCGTGGCAGTAGAATGCGCGGTGCGAGCCCATCACTCAAATCGTTTAATGTCATGGCCAACATCATTGAAAATGATTTTCGGCGCTTCGACCTGAACCTGCTGCTGACCTTCCGCGCGCTGCTGGAAGAGCGCAGCGTCACGCGGGCCGCGCAGCGGCTGTTTCTTGGGCAACCGGCCGTCAGCGGCGCGCTCAAGCGCTTGCGCGAGACGTTCGGCGACGAGTTGTTCGTGCGCACGCCGCAAGGCATGACGCCGACGCCGCGCGCGCTCGAACTCGCGCGGCAGATCGAGCCGTTCCTGCAATCGCTGCATCAGGCGCTCACGCAGCCGTCCGTCTTCGATCCGGCCCGCGCGCAGCGGGTGTTCCGCATCGGCCTCAGCGATTCGCTCGAACTGCTGCTGATGCCCGAGATCATTGCGCGCCTCGCCGACACCGCACCCGGCGTGAAGCTGATCGCGCGCTCCACCGATTCGACGCGCGCCGCCGCGATGCTCGACGATGGCGCGATCGAACTCGCGGTCGGCGTATTCCGCGAATGCGTGCCGTGGCAGCGACTCACGCCGCTGTTTTCATGGCGCTTCGTGAGCGTCTACAACCCCCGGCTCGTCAGGACGCGCCGCAAGCATTTGTCGATGGACGAGTTTCTGCGCCACCGCCATGTGCTGACTTCGTTCAACGCCGAGCTGCGCGGCTTCATCGATGAACGACTCGAGATGCAGGGACTGAAGCGCGACGTCGTGTTTTCGAGCTCGAACTTCGCGACCAGTCCGTTCATCGTGCAACGCACGGCGGCGATCGCGACGGTGCCGGAGTTCATCGGCCGCGTCTGGCGCGATACGCTCGGTCTCGCGCTGAGTCCGCTGCCATTCGAGGTGCCGGGCTACGAGGTTTCGCTGATGTGGGCCGCGGCGCACGACCAGGACCCGGCGCTCGCGTGGTTGAAGCGCGAGTTCGCGGATGCGTTCGGCACGAGCGACGGCACTGCGCGTGCAGCGCCCTGACAGCGACGTGTGCTACGGTTCGGAAGCGTCACGTTTCGTTTCGCCGCTTCGCCGTCGCCCGTTCAAGCCCGGAGGAAATCCCGATGACTCACCACGTCGCAAAAGGCACCTTCATCGTCTCCCTTCAACCGATGCCGTTCGAAAACGCGGAGGCCGAATCGAAGCTCGGCCGCATGTCGATCGACAAGCAGATCTCCGGCGATCTCGCCGCGACCACCCAAGGGCAAATGCTGAGCGCGATGACGAACGTCAAAGGCTCGGCCGGCTATGTCGCGCTCGAACAGGTCACTGGCACGCTGGCGGGCAAGCAGGGCACGTTCGTGCTGCAGCATATCGGCGTGATGAATCGCGGCGCAGCGGCGCTTGCGGTGACGGTCGTGCCGGATTCAGGCACGGGCGAGCTGAGCGGCATTGAAGGCGAGTTCAGGATCGACATCGTCGACGGCGCGCATTCGTACGAGTTCGCTTATCGTCTGCCCGGCCACTGACATGCCGAACGCGTGCCGGCGGGATACGGCGCTCGACCCCGTACCCCGCTACCAGGCTTTCCAGTTCAAAACCTCAGGGCTCAATGCCCCGCGATCGTCACCGACGCCGTCAACGCATTCGGATCGCGCGAAGAAGCCCCCGCGATCATCTGATAGACGCCGCCGTTGAGCTTCCACACGTGGTTGGTCGCGTCCCACGTCGACAGCAGCTTCGGCGCAATCGATACGCTGACCTGCTGCGACTGCCCCGCCTGCAGCGCGACCTTTTGCCAGCCGACCAGACGCTTCGGCGGCTCGCCCAGACCGCTCGGCAACGCGGCATAAACTTCGGCGATTTCCGCGCCCGCGCGCGATCCCGTATTCTGGACGGTAAAGGTCACCTTCACGTTGCCGCTCGCATCCACTTGCGCGTTGAGGCCCGAGTAGCTGTAGCTCGTGTAGGACAGCCCATAACCGAACGGGAACAGCGGCGCGATCTGCTTGCCGTCGTACCAGCGATAACCCATGAAGAGTCCTTCGCTGTAGGTAACGGTGGTATCGGTGGCCGGGATCGTCGGTCGCGGAAGATCCGCGTCCTGCATCGGGAACGTGATCGGCAATTTGCCGGACGGGTTCACGGCGCCGAACAGCAGATCGGCAATCGCCTGGCCGCCCTGCACGCCCGGATACCACGCTTCGAGTACGCCGTGCACGTTGGATAGCCACGGCATCAGGACCGGGCTGCCGTTCTCGAGCACGACGATCACGCGCTTCGCTTGCGCCGCGACCGCGCTGATCAGCGCGTTCTGATCGTAGCTCTGGTTATAGGTGTCGGTCGTATTGCTCGGCAGGCTCAGGCTCGGCAGATCCGCGCCCTCGCTTTCCCATTGCGTCGCGAACACGATCGCCACATCCGCCTTCGCGGCGGCGGTCGCCGCTGCCGCCGCGTTCGTGCCGTCGACGAAGGTCACGCTCGCGTTCGGCGCCTTCGCCTGGATCGCGGCCAGCGGTGCCGACTTGTACCACGTCGCGCAGGTGCTCAACAGCGGCGACGGCGACACGCAACCGGACACCGCGTTGCCCGCGGCCGCCGGCACCGCGCCCGAGCCGCCGCCCGACAGCACGCCCGCATCCGCGTGAGCGCCGATCACCACGATCGACGACAGCCCCGCCGCGTTCAGCGGCAGCACCGGTTGCGAATCGCCGCTCGCCACCGCGTTCTTCAGCAAGACCGACGATTGCTGCGCCACCTGCAACGCGAGCGCATTGCCCGCGGTTTGATCGACGCTTCCTCCGGTGGTTGGCGGTGAATCGAAGACACCATAGCGAATCATCGTGCGAAGCTTGCGCTGAACCATGTCGTTGAGTCGCGACATCGGCACGCTGCCGGCGTTGACCGCGCTCGTCAGCGCGGTGTTGAAATACGACGTCAGCGTAAAGCCCGGAATCGACGCTCCGCCGCCGAGATCGCCAGGCTCTTCTTCATCGAGGCCAGCCAATGCCGAGGCGACCGTACTGTGCGTGGCTGTCCAGTCCGACTGCACCACGCCCTTGAAGCCCCACTCGTTCTTCAGCACGGTGGTCAGCAGATACGGGTTTTCGCACGCATACACGCCGTTCACCAGGTTGTACGAACACATCACGTTGCCGGGCGTTCCCTGCGTGACGCCAAGTTCGAACGCCAGCAGTTCGGTTTCGCGCATCGTGCGTTCGTCGACGACCGAGTTGCTGGTCATGCGGTTCGTTTCCTGATCGTTCATCGCGTAGTGCTTGATCGTCGCGATGACGTTCTGCGCCTGCGTGCCGATCGTGCGCGCGGCGCTCAGCGTGCCGGTCAGTACCGGATCTTCGCCCATGTACTCGAAGGTGCGGCCATTGCGTGGTTCGCGCGCGAGATTGACGCCGCCGCCGAGACCTTCGCCATAACCGAGCACGCGCAGCTCGGTCGCGATACGCGCGCCGTATTGATTCGCCAGCGTGGGGTCCCAGCTTGCCGCGAGCGCCACCGGCGCGGGCAGCGCCGTCGCGTTCGAGTTGACGACATTGACGCCGCCGGCCGAATCGGCCATTGCAAGGCCCGGAATGCCGAGCCGCGCGATGCCGGGAATGTAGCCGGCTCCGTTGACGCCGGCCGGATACGGACCGCCGAGTCCCGCGTTGGGGATGCCCACGCCGTGCACGAGCTGAATCTTTTCGGCGGTCGTCATCTTCTGGACGAGCGCGGCGGCACGCGCATCGGCGCGCGCATCGGGATCGGACGGCAACGGCGGGTCACTGATGTTGCTGCCATTGCCGCAGGCGGCGAGGACCAGCGCGACACCGCAGGCGATGGCGCTTGCGGCAAAGGGTATCGTCAGCTTCCTTCTCATCATCTCGCTCCGTGTTGTCGTTGTCGGTCCTGTGATTTGCATTGCGTAACGCTGTATCGACGCGCTACCGGCACGTGACGTGTCCTGTTACGCTAAGCGCTCGTGGTAATGCGCCGAAAGAAATTCTAGGGATGCGCCCGAAACGCGCTTGACCGATAGGTGCAGCACTTGACCGATGAAGAGTCAGGAAAACCCGCAGACAGGTTTCGACCGGAGGAGGCAACGTGGATTTGCGTCAGAAGTCCGTTTCAGCGCGCATCTATCGGGGATTGCTCGACGCGGCAGAGCGTGAGGGCCTCGATCGCACCAAAGTGGCCCACGATATCGGCATCGACGAGGCCGACATCGCCGCGGCCGATGCGCGAGTGCCGGGCGACAGGCACGTCGCCATGCTCCAGCTTGCGGAAAGCTGCCTGATGCGCGGCGCGCCCGAGGGCGACGTGCTCGATGGTCTGCTGTATTTCCCCGAGCTTGCGGGCGTGCTCTGCAATAGACCGACGCTGCGCGATGCATTGCGCAATTACGTCACGTATCGTGACCTGATCGGTAATGTCGACTGGCTCGTCATGCAGGAGCACGGCGACGAAGTCGCATTCGAATACGTGACGGAAGGCGAAGGGCGCAACGCATCGAGCGCGCTCGGCAACTTCGCGCTGATAGCGGGTGTGGCAAAGCTCTACGACGTGCGACTGCGCGTGCGCGACGCGGGTATCACCGATGCGCGGCTCGGGGCGATCGCGGCGCTGAGCGGGACGTTGGGCGGGCGCATTCAACTCGATCAGGCTCGCAATCGGATGGTGTTGCAGTCTTCCGCGCTGGATCGCGCGTTCGAGGTCTACAACGCGCCGCTCGCGAAAATTCACATGCATGCCGCGCATGGAATCTTGCAGCGGATTCGCGAGCAGGGCCGCTTTTCTCCAACGGTCGAGCGATGTCTGCGTGACGTGCTGCGCGAGCACGCGGATGCGATCGAGCCGAAGAGCCTGCAGACGATCGTCTGCGAGCGGCTGTCGCTGACGCGCTGGACCTTGCAACGCAAGCTCGCGGCGGAGTGCAAAACCTTCAGCGAGGTGCTGATGCAAATGCGTATCGACGAAGCACGCATGCTGCTCGCGCATACACCGATGTCGATCAGCGAGATTAGCGAACGGGTCGGCTTTGCCTCGACGACGGCGTTTACGCGGTTTTTTACGCGTGCATGTGGGGCGCCGCCGGCGCGGTATCGGGGGCGATGCCGGGTGTGATCGTCCTATGATGAGCATCGATCAGAACATGACTCGACTGTTCGGTGTCATGGGATCGATCGTATCCTTGGTCGCGTTTCTGCCTTATGGACTTGCGATCTGGCGCGGCACCGTACGCCCTCATCTTTTTACCTGGTTGATCTGGTCGCTCGTCACGGCGATTGCGGCTGTGGGACAGTTCGTCGCCGGTGCGGGTCCTTCGGCGTGGTGTACGGCGGCGATCGCGGCCACCTGCTTCTTTGTTCTCGTATCGAGCGTCTTTCGGGGTGAACGGCAGCGGACCGCTTTTGATTGGCTTTGCCTTGCCGCTGCCTTGTCGGCTATTCCGCTCTGGATACTCACCAACGATCCGACGTTGTCCATCTGTCTTGTGACGCTGATCGAACTCGTCGGCCTCGCGCCGACGGTTCGCAAGACTATTCGTGATCCGTGGAGTGAGAGTCTTTTGTACTTTGCGCTCTGTGTTTTTAAATACGCGCTCGCGATTCTTGCGCTGCCGAAATGGAGTGTGGCCGTGGCGTTTTATCCGGCGGTGAATATCGTGGCGGCAAGTGGGGTTTGTTTGTTAATGGTGGTGCGGCGTCGACGGGTGCGAGCGTATTCCGAGGACAAGGTTCGGTGAGAGGCTCCCGAAAGACAGCGCGACGACTCGCAGCGCGCGATCTGAATGTGCCTTCCTTTTGTCCGATATTCATCAGGTCGCCGCAAGTAGCATCGATTACACTGGTTTTCGCTATGCGACTTTCAGGCATGGCTGACCCACGAAGTCACCATTGCGCGGACTTTCGTGCATCCCTTCCGCACGTATCCGCCGACACCGGGCGAAATACGACTGCTTGGTGAAAGCGTTTCGCCATTCACCACTTTGGCCCGCCCCTGGTCCCTCACACGACGGCGACCAGGTATCGCTGCGGCCATTTCACATCGACTATTTTCGCTTGATTGAATCAGGCGCCTGATCCGGCAGCCGATAGGCCCCTTGCACGCCGCGATTTCACGCGCCTGATTCGCTGACAAGGAGACGAAGATGAAGACCCGGCAATTAAGCATTTGGTCGGCTGTAGCCGTTGCACTTCTGTCGCTGAGTGGCACCGCGCAGGCCGGTGGTGATGACGGCGACCGTGGCCGTGGCGGCGGTCTTTGCTCGAACGCAACGCTAAAGGGACCCTATGGGTTCATCGGTCACGGCGTGATCCTTGGGTTGCTGGATTCGAGCCACGTGCTGCATCCGTTCGCCACCCAGTCGATCCTCGATGACGTCGCCCTCGTGACATTCGACGGCAACGGCAAATTTACCCGCACCGATTTCGGGAGCATCAACGGCGTGCCGAAAGGTGGACAGATAACCTTCAATCCGGCGCAGAAAGGCACTTATTCGGTGAACTCCGATTGCACCGGCACCATGTCGGTTGTCTATACCGCCGGAGGACCCACGCCAGCCGGCGTCGTGACCGACCTGAACATCGTGGTCACTTCGGACGGCACGCAGGTTGAATCCGTCGTCTATCGGGCGAGCATCCCGTCGGCCGCGTCGGCCCCCGACGGCTACAGCTGCCCGATGGATTGCGTGCAAGGTGTGCAGGAGGCGTTCGAAGGGAAGAAGGTTCTGGTCTACGGCTTCCGGTAGTGGGGTACTGCGGGATCGGATGAATTCGCGGTTGCCGCCGGCTTTTCAACCGGCGGCGCGCTCGCTTCATCGGTGCTTCGCTCAATGCCCCGGCCGTTCGCCCACTGCGACCGGCGCATGCTTCGTCTGCCGGCTCAACATCAGCGTCACGACCGCCGACACCGCCAACGTCGCCCCGACCACATAAAGCCCTGCCGTATAGCCGCCCGTCACGTGCTTGAGCCAGCCGATCGCAAACGGCCCGACGAAGCCGCCGAGATTGCCGATCGAGTTGATCATGGCAATGCCCGCCGCCGCCCCGGCGCCCGACAGGAACATGCTCGGCATCGCCCACAGCGGCGCCTTCGCGGCGCTGATTCCGACGTTCACGACGACGAGCGCAAGCACGATCATCAACGCGGTGGTCGCATTACCGGCGAACACGAAGCCGAAGCACGCAAGCGCGCACGGAATCACGACGTGCCACGTACGTTCGTCGGTGCGATCCGAGTGCTTCGCCCATAGCACCATCGCGATCACCGCGAGCACGCTCGGCACGCCGGCGAGCAGCCCGGTTTCGAACGTGCCGAAACCGTATTGGCGGATGATCAGCGGCGCCCACAAGCCGAGCGTATAAAGTCCCGCCGAGGTGCCGAAGTAGATCAGCGCGAGCGCGAGCACGCGCGGATCGCGCAACGCGCTGAGCGCGCCGGCCGTGTGGCCCGCATGCGCGTGCCGCGCGTCGGCTTCGAGCTTCAGCCTCGCGATCAGCCAGTCGCGCTCTTCGGGCTGCAGCCACTCGGCTTGCGCGGGCTTGTCGGTCAGATACCTGAGCACGCAGAAGCCGAGGATGATCGCGGGCAATGCTTCGAGTATGTAGAGCATTTGCCAGTCGACGAGTCCGGCAATCGGCGGCAGTTTCATGATCGCGCCGGAAATCGGCGAGCCGATCGCAGTCGAGATCGGCGCGGCGGCCATGAACCATGCCGCCGCGACCGCACGCTGCCGCGCCGGAAACCACAGGCTCAGATACAGGATGATGCCGGGAAAGAAGCCCGCTTCCGCGACGCCGAGAATGAAGCGCAGCGCGTAGAAACTGTTCGGCCCGACGACGAAAGCCGACGCGAGCGACACGAGCCCCCACGACACCATCACGCGAGCAATCCAGCGCCGCGCGCCGACCTTGTGCAGGATCAGGTTCGACGGCACTTCGAACAGAAAATAGCCGATAAAGAAGAGCCCGCCGCCGAGGCCGAACGCGGTCGGCGAAAGACCGATCGCCTTGTTCATCGACAACGCGGCGAAGCCCACATTCACGCGATCGAGAAAGCTCACGAAGTACAACAGCATGACGAACGGGATGATCCGCAGCATCAGCTTGCGGGACACCCGGCTTTCGAGTTCCGAAGTCATTGTCTCCTCCTGCGGCGCGCGGCTATTGACCGCGCGCGAGCCTCGCGCCGGCCGACGTTGGGCCGAGCTAATCGAGTCAAGGTTGGGTGCCGGCCACGTCGTGGCCGGGGCGTAGACCGCGCGCCTGATTTGCGCGCGGTTCCGCTCAGTCCGGTTCAGTTCGCGCGAAGCCGGCGCTCAAGCCGCGTTCGCCGCGGGCGTCGCCGCCTGCTCGATGAACGTGCACGCGACCGCCGTCACCTGCGCGGTCGTGGCCGTGCCGCCGAGGTCGCGCGTGTGCAGCGTTTTGTTCGCGGTCACCGCTTCGACGGCCTGCATCACGCGCCTGGCCGCGTCGAATTCGCCGAGGTGTTCGAGCAGCATCACGACCGACCAGAACGTGCCGACCGGATTCGCGAGCCCCTTGCCCATGATGTCGAACGCGGAGCCGTGGATCGGCTCGAACATCGACGGATAGCGGCGCTCCGGATCGATGTTGCCGGTCGGCGCGATGCCGAGGCTGCCGGCGAGCGCGGCCGCGAGGTCGCTGAGAATGTCGGCGTGCAGATTGGTGGCGACGATCGTGTCGAGCGTCGCGGGACGATCGACCATGCGCGCGGTCGCCGCGTCGACGAGTTCCTTGTCCCACGTGACGTCCGGAAACTCCTTCGAGATTTCGAGCGCGATCTCGTCCCACATCACCATCGCATGACGCTGCGCGTTGCTCTTCGTGATGACGGTCAACAGCTTGCGCGGGCGCGACTGCGCGAGGCAGAACGCGAAGCGCATGATGCGCTCGACGCCGGCGCGCGTCATGATCGACACGTCGGTCGCGGCTTCGATCGGATGGCCCTGATGCACGCGGCCGCCGACGCCCGAATATTCCCCCTCCGAATTTTCGCGGACGATCACCCAGTTCAGATCCTCGGGCTTGCAGTACTTCAGCGGTGCGTCGATACCGGGCAGGATGCGCGTCGGGCGCACGTTCGCGTATTGGTCGAAGCCCTGGCAGATTTTCAGTCGCAGACCCCACAGCGTGATGTGATCGGGAATGTCCTTGTCGCCCGCCGAGCCGAACAGGATCGCATCTTTGTTGCGGATCGCGTCGAGCCCGTTGGCCGGCATCATCACGCCGTGCTGGCGGTAGTAGTCGCCGCCCCAGTCGAAGTTCTCGAACTCGAACGTGAAGGCGCGCGTGGTCTTCGCAAGCGCCTCGAGCACCTGCGCGCCGGCCGGCACGACCTCCTTGCCGATGCCGTCGCCGGGGATGGTTGCGATGCGATAGGTTTTCATGTCTCCGTCCTGTACTTGGGGAATGGCGTGAGTGGACTCTAGCTCGATCCCACGGGTAAAAACCGGTGCTAAACTCAAAGCATCTTTAACTTGCATTCACAAATGCGAAGGCGCGGAAAAGACGATGCGCGACACCGTCCAGCCAGCCGATCTGGGCTTTTTCTCGACGCTCGCCGCGAGCGGCAGCCTCAGCGCGGCCGCGCGCGAACTGGGGCTGACCGCGGCGGCCGTCAGCAAGCGCCTCACGCAGATGGAGCAGCGCGCGGGCGTCGCTCTCGTGAACCGCACGACGCGCCGCATGATGCTGACGCCCGAAGGCGAGCTATACCTCGACCGCGCGCGACGGATTCTCGACGAGATCGACGAACTGGCCGAACTGCTCGGCTCGGCGAAGAAGACACCGAAGGGCTTGCTGCGCGTAAACGCGACGCTCGGCTTCGGGCGCAGCCATGTCGGGCCGGCGATCTCGCGCTTCGTCGCGCGGTATCCGCAGGTGTCGGTTCAACTGCAGTTGTCGGTCACGCCGCCGCCGCTTACCGACGACAGCTTCGACGTCTGCATCCGCTTCGGCGAGCCGCCCGATACGCGCGTGGTCGCGCGCCGGCTTGCGCCGAACCGGCGTCTGCTGTGCGCGGCGCCGTCGTATCTCGCGGCGCACGGCATGCCGCTCACGGCGCACGATCTGACGCGCCACAACTGCATCGGCATTCGTCAGGGCGACGAAGCGTACGGCGTGTGGCGGCTGACCTCGGGACGCGGCGCCGCGCGCAAGACCGAGGCGGTGCGGATCAAGGGCACGCTGACCACCAACGACGGCGAGATCGCCGTCAAATGGGCGCTCGAAGGACACGGCATCCTGATGCGCGCGGAATGGGACATCCGGCAGTATCTGACGGAAGGATCGCTCGTCCAGTTGCTGCCCGATCACGACACACCGAACGCGGATATCTTCGCGGTGTATTCGCCGCGGCATCAGATGTCGAATCGTATTCGCGCGTTCGTGGAGTTTATTGCGCGGGAGTTGGGGGGGTGAGGTGGGGGCGGGGGCGTAGTGCAGCACAGCGATCGTGCGCACTCGTGATGTCATCAAAAGAGCGAGCAGCACATCGGCGCAATTTTGCCTCGCTTTCCGAGTCGTCTGATTGAGCATGGTTCCGTCTTCGCCGAAGCTGACGGTGTCACGAACGTTACCTCGAGTCACCCGTCTTCTCGCTTCCGTCGCCACCACGGAGTGAACGCCTTTTCGATGTGTAAACCATGCCCGCCGAGTGCTATTTCACGCTTAACCGTCGACTCATCTCTGTATTGACCTGCAAAGGCTTTGGCAACGTGTCTGCTTTTTCGGGCAAACCAGCCCATGTCAACAACCCCGCAGATACAGCGGTCGCCGAAAACGGTCCGCTTCCGCAAGGCCTGTACTACATCGTAGACCGACAGAGTGGCGGTCATCTGGGATGGCTGTATGACCTTGTCAAGGACGCATGGTCCGATGTCGATCATTCGACCTGGTTCGCGCTTTATCGAAACGACGGCGTGATTGACGATTGGACATTTATCAATGGCGTGAAGCGAGGCAACTTCCGCCTGCATCCGACTGGTCGCTGGGGAGAAAGTGAGGGATGCATCACGGTCACGGACCAGTCCCAGTTCGATCGCTTACGCTCGTTCTTGCTGTCGCACCCAACCCGGAAGATACCCGGCACAACACTGCAGTACTACGGTACGGTACTTGTGCAATGAAAACTGCCCTGCGGATTTTTACGGCCTTCGTGCTGACTGTCCCAGTCTGCCTTGCGTTGTCGACGATCGACCCGCTTGCGCGCTGGGTTGGCAGCGAATCCACGTTAGAAATCCTTCGCCCCCTCTTCAAGCTCGTTGGCGCCGTCGGTGTGGAGGGCGAAGAGGACGTGGTGGTTACGCTGCTGCTCGCAGTCAGTTTCCTACTATGCTGGGGGCTCTCGTGGGGCGGGTCCGTGCTTTTTGTTAGAAAGAGGTGTCGCCTTGATGTCAAATGACGTTTTCATAAAAATCGACGGGATTACGGGCGAGTCGCAGGACGCGGCACACCCGGACGAAATCGAGGTGATCAACTGGACATGGAAGATGGCACAGCGGCTCACCATGATGTCCGGACCAGGAAGCGGCGTCAGCAAAGCCTCGGTCGACGACCTCGCGTTCTTCCACAACGTGGACCGGGCGAGTCCGAGCCTGATGTCCTATTGCCTGACCGGCACGCACGTTTCGAAAGCGGTTCTTACCATGCGCAGGGCGGGTGGCAGTCCCCTCGATTTCCTCAGGCTCACCATGAACGATGTATTCATCACGGGCGTAGAGATGACCGCACAACACGAACAGGTTCGCCTCTCTTTTGCCAGGGTCAAGCAGGAATACATCGTTCAAAATGCCCAAGGCGGCAGCAACGGCGTAGTTACCGGAATCTTCGACATCAGGGCCAACCGACCCGTGCCCCGATGACAGTGTCAGCCAGACCTTTTCAATGCACATCACTGACTATCCAATAAATCTCCCTGATATCGTAAAGTTGAGGAAATAGAGGCCGCCTCCATCCCATTAGTCACCAAGGCCGGACCTGACCAAACCGGGTAATGATGCCGAGACCAGACCCCGCGCTGTCCCGCAGCCCGACAACCCCGATGACGCGGCGGCGGCGGCGTCTTCTGATCGTCGGCGCGATCGTGCTCATCGCCGCATTCGGCTGGATGCTCGCGCTCGTGCTCGAGCCCGCGTTCCAGCGCACGATCGTCATCACCACCGGTGCGGACGGCGGCATCTATCGCGGCTTCGCCGATCGCTACGCGCCGCTGCTCAAGCGCGAAGGCATCAAGCTCGACATCCGTAGCTCGTCGGGCTCGGTCGAAAACTACCAGCGGCTCGCGGACCCGGACAGCGTGTATCAGGTCGGCTTCATCCAGTCGGGCACGACCAGTCCGAATGACACCGACAATCTGCAAACCATCGCCGCCGTGTCGTACGAGCCGATCTGGGTGTTCTATCGCGGCGATGCGACGATCGACCGGCTGTCGCAACTGCGAGGCAAGCGCATTTCGATGGGCGTGCCAGGCAGCGGGTTGCTCAACGTCTCGCAGGTGCTGCTCGGCTATAGCGGCGTCACGAGTCAGAACTCGACGCTGCTGCAGATGGACGCGAACGCCGCATACCAGGGGCTCGAAAGCGGTCAGGTCGACGCGGCGTTCTTCATTGGCCGGCCCGACGCCGACATGCAGCACACGCTGCTCACCAGCAACCTGAAGCTGATGAGCTTCGCGCAGGCCGACGCACTGGTGCAAAAATTCCCATCGCTGTCGAAGATCATCTTGCCGCGTGCCTCGACGAGCGTCGCCGACGATCTGCCGCGCAGCGACGTCACGCTGCTCGCGGCGACGGCGCTGCTCGTGTCGAAGGACACGCTGCATCCGGCGCTCGTCTATCTGCTGCTCGACGCGGCGCGCACGGTGCACGGCGGCGAGGACTACTTCACGCCGCTCGGCACGTTCCCCAACCTGAACACCGAAGAATTCCCGATCTCCGACGAAAGCGTGCGGTACTTCAAATCGGGCCGGCCGTTTCTGTATCGCTACCTGCCGTTCTGGCTCGCGAGTCTGATCGAACGGCGGCTGCTGATTCTGGTGCCGTTCCTCGCGCTGCTGATCGGCCTCGCGCAGGCGCTGCCGCGCATGCTCGAAGCGCGGATGAAGAAACGCCTGTTCGTGTGGTACCGCGCGATCAAGGCGCTCGAGGACGAAGTGTGGAGGAACGCCGAGCCGTCTCGCGCGCAGATCGCGCAATGGAGTGAGGAGATTGAAAACATCGACGCGAACGCTAGTCAGATCCGAATTCCGTACCGCTACTTTCAGGATGTTTACGCGCTGAAGCAGGCGATCGGCGTCGTGCGCGACCGGATCGCGCATGTAGCGCAGAAAGTGCAGAGGTAGAGACGGCGGTCGCTTAGCCCTGTGCGTTTCCCGGGTATTCACCACCGCGCAGCCAGTTGATTTTCCGCACGGCCTCACCGCATGGGCGCTTGCCGCAGCGCAAGAAAATAATCTCTGTGGAATCAGTCGAACGATAGGTCGATTCAATTGGCGCGCTCGCGATTCGCATCCTGTAATGGACTCCTACCGTCCGCGTACCGTCCATCCAGCCTGCCGTCCTACCCGGAGAGAGACCATGTCCCAGCCTGAGCCGAATGTAGACGAAGTGGTCCGAAGCATCGCCGAGGAAACCGACACGCCGGCAGAAACGGTGTCGCGCATGTATGCCGATACGCTCGCCGAATTCCGGAACGAGGCGCGCGTGTTCGACTACGTGCCGCTGTTCGCCGCGAAGAAGGTCCGCAACGAGTTGCGTCACAAGCAACATCGCGAGCACTGACTCGCGGCATGCGGTGATGCATCGGCTCACCGCGCTGTCGCACGCGTCGTGGCTCCAGATTTTGCGAGCATGGTGGAGCTAACAATCGCGTCGCAAATTTTTTATGCTGGCGGTTCCACAGCTTTTCAAAGGAGCCGTCCACATGTCCGCCCCGCTGCAGATTCGCGCCGTCACCCGTGACGATTTCGATGCATGGCTCCCGCTATGGGACGCCTACAACGCGTTTTATGGCCGCTCGGGCGAGACCGCGTTGCCGCGCGAGATCACGCAAATCACGTGGAATCGCTTTTTCGATGGCTACGAGCCGATGCATGCATTCGTCGCGGAACGCGCCGGCCAATTGCAGGGCATCGTGCATTTTCTCTATCACCGTCATACGACGATGGCGGGGCCGATCTGCTATCTGCAGGACCTGTACACGCTCGATAGCGAGCGCGGCAAGGGTGTCGGCCGTGCGCTGATCGAGGGCGTCTATGCGCGGGCAAAAGCCGACGGTGCGCAACGCGTCTACTGGCAGACGCACGAGACGAATCACACCGCGATGCAGCTCTATGACAAGGTCGCGGATAAGTCCGGCTTCGTGGTTTATCGCAAAGCGCTTTAGCGCTCGGCGCTTCATCAAGGCTCATCAAAGACGAAAGGCGCACCACCCGGTGCGCCTTTCGTTTTACTGCTCAAGCGGTCATTACGCAGTCCCGGTCAGGCATCGAGCTGCTCCAGCACCTTGCCCTTGGTTTCGATACCGAGGAAGTGCACCGCGACCGCCGCCAGGAACGGCACGGCGGCGAGGATATAGAACGCCACTTCCAGCTTGCCGCCGATCATCGTCTTCGACACTATCGCCGGCGCGAAGATCGCCGTTCTGATGATTTTGACGACGTGACACGGCGAGTCCGGCTGTGCAATGCAGCAGGACTCGCCGACAGATATGAAATAAGTATTTGAAGTAGTTGCGCCGTGAAGTCAGCGCGCACTCAATGCGCGGCAACCGATCTGCGGCGCGCCTGCATCGCGGTCGGATCGTCCTGCCTCGGGCGATAGCCCAGGCGCTCGGACAGCTCCAGCGCCGCCTGGCATACGGCGATGATCAACGGCTCGCGCTCGGCGGTCTCGCCGATATCCGAACGCGGGATTGTCACCGTCAACACGGCGGCGATCTTACCGCTCTGGTCACGCACCGGCGCGCTCAGCACCGCAATCCCCCGCTCGAACGACACCTCGCTGACCGCATAGCCAAGCGCCGCGCTCTCGCGCGCACCGTTCATACACTGCCGCACGCGGTTTGGCCTGCCTGCGTCCCACTCCTGTCTGCTCTTCTTTTGCCATCGTGGCTGCCGTCTCTATGCGGTTCATCGGGTTCAATTCAGGTTGATAGCGCGAAGCATGCGGCGAATCGGCCATGCGCGGTGCTATGCTTTGATCCGGTCCGGCGGCGCGGTGTATTCCAGCCGCTCGCTCGCGCCGCCCAAGCGTAGGAGGCCACGTCATGTCCAACGCGGTCCAGATTCAGGTTGCCGACTCGCATCTTTATCCGGGCTGCGCGGTGCGCATCGCGAATCTTCCCGAGCCGGCCTGCGCGTCAAACGTCGCCGAGGCGCGCGTCGAATTCGCGGACGGTTCCGGTGCGCACGCCACCTGCCATCGGCGCGCACATGACGAACTCGAATTGACCGTCGACCGTTATGCGACGCAAAAACGTCATCCGATCGACGCACGGCACTGGCTACTATTGGCCGTCGATGCCACGCATCACAGTTGGCGCGTCAAGCGTCGGCTGCCGTAAAGCTGCGAGGCCTGCCGCCCTCGGCGGACCCGTAACCGGTGTCGCGCGCGCCGCTTCGAGCGGCGCCGATGCGACCGTCACGTCTCCTTCGGAACTCACCGATGACCGACCACGATCCTCACCTGCCGCCGAAACTGGACAACCCCGATTCAATCGATAACACCAACGACGCCCCCGACGATCCCGAACGCCGGCGCGTACTGACCGGTCTCGCGGCGGTCGGCCTCGGCCTTGCGCTGACCGGCTGCAAAACAGGCGAGGGACTCGCAGGCAACGGGCCGCCGCGCAGCGCCGCCGACTTGCGGCTCGACGCCGCGCTGCACGATCAGGTGAAGAACATCGTGGTGATCTACGCGGAGAATCGCAGCTTCGCGAACCTGTACAGCAACTACCCGGGCGTCCAGCATCCGCTCGACGCGGTCACCGCCGAGCAATACGTCCAGCTCGACCGCGATGGCAAGACGCCGCTGCCGCGGCTGCCGGCCATCTGGGGCGGGCTCGTGCCGCAGGCGCAGGAAGTGGACGGCAAGCGCTACATGATCGGCGAAAAGGATCTCGATCATCTGCCCAACCGGCCGTTCCGCATCGTCGATGCGCACGGCGCGCCGCTGCCGACCGGCGTGATCACGCGCGACCTCATCCATCGCTTCTATCAGAACCAGATGCAGATCAACGCGGGGCGCAACAACCAGTTCGCCGCGTGGGGCGATTCCGGCGGCCTTGTGATGGGGCACTACCGCAATTCCGCCGACACGCTGCGTCTGTGGAATCTCGCGCAGCAGTACACGCTGTGCGACAACTTCTTCATGGCCGCCTTCGGCGGCTCGTGGCTGAACCATATCTTCCTGATCTCGGCGCAGGCGCCCTACTATCCGGACATCCACAACAGTCCGGCGAAGAAGATGGTGTCGGTCGTGGAAGGCGACGATCCGACCGGCACCCGTTTGAAGCTCGCGCCCAATTCGCCCGCGTCGGCGCTCGACGGTCCGCCGAAGTTCGTCAATGACGGCGCTTTCACCGCCGACGGCTACGCAGTCAACACGATGGCGCCGCCGTATCAGCCGAGCAGCGTGCGTCCGGCCGAAGGCGGCGACCCGGCTTTCGCGGATCCGTCGAACCCGCGGGTGATGCCGCCGCAGAATTACGCGACGATCGGCGACCGGCTGACCGGCAGGGGCATCGACTGGGCGTGGTACAGCGGCGCGTGGCAATTCGCGCTCGATCATCGCGATACGGGGTCGATGCCCGACTTCCAGTACCACCATCAGCCGTTTAACTACTTCGCCAATTACGCGCCGGGCACCGCCGCGCGCCGCCGCTATCTGCGCGACGGCGGCATGGGTAACGACGCGTCGACCAATCGCCTGATTGCCGACATCGACGCGGGACGTTTGCCGACCGTGACGTTCTATAAACCGCAGGGCGACCTGAACATGCACGCGGGCTATGCGGACGTCGCCTCGGGCGACCGTCACATCGCGACGCTGATCGAGCACATCCAGCGCGGCCCGCAATGGCAGAACACGGTCGTGATCGTCACCGTCGACGAGAACGGCGGTTGGTGGGACCACGTCGCGCCGCCGATCGGCGATCGCTGGGGTCCGGGTTCGCGCGTTCCCGCGCTCGTGATCTCGCCGCTGGCGAAGAAGGCTTATGTCGATCACACGGTGTACGACACGAACTCGATTCTGCGTTTCATTAACCGTGTGCATGGACTCGCGCCACTCGATGGCGTGGTCGCGCGCGACAAGGCATTCGCAAGCAACGGACTCGCGCCGCTCGGCGATCTGACCGCTTCGCTCGATCTCGCTTGAGCGCCTCTCGGCTGCGTTGATTTGTCGCGGCTCGCGGTCTGCATGTGGCCGTTACTGCATGCATATCGCGTACGCCGCGGCGCAGTAAGGATTCACCGTACCTCGCCACACCTTTTGGCGACTTGATTTTCCATTCGCACGTCATGCCTTTGTCTTGCATAAAGCGCCGCGCCGCCTAGACTGATAAAGCGCTTCGCAATTTATGAACGGAACTGATATGCGACTGACCATCCTGATTAACGGTTCCGATCCCACCGTAAGCCATGATTACGCTGTGCTCTGGCTCGATACCGATGAACATCGGTGGTCGAGAGAAGCGCATCAAGGGATCGACCTGCCCCCATGGGGCGAACTGCGCGACGAAAACGGCGTGACCACGCTGTGCGCACCGAGCGCCGACGCGCCGCTTTGTACGTTGCGCGGTCTGCACGTCGATCGCAAGGAGCGAGTGAGCGCCGCGCAAGGCGCCGCTGCATGGACCGCGCTGCAAACACGCAAGGCGACTAGCGGCTACTGGCGTTTGCAGGCGGTGGATCGTCAAAAAGTGCACGCTGAAAACAGCGTGTTCGGTAATTAAGTTCTGGCGCGATTCGTCGCGCTTCTCTTTTCCGGTCGAAACTTCCGGCTCATTGCACGAGCACTGTTCGTACGCGTAAATCTGTTCGTGCGCAATCGAACATAACGTGCCGCGATCTCGCAAGCCTTAAGACCTTCTTAAGATTGCGTGCGTAGATTCGGAACTCCACGCATTCGGGTCGCTGCAAAGCGGCCCACTTTTTTGTCCGGCGCACGCCGCCTCTGCCGTTTCCAATTCCCTTCCTTCGATTCGCATTGTGCAGTCGCTCGATGCGGGCCACGACGCTATACTTGCGTCCCCGTTCATCGAACCACCGACCCATGAAGAAGTGGCTTGCCTGTCTGTTACTCGCCGTCGCCGCTCATGCGAGCGCGGCGCCTTCCTGCACCGGATTCACGCCGAATGCGCAATGGCCCGTCCTCACCAATCAGAAGATGGCGCCGAAAACGCGCCTGCTTTGTTATAGCGATTTCGCGGTGCTGCATTCGGGTATCACGCACGGTCCGCTGTGGTCTGCCGAGCATCTGACGCGTGAGCACATCGAAGAAGCGAAGGACATGGTGCGCACCAACAAGTTCTTCGAAGACGCGCGTCTGCCCGAAGGCGAAGGCGCGACACTCGCCGACTACAAACGCAGCGGCTTCGATCGCGGTCATATGAGTCCGGCGGGTAATAGGTGGAACGACGAGGCGATGGCGCAATCGTTCTCGCTCGCGAACATCGTGCCGCAAAATCGTCAGAATAACCAACGATTGTGGGCACGCATCGAAACCGCCGTGCGCAAGATCGCACTCGCCTACGACGACACGTACGTCGTCACCGGACCGCTGTTCACCGGCCAGCAATTGCAGACGATCGGACCGACGCGCGTGTTCGTGCCCACCCAGTTGTACAAGGTCGTCTACGTGCCGTCGCGTCAACTGGCCTTCGCAGTCGTGGTTGATAATGTAGCGACCAACCGCTACGACATCCGCACGATTCACGAACTCGAAGCGATGTCGGGCATCCGCTTTCCGGGCATTCCGGACAACCTCAAGGACCAGCGGCCAGGAGGACTGAAAGGTGTTTAAGCCCTATTCGAACGATGACGACGTGCTCAACATTCAAGGCGATGCGCTCACGCTCAGCAATGGCACGACGCGTGTCGTGCTGAACGGCACGCTCGAATTGACGCGCGATCAACGCGGACTGAAGGCGGCGCTCGCGTTGAAGGAAGCGCTCGATGCGATCGTCGCGAGCCTGCAGGCGCAGAAGGATTTACCGGCAAAGGTGCAGGACGAGCCGGATGCTAAACCGGGTATCGCGCAGAACCCGTTTCAATGACGGATTCGGCGGCGTTGCATTTGCGCAACCTCGCAGATCGAAATTTTTACTGATGTCGGTCACGCAAACCTTTGCGTGACCGCTAGTTTTCTAATCTCGCGCCAATAGAGCGGATCGCCTCCCCTCTGTCACATAATGTACATAGAGAAACCTTAGCGTGCGAGGTTTCTTCACACATCGACTGGCGTCGCCATGCATGCTGCGTTCTCGAGATTTCGCCGTTCTTCCGCACAGGGTAATCCGCGCACTGCCGGAGACTTGTGCCAGGAAGTTCCATCCGTAGACGTTGAAGATCCCAACTCCGTGGTCATGGAGATCTTCTCGGCGCGGCGCGACATGCAGAGTCTCGCTGTCATCGACGACCACCGTCCCATCGGCCTGATCAACCGCGATATCTTCATGTCGCAAATGAGCAAGCCGTTCCATCGAGAGCTTTACGACAAGAAGAGTTGCATCGCGTTCATGGACAAGGAACCGCTCATCGTCGACGCCGACGTGAGCATCGAAGCGCTGACGTTCAGGACCGTCGAGGCGGGAGAAAAAGCGCTGGTCGATGGTTTCATCGTGACACGTGACGGACTCTTCTCGGGTCTCGGCAGTGGTCTGCAGCTTATCAGTGCGGTCGCGGAAATGCAGGCGGAGAAGAACCGCCAGATCATGCAGAGTATCGAGTACGCCAGCGTGATACAGCGCGCCATGTTGCGTGCTTCCAGCGAGACCCTGTCGATGAAGCTGCGCGACGCGGCGATGGTCTGGGAACCTCGCGACGTCGTCGGCGGCGACTTCTATCATTTCGCGGCCTTTCCGAACGGCTGGTTTGGCGCTGTTGCCGATTGCACCGGACATGGCGTACCGGGCGCCTTCATGACCTTGCTTGCTTCGGCGTCACTGTCGAAGGCGCTCGAACAGATCGGTCCGCGCGATCCCGCCGCGCTACTGGCGGCCGTCAATCAAAACGTCAAGGGCTTGCTTGGGCAAGTGAACAGTGCCGACGAAGGAACCCAATCCAACGACGGTCTGGATACCGCACTCTTCTGGTTCGACGCCACGGAGAGCGTGCTGCATTTTGCCGGCGCGAGGATCGCTCTGCACATCCTGTCACCCGATGCCGCGGAGTTCGAAACGATTGGCGCCGACCGCATGGGTGTCGGTTATGTGGACAGTCGCGCCGACTATGCGTGGAGCTTGCGCTCGATTCCGATCACGGCGGGCAGCCTGCTGTTCATCTATACCGACGGCCTCGCCGATCAGATCGGCGGCCCGCGCAACATTTCTTTCGGCCGGCGCCGTGCGCTCGACCTGATACTCGAAAACCGCGCCGAAACTCCGGCGACGATTTGCGAGCGCGTCCGGCTCGCGCTCGCGGAGTGGCAAGGCAAGCAACCGCGCCGTGACGACGTCACGCTTTTCTGTGCCCGCATTTAGCGAACTCCCAGAATGTCCCAACTACTAGAACAAGACAGCGCCTTTTTCGAACTCGCGCAGCGGCGCAACGTGCTCTTCTATCACAAGGGCTACTTCTCCCATAACATCGTCGCGTCGATGGGCGAAGTCGTGAAACTGCAGCTCGAAGTCGCCGGCGTCAGCGGTCCTACTCGCCGCAAACTCTTCTCGTCCTTTATCGAGCTGGCACAGAACATCGTTCATTACTCGTCGAACGCGCTGGAGCCCGGTGGCGAACGGGCAGGCGAGATACGCGAGGGCGCGGTGTGCATCTCCAGGCACGGCGAACATCACGTAATGTTGTGCGTCAATCCCATCGCGACCGCCGAAGTCGAGGACCTGCGAAGCAGGTTGGAGCCTCTGCGCAACATGTCACTCGAAGAAATCAAGCAAGCGTACAAGGTTTCATTGCGCACCGATGCGCCGAAAGACAGCAAGGGCGCCGGGCTCGGCTTCCTGACGATGGCGCGCGATGCGAGCGCGCCGCTTGAATTCGCTTTTCATCCGCGTGCCGACGAACCGGGCACCACGCTGTTTTGCCTCATGGCCATCATCTGAGCAGGAAGGCACACGAACAATGGAAAACCTACACATCCCCGCGACGACGACGTCGCCCGAAGTCGATTTTCGCTTCGACCAGCACGCGTTGTCGATCAGGGGAGAGTCTTACCCCGAAAACGCAGCCGCCTTTTACGCGCCGATCATCGAGCAGATGCGCAAATACCTCGCCGCGAACGCCGGGGCCGAGATCACCATCGACGTCGCGCTGACGTACTTCAATAGCTCGAGTACCAAAATGCTGTTCAGCATCTTCGACGCGCTCGATCAGGCGGCAGAATCGGGAAGCCGCGTGTCGATGAACTGGTATCGCGACGAGGAAGACGAGACCATTGCCGAATTCGGCGAAGAACTGAAAGCCGATTTCCGCGCGATCGAGTTCACCGATCGTCCCATTGCGCAGCAGGGAAAGTAAAGTGCGTTCGACCTCTTCCCTTGACGTGTCCTCGGGCGGCGCACCCGATCTGTTCCAGAACGAGAGCACCGCGCTGGCAAAGGCTCGGGCCATGCATTCGATCATCGATGCGGACCCCGCGGAGTATCGCCAGTCGTTGGGCGAACTGATCGAGCACTTCCAGCGCCTGATGCGCGAGACACGGCGCCTGATCGGCCGCAGCGACCGGGCCGAACGCGAGATGCAGGCGCTGGCCCAGCAGTTGGCGTATCGCGCATCGCACGACGCGTTGACGGGCGTACTGAACCGCAGCGCCGTGATCGAACGGACCACCAAGGTCTTGCGCATCAGCAGCGCGGTGATGATCATCCTCGACATCGACGAATTCAAGCGGATCAACGACGACTACGGCCACCCCACCGGAGACGCGGTCATTTCGGGGGTCGTCGATTGTCTGCGCAGAATCGTCGGGGAACAAGGCTTCATCGGGCGAGTGGGCGGTGAGGAGTTCACCGTCCTGCTGCCCGGTCATGAACCGGCCAGCGCTGCCATTCTTGCCGAGCGCATGCGAGAAGCCATCGGTGACTCGCTGGTCGTTCCACCCGTCGAGCGCCGCATCACGGCCAGCTTTGGCGTCAGCATCAACGAGGTCGGAACCTGTTTCGACACCGCATATGGCCTCGCCGATGCGGCTCTGTACCGCGCCAAGCGAAGCGGGCGCAACCGCGTGGAATTTGCCGATCGATAGGCTGATAAGCAGACCCATCGCGCGCCGTTACAGGCAGATCCGGAGCGCCCAAAGGCAAGTCATGCAGCCACCTAAACATTCACTATCCAGGCGGGTCGGTGTTCGCCCGCGCCGGGTTGACGGAAAGGGAAGGGCCTTGGGACAGGAAGCAACGCGCAAAGCCGGTACTGTCATAGCCGTACTTGCCATTCTCGCTGTCATTGCGACGAGCACCTTCCTCGCAATCCGCCAGAGCAGCGAGCAGGACAGTTCGCTTCGGACGATCCAGGCTTCCGGGCGGCTGCGCCATGACCTCGACCGGGTTCAGCAAGTCATGCTCGATGAGCATGCGACGCTCTACACCTCGATCGCAACGGTGCCGCTTTACAAGCGCGCCGCTTATAGCTTTCCGATGCTGGAACTGCTCGCGTTGACGCGCGACGCGCGCGAGAGCTGCAGCGAGAATCAGGAATGCATATCGAGGCTGTCGGATCTGGACGACATGATCGGCAGACTTAGCGAGCTGAGCTTTGGTCTTGCGCGCAAGATCGCGGAACATCCCGGCAGTGTGGCAGTGGGCGACCCCAGACTCGAAGAAATCGACGCCTATTTCTATAGCGTTCTCGAGCGGGTCGTCGACGTACGACTCGCGGCCGACGCCAAGGTCGCTTTAGTCGTCAGCAAATCCTCGTTGGATGGGAAGTGGTTTACGCGCATGCTGTTGAGCTGCGGCGTCGCTTCGGCCTTGTTGCTGCTTTCGCTGATTCACTGGAACGGGCGCATCGGAGCGCATCTTCGTCGTTCGCTCACAAGACTCGAGCATCAAGCCAGGTATGACGCACTGACCGATCTGCCGAACCGGGTGCTGCTCGGGGAACATCTTTCAGAGTCGCTCGTCCGCGCGGCAGCGACAGATCAGAACGTTTCCGTCCTGTTCCTCGATCTCGATCGTTTCAAGGACGTCAACGATTCGCTCGGACACCGCATTGGCGATTTGCTGCTACAGGCCGTGGCGCGAAGGCTTCAGCGTCTGCTGCGCGCGACGGATTTCGTCGCGCGTTACGGGGGCGATGAATTCGTCATCGTCGCGGAACGGGCCGACGCGAAGGAACTCACCGAAATGCTGGACACGCTGATTCACGAGATGAGCGAGCCGTATCGCATCGGCGAGCACGAGCTTTATCTCGAAGCAAGCATCGGCGTCAGTACTTTTCCACAAGACGGCGCCCAGCCGGAACTGCTCACGCGAAATGCCGATGCCGCGTTGTACGTGGCGAAATCGCGCGGGAGAAACGGCTATCAATTCTACGAACCGGAGCTGAGCCGGGCGGCCGCCGAGAAGTTGCGGCTCACGACGCGACTGCGGCGCGCGGCGAAAGCCAATGAATTGTATCTGGCGTATCAGCCGCAAATCGACATGAAAACCGGATGCATCGTCGGTGCCGAGGCACTTTTGCGGTGGCATGACGACGAACTCGGTGAAGTCTCGCCGGCCGTCTTCATCCCGCTTGCCGAAGAAACCGGTCTGATCCAGAGCATCGGCACGTGGGTATTGCGGCAGGCGTGTCTGCAGGCGAGCGCATGGGTACGCTCGGGGCTTCCGCCCGTGCGCATATCGGTCAATGTTTCGCCACTTCAACTCGAACGGGCGGACCTTCCAGGCGTAGTGCGCTCGGCACTCGACGATGCCCATTGGCCCGCCGAACTGCTGGAGCTCGAAGTCACCGAGGGCACGTTGATGCGCAACGCTGAAGAAGCGCAACGGGCTTTTCGCGAACTGCGCGAACTCGGTGTGTCCATCGCTATCGACGACTTCGGCACGGGTTATTCGAGCCTCAGCTATCTGAAACGCTTTAGCGTCGACCGCATCAAGATCGATCGCGCCTTCGTTTGCGAAATCGGCAGAGACAAGGAACTCGAAGCTCTGTCGCTTGCCATCATCGCGATTGCTGAAACGCTGAGCTTCGATGTCGTCGCTGAAGGGGTCGAGCTCGATGTCCAGCGCGAGTTTCTGGTCCGTCACGGATGCACGGTGGCCCAGGGTTTCCTGTTTAGCCCAGCGGTCTCGCCGGAGGCTTTAGCGCAATTGCTCGGCAAGACCGCGGTCGCGTCTTCATTGAGCGTGGCGTCTTTCCGGGGATTCGCTTTGTGAGTCGCAACATGTATCCGCGCTGACGCACTACTTACGTTTTGTCACCAGCGCGGCGTCAACTCCTGTATTCCGCCCTACGTTAAACCGGCAGCGCTGAAATGATTCAGCCGCGACAAACGAATCCACCGATTCAACCTGGAGTCACATCATGAAGACGCTTTTCGCCGCTGTTGCTTCCGCACTGCTCGTGTCGACCGCCTTTGCTCAAACGGCCGCACCGTCTGCCGCACAACCCGCGCAAACCACGCAGTTGCCAGCCACCGGCCAGGCGAATCTGAAGGCAAGCACCGCGGTACAAGCCGGCGCAACCGCAACGAAGGCGCCTGCCGAAGCCGCTACGCAAAAGCACGTGAAAAAGACTTCCACCCATATGAAGAAGGCCCACAAGTCCACGGCCAAAAATGCCGTCGAAACGAGCGCAGCGAAGACTAAAACGGAGAGTGCGAAAGAGGCCAGCACTGCCCCGGCGAAAGCCGACGGCGCACAAGCCGACACGACCAAAACGCAATAACACGTGATCGGTTTCGGCGCTGACCGGCCATGCAGGTGCTGTTCAAATAGAAGTTGATCGAAGCCGGACTGTGCCGTTCAGGGAGGGCGAGTCTTATGACTCGCCTTTTTTTATGCCGCGTGTCATTCCCCGTCGTATCTTTTTGCTGACAAACGCGCGAATTTTTGCACCGTCTTTACTCGCGGACGACTACTCTCGAATTGTTCCAATTCACCATCGCGTCGCACGAACGCCGCATCACATGGCTCTTACCCAATCGCTCGACAAGCTCTCGCCGCAACCTGCCAGCAAGCAGGTTCAACACAGCAACGTCATTCCGTTTCCGTCGGCGCGCGCGGCTCTACTCGTGACGCTGCCGCACCCTCACTTGCGAGCACTGCTTCATTCGCCGCTCGGCGTCTATGTAATCAACACGGAAACCGTGCGCGAAGAAGACCGCGTGCTACTCGACATCGCGTGCGAAGATCTCCACTTCACGTTGCACATGCTGCTCACCACGTTGCCCGCCGCGACGATCGGTCCATTGAAACGTCGCGTCAGCCACCCGAGCGCGCGTTAAATGCGCTCGACGAAAGCCTGTTTACGCAGCTTGTCGGCATCGACGATTTCGATCTCCGCATAGCGCAGCTTCAACGCGCCCTGCGTCTCGAAGTGCTTGAGCACCTGATTGATCGTCTGCCGCGACAACGCGAGCATCATCGCCAGGTCTTCCTGCGGGACCTTCAGCACGTTGCGCAATGCGCCGGGTTCGCCATAGCCGCCCGCCATCAGCAACAGGCGCCGCGCGACACGCGGTGCGGCCGGCAATAGCGCGGCTTCCTCGATCGCCTCGAACGCCAGACGCAGCTTGTGCGCGAGCAGCAGACCGAACGCATGCCAGTAAGCCGGCGTGCGCTCGAGCAACGCGGCGAGCGCCGCGCGCGGCACATGAAACAGCGCGGTATCGCGTTCGGCATAGGCGTCGTGGGTGCGCGATCGATCGTCGAACAGCGTGATCTCGCCAAACCAGTTCACCGGCTCGATCACCGCGAGCAACGCTTCCTTGCCGGTCGAACTCGCCGCGCCGATTCTGACGAGGCCGTCGAGCACGCAGTACAGGCCGTCGTCGGCAGCGCCGCGCGTGAAAAGCCGCTGACCTGCCGCGAGAGATTCGACGCGCCCCGCGTCGAGCAATTGCACCCGCAGCCCGGCTGGCGCGGCGCGAAACCACGCGCTGCGTTCGAGCAGCCCGGCAAGCTCCTTCGATGAATGACGCTCTGTCATGGACGGTATCCGTGGACGGTCGTTGCTGATTGTCGGCTACCCGATGGTTTGAAAATCCGCTGCCCGCGATTATGCTGACTTTGACACAGGAGCAGCCCTGATGAGAACGCTGACGCAGCAACTGACGCAATACGCGGCCTACCATCGCGACCGGCGCAATATCGCCACGCACTTCGTCGGCATTCCGATGATCGTGCTCGCGCTCGCGGTGTTGCTGAGCCGCCCGTCGTTTGGCGCCGGGATATTCCCGGTCACGTTGTCGCCGGCGTGGCTGCTGTTCGTGGCGGCGACCGTCTACTACCTCGCGCTCGACGTGCCGCTCGGCGTGCTGATGGCCTGCGTCTCGGCGCTCTGCGTCGCGTTCGGCGAGTGGATCGCCGCGCAAACGACGCTCGTGTGGCTCGCGACCGGCATTGGGCTGTTCGTGGTCGGCTGGGTGTTCCAGTTCGTCGGCCACGTGGCCTACGAGCATCGCAAGCCGGCATTCGTCGACGACGTGATCGGCCTGTTGATCGGCCCGCTATTCGTGCTCGCCGAAGCGCTGTTCGGTGTCGGCTGGCGCCCCGAACTGCGCGATGCGATCGAGGCTGAGGTAGGCCCGACGCGCATCGATCCGCAGCGGCCCGACGCGCATCGCTGAGCGAGCGCCGTAGTTCAGTTCGACGCGAACCGAACGAAGCGCACGCTGTGCAGCGCGGTTAGCGCGACGGCGATCCAGATCGGCACATAGGTCGCGAGTTGCGCGACGCTCAGCGTTTCGCGCAGCAGCGTGATCGATACGAACACGAGCAGCACCGGCTCGACGTAGCCGAGAATGCCGAACAACGCGACCGGCAGCAGTCGGCTCGCCTTCAGATACGAAGCGAGCGCGAGCGTGCTCAACGCACCGAGTCCCGGCAATAGCAGACACCACATTTCGGCGCGGCCGGCGATCGCTTGCAGCGAGCCGCCGCTGAGAATGCACACGGCGGCCACCGGCAGCAGCAACGCCATTTCGACGGTGAACATCGCGAGCGAATCCTGATTGATCTGACGACGCACCACGAAATAAGGCGGATAACCGAGCGCGACGACGAGCGTCGGCCACGAGAACGCGCCCGTCACCCACAGTTCGTGAGCGACGCCAACCGCCGCGCACGCGACCGCGAGCCACTGCAACGCGTCGAGCCGCTCGCGATAGTGGAAGCGCCCGACCAGCACCATCACGAGCGGCAGCAGGAAATAGCCGAGCGACACTTCGAGCATGCGCCCATGCAGCGGCGCCCACAGAAACAGCCACAGCTGTACGCCGAGCAGGCCCGCAGCCACGGCCATCGCGGCACCGAGCTTCGGCTGCGTCATCATTTGGACAACGAGCGCGCGCAGAATCGGCAGGCGCTTGCGCACCGCGACGAGCAGCAGCGCGCCAGGCACGGTCCACACGATGCGCCACGCGAAGATGTCGAGGCCCGACAGCGGTTTGAGCAGCGTCGCGTAAGCGGACAATAATGCGAACATCGCCGACGCGCCGACCGACAATGCGATCCCGCGCCTGAAGTCGTTGTGATTCATTGCGCGGTCGGGGATCGGTGTGACGCGTGGGCTTGCGGCGCGCGACGCAGGCTCGCGGCGTTCGTTGTCGTCATGAATATGATGTCTCGTGAGCAGGCGGCCACGCGGGCAAAGCGGCAGACGCTGCGTTGTTGTTCTGAAGCGGCGGTGCAAAACCGTAGGAAAACGGGCATTCTAGACGGGTTATTCGCCAACGGGCTTGCGCTTTTTCGTCAGTCGGCTGCAATTAGTCGTGCGCGTCGCGTGTCGATGCACTAGAACATAACTCTGTGCGCCGCGGCCGGCGAAGCCATTTCCGGTTCGTCCCCGCCTCGCGCGAATCTTGCTACCCAAGTTTTGCACGCTGTGGCCGCACCACTCGCGACAACGACGTCCACAGCGGCACGCAACCAGCAGCACCCACGAGCCGGGTCGGCGAATGCAGCCTCGAGCGCAGTCTGTCAGGCCGCCACGAATCACCGCCCGCGCATCCCGCCCACGGCATGCCTCAACTGCGTTTCATCGCGCATGCCACCGCCCGGCAGCAATCCCGCTCATCGAATGTGACTACTGGAGCCAGCATGACCCAGCCAGCCCTATCGCTTAGCAACTCGCCTTCCGAACTGCGTCGCGCCTTCGCCGCCGACGTGTACGCCGGCCTCACCCATACGCCGCAAAAAGAGCTGCCGTCGAAGTATCTGTACGACGAGGTCGGTTCCGCACTTTTTGAAGTGATTACGGTATTACCGGAATATGGCGTCACGCGCGCCGAAGAACGTCTGCTCGCGAAGCACGCGGCCGACATCGTCGAGCATTTGCCGCATGACGTCACGGTCGCCGAACTCGGCAGCGGCAGCGGCCGTAAAACGCGGCGCATTCTCGAGGCGCTGTGTAAAAAACGCCCTACTTCCTACTGCCCGATTGAAATTTCGCGCAGTGCTTTGCAGTTGTGCCGGCGCGAACTCGGTGACATCGAGCGGATTTCGATCGTCGGTTATGAGCGCGACTATCTGGCCGGTCTCGCCGAAGTGAGCCGGCAGCGCGCGCCCGGCGACCGCTTGCTCGTGCTGTTTCTCGGCAGCACGATCGGCAACTTCGGCAGGCTCGCGGCGACGCGTTTTCTGCGCGAGATCCGCAACATGCTCGCGCCCGGCGACGCGCTGCTGCTCGGCACCGATCTGATCAAACCGACGCCGGTGCTGGTTGCAGCCTACGACGACGCGATCGGCGTGACCGCGTCGTTCAATCTGAACCTGCTCGCGCGCATCAACCGCGAACTCGACGGCGACTTTCCGCTCGATGAGTTCGAGCACGTCGCGCGCTTCAATCCGGACGCGCGCAGCATCGAGATGCATCTGCGCGCGAAGCGCGATATCACCGCTCACGTGCACGCCGCAAAGCTGACGGTGTCGCTGACGGAAGGCGAGACGATCTGGACCGAAAGCAGCCACAAGTATCGCGCGGAAGAATTGCCCGCGATCGTCGATGGCGCCGGCTTCGTGTGCAGCCATCAATGGATCGAGGATGAGTGGGGATTCGCGGAGAGTTTGCTGGTGGCCCGGTAAGCGCTGACCACGCGGCAAATAACGGCCGATAAAGGCATCAACGAAAAAGCGGCGCGCCCTCCTCTGGACGGCGCGCCGCTTTTTTAACTCGCGCAGCTCGAGCTCAATGCTGCTCGAAGCGCTCGTAACGCCTGTCCGTCACGCGCTCCTCGCCTCTCACTTCGGTCACGCGCGCCGCCGGCGGCCCGTGACGCAGCCACGACAACATCCGGTCGATCTGATTGGCCGATCCCTGCAACATCGCCTCGACCGAACCGTCGTCGAGATTCGCGACCCATCCCTTGATGCCGAGCGCGTGCGCCTGGCGCACCGTCGCAAGCCGAAAGCCAACGCCCTGCACGGTGCCGCGCACCCGCGCGTAATACGTTTCGATCCGCTCATCCAGATCCGGGGCCATGCCGCTACCTCCTTTTAATGCCTGACAGTCTTTCAAGCCGGCATTCTAGTCGCGTCGCGGCGAGCGCGCTCGGCAACGCCCATCCTTTGCGCGCGCCACGTACAATCCGTCGACCGTCACGCAGGAAATGGAAACAGAATGACCGAACAGAATCGCGATCTCGTGCTCGTGACCGGCGCGTCCGGCTTCGTCGGCTCGTCGGTGGCGCGCATCGCGCAGAGCAAGGGCTTTCGCGTACGCGTGCTGGTGCGCGCAACGAGTCCGCGCAAGAACGTCGAATCGCTCGACGCGGAAATCGTCGTCGGCGACATGCGCGACGAAGCATCCATGCGCAACGCGCTGCGCGGCGCGCGCTATCTGCTGCACGTGGCCGCCGATTATCGGCTGTGGGCGCCGGACCCCGGCGAGATCGAGCGCGCGAATCTCGAAGGCACCGAGGCGACGATGCGCGCGGCGTTGAAGGAAGGCGTGGAACGCATCGTGTACACGAGCAGCGTCGCCACGCTGAAGGTGACGAGCTCCGGCCAGTCCGCCGACGAAACCTCGCCGCTTCGCGCCGACCAGGCGATCGGCGTCTACAAGCGCAGCAAGGTGCTCGCCGAGCGCGCGGTCGAGCGCATGATCGCCGAGGACGGTCTGCCCGCGGTGATCGTCAATCCATCGACGCCGATCGGCCCGCGCGACGTGAAACCGACGCCCACCGGGCGCATCATTCTGGAGGCGGCGCTCGGCAAGATTCCCGCATTCGTCGATACGGGGCTGAACCTCGTGCACGTCGACGACGTCGCCGCCGGTCATTTCCTTGCGCTCGAACGCGGCAAGATCGGCGAGCGCTATATTCTGGGCGGCGAAAATCTGCCGTTGCAGCAGATGCTCGCCGATATCGCGGCGTTGACCGACCGCAAGGCACCGACACTGAGCCTGCCGCGCTGGCCGTTGTATCCGCTCGCGATGGGCGCGGAAGCGGTCGCCAAATTCACGAAGCGCGAACCTTTCGTCACCGTCGACGGACTGAAGATGTCGAAGAACAAGATGTATTTCACGTCGGCGAAGGCGGAACGCGAGCTGGGGTATCGGGCGCGGCCTTATCGCGAGGGGCTCGCCGATGCGCTCGAATGGTTCCGGCAGGCGGGGTATCTGAAGCGGTGATCAAGGGATAAGTGAAGGGCTGAACAGCGGCCGTAAGCATTTTGTTACAAGTCCCGCGTCGGCGACGGGTCCAAGCCTGCGCGCAGCAGGTAAAATCGCGGGTCCTACCTGAGAAACCTCGCATGAATCTTCACGAACAGCTCGGCGCGCTGGAAATGGGCGTCGATCAGCTCATTCAGGCTGTCGTGGCCACGCAGGCCGAGAACACTCCCGAGACAAGCGCTGACGCTGCGGCATCGCCCGCGGCGGTGGAGCATGCCGCGCACGAAGCAGCGGCGCAAGCGGCAGCGGAACAGCCCGCGAGCACCGAAGCAAACGCCGAAACGCACGCCGAAGCGATCGATACGCCGGCCGCCCCGCAGTTCCAGCCGACGCTCGAAATCAACCGCCCCGCGCGCGACGAAATCACGATGACGATCGGCGACCAGACCGTCGCGCTACGCCCGGACCAGATCAGCCGGCTGATCGAGGAACTGTCGAACGCACGGGCGTCGATGACGCCGGAGCAGCCGCAAGGCATCCCGCCGGGCTGGCAATTCGTCTCGACGAAGAATCCGATGATGGCCGTGCAGAAGCAGTCGAACGGCGACCGCTTGCTGGTGATGCGCCACACCGGCCACGGCTGGGTGCCGTTCACGTTCTCGCCGGACATCGTGATCCAGATGTACATGATGCTGACGAACGCGTGATGAAACGCGCTACGTAGAAAAAGCGGCCTGGAGCCGCTTTTTTTACGTCTGCCTTCTGCATCCGACGAGCGCATCGGCCATCGCCAGACTTCAGCGCTCCTGCACCGGCGCCTGCACGCGCGCCTTCCACTGCCCACCCTTGCCACGCCAGTAGCGCACCGCCGATGCGAACGTTGCGCCGACATAGAACAGCGCCACGAGCGGCAGAAACGGCGCCCACAGCGGCGAGCGCCGGTAGTAGACGAGCATCGGCGCATAGGCGCAGCACATTGCCGCCCACGCGATCCAGGCCGGCCAGCCGAGCGGCCCGAGGATCAACGCCGCGACCGGCGGCAACAGATAGATGATCGCCATGCCGACGAGCGTGCCCGCGAGCAGCAGCGGCGAGTAGCGCAGCTGCGTGAACGCGGTGCGCGCGATCATGTTCCAGATGTCGCGCCAGCTATCGTAGGGACGCAGCGACACGCTCTTCGCCGCCACATCGAGCCGGATCGGATGACGGCCGGTGCCACGATGCTTGATGCGCGCGGCAAGACTGCAATCGTCGATCAGCTCGGCGCGAATCGACTCGATGCCGCCCGCTTCCTCGAGCGCCGCGCGGCGCACCAGCATGCAGCCGCCCGCCGCGGCCGCGGTGCGGTTGCGTGGATCGTTGACCCACGCGAACGGATACAGCTTCGCGAAGAAGAACACGAAGGCCGGAATCAGCGCCTTTTCCCAGAACGAATCGCAGCGCAGCCGGACCATCAGCGAGACGAGGTCGCGCTTTTCGGCATCCGCGCGCGCGACGAGCTGCGTCAACGCCTCGGCGGGGTGGCCGATGTCGGCATCGGTCAGCAACAGGAATTCGGCCGGCAGATCGAGCGTGCGCACCGCCTCGATGCCCTGCGACTGCGCCCACACCTTGCCGGACCAGCCGGGGGGCAACGGCTTCGCGCTCAGCACGGTGAGGCGCTCCGGACATTGCAGCCGCAGCGCTGCGGCACGCGCGGCGTCGGCGGTGCCGTCGGTGCTGTGATCGTCGACGACGATCACGTGGAACGCGCCTGCGTAGTCCTGCTCGAGCAGCGACGTGACCGCCTCGGCGATCACGTCGACTTCATTGCGCGCCGGTACGACGGCCGCGACGGCCGGCCATGCGTCGCGCGCCGCGATGGCCAGCGGCGCGGCGGGGCGCGCGCGCCAGAAGCCGCCACGCGCGAACAGCAGCACGCACCAGATCAGCAGGGAAACACACGAAAGAACGAACAGGACCGCCGCCATTAAGCATTACCCTCGATTGAGCGCGCCGCCATGCCGACGCGTCTGGATAGTCGCATTTTCAGGGTGCGCGCCGCCACCACGCACCAGTCGAACAGATTGAGGACCGGGCGCGCGCGGAACACATCGTAATCCGCGCGCTCGATGCGCTCGAGAAACCGAAAGCCTGCATGCACCGCGCCGCACAGCTCGATGCCGAGCCGCCCCGGCATGCGCAGCGCGAGCGGTGCGCCGCGGACCAGGGTGGCGCGCACGAACGCGATTTCATACGCCATCAGCGCGCGCCACGCATCGTCGACGACACCATCGGCAATCTGCGCCTCGGTCACGCCGAAGCGGCGCAAATCGGCTTGCGGCAGGTACACGTGCTGTCGTTGCCAGTCGGCGGCGACGTCGAGCCAGAAGCTGATCAGCTGCGACGCCGTGCAGATCGCGTCGGCGTCGGCAAGATTGTGCGGCGTCGCCGCGCCCACCAGATGCAGCAGCAGATGCCCGACCGGATGCGCCGAGCGGCGGCAATAGTCGACGAGCGCGGCGCGATCCGCATAGCGATTCGTATCGATGTCCTGCGCGCAGCCGTCGAGCAGATCGTAGAACGGTTCGAGCGGCAGCTCGTATTGCGCGATCACGCCAGCGAGCTTGCCGAACAACAGCGCATGCACGGGCGCGGCGCGCCGTTGCGCGATCGCGTCGAGCCCGGCGCGGAAATCGGCCAGCCGGGCATGCCGCTCGGCGGCGCTCCACTGGCCTTCGGCGGAGATATCGGCCGCAGTGCGCACGACCTGATAGATAATACCGACAGGCGCGCGTAGGGCCTTCGGCAGCAACACGCTCGCGATCGGAAAGTTTTCGTGCTGATCGACGTCCATCCAGCGAGCCTCGAAACCATTCTGTAATACAGCGCGATGTCCGCGCGGCAAGGATCGGTAGTTTAAGGGTTCCGCCGTGACGGTGCAGTGTGCGGTCATGGTCGGGCGCGTTACGAGGCAATCCCGCGCTGACTCCTTACATCTTTGTAACGCTCGCCGCCCCGGTCCTCCGCACGGCCCAGCGGGTGCGGCAAGCGGCCAACACACGGGCCGCAGCAAAAAGCAAAGTGGCCCCGATAGCGTTAGAATGCGCGTTTGGTTTTGCTGTACCGGCCGGTCGCCGGGGCTCAAGACGTCAACTAATCAAGATGAGCGCGGCGATAAAGTCAGTTTCACGACTTCTTCGAAACCCGCGTTAGTCGGAGTTCGCCAACTTATGCGAGTCATCCTTGCTCAGCCGCGCGGCTTTTGTGCGGGCGTTGTCCGCGCAATCGAAATCGTCGATCGTGCGTTACAGCAACACGGCGCGCCCGTGTATGTCCGCCACGAGATTGTCCATAACCGTCACGTGGTCGACAATCTGCGCCAGAAGGGCGCGCGTTTCGTCGAGGAACTCGATGAAGTGCCGCAAGGTGCCGTCGCGATATTCAGCGCGCATGGTGTTGCGCAAACCGTCGAACGTGATGCCGAAGCGCGCGGCCTCGACGTGCTCGACGCAACCTGCCCGCTCGTGACCAAGGTGCACGTACAGGGTCGTCAGTACGTGGCCGCCGGCCGCACGCTGATCCTGATCGGCCACGCCGGCCATCCCGAAGTGGAAGGCACGATCGGCCAGATCCCCGGCACGGTGCTGCTCGTGCAGAGCGAGGCAGAAGTCGCGAAACTCGAGTTGCCGGTCGATGCGCCGCTCGCCTACGTGACGCAAACCACGTTGTCGGTCGACGACACGCGCGGCATCATCGACGCGCTGCTGCGCCGCTTTACCGACATGGTCGGTCCCGACACGCGTGACATCTGCTATGCAACGCAGAACCGCCAGGCGGCGGTGCGCGAATTGAGCAAAGAGGTCGATGTACTGCTGGTGGTCGGCGCGACCAACAGCTCGAACTCGAACCGGCTGCGCGAAATCGGCAGCGAGAGCGGCGTGGCGAGCTACCTCGTCGCCGACGGCTCCGAAGTGAAGCCGGAATGGTTCGCCAACGTGCACACGGTCGGCATCACGGCCGGCGCGTCGGCGCCCGAAGAAATGGTCGAAAACGTAATCGATGCGCTACGCGCATTGGGGCCCGTCGATGTCACGACGATGGCGGGCCGTGAAGAAAAAGTCGAATTCAAGTTGCCATCGAAACTGATGCAACCACTCGCTGCACGCGAAGTTTAAGGAGGACGCCTTGTCTATTCCGCTGCTACAGAAAGTCCGCGTCGGCGCATACATCATGCGCCAGCATCTCTCCGGCAACAAACGCTATCCGCTCGCCCTGATGCTGGAGCCGCTGTTTCGCTGCAATCTCGCCTGCAATGGCTGCGGCAAGATCGACTATCCGGATCCGATTCTGAACCAGCGTCTGTCGCTGGAAGAATGCCTGCAGGCCGTCGACGAATGCGGTGCGCCGGTCGTATCGATCGCGGGTGGCGAGCCGCTGCTGCACAAGGAAATGCCGCAGATCGTCAAGGGCATCATGGCGCGCAAGAAGTTCGTGTACCTGTGCACGAACGCGCTGCTGATGGAAAAGAAGATGGACGACTACGAGCCGAATCCGTACTTCGTATGGTCGGTTCACCTTGACGGCGACAAGGAAGCGCACGATCACTCGGTGTCGCAGGAAGGCGTGTACGAGAAGGCCGTGGCCGCGATCCGCGAAGCGAAGCGCCGCGGCTTCCGCGTCAACATCAACTGCACGCTGTTCAACGACGCGCAGCCGGAACGCGTGGCGAAGTTCTTCGACACGTTGGGCCCGATGGGCGTCGACGGCATCACGGTATCGCCGGGTTATGCGTATGAACGCGCGCCGGATCAGCAGCACTTCCTGAACCGCGACAAGACCAAGCAGCTGTTCCGCGAAATCTTCAAGCGCGGCAACAACGGCAAGAACTGGTCGTTCAGCCAGTCGGCGATGTTCCTCGACTTCCTCGCGGGCAACCGGACCTACGAATGCACGCCGTGGGGCAACCCGGCGCGTACCGTGTTCGGCTGGCAAAAACCGTGCTATCTGGTCGGCGAAGGCTACGTGAAGACCTTCAAGGAACTGATGGAAACCACGGACTGGGACAAGTACGGCACCGGCAACTACGAGAAGTGCGCGGACTGCATGGTCCACTGCGGTTTCGAAGCGACGGCCGTGATGGACACGGTTGCGCATCCGCTGAAGGCGCTGAAGGTCAGCATGCGCGGCCCGAAAACCACGGGCGCGTTCGCGCAGGACATTCCGCTCGACAAGCAGCGTCCCGCCGAGTACGTGTTCTCGCGTCACGTCGAGATCAAGCTCGAAGAAATCACGCGCGCCGGCAAGGGCAAGAAGGTCGAGACCGCGACGGCCGCGCACTGAGGCGTTCGACAGGAGAGCGGCCGCGCGCCGTCCCTCTATTGCGCCTGATCGTTAGCGCAAGCAACTCGAAAAAAAGCGCGGTGGCCAATCAAGGCCACCGCGCTTTTCTTTTACCGATTGAAACTTCTGTCGACCGACCCACTTACGCGCCGCGCGCATTATGCGCGGTCAGGAATTTGATCAGCCCGTCGATGCCGCCTTTGGCGATCTGGTCGGCGAACTGCGTCTGATACACCTGGATCAGCCACGCGCCCATCATGTTGATGTCGTAGATCTTCCAGCCCGACGGCCCCTTGGTGAGCCGGTAGTCGATCGAGTCATCGCCGCCGTTGCTGATCACGTGCGATTGCACGACGATGTCGGTCGCGCCGCCTTGCACGCTGACCGGCGCAAACTGGAACTTCACGTCCTGGTCGCGCAGTTGCGACAGCGATGCGGCATAGGTACGCGTGAGCAGCAGCGTAAACTGCTCGTACAGTTGCTTCTGCTGCTCCGGCGTCGCGGTCGCCCACGGCTTGCCTACCGCGATACGTGTGGTGCGCTGAAAGTCGGTGGCGGGCAGGAAGTGCGTCTGGACGACCTGGGTGATCTTCGCCATGTCGCCGCCGCGCGCCTGCGGGTCAGCCTTCATTGCAGTCACCGTGCCCTGGACTGCACTTTTTACCACCGCGTCGGGTGCGCTCTGCGCAAACGCCGCCGTGGATACCACGGCAGCAGCCACAAAAGCAGTCAGATATCGTTTCATACGCTTGTCATGACTCGAAAGAAGTAGCGCCGACGGGCCGCAGCCCCGCGGCTAAAGAGAGGTACACCAGTATAGCGGGGATTACGTTCCCATCCGGACGAAGCCGTCAGGAGCCGTACTTGCTACCGAAGTCGGGCTTGCTTGCCCGGGCTCTGTATACTTATGCACCTTCGTCAAAAACAACACCCGTGATAAGGCCACGTCCGCCTACATGCTGAAGTCATCTATCGTCCGTCTCGTCGCGTATTCGGTGCGTCATCCGCTGAGGATCATCGCGCTGTCGATCGTGCTCGCTGTCCTGAGCGGCATATACGTCGCGCATAACTTCAAGATCAACACGGACATCAGCCGTCTCATCGAGACCGACAAGCGATGGGCGGCAGTCCAGAACGCGCTCGACGCCGCCTTCCCCGACCGTGGCGACACCGTGCTGGTGGTGGTCGAGGCGCGCGCGCCCGAATTCGCCGACGCCGCCGCCAATGCGCTGACCGCCGCGCTCAGAGCCGATCCGAAGGAGTTCACGTCGGTCTCGCAGCCCGCCGGCGGCCCCTTCTTCGAACACAACGGCCTGCTGTTTCCGTCCACCGACGAGGTGATGTCCACCACCTCGCAACTCGTGCAGTCGCGCCCGCTCGTCAATCAACTTGCGCATGATCCGAGCCTGACCGGTCTCGCCAGCACGCTGACTACGACCCTGCTGCTGCCGCTGCAACTCGGCCAGGTCAAACTCCCTGACATGAGCCGGCTGCTTGCGCAAAGCGCGAACACGCTCGATCGCGTGCTGGCCGGCCAGCCCGCGGCGTTCTCGTGGCGCGCTCTCGTCGATAAAAGCGCCGCCACCGATCCGGCGCGTTCGTTTGTCGTCGTGCATCCGGTCGTCAACTACGACGCGCTGGAGCCGGGCGCGAGCGCGTCGAGGGCGATTCGCGCAACCGCGGTCTCGCTGCATCTCCAGGAGCGCTACGGTGCGACGATCCGCCTGACCGGCGAGCAGCCACTCGCCGACGAGGAGTTCGCGTCAGTGCAGGACGGTGCGGTGCTGAACGGCATCGGCACTTTCATCGTCGTCCTGATCATTCTGTGGCTCGCGCTGCGCTCGGGCCGCATGATCGCGGCCGTGTTCATCACGCTGTTCGTCGGCCTCGCGATCACGGCCGCGCTCGGCCTGTTGATGGTCGGCGCGCTCAACATGATTTCGGTCGCGTTCATGGTGCTGTTCGTCGGGCTCGGCGTCGATTTCGGCGTGCAGTTCGGCGTCAAGTATCGCGAGGAGCGCAACCGCGACGACCGGCTGTCGGCCGCGCTGATGCACACTGCGCACAGCATCGGCGTGCCGCTCACGCTCGCGGCCGTGGCAGTCGCGCTGAGCTTCTTCTCGTTCCTGCCGACCGCTTATCGCGGCGTGTCGGAGCTTGGCCAGATCGCGGGCGTAGGCATGTTCGTCGCGTACTTCACCAACATGACCTTGCTGCCAGCGCTGCTGAAACTCTTCAATCCGCCCGGCGAAGTCGCCTCGCCCGGTTTCAGGCAGCTCGAGCCCGTCGACGACTTCCTCGACCGCCATCGCAAGCCGGTGTTGATCGGCACGCTGCTCGTCGTGATCGGCGCGACACCGCTGCTCACGCACCTGCGTTTCGACTTCAATCCGCTGCATCTGAAGGACCCGCACACCGAGTCGATGGCAACGTTGCTGTCGCTGAAGGATTCGCCCGAAGCCGCGGTGAACAACGTGCAGGCGCTGGCGCCGTCGCTTGCCGACGCCGACGCGATGGCCGAGCGACTGCGCAAGCTGCCGGAAGTGGGCCGCGTCAACACGCTGAGCACCTTCGTGCCGGCCGACCAGCAGCAGAAGATGATGCTGATCGCGAGCGCCGCGCAACAGCTGCTGCCGGCGCTGCAACAGCAGCCCGCGCCGCAAGCCACCGACGAGTTGCGCGTCGCCGCATTGAAGCGCGCGGCGAATCAGTTGTCGCTCGCGGCCGAGGACCATCCGGGCCCGGGCGCGGCGGATGCGCAGCACCTGTCCGCGACCTTGCAAAAGCTCGCCGCCGCCGACGCCGCCACGCGCGACCGCGCCGAAGTCGCGATGTCCGACACGCTGCGCATCGCCTTGAAGCAGCTTGAGAACCTTCTGCAGCCGACCGAAATAACCCAGCAGACCCTGCCGCCAGGCATCACCGCGATGTGGATCGGCAAGGGCGGTCATGCGCTCGTCGATATCGCGCCGAAGGTGCCGCCCGGCGTCGATCCGAACGACGACCAGATGCTCGCGCGCTTCGCGCACGCGGTGAAGAGGGCGGAGCCGGGCGCGATCGGCGGACCGATCTCGATCCTGCATTCGGCCAACACGATCATCAAGGCGTTCCTGCAGGCGGCCGTCTATGCGCTGCTGTCGATCGCCGTGCTGCTGTGGATCGCGCTGCGCCGCGTCGGCGACGTGCTGCGCACGCTGGTGCCGCTGCTGGTGTCCGCGATCGTCACGCTCGAACTGTGCGTGGTATTCGGCATGCCGCTGAACTTCGCGAACATCATCGCGCTGCCGCTGATGCTCGGCGTCGGCGTCGCGTTCAAGATCTACTTCGTGATGGCGTGGCGCCACGGCCAGACCGGCCTGTTGCAGTCGAGCCTCACGCATGCGGTGCTGTTCAGCGCCGCCACAACGGCCACCGCGTTTGGTAGCCTGTGGCTGTCGCACCATCCGGGCACGTCCAGCATGGGGAGGCTGCTCGTGCTTTCGCTGTTCTGCACGCTGATCGGAGCGGTGGTTTTCCAGCCGGTGCTGATGGGCAAGCCGCGTCAACGTCGCGGGAAGCAAAAAGGAATATAAGCATGAAGCTGCGTAACACCGCGCTGGCGCTCACCGCCGCGGGTCTCATATCCGGCTGCGCGACCGCTCCGGATCGCAAGCCGGGCGATCCGTTCGAGCCGGTGAACCGGGTGATCTTCAATTTCAATGACGGAGTCGATCGCTATATCGCGGTGCCGGTCGCGAAGGGCTACCAGAAAGTGACGCCGCAGCCGCTGCGCACCGCCGTCAGCAATTTCTTCTCGAACCTCGGCGACCTCACCAACGCCGCAAACGCGCTGCTGCAACTGAAGATCACCGATGCGACCGAAGACATCATGCGCTTCGCGTTCAACTCGGTGTTTGGTATTGGCGGCCTGCTCGACTGGGCGACGCCGGCCGGTCTGCCCAAGCATCATCAGGACTTCGGTCTGACGCTCGGGCATTGGGGCATTCCGTCGGGTCCGTATCTGGTGCTGCCGCTGTTCGGGCCGAGCACGGTGCGCGACAGCATGGGGCTCGTCGTCGATGTGAAGTTCAATCCGCTGAACTATATCGAACCCGCGACCCGCAATCCGCTGTACGTGCTGCAGTTCGTTAGCACACGTTCGGATCTGCTCGGCGCGACCAGCCTTCTGGAGCAGGCTGCGCTCGACAAGTACTCGTTCGTGCGTGATGCCTTTTTGCAGCAGCGCCTCGCGCGGCTGCGCGGCACGAGCAATAACCCTCCGCCGCTGCCGAACTACGACGATCACGGCGATACGGGCCCGGCTGCTGCCCCAGCGGCAGGCGCGCCGGCGGGCGGCCTGCCGAATTACTCCGATCCGGGCGATGTGGGCGAGACGCCCAATGGCGCTTCGGGAGCGGGCGGCGCGGCCAAGGGCGCGCCCGGTGCGCTGCCGAATTACAACGATCCTGGTGAGTCCTCGCCGGCGCCCAATGGGGCTTCCGGTGGAGCGACCAACGCGCCCAGCGGGGATCTGCCGAACTACACCGATCCGGGTGACAGTGGCGCGGGCGCTACGCCAGCCGTGCCTGCTGAGCCGGCGTCGGCCCCGCAATAGCGCTCCAGGGGATCTGGGAACCGGCCGCCGTGCCCTGGCGCTTCATTCCAGCGCTACAAGGCACAGCGGGGCGCCCTGGATGGGCGCCCCACGCTGAAGTACAGCCAAACGTCACCCTTCCTCGACGGCCCTGACGGGTGCCGTTTGCGGTACCGGCTTGGAGTTCGCGCGATAGTGAGCGAACTGCTCGTCCGCGGAACGGATACTCGTGCGGCCATGCAGCGCCGACGGAAAAAAGCCCGCTCGACAGCGGGCGGGCAGGTTAGGAACGTATTCCCTAATCCATCGGGTCATACTGGTGGAATCCCTGATAGCCGGTTGTGTCCTCTACCTTGGTTATCCGCCAATGCCCGTTTTCCTTTGCGACGAACACGACGAGATTCTGTTTTTCCGTTAACCCGAACGTCACTGGAATTACCGCCGTCCCGCCGAGCGCGATTGCCGGATGCAAAGTCATCGTTGTGAGCCATATTTGCGGATCGAGGTCTTGCACCCGCGTGAAGTAGTCCGCACCGCCCGGCAAGCGTTTGTGGCGATAGTCGTCCCGCAGATTATCGACCGTCGGTTTTGCCACATAGTTGTAAATGTGGCTATCCGTCAGTTGATAAACGCTGCCCTCCCGCTGCAAATACCAAATGTAAAACGCCTTCACTGCGGCTTCTGGTGTATCCGGAGTCGCTGCGATGGTTACACCCGGCTCGAGTACCAACGCAAGAGCCAGTGAGGCAAAAACGCGCAAAAGAAATTTACTCATGGTCAGTCGTGCCGGAATATTTTGTATGCAGGTTTCATGGTTCGATAGGCCTGACCCGGATAAAACCCATGCAATTGTCGAAAATCCGATATCCATATCTGGCCGTCAAACATCGCCATGTGGCCGTATGGATGACCCGTAATGGCCTGAATAACTACCACGTCGCCGCGCTGCGGAGTGCCAGCCACCTCGTGAAACCCCGCTCCCACGAGCGACGAGCCGTAATCTTTCGCGTACGCCGTATGCGTAATCCGCAGTCCTCCCGCTTCAATCGCACGCCTAGTGTACTCCGCGCATCGGCTCTGGCTCGATAGCCTAGCGTTAGCTTGCAGGTATCGTACTGCGCCGGTTTTGTCCCATGCCATTTTTATCAGGCTCCTTAAGAAGAGGAGCCTGATAATTACCGCCACTCGATGGGAAAGTCGATTATTAATACGGAATTTGACCAGAATTTACAATTATATTCACCATTTCTATTACGGAGGATGTTATCCCAAAATAAAAACGGGCATTCATCGGCTAGAATTTTCTCTTTTTAACGGGAGAGCATTGTGAGCAATAACCGGTATTCACTCGGCCGCCTGGTGCTACCCGAGGACAGGCTGCCGTGATTGACACCAATATCTGGGAACGCCGTGCAGGCGGACCCGTTGCCGCTGACCCTACGCATGCGGGCAGAAGACGTGCGACTCGGAACATGGGACACCAAAGCCATTGAATCAGCGAACGCGCCGCCTCACTGCAATTGATCGCCTCGGATTGGTCGTTCCACAGACCATGCTGGCATTCATCCATCGTCATCCGGAAGTGCAAGCAAACAACAGGCCAGCGCGCCGGTACTACGCCTGTCTGGCGCTCCATCGCGCTGAGCTGCTATGAATTGGATCGTCGATAAAGTGGCGCTTCTGCTCGCCGCTATCGGCTGTGCGGCGATCGCATGGGGGCTGATTCGCTACAGCGGCCAGTGGTTTCCGCTGCTACTGTTCATACTGGCATTTGCGGGGCTTTACGCAGATAACCAGCGGCTGCGCAACCGCCTAAGGGACCTGGGCGAAGACTCGAGTCGCCGCTCCAGGGGTAGGTCACGCCCGCGCTAGCGACTTGCTGCCGGCCCCAGACGCAGTCGGGATGGCTAACCGCCATCCCCGTCGCTCAACTGCTGACGCCCGCGATCCGCAGCGCGCCGCCCTTCCCCAGGGCCTCCCGCGCCTCGACCAGCGTAGTCCGCGCGGCGCGCGCATCGCCGGCGAGTCGCAGCAGCGCGCCGAGTTGCGACGGCTGCCTCAGCAATTCGCGCAGAATCGGCCCGAGGGCGGTGCTGCCGTCGTCGCGCAAACCAGCGGTCGCGGCCGGCGGCAGCGTGCGCCAGGCCGGATCGACGATCGCGCGACACACGGCGAACGGCAGACCGTGCGCGGCAGCGGTCGCGCCAGCGATGTGCGATTCCATATCCACCGCGAGCGCGCCGGTCGATTCGTGCAGCGCGCGTTTGTCTTCGGCGGTGATCAGCGGCGCGGCGACTGCCGCCATCGCGCCACGGCGCAGACGTCCCGCGAGCCCTTCGGCCGTCCTGACGTTGGTCACGGCGGCGGCAATCCGCTCCGCCCATTGCCGATCCGTGTCGATACGCCCGAACGGCCCATGCACGGCATCCGCGACGATCAGCGCCCCCGGCTGCAGATCCGGCGCGAGCCCACCCGCCGTGCCGAAACTGACGATCCCCGCCGCGCCGCGAGCGACCGCCGCGTTCAGCGCGCGCTCGAGCAGATCGGCGCGCGCCGCGTACACGACTTCGACGCGCACGCTGCCGTCGCCGCGTGCGATGCGCGCCTCGAACGCCATGCCCGTCACGACGATCACCGGCAAGCTGCTATCGCCCGTCCCCACGGACGGCGTCATCGACACGGACATCCGTCACATCCCGACCGTGACGCGCGTGAGCCCATTGCGCTTCAGATGACGGAAGCGCGCGAGCGCCCACAGCGGGAAGAACTTGCGATAGCCGTGGTAGCGCAGATAAAACACGCGCGGAAAGCCGGTCGCGGTAAACCGGGTTTCGTCCCACAGCCCATGCTCGCGCTGCTCACGCTGCAGATAGTCGATACCGCGCGCCACCGCCTCGTGATCGACCTCCCCCGCCGCCATCAGCCCGAGCAGCGCCCACGCTGTCTGCGACGCGGTGCTCGGCGCACGCTCGTAGCCGCGATAGTCGAGCTTGTAGCTCTCGCCGCCCTCGCCCCAACCGCCGTCGTCGTTCTGGATCGACACGAGCCATTGCACCGCGCGCCGCATGCGCGGGTCGTCGTGTGGCATGCCGGCCGCGTTCAGCGAGCACAGCGCGGTCCATGTGCCGTAGATGTAGTTCAGGCCCCAGCGGCCGTACCAGCTGCCGTCCGACTCCTGCTCCTGCAGCATGTAGGCGAACGCGCGCCGCGCCGGCTCGCTGCTTTGCGGCAGCTCGCCGATCTGCGCGAACATCGACAGACAGCGGCCCGATACGTCCGCGGTCGGCGGATCGAGCAGCGCGCCGTGGTCCGAGAACGGAATGTTGTTCAGGTAGTACTGCGTGTTTTCCGGTTCGAACGCGCCCCAGCCGCCGTCGCTGCTTTGCATGCCGACCACCCATTCGCGCGCGCGGGCAATTGCTTCGCGATCGACATCGGATTGCGTGAGCGCCGCCGAGCGGTGCATCGCCATCGCGACCACCGCGGTATCGTCGACATCCGGGAAATGTGCGTTGTTGTACTGGAACGCCCAGCCGCCCGGCCGCACGTTGGGGCGGCGCGAAATCCAGTCGCCGCGCACGTCGAGAATCTGCAGCGGACGCAGCCACGCGAGCCCGCGTTCGGCCGCCTGTTCGGCGCGCGCTTCGCCGGTTTCGAGCAAAGCGTGCGCGGCGAGCGACGTATCCCACACCGGCGACAGACACGGCTGGCAATAGGCTTCGTCGTCCTTGATGACGAGCAGCTTGTCGAGAGATTTGCGAGCGATCGCGCGATGCGGATGATCGGCCGGATAGCCTAGCACGTCGTACATCATCACCAAGTTGGCCATCGCCGGGAAAATCGCGCCGAGGCCGTCCTCGCCGTTCAGCCGTTCGTCCACGAACGCGAGCGCCGCGCGGATCGCGCGCTCGCGGGTCGCCTTCGGCAACAGGCCATCGACCGCGCGCAGCACCGAATCGACACAACGGAACAGGCCGAACCAGCCCGCGTGCTGATGCGGTGCGCGCTGGTTCATGCCGGTGTTCACCGGCGCGCCGCGGAACAGCTCGTCGATGCGCACCTTGCGCGGATTACGCGCGAGCGGCCGCTTCGCGTTGAGCACCAGCAGCGGCACGATCACCGTGCGCGCCCAGTACGACACCTTCGACAGATGGAACGGGAACCACACCGGCAGCAGCATGATCTCGACCGGCATCATCGGCACCGCGCGCCACGACACCACGCCAAAGAGGGCGAGCAGGATTCGCGTGAACACGTTCACGTGTTCCGCGCCGCCGTGCGCGAGGATCGCGTCGCGCGCGCGCACCATGTGCTCGGCATCGACCGGGTCGCCGATCATTTTCAGCGCGAAGTACGCCTTCACGCTCGCGCTGATGTCGAGCGCGCCGTCGGTGAAGAGCGGCCAGCCGCCGTTCGGCAACTGGATGCGGCGCAGATAACGGGCGATCTTCTGTTCGAGTTCGAGGTTCGGCGTTTCGCCGAGATAGTGGACCAGCAACACGTATTCGGCCGGAATCGTCGCGTCGGCTTCGAGTTCGTAGACCCAATGGCCGTCCGGCTGCTGCGCGGCCAGGATAGCATCGGTCGCGCGCGTGATCGATGCGTCGAGCGGGCTCGCGCCCTGCACGGGCGCCGGCGTTGCGGTTGCCAATGCGTCCGCCACGGCGGGCGCGTTGGCAACCACGGCAGCTTCGGCCAGGTCCGGCGCCGCATCGGCGGCTTCGGGCAGCGCCGCGTCGAGCGGCTGGGTGTGAGATAAGTCGTTCATCTGCGTTCCATCGGTTGATTCAGCAGCGTATCCGCGGCCTTCTGGCCGGAGCGGATCGCGCCTTCGAGCATCGCGGGCAGGCCGGTGGCCGTCCAGTCGCCCGCGAGCAGCAAATTGTTCCAGCGAGTGCGCGTGCCCGCCCGCAATGTCTCCTGCGCGGGCAGCGCGGCAAACGTCGCGCGCGATTCCATCACCACCTGCCAGCGCGGCAGCGGCGCGACCGGCAGATTGACCGCCTGCGCGACCTCGGCCCAGACGGTCGCTGCCAGCACGTCATGCGGCGTGTCGACGAGCCGCTCGGCGCCGTTGAGCGTCACCGACAGGCGGTCGTCGAACGCAAACAACCATTCGGCCGTTCCGTTCAGCAGCGCGGTGATCTGCGGCAGGCCGAACGGCGGCTCGACCGCGAAATGCACGTTAAGCGCGGCCGCGAAACGCGTCGGCGCGCGCAGGCCCGGCACGAGAGCCACCGCGGCTTCGGGCGGCAGCGCGAGAATCACTGCCTCGTTCGCGCCGAGCGCGATGCTCTCATCGTCGAAATGCAGCGCCTGCACACGGGCCGGGTCGGCCGCGAACGTGATGTCGCACAGACGCGAACCGAGCCGGATCGTCGCGCCGCCATGTTGCAGCAGACGCAGCGCCGGATCGACGAACGCGCTGCCAAGACCATTACGCGCGACCAGCGGCCGGCACGCGAGCCCGCCCGCGAGCAGCGTTTCGCGCACGAGCGCGCCGGTCAGTTCGGCCGACGCGTCGCGCGGCTCCAGATTCAGCAGCACATGCAGCAGCGGCCGCAGCAACCGTTCCCACAGCGGACCGTGACAGCGCATCGTCTGCGCGACGCTGCGGCCCGGTTTCGCAAACAGCAGCGGCACGAGCGACAGGTAATCGGTCGGGCCCGTGTTCGGCACGCGCGCGTGCGCATCGAAAATCCACCACGGCAAACTCCCCGGCGACAGACGCACGCTCCAGCGCGAACGCGTGGCCAGATCGACGAACGGATACTCGGGCTGCGCGGGGCCGACCAGTTCGTCGGCGGCGCCGATCGCGCGCACGTAGTTGAGCGTCGCGGCATTGGCCGACAACACGATGTGATTGCCGCTGTCGAGCGTCGCACCAAGCTTCGCGTCGTAGTACGAACGGCAGCGGCCGCCCGCGTGATCCTGCGCTTCGTGCAGCACGACCCGCGCGCCGCGCCGCTGCAGTTGCACGGCGGCGGCGAGCCCGGCCACGCCTGCGCCGACCACGTGGACGAGCTTCGGCATCAGCTCAGAAAAGCGCGTAACGCGCGACGATCCACAGCAGGCGCAGCTTCGGCTTGCGGACCTTCGTGCGCGGAACGTCGAAGCCGCGCTCCAGCGCGCGCTCGAGCAGCACGCGATAGACGCCCGACATGATGCGCGGCGCGCGCACCTGAGCGCGCGGCTCGCGATCCATGATCGCGTCGGACTCGGCGAAGTGCTCCTTCGCGCGCTCGGCGAGCGTCGCGCAGACGCGCGGCAGCGTCGGATCGTCAGCGATCTGCCGCGGGTCCGTGGCCGCGATGCCTTCGCGCGCGAGCAGCTCGCGCGGTAGATAGCAGCGGTTGATGACGGCGTCTTCGTCGATATCGCGCAGGATGTTGGTGAGCTGCAGCGCGCGGCCGAGATGGTGCGCGAGCAGCCGGCCCGGCTCGTCACGCATCCCGAATATCCTCACCGACAGACGGCCGGCCGCGCTTGCGACGCGGTCGCAATAGAGGTCGAGCGTGGCGTCGTCGGGCGCGCAGATGTCGGCGGCGGCATCCATCGCCATGCCGTCGATCATTGCGTGAAAATCCTCGCGTTGCAGATGAAACGTGTGAATGTGCCGCGTCAGCGCGCGCAGCGACGCGCGCGGCTGGCCGGCGTAGCAAGCGTCGATCTCGGCGCGCCATTGCTCGAGCCCGGCCGCGCGCTCGGCGCGCGGCAGGTCGCTGTCGGCGATGTCGTCGACGGCGCGGCAGAAGGCGTAGACCTGGTACATCGCATCGCGCTGCGCCGCCGGCAAGATGCGCATCGCAAGATAAAACGAGCTGCCGGACGTGGCAGCAGCGGCGTCGATTTCAGTATCGTCCACGACAAGATTGGAAACAGCCAAGACGATCTCCGCTGGAGGCGCCCGCTGAAAGGCGTTCAAAGAGGTTTTTATGCCGACCCGCAGGGCAGTGGGCCCGCGCGCGCGGACACGCGCGAAACATCCGGCTGGGCGGCCGGAAACGGCGAAAAGTATAGCAATCTTTGCCGGTGACCGCAGTTTCGCCGGTCAATAGGGGGACGGGAAGGAAGGCCGCCGGGCGCGGCGGCCTCGACCGCGCCGCCCCCGCTAGCGAATCAGGCTCCCGCGAGCCGGAACGCGACCGCGCAGTTGCGGCCCTGACGCTTTGCGCTATAGAGCGCCGCGTCGGCCTCGTTGATCAGCACGTCGTAGGCGGGCACGCCGGCGCGCGCCGTCGCGCCGCCGAGGCTCGCCGTGACCGGCACGCTGGTGCCGATCAGCTCCACCGGCGTTTCCTCGATCACGCGACGGATCTTCTCCGCCACCAGCATCGCGTCGTCGAGCGGCGTGCACGGCAGCAGCAGCGCGAACTCTTCGCCGCCGAAGCGCCCGAACGTGTCCTGTGCGCGCACCACGCCGGCGACGCGCTGCGCCATCACACGCAGCACCGTATCGCCGACGCCATGACCGAACTGGTCGTTGATCTTCTTGAAGTGATCGAGGTCGAACAGCAACATCGACATCTCGCCGCCGTAGCGCTGCCAGCGCGTGAACTCGTCGCGCAGCCGCGTTTCGAAAAAGCGCCGGTTCGCGATGCCGGTCAGTCCGTCGCGATTCGCGTACTCCTGCAGCTTCGCAACTGCCTCCTCGCGTTCGCGCTGCACGATGCTCACATGCGTCACGTCGGAGATCGTCACACACACGGCCACCACTTCACGACCGCGCATCAGCGGCATGAACGTGCAGTCCTGCTGCATGAAGTCGACCCCACCGGTGATCGGCCGGTCGTGATCGAACTTGAACAGATACGGGCGCTGCTCCCACGAGCTGAACGCAAAGCTGCCGAGCTGAAACACGCTCTCGATCTTGCGCGACAGCCACACGCGCGGCAGCTCCGGAAAGTTCTGGTAGATCGATTGGCCGACCACCTGCTCCGCCGACAGGCCGCTATGGTCCTGCATGAAGCGATTCCACATCAGCACGTTCAGTTCACGGTCGAGCACGAAGATGCCAAAACCGACCCGCTCGACCACGAGGTCGCTCAACGATTCCACGGAGACGTTCATATACTGGACAGCAGCGCATCGAGCGCTTCGTTCATGTGACGGATTGATTCTTCGGCCATCAGCATCACCAGATGCGCGCGAAAACTCTGATGTTCGAGCGCGAAATTCACTTCGACGAGCAGCGCCACCTGCCATTGCAGCACGCCGGGCTGGAACACTTCGTCGAGCGTCAGCGTGTCGCCGAGCATGCCCGGCGCGGAAAACACCGGCGTGCGGCCGAGCTGGTCGAGTATCGACGACACGCACGCGCCGGACAGCAGATTCGCGACGTCGAGCATCAGTTCGCGCTCGCCGACCTCCTCGTAGCTCGAACGCGCGTACGGGTCGCGGACGAGCGAACACAGCTGCGCGATGCTGTCGCTGCGACAGATCACCAGCACCTCGCCCTTGATGTCCGAGCGAAAGCCCTGGCGCACCGCGCTGACCGTGTCGTCGATATGGGTCATCTCGCGCAGCGTGCGCGCCGCGTCGCTCACCGCGACCATCCGCACGCGCGGCACCGACAGCTCGATGAACGAATCGAGCAGGCCCGCGAGCCGCGTCGCGGCCCGGCCCATCGCGAGATTGGCGATTTCCTGTAGCGCGTCGCGCTGGTCTTCGGTGAAGGCGGGCTCAGACATACAAGCCGTACTCCTTGAGGATGGGCAGGACCGCCTCCGGCGTCACCGGCTTGGCGATGAACGCGATCGCGCCGAGCTCGCGCACGCGCTGCTGGGCGAGCGGCTGCACGTCGGCGGAAACGACGATCACGAAGGTGTTGAGGTCCTCGTGCTGCAACGCTTCGAGGACCTGGTAGCCGGTCATGTCCGGCATCGTCAGGTCGAGGAACATCACCGATGCCTTGCCCTCGCGATATAGCGTGAGCGCCTCGTGCCCGTTCGTCGCGTAGGACACGTCGACTGCCCAGTCGGGCGGCAGTGCCTTCGTGAGCAACTTGCGGGCGAGCAGCGAATCGTCGGCGATCACAATGGGGAGCATGGCAACGGCGGGTCGGGCGGTTTGGGCGGGTCGGATAAAGGAATCGGCTGGTTCATCTGCGCGCTTTGCGCGCCTGGTTGTGTGCGTATTTCGTTCGTCACGACAGCGGAGGGTGGCACACCTTCGCGTGATGCCGACCGATGCACGACCAGGTACAGTGGCGCCTGTCGAATTGCAATTGCCTTTGGCGAGAGGGGGTGCGAATGCAGCAGGACGCGTTTGGCGAACCTTGACGATCCGGCGCACAGAGGTGGCAACGGCCCTTTTATCGTGACGAGGATTGTCGAAGTAAAATCGCGCAAAAGCAACTCGCCAGAATCGCTGACGGTAACGATCTGTTTCTCTGCTAGGCGAATTTCAGAAATAGATCTATCGTCGAGGCGGACATTTTTTTATCTTTATCCTTTTGTGTACGTTTGCGCTTCCCGATTCGTCGCTGTTTTAAAGCCGCTCTTAAAGAACGGCCGGCACGGCGGACGCCCATCCCCCACGCTTTGCGGCAAAGTTTTCCGTGCTGCGTCTATGCTTGTTCTGAAGGCGGCATGGTGCCGGCAACGGCCCGATACGGGGCTGCCACATCCGAACGACTTTTCGCGTCAACGACAATGACATCAGACCGGGTCGACTCCGCGCGCGCGGGCCGTCTTTCGCGTCGTCCTGCCCGCGAGCAGGACGACGCGTCGTTTCCGGCCGTGCCGGAACAGAATTTCCAGGTGCGTCGCATCACGCTGATCGCGCTGCTGGTCGCGGCGATCGTGCTGCCGTTCGTCTACGTCGCGGCGATGGCATTCGCCGATCTGCGCTCGCGCGAGGCCGACGCCACCGATCTGGCGCTGCGCACGGTGCGGGTCGCCGAAGAACACGCGTTGAAGGTGTTCGACATGAACGAGACGCTGAACTCGCGCATCGTCGATCTGACCGACGGCCTCGACGACGACGGCATTCGCGCGCGCGAACACACGATTCACGACAAGTTGCGCACGATGGGCGGCGGCTATCCGCAGGTAGCCTCGGTGTCGATCTTCGGCCAGCAGGGCGCGCTGCTCGTGAGCAGCCGCCTGTATCCGTCGCCGGAAAATTCGATCGGCCAGCGCGACGATTTCGTCGGCATCCGCGACGGCAACGTGCTCGAACGCGTGTCGAAAGTGATGACGGGACATGTGAGCGGCGAGCAGGTGTTCAACATGGGCGTCGAGCGCCAGGCGCCCAATGGCTCGTTCGCGGGCGTCGTGTCGATCGCGCTGCGGCCCAGCTATTTCGACGCGTTCTATCGCGAGTTGCTCGGCAGCAGCGACGCTACGCCGATCATCATGAGCCTCGTGCGCACCGACGGCGCGGTGCTCGCGCATTACCCGCGCGGCCCACGCGAGCCGACCGCGCTCGCGTCCGATTCGCCGTTCGCCGAAGCGGTCAGGCAGGGGCAGCGCTCCGGCGTCGTGCGGATGCGCTCGAGCTTCGCCGGCGGCAACCTGATCGTCGCCTTCCGGCACGTCGGCTCGTATCCGGTCTACGTGCTGTGCGGCTATCGCACGTCGGCGATCTGGGCCGCCTGGTACAAGCACCTGAGCGTGCTGGTCCTGTCGATGTTCACGCCGTCGATCGCGCTGTGGTGCGTGATCTGGCTGTCGCTGCGCCGCCTCGGCGCCGAAGAGGAAGCGTGGCAGCGTTGGCAGGCCGAGGCATCGATGCGCCGCTCGATCGAATCTGCGTACCGCCAGTCGCGCAAGATGGAAGCGCTCGGCACGCTGGTCGGCAGCGTCGCGCACGACTTCAACAACCTGCTGATGATCCTGTCGGCCAACGTGCAGATCGTGCGACGGCGCGGCGTCGGCGGACTGGAGCGCGAACTGTCGGCGATGGAGCGCGCGCTGAAGAGCGGTCAGTCGCTGACGCGGCAGCTGCTCGGCGTCGCGCGCAAGCAGCCGCTGCGCACCGAGACGCTGTCGCTCGAACGCTGGCTGCCGTCGTGCCGCGAACTGCTGCGCGCGTCGCTCGGCGCGAAGGTGTCGCTCGTGATCGATAGCGGCGTCGATACCTGGCCGGTGCGCGTCGACGTCGCCGAGCTCGAGCTCGCGCTGATCAACGTCGCCGTCAATGCGCGCGATGCGATGGCCAACGGCGGGCGCTTGACGGTGCGCGCGAGCAATGTCGTGTTCCGTCACGAGGACGGCTTTCCGCTGACCGGCGAGTTCGTGCAACTGTCGCTCGAGGACACCGGCGCCGGTATGGCGCCCGACGTGCTCGCGCGCGCGTTCGAGCCGCTTTTCACGACCAAGCCCAAAGGCATGGGCACGGGACTCGGGTTGCCGCAGGTCTTCGCGTTCTGCGAGGGCTCGGGCGGGCTCGCGGCAATCGACAGCGCGATCGGCGCGGGCACCTCGGTGCGGCTCTATCTGCCGCGCGCGTCGACCGAGCCGCACACGACCGGGCCTGCAGAAGCGCTAGCGACCGAAAGCGGCGTGCCACAGGGTCTGCGCGTGCTGCTCGTCGAGGACGACGAAGAAGTCGCCGCCGGCACCGAGGCGCTGCTGCAGATGATGGGTCATCAGGTCACCTGCGTGTTCAACGCCGACACGGCGCTGCGTGTACTCGACGACGCCCGCGCGCAGCGCGCGAGCACCGGCGAGCCGCTGCCGTTCGATCTGGTGCTGTCGGACATCCACATGCCCGGCAAGATGAACGGCATCGATCTGGCCGAAGCGGTGCTCAGGTTCGACCCACAGCTGCCTGTCATCCTCGTCACCGGCTACGCGGAAGAGCTCGATCGCGCGCGGCACGCGAACGTGCGCGTGCTGTCCAAGCCGTTCGATATCGGACTGCTGGAGCAACTGCTCGAAACGATCCAGCACGACGCCGTGCAAACGAGCAACGATGCCGCCACGCATCCGGCCGATACCTGATGTCCACGTCATGCCGGCGTCATTTACCGGGCCTTGTAAAAAGCGCGGCGCTTACACGCCGCGCTTTTTTCATCGTGAGCCCGCGTCATGCGTAGCACGCCGGGCAGCGCGGCTGGGCATGGGACGCGGCGGCGCCGCGCGGCGGTGCGGGGCATGAAGGTTGCTTGCCTTCAGACGGCAAGGGGACGACGCCGCGAGCGTCGCCCGTTCCAGCAGAGCATGTTGGGAGACAACCATGCAACATACCGTGATTGGTTTATTCGACACTTACATGCAGGCCGAAACCGCCCGCGACACGCTCGTGCAAACCGGCTTTGCGCGCGAGAAGATCGAGTTGCAGGCGAACGCCGAACCTTCGGTTGGCTCGGCCACCAGCGAAGTCGCCAACGCGGGCGTGCTCGCGAATATCGAGCGCTTTCTCGCCAGCCTGTTCTCGACCGGGCCGCGCTCATCGGACACTGCGCGATATGCCGAGGCGATGCGGCGCGGCGCGGTGCTCGTGTGCGTCCACGCGGCAAGCGAGTCGCATGCGGAGCTGGCGCGCAATACGCTCGTGCGGCTCGGCGCCACGGATATCGGCGACCGCCCGCCCGAGGCGGACACGCCGGCCGCCACCGACCGCGACCACTCGATACTCGATGAGCTGGGCATCGGCGCGGTGATGCCGGGAACGCCGCGCACGTCGAGCGTAACGACCGAGGCGGTTGCGACGCCCGGGATGCGCGACACCACTGCGACACCGGGGGCGGCGGGCGTGAGTTCGAGCAGCGGCGCAGCGGGTGCGGCGGCCATGACCGAATCGACCGGAATCGCCGGCGCGACGGGCGCCACTTCGGCGACCGGTACGACCGCACCCGACACCATGCCCCCTCCCGCCACTCCGCGCCCTGATCCGCTGACCGCCATGCCGCCGGCGGACATCGGCGCCGCCGCCAAGCCGTTCGCGCCGCCGCCGATCAGCGAACGGCCGATGAGCGATCCGGTCAACGAACCCATCGTCGATCCGCTCGCCGGCGATGCGGGACGCAGCGCGATCGCGGCCGGCTCGGTACCTGGTTCGGGCGCGGTGATGCAGCCGTCCGACATCGTCCCCGAAGGCGGGCAGCCGGGCACCGGTCCCGGCGCGCAGATGCCGAACGAGTATCTGGAGTACGAAGAAGATTTCCGCGCGCACTACGACGAGCAGTACGCCGCCGCGAATGCGCGCTATGAAGACTATGTGCCGGCCTATCGCTACGGCGCGGAGATCGCTCGCGACGCGCGATTCCGCAATCGTCCGTGGGATGAGATCGAGCCCGAAGCACGCCGCCATTGGGAAACCACGTCGCCGGACAGCACGTGGGAGCGCTTCAAGCTCGCGGTGCGTCACGGCTGGGAGCGGGTGACCGGCCATCACCACGCGTAGGCGATGCGCCTGGCGACACGAGCGCGGCCGCCTTACGCGGCGCGCGCTGTGTTCGCGTTGCTTCGGCGGATGGTCAGGACGCGGTCAGCGGCGCTGAGGCTCGGCTACACCGCCCCGTGCCGCTTGATCCACGTGACGTAGCGGTCCATGAACGTCTGCAGGAACTTGCGCGTGCCGTCGTTGACGATCTCGCCTTTTTCGTTGATCACCGCTGGATCGTGCTTGATGAACACCTCGGGCTGCCCCATCGCCGCGACGTCGAGATAGGCGAGCACGTTGCGCAGATGCTGCTGAGCGAGCGCGCTACCGGTCGCACCGACCGAGGTGCCGATCACCGCGCCGGGCTTGTTGGCCCACGAGTTGGTGCCCCACGGCCGCGAGCCCCAGTCGAGCGCGTTTTTCAGCACGCCCGGTATCGAGCGGTTGTATTCGGGCGTCACGAACAGCAGACCGTCCGCGGCTTGCACGCGCTCCTTGAGCTTCTTGCCGGCTTCGGGATAGTCGGCGTCGTAGTCCTGGGAGTACAGCGGCAAGGAGCCGATATCGATGTATTCGAAGGTGAAATCGGCTGGAGCGAGGGAAATCACCGCCTGAGCCAGCTGACGATTGAACGAATCTCGCCGCAGGCTGCCGACGACCACTGCAATGTGATAGGCCATGTTCGCTTCCTCAGGTAAGGCGCTCGACGCGCAGAGAGTACGAACTGTCCATCATAGGCAAAAGCCGCGCGAAACGCCCAGGCCCTGGCGGATTTGGCCAGGTCATAGCGGATCGGGAAGGATTCTTGCGGCACCGGTCGGTGGATAACCTCGCGGCTCGAAAAGTTATCCACAGATTCGCTGAATAACCTTGTGGATAAGTGGAACTTTTGCCTTGCCAATCAAGCATGCCTTCGGGCCAGGGCGATCTGAGGCAAATGGACACCATCGACATTCTGGAGGACCGGATCATGAGTCTCGACTATGCAGGAAAATCCCACGACGAAGCGGTCGCCGCGCGCAAGAAAGCGCGGCAGCGCGCGCAGGAGCCGGCGGGCGGCGAGATGGCCGTCGACGGCGTCGAAGCCGATGCCACGCATAGCTGCGGCGAGTTGTCGGAACGAGGCAAACAGGTGTGGCGCACGGGCGCCGGACTCGATGGCGGAGGGAAGGCGCCGAGCCGCTAGGACTCGCGGGTTGTCCGTCGGCCGTGGCTAGAAGGGGCCGCTTGACGCCGCCGTATCCCCATGCAGGCCGAATGCTGAATACTGGAATACGAAAGGGCGCCGTTGCCGGCGCCCTTTTCTCATGCTTCCTTGCTGCGTATTTCGACGTGCCGATCAGTTGCCAAAAAATACGTTGCAGTACGACGCCGGGCCGTTGCAGGTCGAAGCCGGAGCGTCGGCGTGAGCGACACCCGAAGCCGCTGCGAACAGCGCGGCCGAAGCGATCAGGGCGGAGAAAATTCGTTTCATGGTGTGCGTCCTCGTTTGTGTGTGGGTTGCGCGATCTGATGCGATCGATGGCGTGAAGAATAGCGAGCGGGCCCGCGTCCACAAACAGCGAAGATGAGAAGACATTATTTTATAAATTGAAATAATCGCTATTGGGTGGTTGGGTTGAATTGGTGGTCGACCGCGACGCGTTGATCGGTCGGCGTGGCGAACCAGCACCCTTGTCGCGCGCAGGCTCGAAATATCATTTCTTGCAACAATTAATTTCCGTTGTCATAAGCGGCCGCGCCGCGCGACGAAGCTCCTCGAGCATCGATTGCCAAGGGGCATATGTTCAATACCGATTCGCTAGGGCAGGAACGTGAGGGAGAATGGCGCACGCATCCGCAAACCGTGCGAGGACGACCATCTGCTCATGAATCACGACGTTTCAGGACGACACGCTCAGCGCAGCGCGCGGCCGACAGCGCAGCGACGGAGCATGCCGTGACGCAGCCAGGCGCTCCCTCGCTGGACGATCCCATTTATCTCGCGCAATTGCGGCGTGACCTCGTGCGCTTCGCCCGTCTGCAATTGCGCGATGCCGCGGCCGCCGAGGACGCCGTGCAGGAAGCGCTGACCGCCGCGTGGACTCAGGCCACGCGTTTCGCCGCGCAGTCGGAGCACAAGACCTGGGTGTTCGGCATCCTGCGCCATAAGCTCGTCGACACGCTGCGCGCGCGCCAGCGCACGGTCAATCTGTCGGCGCTCGAAGCCGAACTCGACGGCGAGGCGCTGCTTGATCGCGAGCTCTTCAAGGACAACGGCCACTGGTCGCGCGAGACCAAACCGCGTCCGTGGCCGACACCCGAAACTGCATTGCGCCAGCAGCAATTCTGGACGCTGTTCGAGATGTGCCTCGAGCATTTGCCCGAGCACATTGGACGCGTGTTCATGATGCGGGAGTTTCTCGACCTCGGCATCGCGGCGATCTGCGCCGAACTGCAGATCAACGCGAATCATTGCAGCGTGCTGATCTATCGCGCGCGGCTGCGGCTGCGCACGTGCCTGAGCGAAAAAGGCCTATCCAGCGAGGATGCGAATGGGGAAATGTAAGGACATCACGCGGCTGCTATCCGATGCGCTCGACCGCTCCCTGTCGACTGGCGAATGGCTCGCGATCCGCCTGCATCTGCCGACCTGCAGCGGGTGCCGGAACTATCGCAAACAGATCCGCCTGCTGCGGGTCGCCGCGCATGTGGCGAGCGGAGCGGCGAACGTGGATGGAGAGGTGAGCGGCGACGAGTGATTTGCCGCTTTGCCACACCGCAGTTCAGCGCTCGCCGATCGGCACGTCGCGATAGCGTTCGAAAAAGCGAGCATGCGATGCTTCATCGATGCCGACAGGATGCGCATCGGCACGCGCCGGATGTTTGGCGAGTTGCGCGCGGGTGCGAATCGGCCGATGCGCGAAATTGCCGCCGCAATTCGGACACACGTTGCGCAGCCTCGTCAGCGCGCAGACCTCGCAGAACGTGCATTCGTAGGTGCAGATCATTGCGTCGGGCGCATTCGGCGGAAGTGACTTGCCGCAGCCTTCGCAGGTTGGTCGCAATTCGAGCATGACGGTGGCTCCTGTTGTTGATGACGCGAGGCGCGGCTTGCTGCCTGGCGTCGCGTGAGGTTTTGCGCGCGTGTTCCGCTGTGCGCGCGTCAACCCGCTGCCCAAATGGGTGAGGCTGTCGCGCGCGCCGTGCTCACGTCAAGACGCTCCACAGCACGAGCGTCAACGCGAGACCGACGACCGATACGATCGTCTGCAAGACCGACCACACCAGCACAGTCTGGTTAAGCTGGAGTCCGAAATATTCGCGGACCATCCAGAAGCCGGCGTCGTTCACATGGCAGAAGAACACCGAGCCGGCGCCGATCGCGAGCGCCATCAGCGAATTGTGCGTCGCGCTGAGGCCCGCGACGACCGGCGCGACGATGCCGGCCGTCGTCGTCGTGGCGACCGTCGCCGAGCCGGTGGCCTGACGCAGCGCGACGGCGATCAACCAGGCGAGCAAGATCAGCGGCATATGCGCCCCGACCGCGATCTTGCCGATCGTCGTGCTGATGCCAGCGACGACGAGCGCCTGTTTCAGGCCGCCGCCCGCGCCGATCGTCAGCAACAGCGCGGCGATCGGCGGCAGGCTTTTGCGCAGAATGCCCCCGACGCGCTCGCGCGCCATGCCGCGCGACCAGCCGAGCGCGACCACCGCGAACAGCACGGTGAGGCCCAGCGCGATCAGCGGCTCGCCAAGAAAATTCAGCGTATCGAAGAGCAACGTTTCGGGCTCGAGTAGCAGCTTCGCGACCGTGCGGCCGAGCATCAGAATGACGGGCAGCAGGATCGTGATCAGAGAGATCGCGAAGCCCGGCGGCTCGAAGCCGTTCTGCTCGGCGGTGAACAGCTTGCCCATTTCTTTCGGCTCGACGACGTGCATGCGTTTCGACAGCCAGATGCCATACAGCGGACCGGCGAGGACCACCGCGGGAAGCGCCACGATCAGGCCGAGGCCCAACGTCAAACCGAGATCGGCGTGCAACGCGCTCACCGCGATCAGCGGACCCGGATGCGGCGGCAGCAGCGCATGCAGCGTCGTCATACCGGCGAGCGCGGGAATCGCGATGCGCAGAATCGGCTGCTGTGCGCGACGCGCCATGACGAAGATGATCGGCACCATCATCACGAGGCCGACTTCGAAGAACAGCGGCAGGCCGATGAGCAGCGCGACGACGGCCATCATCCACGGCAGCGTGCGCGGGGTCGAGTGCGCGAGGATCGTCGACACGAGCCGGTCGGCGGCGCCCGATTCGGCCATCAACGCACCGAGCATCGCGCCCAGCGCAATGATGATGCCGACGTCGCCGAGCAACGCGCCGGCGCCTTTGCTGAACGCGCTCGCGACTGCTTCGAGCGGCAGGCCGGCCGTGAAGCCCGCCGCGAAGGTGCCGACCAGGATCGACAGGAACGGCGCGAGCTTCAGCACGCTGATGAAGATGATGATCAGTGCTAGTCCAAGCGCGCACGACAGGATCAGTTGGGTGTCGTGGGCGGCCCACGGTGTCAGTGTTGTCGTTACAGGCACGGCGGCTTTTTTCCTCTCTTCGCTTGCAGTCGATCGATGCAGCCGCGAGCTGGTGGTCGCGGGCGCTTGTTTTGCCGGTCGATTGTAGCGGCAGGGGACAGGTTGGGCTTTGGGCAATGCTTCGCTACTGCCGCATGATTTGCTTATGCGAATTTATCGGTTCGTCCAGGTCCGCAGACGAATTATCGTCGGAGCCAGTCGGACCATCTTTTGGCGTCCGTTAAATTCTTTTTCGACGAGTATTCTCATGTCCCGTGATTCGCTGCTGACGCGCCGTACGTTTCTGGCCGGCGTAGGCGCAACGCTGGCCGCCGCCGCGTTGCCGGTCTTCTCCGCCGCCGCATTTGCCGCCGATGAACATGCAAAAGAACTTCGCATCGGATATCAGAAAGCCGCAAGCACCCTGGTATTGCTGAAGGCGCACGGCACGCTCGAAAAGCGGCTTGCGCCACTTGGCATCACGGTCAAATGGACCGAGTTTCCGGCCGGGCCGCAATTGCTGGAAGGGCTGAACGTCGGCGCGATCGATTTCGGCTATGTGGGCGAAGCGCCGCCCGTGTTCGCGCAGGCCGCGGGTGCCAATTTCGTCTACACGGCGTATGAAATTCCGACGCCGCACGCCGAAGGCATCCTCGTGCATCCGGACGCGCCAATCAAAACCTTGGCCGATTTGAAGGGAAAGAAGATTGCGCTGAACAAGGGCTCGGATGTGCACTGGTTTCTCGTCGCCGCGTTGCAGAAGAACGGCGTGAAGTTCAGCGAAATCCAACCCGTGTATCTGCCGCCCGCCGATGCACGTGCGGCCTTCGAGCGCGGTGCGGTCGATGCGTGGGCGATCTGGGATCCGTTCCTCGAAGCCGCCAGGCGGCAAACGAACGCGCGGCTGCTCGCCGACGCCGAGGGTATCGTGAGTCACCACCAGTTCTTTCTCAGCGCGCGGCCCTTCGCGCAACAGAACGGCGACGTCCTTGCGATCGTGATCGATGAAGTCGGCAAGGAAGGGGAGTGGGTGCGCGGCCATTACAGCGAGGCTGCCGCCCAACTCGCGCCGATTCAAGGGCTCGACGCGAGCGTGATCGAATCAGGCTTGCGGCATTACGCGCATATCTACAAGCCCATCGACGCGAACGTGCTTGCAGAACAACAGCGCATCGCGGATACGTTCACCGAACTGCATCTGATTCCGACGAAGATCGTGACCAAGGATGCCGCGCTGTCCGGCAAAGCGTAGCGCAGCAGTTCGAGTCCGCATTGCCCACATCGTTTTACTTCGACGGTCGCGCGATCAGGCGAAAAGCGCGGCGACATTCTCCGGCGGCCGGCCGATGACAGCCCGTCCGTTTCTGACTACGATCGGTCGTTGCAACAGAATCGGATGCTTCGCCAATGCTTCATAGAGCTGGGCGTCCGTCAGCGACGTGTCGGCAAGATTGAGCTCTTTATATTCGACCTCGGTGTCGCGGATCATTTCGCGGACGGGACAGCCGAGTTGAGCATTGAGCTTCTCAAGCTCTGCGACGGTGAGTGGCTTCTTCAGATATTCGACGATTTCCGTTGCTTCGTTTGCGGAGTTGTAGGTGTTCGCGACGAGTTCGCAGGTGGTGCGAGATTTGGAGCAGCGCGGGTTGTGGTAGATGGTGATCATGGGCTGGATTCGGGGCTTACGCCGTTGAAGGCTGTGACGGTTAGAAGGGTTCGGGAATTCTAACGGGTGACCTGATGACGCGACGCGGGACGACTGCGCGGCATCCGCGTTGTTTGAACCATCGGCGAGGTGGGTCGGTTTATGCGCATAAACCGACGCTGCCTTCGAGGCGAGTGGGAATAGTTTAATGCTGGCACCCTGAGTTCTAGTCGCACCTGAGATTTGCTCGCGCGGGCGCGATTCAAACGACAACCTATATCCCCCGCTGATGAGGCGCCGGATGCACGTTTGCCGCTTGCCGCCATGTCTGGGGAGAATCGGCGGCGGACGAATTCATGACGAATGGTCCCTCCGGGCCAATTGGCACGCGAACTTTATGCGCATAAAGTCTGGCACCTCTCACCTCTTTGGTCGCTCAGATGCGTGCACTCCTTTTCTCTGCACATCAACCCGAGAATCGCGAACAGTCACCGACGACTGTGCACGCAGTGCGCGAGCACTCGTTACTTTCCCTTTGCCGCCGCAGGACAGCGATCAGCAACGCTTAAGCCCCAGTCCACGCTTGCTCTGATATCCCGCAAGACCCCGGGCACGCGTCCGATGCCTCTTTATGCGCATAAACCCTTTGCCGAATGGCCAATTTCCGAACTGCGCTTACGCAAATCATTTGAAATCGCAATTCAACCAGGTAAAATCCATTTGCGTCTAAAAAGAGGAGGTGAAATTTGGCGGCAGAAATCATCGCGGTAACACAGCAGAAAGGCGGGGTCGGGAAGAGCACCATCGCGATGCATCTCGGCGCTGCATTTCACGAGAAAGGCAAACGCGTTCTCGTCGTCGACGCGGATGGCCAAAACACTCTGATTCACTGGGCCAGTGCTGCCTCCGACGGCGACATCGGTATTCCATTCGCCGTCGTCAACCTGTCCGAAGCAGGCAGCCAGATCCACCGCGAGATCAAGAAGTTCGTGGCTGATTACGACATCATCGTCGTCGACTGCCCGCCCTCCATCACTGAAAAAGTCTCGGGCGTCGTTCTGCTCGCAGCGAGCGTCGCGGTGATCCCAACTTCCTCGTCCCCAGCCGATTACTGGTCGAGCATCGGCCTCGTCAAGCTGGTCCAGCAAGCGCAGGTCATGAACGAAGACCTGCGAGCCGTGTTCCTGCTCAACAAGACTGAAGAGAAACGGATGCTGACGCGCGAACTGAAGCGCGCGCTCGAAGAACTCGGCTTCCCTCTCCTCAAAACCCAGATTCCCACGCGCGAAGCCTACAAGCAGGCAATGGCGTTAGGGCAAACGGTGCTTCAGATGAACGACCGCGGTGCGAAGCTCGCCGCGCTCGAAGTACGGGCGTGCGCCAACGAGATCGCCGCCTTGCTCCCGTGAATTTATGCGCATAAAGGACCCTGAATGAAACCGTCCCAGTTCGCCAAAGGCTTTCAAGCACGTCCTGACACGACCAGCAGCGAAAAGCGCACCGCGCTCGACCGTCTGAATGCGATCGACGGCCTGGTCAGAAACGAGGCGAAAACTCCAGCGATCGCCGGGCGTCCGATTCCGGCCGTCTTGCCGTCGCGTCTGCAGGACGCGGAGATTCCTGATCCGGACAACGAATCGGCGGCCTACCGCGCCTGGAGGCTCGAACACGGCTATCGTCCCGGCCAGATCATCGAACTGGCGCTCAAGACTATCAAGCCGAGCCCGTTCAATCCACGGTACTTCTATGTGAAGTCGTCGATTGCAGAGCTTGCCGTCAATCTGGCGAAGCAGGGGCAGCAGCAGGCGATTCACGTCATTCCCGACTATGACAATCCTGGCACCTACTTCGTCAGTGACGGCGGCAGACGGGTGCGTGCGCTGAAAGAAGCGAACAAGGAGTCGGTGAAAGCGATCGTCATCGATCTGCCGATCGGCATCCAGAGCTACAAGCTCGGTTACGACCTCAACGTGCAGCGCGACTCGCAGACGGTGTTCGACAACGCGGTCGTGTGGCGACGCTTTCTCGACGAGCGGCATTTCCAGAGCCAGAAGGAACTGGCCGAACATCTCGGCCTCGACGAATCGACGGTCGCAGTCGCGCTGTCCATCGCCAAACTCCCGGAAACCGTGATGCAGGAGATGGTCGCGCGCCCTGACCGCTTCGGCTCGAACATGGCGTATCAGGTGGGCCGCTACCACACGGCTCGCGGCGCGGAGGCGACACTGCGACTGATCAACCGGATCCTTTCCGACGATCTGAGCACACGCCAGGTCGCCGACATCGTCAAAGGCCGAGCGACCTCGCAGGAAAGCGCCAAACCGGCGGGCCGGCAGCGCTACGCGCAACGTCTGGAAATCAAGCTTGGTGGTGTGTCGGTCGGCGATCTGAAGTCATATGGGGACGACCGGCTCGAGTTGCGCCTGAAAGGCCTCACGCGTGAAAAGCGCGACGACATCCTGCGGCAGATCGAGAAGATGCTGAAGTAAGACGTGAGGGCGGTGCGCGTGCACCGCCGCCCGGATTTCAAAGGCAGTTATCGACCCATCACGCCGCGCGCGACTGGCTCAGCGTAAAGGCGAGCAGGTCGCCGTCGGTCGGTTCGCCCCAGGTCCTGCGCGCGAGCCAGTCGAAGAACGCCGTTTCGACGATCTTCGAGTCGAGCCCGCGACGCCGCCAGTCGTCGCGCATGTGCGTGCCGAGCCCCGGCAATTCATCTTCCTCGAACGACTGTCGCGCGATTTCGCGCTCCGACTCGCCCTGTTCGTTGTACAACTCGTAGGCCTGCTTGCGACGGTAAGCCGAGTATTCACCGAGCAGACGCGCCTTCAGATCGTCGGCCGGCGACGCCGCGGCCTTGCTGGTGCCGCCACCCGCGGGCAGCGCCTCGACCGGCGGCGCATAGCCTTTCTTCAACGCATCCTTGAACAGCGCCGGCGCACTGCGCACCGGCGGCAGTGACGTGCTGCGCATACGCTGCTCGGTCATCTGCAGCGCCGCGCGGATCCGGTTCTCCTCGCTGTCCGCATAAAGCGTCTGCGCCTCCTTGAGCGGAATGCCGATCTTCACCATCCGGTCGACCAGCGTGCTGTCGAACACGTTCGGATGTTCGTCGAGCGCGAGCATCGGCTGCTTGCGCTCGGTCACGCGGAACTGGATTTCAGCGACGCGCCGACCCTCGCGATGCTCGATCAGCTCGACAAAAATGTTCGTGACCGCGTTGACCTCGGCGATGGCCGGGCGCAGGTAGTCGCGCTTGAAATACTTGTACTCGCGCTTCGCCTCGTCGCCGGCTTCAGTGTCCGGGGTGCCCGAGAGAATCGGCCGCCACCATTCCCAGGTCTCGCGCATCGTCAGGTGGCTGGGGTTGGTCAGGTAGCGCACGCAGATCTCGTAGAGTGCGAGGCCCGCGCTGCTGCGCAGCTGGCTCTGGAACTGCAGACTCAGCCGCGCATACTGAACCGGATCGAGCAGTTTCTTCTTGATCTTCGGCGCAAACGAAAACTCGACCCAGACGCGACGCGTGGTCGGATCTTCGAGAATTTCCGCGTCCGCGATCAGCGTCGAAATACCCCATTTGCGGCCAGGCTTCTGACTCGACGTGCCGGTGCTCCACTCGACCTGCACCGACACCATGCGGCGCAGATGCTCCTTGACGAGCGCGGTGTCATTGGAATCGAACGCGGAATTGGCGACGATGTCGGACAGCAGCGCCCGATAGGTGTCGCCCGATTCATCCGCTTGCTGGGCCACCGCGAGTAACACGTTAAATAGCTTGCGCGTGAGCAGCGTGATCTTGCCGCTCTTGGGCTGGATCGCGATCGCCTCGACGGCTTTGCGCAGCTCAGCCGAGCTCGGGCTGACAACATCGGTCTTTTTCGCGCGCTTCGTGGCCATGCGTCGAGGTGAGGAGGGGATTTCGCGAGAGCATACCGGCTGTGGTGATACGCGTCTATAGCGCCCATCTCACCATTGCCGGTGAAGCGAGTTTACGAAGCGCAACTCACCTCGACCAACTCCCGAAAACCCTCACCTCGTGTGCGTGCCGTCAGGATCGGGCTCTCCTTGCCGGTCGCGGCGTTTGCGAATCGGGCTCGTTTCGCCGCGTGCGGCAACGGGGAGCATTTGATCCCGAATCTTCTCACCTCAAAAATTTTCGCGGATTTTTCGAGACTCCTGTAAACGGATGGTGTCCGGGGCGGGTGATGACTTCGTCGTGCGGCCTCGCGATCGTTTCGTCGATCGTCGCGTGCTGCCGGCCGACGCACAGTCCCGGATCGATAGATGGAATGCCCGCACGGTATTGGGACCGCAACGCGGCGCGGGCCAGCGACGGGCGCCCCGTCAGCCCTGTTGTCGGTGCATCAAGCTTCCTATCGTCGGACGCGCCATTCGACCTGCTTGGTGACTCCGCTGACGAGTCAGCCCTCACTACCGAGAACCTACCGGCGTTAACCACCTGTTTCCACCTGTTTCGACTTCGAGCTTCGTCCGAAGCTGCCGAAAAAGGGGAGATCCAACCACAGGCAAATCCTCACCGCTCCGATGCTCCCGAAAAACCTCACCGTAGCACCGCGGAACGGCACAACACGATACGCGCTCATGCCGCGCCGGTACCGCATTTCCCCAATGCAACCTCCTGAAAAGCCTCACCTTTGACGTTTACGGAGGCCCCGGCGCCCCCTTCCAAAGAACTCCTGAAAACTCTCACCTTTGCTGGAGGACAGGAAAAAAATCAATGATTTCCGTGACTTGCGATAATCCCATCTAGCGCTCGACCCATCGGTGTTCCCGTAAAATCTCACCTTAAGCCACTTTTTCGCACCGCAGCACTTTTCATTGCGTCCCCATGAATCTCCCGAAAAGACTCACCTTTGCAATCAGAGACCAGGTATATCTACGCTCGCAAATTGCCATCCGCCGGGCATCTCCAGCCGATAGCCCGCGTTTCAGTCCCGAATCTCCTCACCTTAATGCGCAGAACCCTATCCAGACCTTCCCGAAAAGCCTCACCTTTGACGGAATCGCCGGCCAAATCAGCTCGAGGATCTAGCTGATCAGCCAGTTCCCCGAATCCCCTCACCTTTCCAATCGCCAGCGGTTCCCGCCGACCAGTCTTTCGGGCAATCGATGCATCGAATTCCATCCTGGCTCCCGTAAAACCTCACCTCAGCAGTATGGATGCTCAAAAAGAAAGCAAAACTGGACCCCGCGCCCCGAAAAATCTCACCTTCGTTTTCCGTTTTCTCCCGCCACGGCTCACCAAAGCGGTTAACCACCCCAAAAAACCGGCAAAAAACCACGCTCGCGAGCCTCCCGAAAGCCCTCACCTTGCTGCAGACCAAACCGAACAGACACTTCGAGGAGTGTCGGGCGCTTCGCGGCTGCGAAGTCCCGCAAAACCTCACCTTTAGCCAAACCCCAAGTATACGGCGCTTCCTGAACCCGCTCACGTTCCGTCCCGCAGCCGCTCACCGAGCTTCCCGAACCCCATCACTCGAGTTTCCCGCAGACCCTCACCAAGTCTCCCGCAAAGCTTCACCTTGCTGGCCTGAAAGCCCCGCCAGATAAGGGTTTGCCGAGTCGTTAACGTCTTTAACAAGGGTTCAAAGGTGTTTATTTTTATTACTCTCAAGCCTTAACCCCGCGAGCCCCGTGAAACAGAAGACCACCCCCACAGCCATTGCCGATCAATCGTGAAACAGTGCGCGATCATGCGAGAATCAAACAAAATGCTTCTAATACAATGGCTTATTAGCTATTCTTCGTTTTGTTTCACGGAGAAAAACGGTAGGCGCGTGTTTACCATCGCCATTTGCACGCAAAAGCCCGTTGGTATACGCCAATCCGTTAGCCACCGACAAATCGGTAGCAAACACTACGTAAATTGTTATGATCCGTCCAATTCAAGCCACATCGAGGTAAACATGAATCTGGATCAGGAGCGGCAAGCCATTCGCGACGAGCTTGAATCAATGCGTGCGCAGGGCGTGCGCCGCCAGGATCTGTCGCTGCATGCATGCAAACGGCTCTTTTTCGATCTCGGCATCCGGCCATCGATGGCGGCCGTGCGCGATCTCACGCAAACCGGCAGCGCGAGCGACATCCCGAAGGACATCGATCATTTCTGGGAGCGCATCCGCAGTGTGTCGCGGGTCAAGGTCGGAGCGGGCGCGATACCAAAGGCACTGGAAGATCGCGCCGGCGAACTGCTGGGCGCGCTATTCGAAGAAGCGGTCGTGCAGGCCAAAGCGTCGCTCGATGGCGAACGTGAAGAGATCCGCGCGCAGATCAGCGCCGCCGATCTACGCGTACGCGAGGCGGAAATTCGTCGGGATGCGGCCGACGACTCCATCAGGCGCAGCGAAGCGCGCGCCGAAGCCGCGTGGGAGCGGGTTCGCGCACTTGAAACCCAGTTATCGAGCGCGACTACGCACGGCAGCGTTCACCTCGAAGGCATGCAGGCAACCACGCGCCGGCTCGACCAGGAGAACGAGGCGCTGCGGCAACGGCTCGAAAACGAACAGACTGCCAATGCTGCGTTGCGCGACCGGATCGACGCGTTGCACGTCGAATTGCGGCAAAGCACGGAGCACTATGCACAGCAGATCAAGGATGCGGTGGCCGAAGCCGAGCGGCGCGTCAAGCCGATGCTGGTCGAACTCGACTCGCTGCGTAGCATGGCCGCGACGTATCAGTCTGGCGTGCGTGATGCGAGCCGCAAGGAATTCGAGTTCATTCAGCAGATTGCCGCCGCCAAGGCGCGCGCCGATCGGCTCGACGCGCAGCTGCGCGAGCAGTCGGACGAAGTCGACGCGCTGACGAAAGAAGTCACCACCCTGCGTGGCCAGCAGGACATCGATCCGGCCATCGCCGTACTGCTGTGCTCGCTGGTTACTGAGGGGCGGCTCACGAGCAAAGAGTTGAGCATGATCGGCACCGCGGCTGACGGCCACGTGACGCTGCCCGCGAGATGCCCGAAATGCGAGCAAGGTGAGCCGGAGCTGTCGCAGGTCGATCACCGTTTCGAACTGTTGTGCCCGGAATGCGAGCACTCTTCCGGCCTCGGCGAATCGAGGCTCGCGGCGGTGAACCAGTTTCTGTCGAACGATGGCGCCACCGCGCCGTCGTCCCGCTCCGTCCACGCGATGCGTTAACCAGAGGCGGCCAATCCAACGGGAAAAACGTCAAAGGTGAGGAAATTCGGGACCGCAACGGTGAGGTTCCTCAGGGTTCGCCGGCTCCCGTTTTCCTCGTCAAACGCCCGTCACGGCGGGGCTCGGCCAACGGCGCCGCAGCTGGATCCGGCTCCTCTGTCGCGGGCGAATCCTGCTGATCAATCCAGGTTTGCCACGCGCGATATAGCCGGTTCGCGGACACCGCCTGCACGAAGCCGAGCCATTGACCGACCTGTTCGGCCTCTACCCCGCTTTCGAAAAGGTCCGCCGCAAACGTGTTGCGCAAGGTCTGCGGACTCGCGCGCGATTGGCGCGAAGTGGCAATCCCCGCTGCATCGACGAGCGCATCCACCGCGCGCAGCATCGTGGCCTTATGCATCGGCCTGCCCGACGGCGATGCGGGAAACACAAGCTTGCCGGCCAGCTGCGTCAGCCGGCGTTCGGCTAGCCAGGCGTCGAGAATCGCCGTTGCGAACGGCGCGAGTCGCGTGCGCCGCGTCAGCACTGGATTCGCGGACTCGATCGTGACCCACGGCGAGCCCTCTCTCACGCAACTAACTGTAAGCGCTCCCGCTTCGCCCGTCTTCAGTCCTGCGCCCAGAAACACCGCGATCAACGCGCGATCGCGTCGCTCTCTCCAGCGCTGCGCGGTCGACAACGCCGGCAACGGCGCGAACAGCCGCGCGATCAACGCAGTGCGTTCCGCATGTGTGAGAAACCCGGTCGGCTCGTTGTCGCGCGCATTGCGCCACGCGGCTTCCCCGTCCTGAGCGATGAAACGAGCCGGGTTGGTCGACGCCGATTCGATCTCGCGCACGTGATCGAGCACGCGCTCGATAAGCCGCAAATAGCGGATCCGCTGCGTTCTGCGAATCTCGAGGCTGGCGACGAATTCGGCGATCGCGGGTGTGTCGACCGTCGCGAGGCTTTGTTGCCGCGCGCCGAGCCAATCGAGAAACTGACCCCACTGCGCCTGATAGACCAACGCCGAAGAGCGACGGAAGTGCTGCTTCGCGAGCCACGCATCGAACGCGACCTGCGGGTCGCGACGCCAGTCTTCGCGTTGCTGATCGAACAGATCGGTAGAGGGCGCGGGACGGGGAACGGGGTCGGACAGATGAGGAGGTGACATGGGCAATCCTTCCGTTAGTTGCACCGTTTGGTCCGCGTATTGTAGGCGCTGACCGCTGCAAGGCCGACCGCGAGGAATGGAAGAGGATCCGGGCCATCCCGACGTGGTGCCGCCATTAGCCGCCCCACGCCCGGGCGCGCTTTAAGGGCGCATCGGCCAACCGTGGCAGCGCGGCCCGGCGCGCCGCTTCCTCGTACGCATTGACGGCAAACGCAAAAACGGCCGGCAATGCGTTGGAGGTGCCGAAATCCACGCCGTCATCGGTTTCTGGATAAGGCAGATCGGACGGGCGCTGGAACAGCCCGAGCATCAGCGCGTCGTGCCGGCTGGCAAAACCGAGATCGGCCAGCGCCTCGGCTTCGATGGCATGGAGCAGACGCCACGTGAGCGGCACCTGCCTGAGGATGTAGCGCGCGGCGATGCTGCGCACGATATGTTCGAGATCGCGCGCGGCGGTCTGGAAGCGCAGCGCGGCGAGAGTTTGATCGGTAGGGTCGGTTTTCAGGTTGTTCATTCTCGGCTCCAATCGACACCTGATACTGTACAAACATACAGTACCAGGCGCAACCTGGCCGAACGGTCTAACCGTGAATCACGACCAGCAGCGCTTTCGCCTCGCTCTTGCCGATGTTGCGGATCGCATGCGGAACATCCGCGACATACCGCGCGGTGTCCGCGACCTTGAGCCGCTTCGTCGCGCCGGCCGCCTCAATTTCGATCGAGCCGTGCAGCACGGTCAGATGTTCGCGCGTGCCTGGCTCGTGCGCGTTCGACACGAGAGCCCCGCCTGGCTGCAGCGTCAACTCGTACCACTCGAACTTGCCGGCCAGCTCGATCGGTCCCCACACACGCAACTGGTATTTCGCTTCGTGACCGCTTAGCGTAGGAATATCGCGCGGTCCGGAAACGGCGATTGCCTCAGGCGACTTCGGCGGCGCAAACAGCGAATCGAGACTTACGCCGAGCGCATTGGTCAGCCGCCATGCAACCGCGATCGTCGGATTGGCCTTGTCGCGCTCGATTTCCGACAGCATCGATTTCGACACGCCGGCCGCGCGCGACAGATCATCGAGCGTCATGCGCCGCTCGGCGCGCAGCCGTTGAATCTGTTCGCCGACGCGCGGCGGCGCCGCAATCGCCGCACTCGGCGGTAATGCCGCGCCGGCGGAGGTGGGCGCCGCATTGGACGCGGTGCGGCGTGTACCCGAACTTGCCATTTCCTGACCCATCGTTTAGAGTTGTTCGATATACCGGATTTTAGTTCGGAAAAACGAAAATATCCGATAAAGCTGACAACCGACTATAACAGGCCGCCCTTCCCGCGCGCATGCGAATGCGGGCGCCATCACTCTCAGGAGTCCCGTTCATGCGTGACCAATACCTTGCCCATTTGCGCGGCACCCTCGACCAGATCCGCGCCGATGGCTTCTACAAGAGCGAGCGCGTGATCGCGAGTCCGCAGTCGGCCGACGTGCGTCTTGCCGACGGAAGCGACGTGCTGAACTTCTGCGCAAACAACTATCTCGGTCTCGCCGACGACGCGCGGCTGATCGAAGCCGCCAAGCAAGGCCTCGACAGCGACGGCTTCGGGATGGCGTCGGTGCGCTTCATCTGCGGCACGCAAACCGTGCACAAGCAACTCGAAGCGGCGCTCGCCGCGTTCCTGCAAACCGACGACTGCATTCTCTACTCGAGCTGCTTCGACGCGAACGGCGGCCTGTTCGAAACGCTGCTCGACGAAAACGACGCGATCATCAGCGACGAGCTGAATCACGCGAGCATCATCGACGGTGTGCGGCTGTCCAAGGCGAAGCGCTTTCGCTACAGGAACAACGACCTCGGCGATCTCGAAGCGCGCCTGCAGGAAGCCGATGCGGCGGGCGCGCGCTTCAAACTGATCGCGACCGACGGCGTGTTCTCGATGGACGGCATCATCGCGAACCTCGCCGGCATCTGCGATCTGGCCGACAGGTACGGCGCATTGGTGATGGTCGACGACTCGCACGCGGTCGGCTTCATCGGTGAACACGGTCGCGGCACGCCCGAGCATTGCGGAGTGATGGCGCGCGTCGACATCATTACCGGCACGCTCGGCAAGGCGCTCGGCGGCGCATCGGGCGGCTACGTCGCGGCGCGCAAGGAAGTCGTCGAACTGTTGCGGCAGCGCTCCCGCCCGTATCTGTTCTCGAACACGCTGACGCCGAGCATCGCGGCGGCGTCGCTGAAGGTACTCGAATTGCTCGCCAGCGATGAAGGGGCGCTGCTGCGCGCACGCGTGCGCGAAAACGGCGCGCATTTCCGCCGCGCGATGAGCGCGCTCGGCTTCACGCTCGTGCCGGGCGAACATCCGATCATTCCGGTGATGCTCGGCGACGCGCAACTCGCGGGAAAGATGGCCGATGCGCTGCTGAAGCAAGGCGTCTACGTGATTGGTTTTTCGTTCCCGGTGGTGCCGCGTGGCCGCGCGCGCATCCGCACGCAGATGAGCGCCGCGCACACGCCGGAGCAGATCGACCGTGCCGTCGAGGCGTTCGCGCGCGTCGGCCGCGAGCTCGGCGTCATCACCACGTGATCGCCGCGTGATTCGAATGGAGAAGCAGATGAAAGCATTGGCAAAACTCGAACGCGGACCGGGCCTCACGCTGACCGACGTGAAGAAGCCCGAAGTCGGTCATAACGACGTGATGATCCGCATCACGCGCACCGCGATTTGCGGCACCGACATTCATATCTGGAAGTGGGACGACTGGGCGCAGAAGACGATTCCGGTGCCGATGCACGTCGGCCATGAATACGTCGGCGAAATCGTCGAGATGGGGCAGGAAGTGCGCGGCTTTGCGATCGGCGACCGGGTGTCGGGCGAAGGACACATCACCTGCGGCTTCTGCCGCAACTGTCGCGCGGGCCGCCGGCATCTGTGCCGCAACACGATCGGCGTCGGCGTGAATCGCGAGGGCGCGTTCGCCGAATACCTGGTGATTCCGGCCTTCAACGCGTTCAAGATCCCGCCTGAAATCTCCGACGATCTCGCCGCGATCTTCGATCCGTTCGGCAACGCGACGCATACGGCGCTGTCGTTCAACCTCGTCGGCGAAGACGTGCTGATTACCGGCGCTGGGCCGATCGGCATCATGGCGGTCGCGATCGCCAGGCACGTCGGCGCGCGCAACGTCGTGATCACCGACGTCAACGACTATCGCCTCGAACTCGCGCGCAAGATGGGCGCGACGCGCGCGGTGAACGTGTCGCGCGAATCGTTGCGCGACGTGATGCATGATCTGCACATGACCGAGGGCTTCGATGTCGGACTCGAAATGTCGGGCGTGCCGAGCGCTTTTACGGGCATGCTCGAAGCGATGAACCACGGCGGCAAGATCGCGCTGCTCGGCATTCCACCCGCGCAAACCGCGATCGACTGGACCCAGGTGATCTTCAAAGGCCTTGAAATCAAGGGCATTTATGGGCGCGAGATGTTCGAGACCTGGTACAAGATGGTCGCGATGCTGCAAAGCGGCCTCGATCTGTCGCCGATCCTCACCCACCATTTCAAGGTCGAGGACTATCAGGAAGCCTTCGCGACGATGCTCTCCGGCGAAAGCGGCAAGGTGATTCTCGACTGGACCTCTGCCTGAGTCGGTGCTTCGCCGTCAGAACGCTGACGCCCGCAGCGCTTACGCGCCTGCGGGCGTTTTCACGAACTCGGCCTGGATGCGCACGTGAATATCGTCGCCGACGGCGGGATACCAGGTAGATAGACCGAACTTCGCGCGGCTGAAATGACCGTCCGCGGAAAAGCCAAGCGTGTCCTTTTTCGTCAGCGGATCGGGCGCGAAACCGTTGAACGTGACGTCGAGCGTGACCGGCTGCGTGACACCGCGGATCGTCAGATCGCCGCTCAGCGTGCCGCGCGCTTCGCCGGTGCGCTCGAAACGCGTGCTCGCGAAGCGGATCTGCGGATAGCGCGCGACGTCGAGCATGCTGTCGCTTTTCACCATTTTGTCGAGCAGCGGCACGTTCGTGTCGATGCTCGCGGCGTCGATCGCGACCGACGCCGTGCTGCGGTCGAGGCCGCCGTCGTTCCAGTCGAGCTCCCCCTGCTTCCGATCGAAACGCATCGTAAAGCGCGTGTATTTGAAGTGATCGATATCGAACGTGATGCTCGTATGGTCTTGATCGATGTCGTAGCGTCCGGGCGGCACGCGCGCCTCGTTCTGACTGACCGAATGCGTGAGCACCTGGATCGGCGTGCAGGCCACCGCGCCCAGCAGCGTTGCGCCGAGCAGCGCGCGTACCCACGCGGTGCGAACGGAGGATGGTTTCATCGAAGGGATTCCGGTTGAGCGGTGATCAAGCGACTCCATCACGATAGCAGCAAGCGCACCCACAGCGCCGAAGCTCGAAGAAAAACTTGACGAGGGAGAATGATCGTTCTACTTTTTCGTCCATGACACACGAAACGATTCCGACCGATCCAAACGACGCGGCCCAGCCCGGCACGGCGCGCGCGCGGCTGCTCGATGCCGCCGAGGCGCTCATCTACGCCGGCGGCATCCATGCAACCGGCGTCGATGCGATCGTGCGGCAGTCCGGCACCGCGCGCAAAAGCTTTTACACGCATTTCGAGTCGAAAGATGCGCTAATCGCGGCCGCGCTCGAACGGCGCGACGAGCGCTGGATGAACTGGTTTATCGCCGGCACGCAACGGCGCGGCAAGGGCGCGCGCAGACGCCTGCTCGGCATGTTCGACGTGCTGCGCGAGTGGTTCGCATCGGCGGATTTTCATGGCTGCGCGTTTCTGAACGCGGCCGGCGAGATCGAATCCGCCGACGATCCGATCCGCGTCGTCGCGCGCAGACACAAGGCACGGCTGCTCGGTTTCGTGCGTGCCGAATGCGTCGCGTTCGTAGCGGAAGCGCAAATCGATGCGCGTCGCGCGGCGCCGCTCGCGCGGCAATGGCTCGTGCTGCTCGACGGCGCGATCGCGGTGGCGCTCGTGAGCGGCGAAGCCGATGCGGCGCTCGACGCGCAGGCGGTTGGCAAGACCTTGCTCGATGCGGCAGCGAAACCCGCCGCAACCAAACGGCCGCCATCGCGGCGCACCATCACCTGACTGAGGAACCATCATGGCCGATACGATCGAAGCCCGCCCGCCGCTGCCGCCATTCACTCGCGATACTGCGATCCAGAAAGTGCGCGCCGCGGAAGATGCCTGGAACACGCGCGAACCCGAGCGCGTATCGCTCGCGTACACGACGGATAGCGTGTGGCGCAACCGCGCCGAATTCGTGCGTGGCCGCGCGGAGATCGTCGGCTTTCTGCGCCGCAAGTGGGCGAAGGAGCTCGACTATCGGCTGATCAAGGAGCTGTGGGCGTTCACCGACAACCGCATCGCGGTGCGCTTCGCGTACGAATGGCACGACGATTCGAACAACTGGTTCCGCTCGTATGGCAACGAGAACTGGGAGTTCAACGAGCATGGTCTGATGGCGCATCGTCACGCATGCATCAATGACCTGCCGATCCGCGAAGCCGACCGCTTGTATCGCTGGCCGCTCGGCCGGCGGCCCGACGATCACCCCAGCCTGTCCGATCTCGGTCTGTAGACGTTCCCACCACATTCATCGCCGGCGGCGCACCCGATGCGCGCCGCGAACTTCTTCACCGCTTGTTCATCACGGCGCCATCGGTTCTCCGTTATCGTGGCGGTTCCGGCTGCGGGGGCACGTCGCGTGCCCGGCCGGCCGAGCGAGTCCTCGACATCGACCGCACGGCTTCAGGTACAGTGCGCGACGGGCGGCACGCGGATCGCCCACCATGACACCATGACACCGGCGCTCGACCGGTGACGGAGAAGAAATGCACGTCAGGCAGATGAACAAGAATATCCGGCGCGCCGCGGTGGCGCTTTTCGCCAGCTTCGCGGCGCTCTCCGCGGCGCATGCGGGCAACTGGTGTGACGGCGGTGTATGGGTCGACGCGATGCTCGGCTCGTATCACATCAACCCCGATCCCGATACGCACTTCGAGCAGTTCAATCCCGGGCTTGGCGTCGAATGCTGGCTGAACAACCAGTGGGCGCTGACGGCCGGCGGCTTTCGCAACTCGCTGCGTCGGCCGTCCTACTACGGCGGCGGCGTATGGGCGCCGGAGTTCGCGCATTGGGGCATCGTGCGGATCGCGGCGATCGGCGGGATCATCTCCGGCTATAACTATGGCAACTGGGGGCTTGGCAGCAATCACACGATCGGCCCGGTGGTCGCGCCGATCGTGATGCTCGAATACAAGCGCGTCGGCGCGAACTTCATCGTCATTCCGCCGATCCCATCGGACAATCTGCCCTTTACGATTGGTTTTCAGCTGAAGGTAAAGTTCTGACGGAGCTCTCAATTGGCAAAAAAGTCGCGACCTACGGAAAAACACTGACAATTTCGCCCGGATGTAAATTGCTGGGTTTAAGGGCGGGGTGCCCGTTGACTTGACTGACAGCCTTTGCAACAAGCGCTTGATGTGTTCCACGAGGAGCGCGGTTGTTTTCTGACCGTGACCTCCTAAAACTACTTCTCAGTGTACCCGTGAGATGGGCGGCCCCAGTTTCGCTTCAGCGCACCGTTTGCAGCTGATGAGGACCTCCTGGATTTACTCACCGGACAAGTGAGTGACGACCTCAGTTTCGCTTCAGCGCACCGTTCACAACTGATGAGGACCTCCTGGAATTGCTCACCGCACACGTGAGGGAAGATCCGGTTAGGGTTGCCGTTAGCGAGACCGGTTTGAATATATCTGTATGCGCGTCAGATGCTGCCAGCGTGTTTCCACTCCCGAGAGACGACAGAGCTACCGGTGTCAACTTCCCGCAGGTCTCGAATAATTACAGTCTGCGGGGTCGCCAACGTAATGGCCGCTGCACGCAACCGCTTGAGAATGTCGAACAGCAGGTCGCTCTTCGTATCGGCCGTTATCCTGGGGCTGCGGACGTAGCACGCTGTCACAATGCTCGCAAGCGACGAGCGTAGGGAAGGTGCATGAGCATCTGGCAATCAGGACGGCCTGCCACTGCCGCCGGCCACCGTCTGCTGCTGTTGGACGTGGCCCATCTGGGCCGCGCGCGCATCGAAGTACGACGTCGCATAGTCGATGAACGCCCGGACCTTCGCCGTCGTCAGGCCCCTGTCGCGATATGCGAGCCTGAGTTCGGCGTCCCCGCTCATGAGCTCGAAGTCGGGCAGCAGCTGTACCAGCCGGCCATCGTTCAGCTCCTTGCCGACCATCGTAAGAGGCAACGCGCCGAGACCAGCGCCGCTCATCACCAGTTCCTTGTTCAACGCGGCGTTGTTGCTCGACACGTCGTGTTCGAGTGGCACGGCGATCTGTTCGCCACCGCGCCGGAACCGCAGTTGTGGTTCGCTGATCGACGCAAGTATTGTGACGAAGCGGAATGCGGCGAGGTCGATAGGCCTTTGCGGTAGCTGGCGCCCCTGCAGATAGCTGGGCGAGCCCACCACGGCGAGGGGCAGGCGACACAACGCACGGGTGATCGTGAGCTCGCTCGTGAGCATGAATGGCAGCACGATGCCGAGATCGAAGGCTTCCTTGATCAGATCGACTGGCCGTTCCGCCAGCGTCAATTCGAGCTGCACGGCTGGGTAGCGGGCACGGAACCCGGCGATCAGTGGTGGCAACTCTATCAGCGCCGCGGTGGTGTGGGCGACGAGCCGCAGTACCCCCGCAGGCGCCCGTGCGCGCTCCCCGGTACCGGCCTCGAGCACGTCCAGTTCAGCAACCACGCGCGAGCAGCCGCCGTAAAACTCCTCCCCGGATTCAGTGAGTGCGAGGTGTCGGGTCGTGCGCTGAAAAAGACGCACACCGAGCCTGGTTTCGAGCCCCGTTATCGCGCGCGAGACGACTGCCTTTGAGATGCCCAACGCATTCGCGGCGTGCGTGAAGCTTTGCATTTCGACGACGGTACAAAAGGTTCGCAGCGTTTCGAGGTGGTCCATAAGTGCTCGCAATTCAAGGTAAGTCAAAATGCTTATAACTATACCGTTCAGTATAGTGAAACCCACTGTTGCCGTCAACGCAAATAAACCGAGTGGTTTTGTTATGATAAGATTGTCAGTATTGATCGAAAGCACCGGTCAGGTGCGTCGCGGCCGCCAGCGGTGTCGTTTGATCGGTCTCATAGACCGAAGGAGAACCGGAAATGAGGGTGAAAACGGAAGAAAAGCGGCAGGCGATTGTTGACGCCGCGTTTGAGGTGTTCAGTGAGGTGGGGTTCGAGCAGGCGTCGATGTCCGAGATTGCGGCACGGGCAGGTGGATCAAAAGCCACGCTGTACAGCTATTTCCAGTCGAAGGAAGAGATGTTCGCTGAGTTCATGAGCGTCGCCGCGCGACAGGAAATCAGGGCGGCGTTTGAGCTGCTCCAGACCTCCACGCCGGTTCGTGATGCACTGGCGAGATTCGGCACACACTATCTGGTTGCGGTGCTAAAACCGCAACTGCTCGCGGTGCGCCGTCTCGCGCATCGTGAAGGCGGCCGGTCGAATGTCGGCGCCCTGTTTTATGAGCGCGGGCCGAAGCTCGGCTGGCAAACGGTGGCTGTCTTCCTGCAGCAATTGATTGACGCCGGGCAGTTGCGCAGCTGTAATGCGGCTATCGCGACCTCGCATCTGCGCACCCTGTATGAAGCTGAGTTGATGGAGCTGTGCCTGTTTGGCGTGCCGGCCGATACCAGCCCCCGCAACATCGCGAAGGTCGTCCAGAGAGCGGTCGACGTGTTCATGGCCGCATACGGGCCGACGGACGCCGCACAAACCACGCACTGATTATCCGGCTGCCGCCCGCATTGTCCGGGCGGCAGATCGACATCCATCCAGGGCAAACCGGCGGTCAGTCCTTATACAGCGCGCTGGCCACATAGCGGCGCCGCAGGTCGCCCAGCACCGCTGCAAGGATCGCACTCACCGGCAGCGCGAGCAGCACGCCAAAAAAGCCGAAAAGCTGGCCAAACGCAAGCAGAGCGAAGATCACCGCGAGCGGGTGCAGCCCGATGCGGTCGCCCACGAGTTTGGGAACAAGAAAAGAACTTTCGAGAACCTGTCCAACTCCGTACACGGCTGCGACTACGCCGATGCCGTACCAGCCGCCGAACTGCAGAAGCGCGGCAAGAAGCGCAAGGGCGAGTCCCAGGGCGAAACCCACGTAGGGGATGAACACCGCGAAGCCGGTGAAGAGCCCGATGGGCAGCGCGATGTCGAGGCCGGCCAGCGTCAACGCTATCGGGTAGAACACGGCGAGCACGCCCATCACGAGCAACTGGCCGCGCAGGTATTGCGACAGCATGTGGTCGATCTCGGTCACGAGTGCCCGGACCTTGCCGACCCAGCGCCGCGGCACAAAGCTTTCCATCCGCGCAAATATCTGGTGCCTGTCGTAAAGCTGATAGAAAAGGACGAGCGGCACCAGTATGACGTTGCTTACCACGGGAAACACGACGTTGCTGCCTGTGCGCACATAACGCAACGCCGCGAGTATGACGGTCTGGCCGTCGCCGATCGTGTCGCCCGTCAGCAGGTGGCGGACTCCGGGCAGATCGAGTGAGTAGCTGACACCCAGCAGTGCCAGCCTGGGTTGCAGCCACGCGTTCAGGTTCGCGATGAAGACGGGAATGTTCTTCGCGAGCTCGGGCCCTTCCTTGTGGATCACGGCGAACGCAAGTAGCGGCAGTAGCGTCAGGAGCAGTGCGAAGAGGAGCATCATCAGCAAGACCGCCACCGCGCGTGGCACACGCTGGCGCACCAGCCACTCGACGCCCGGCTGCAACATGTACGCGATGAGCGCACCGAGCAGGAATGGCGTGAGAACCGGGCGCAAGATCCATAGAAGGATACCGAGGCCAGCGGCGATGGCGCCCCACACGAGGATCTGGCGCTGATAGGAAGTCAGGATCATGGTCGGGAGTCGTATTCAGGTGACCCGCACGCGACAGGCAAACGCGGCGGGGTATCGAGGAGGTCATCCGTAGTCGTCATTCAGCATCGGCGAAAGCGGGGCGCGCGCGCCCCGCGTTGGCCTTCAATGTGCCTGTGACGTATCCGCGACACGCGTCGGTTTGGGCGCAAGCCAGATCGCCAGTGCGCCGATGATGAAGCAGCATGCGATGTTAAAGAAAAGCTGGTTGGTGGCGAGCATCACCGCCTGCGACTCTACCATGTTGCTGATCTGCGCCAGCGCCTGATCCGCACTCCAGCCGGAACCGGTCAGCGAGGACATGAAGTGGCCGGCCTGATCGACCAGGCCCGACAACTCCGCGCGGTTGAACTTGGTCTTGTCTTCCCACAACGTGTTGACGACCGACGTGGCAATCGCCCCGCTGAAGGTCCGGCAGAAGCTCATCAGTCCCGCTGCCGAAGCCGTTTCGGGCTCGTCGACACTGCTCAGGCCGATGCTCGTCGTCGGCACGAAGAAGAACGGCAGGCCGATGCCTTGCAGCAGCAGCGGCAGTGCCACCTGCCAGAAGTCCATGTCCGAATTCGCATGGGTGCGGAACAGCGTCACCGAGCCGAGCAACATCACGCCGGCAAACACCAGCCAGCGTCCATCGAACTTCGTCGACAGCCTGGCTGCAAACGGCGCGGCGACAACCGCGAAGATGCCCGTCGTCGCCTGGGCATACCCGGCCCACGTGGCCGTGTACCCCATATTGTTCTGCAGCCACAGTGGCGTGAGCACGGTGGCGCCGAAGTACGCGCCGAACCCCAGTGACATGGTGACCACACTCGCGGCAAAGCCGCGATGACGGAACACCCGCAGATCGACGATGGGATTTCGCTCGGTCAGCTCCCAGATGAGGAAGGCGAGGAAACCAATCACCGCAACGATCGCGAGGACGCGAATTTCCATCGAGCTGAACCAGTCCTTGTCCTTGCCATCATCGACCATGATCTGCAGCGCAGAGACCCAGATGATCAGCAGCACGAGCCCGACCGTGTCGATCCGCATCCGGATCTTCTCCGATTCGAAGCGCTTGAGCATCATCCATCCGGCGTATCCGCAGATCAGCGACACAGGCACGTTGATGAAGAAGATGTAGGACCAGTGGTAGTCGTCGCAGATGATACCGCCCAGCACCGGGCCCATCACCGGCGCAATCAGTGTCGTCATGCTCCACAGGCCAAGCGCCGCGGCGGCCTTCTCCTTCGGAAAGATGCGCAGCAGCAGGGTTTGCGAGAGCGGCATGAGCGGGCCGCCCGCGAGCCCCTGAAATACACGGTACAGGATCAGCGTGCCGAGCGAGGTCGCCATCCCGCACAGTGCCGAAAAGAGCCCGAACATCACCAGCGCCGTGATGAACACGCGCACCGTGCCGAAGCGGCTCGCGAGCCAGCCGGTCAGCGGCACGGTGATCGCTTCGGCCACCGCGTAGGAGGTGATCACGTACGTGCCCTGGCTCGTCGAGGAGCCGAGTGCACCGGAAATGGTCGACAGCGACACGTTCGCGATGGTGCTGTCCAGCACCGCGACAAAGTTGGCGGCGGCGATCATCAACGCCGCGACAATCAGCATGGGGCCGGACAGCGGCGGCAATGCGATGTCATTGACCTGAGTGGAAGACATGGCGGCGCATCCTTAGTGTGCGGGCGCGTCGTTGCCGCCGCGTGTGTCGACCGTTGCTTCCATGGACAGGTTGATACCCAGCGGATGCGCACGAAGCTCGGCCGGATCGATCCTGACGCGCACCGGCAGGCGCTGCACGACCTTGATCCAGTTGCCGGTCGCGTTCTGCGCGGGGATCATCGCGAACGCGGAACCTGAACCGCCCGAGAAACCCTCGACCTTGCCGTGATAGACGACCTTGCTGCCGTACAGGTCCGACTTCAGTTCCACCGGCTGACCGATGCGCACCTTGCCGAGTTGGGTTTCCTTGTAATTCGCATCGACGTAGACGGATTCGATCGGCACGACTTTCATCAGGGTGGTGCCGGTCTGAACGCGCTGACCCACCTGAACCTGGCGGCTCGCGACGACGCCGTCGACCGGCGCGCGCAGCACGGTCCGATCGAGATCGACGCGTGCCTGATCGCGCTTCGCGCGTGCGAGCAGGACTTCCGGATTGGTATCGACCGTCGTGTCCGCAATCAGCACCTTGTTCGCCTCGAGCGAGCCGACTGCGGCGTCGCGGCTTGCCTTCGCCTGCAAGGCCGCAGCGCGGGCTGCGTCGAGCGCCGCCCTGGCGGTGGCAGACGCCGCGCGCGCGTTGCTCAGCTCTTCGCCCGATACGCTGCCGGTGCGGGCCAGCACTTCGCGACGCTGCAGGTCGATCGCCGCGCGGTCAAAGTCGGCCTGGGCCGACGCGATCTGTGCGGCCATGCGGGATTCGTCCGCTGCGCGCGCACTGACTTGCGCGCTCAGTTGCGTATCGGTGGCGACATAGCCGCGCACCTTGCGTTCGGCGCGGCCCAGATCGGCTTCGGCCTGCGCCAGCGCAATCTTCGCGTCGGTGTCGTCGACGACGGCCAATACGTCGCCCTTGTGGACCTGCTCCGTATTCACGACCGGCACGCTTTTGACGATGCCGCTGACCGCCGGCGTGATCGATGCGACTTCGGCCGCGGTGTAGGCGTTGTCGGTCGACACGTCATGCGACGCGACGAAGTGCCAGTAGCTCGCGTACCCGAGACCGGCGACGAGAATGGCGCCGCCGAGCAGCGCGAACAGCTTCTTGCGGTTCGAAGGGGGAGCGCCGGCCGCAGCGCCGGTATCGACGGGAGCAGCGGAAGCGGGCGAGTCCGGCATCAGCGACTCGCTGGTTTTGACGAATTGGGTTTCAGACATGATCGGAGTCCTTGAAATCAGCTTTGCTTGTTGGGATGGGTTGCGTTGGTCGCGGCCGGCGTGCTGGCCTGAAAGCCGCCGCCGAGCGCGCGCACGAGCGCGACATCGAGCGAGAAGGTGCGCGACTGGATATCGGCGAGCTGGCGCTGCGCGGAAGTCATCGTGTCGGCGGCGTTCAGCGCTTCGAGATAACCGGCAAGGCCGGCGCGATAGCGATCGAGCGCGACCTGGTGCGCCTGGGCGGCGTCGTCGTAGGCGGCCTGCGTCGCTTGCAGCCGGTCCGCCAGCGCGCGTTTGCTTGCGGCAACGTCGGCCACGTCGTGCAGCGCCTTCGTCAGCGTTTCGTCGTAGTTCGCGACCGCCTCGTCATAGGTCGCCCGCTTGCCGCGCAGTTCGCCGCGCAAACGTCCGCCATTGAAGATGGGCAGCGTGACCGCCGGCCCGAAGTTGCCGGCCAGCGAAGCCGCGTTCGTCAGCATGTTCAGGCCAAGCGACTGGTAGCCGATCGACGCGCCGAGCGTGATGTCCGGATAGAACCCGGCGCGCGCGACGTCGATCCGCTTCGCCGCCGCCTCTACGCGCAGGCGTGCAACGACCACGTCCGGGCGACGGCCAAGCAGGCCGAGTCCAAGGTTGGCGGGCATGCCGGCAGGCTGGGTCAGGTCGACGGCCGGACGCTCGATACGCAAGCCGCGGTCGGGACCGGCACCCATCAGCGCGGCGATCTTGTTGCGCTCCAGTGCAATCGATTCATCCAGCTCGAGCAGGTCGGCCTGCGCGCTTTGCTGCTTCGATTCAGCCTGCTTGACGCCGGACTGCGTTTCCAGCCCGTTTGCGAAACGCTCCCTGAACAGCTGTGCGGATTGCGTGCGGACCTGCAGGGCCGCCTGCGCACTGTCGCGCTCGGCAAACAGCCGCGCGAGGTCGGCATACGCTGCGGCGATCGACGCGGAGAGAACCATGCGGGCCTGCGCCGCATCGGCGCGCGCCGCTTCGAGTTCCGACGTGGCGGCGGCTAGCGAAGCGCGATTCTTGCCCCAGAAGTCGATTTCGTAGCTGAAGTCAAGCTCGGCGGTGCCGTAGGGGCGCCATCCGTGAGGGACTAAAGCGGAGGGCGTGCCGTTGTTGTAGCTCTGCTTCTTCTTTTCGACCGAGCCCTGCGCGCTGACTTCGGGCAACAGCGCCGCGCCTGCCACCTGCGCCGACGCCTCGGCGTTATGCAGCTGCGCCTCGGCGGCCGCCAGCGTCGGCTCAACCTTGAGCGCTTCCGCGATCAGCGCGTTCAGCTGGGGATCGTGATAGCCAAGCCACCACTGATCGGTGGGCCAGGCGGACGCGGTGCCGGCCTGCTTGCCGGCGTCCGCGCCGAGACTTTGTGCCGTCTCATACCTGCTGATGTCTTTCGTTACCGGCTTTTGCGGCATATCAGGCAGTTGCGCGCAGGCGCTCGCCACGATGGCGAATGCGAATGCGGCGGCCAGTCTCACCGGTTTCACCTGGCTCCAAATGTCCGTGCTCTCTTGCATGATCCCCTGCTCCTTCGCTCCCTTTTACAATACTGAACAGTCTAGTTATCGAAATCATTCATGTCAACAGAAATGAACTGTACGGTTCAGATATGGTAAGATCACAACATTGAAAGTCGAAGGCCGGTCGCGGGCGTCGCCGCCGGCCATGTCGTTGATCGGTCGCGCAGACCGGAGGAGCATTGAAGATGAGAGTGAAAACCGAAGCAAAGCGGCAGGTGATCGTTGACGCCGCGTTTGAGGTGTTCAGTGAATTGGGGTTCGAGCTTGCGTCGATGTCCGAGATCGCGGCGCGGGCAGGCGTGTCGAAGGCCACGCTCTACAACTACTTCAAGTCGAAGGACGAGATGTTCGCCGAGTTCATGGGCTCCGCCGCGCAACAGGGAGTAGAAGCTGCACTCGAGCAACTGAAGACCACCGTGCCGGTTCGTAACGCACTGGTGAGCTTCGGCAAGCACTGTCTGGTTGCGATCCTGACACCGCAACTGCTCGCGGTGCGCCGTCTCGCGCATTTTGAAGGTGGCCGGTCGAACGTCGGCGCTCTGTTCTATGAGCGCGGGCCGAAGCCCGGGTGGCAAGTGGTGACTGACTTCCTGCAGCAATCGATTGACGCCGGGAAGCTGCGCAGCTGTAACGCAGCCGTCGCGACAGCGCATTTGCGTGGGCTGTATGAAGCGGAATTGCTGGAACTCTGCCTGCTGGGCGTGCCGGCGGATATCAGTGCGCGCAACATCGCCAAAGTCGTTCAAAGAGCGGCCGACGTGTTTCTGGCCGCATATGGACCGACGGACGGGACTGACGCCGCATAGGCTGGCGCCTGGACGCTCGCGGACCGTGGGAGACGGCAAGCGAAGCGCCACCGTGTCGCCAGGTGGACGGTTCACCCTGCACAGCATCGGCGAAATCCGCCGTTTGCAACGCCTGACATGGGTATCAGCCTGTTCCGGAGCCAATCGTCACGATGAATGGCCCGTGGACGGTACTCCGGATCATGCCCGGATGGCGGGGCACGCCGATCGCGGTCGATGCTCTCGCCGAAACCCGCAGGCAGCCGGCGAAGACGCCGCGCCTTATCGAATTGCTGAGGAATTGCTGAGGAAGGGTTGAGAGCAGTCTATTGCTGAACCAACCACGGTCTCGCGGCCAGCGATCTGCCGACGTCATGAACGAATCGCCGGCAAACGCCGTCGTGCATCACATGCGCCTACGGCGATGAACAGAATCCGGGTAGCCGCGACAATCGCCGGTCTCCCAGGTATGGCTGCGCGGGTCGCGCTGCCATATGGGGTTATTTCGGAAGCTGGGTCGGGACTTGCGTCGACGCTTGTGTCGGGAGCTGTGGAGGTTGCGGAAGCTGCGGCCCACCCTGTGAAAGCTGCTTCGTGGACGGTTGCCCGGCGGACGCTGGCTGTTGCGACGGCAATTGCTGCGGCAGATTGCTTTGCGCAAGCACGGATGTGCTGGTAAGGAAGGCGAACAGTACAAGGAAGGTCTTTTTCGTTTCAATTCTCTACAATTGGTTGTGTTGATTTTGATGCGATTAGCAGCCGCAGGCCGTATCAACGCGCGGCCAAGATTGCCTTGTAACGCCAGGACGCTGTTGCGGTACTGAAGTCGACGGGGCTACCCGACGCTACGTTGTCTGACGGGAGGAAAGCCGACGAACTAGTCACCCCGCCGTAGTTGTTGAACGCTTGCCGCTGGGCTTCCACGCGGGCTAACACCGCCTGAAAGTCCATTGCATGTTGTGCATTGGCGCCCGTGTGGTCATGGTAGCCGACCGTTTGACGCTGAACCGGTTGCACAGCCGCTTGCTCATAGGTTTGGGGACCGCTGCTGCTAGCGAATGCGGCGGTCGAGAAGGACAGGATCGACGCGACAACAGGGACGGGGATGAAGGTCTTCGACTTTGGCATGATCAGACTCCATATCGAGCGTCGGATGCAGGAGACGCGGTGTTTGGGGAACAACGGTCTGGCGAGGCATGAGTGCTGTTTGCCAGTTCGTTGCCAGTCTAGTCACTTACCGTCGGCTTACAAGCATCTGCGGGGCAACGGATAGTTGCCGTCGCTGCAAGGTCTTAGCCGATTGCCCTGGAGCGGTGCGCAGTTCTTTAGTGCGTCCGGAGGCAGGGGCCGTGCGGACCATCTGAATGACACGCAGCACATTTGCTTCGACGCTGTCCAGCCGGGCGTTACGCAAGCGGGATCAGCCGTCGAGCGTGCACGCTTCAATCGTTCCAGATCGGTTCATCGAACACGGAAGTCATTCATGAGGTCGTTCAGCACGCGTTGCGCAGCGCTGCTACGGCCTCCACCACGAATGGGGCTATCGATGTGCTGGGCCAGGCGCTACCCGAGGTCGAGCGCCTCGCCGCGCACACGACCGTCCTGACGCACTGAGCCTTCTGCGCGCAACGACGAAGGCCACTCGATCACTCGCCCAATGGGGCATTTATGACGGTTCTGTTGGCTGGTAGAGTTACCGCCATTCCCCCTTGACGCGGATCAAGCGCCGAACGCGGCCCATGCTGGGGTTCAACACTTTCGCTGTGCCGGACCCTTGACCGACATCAGATTGGCAACTTTTTTGCACGATCCATTGCCGGTTTCGCCTTCGTGACCATTTGCCCACGCGTCTATAACGGCGCGATTCGGAGATCGTGACAATCACTTTCGCATGGGGGCGGATTTGACCAGCCGATCTCGACAGGCTAGCTGGATACGTAGCGCGCCGGTCAGCACAAGCTCCGTTCGACACCCTCAACCTACAAACTAAACACGTCGAGTCGCGCAAGATTTGCAAACGTCCCTCGCACACCTGTTAAGCGACATTCGCGCGCATCGGCGACGTCCTGTATGTGGCTCGAGGATACAAGTTGACTGATCGATCGCGGGCAGCAACTGCGCTGTCGCGCAGTGTTGGTCCGGGAAGGATCAACAGCGAAACACGCCCGCGAAAATCAACAGGATGGATCGCTAAAGGCGAGCTCGACTAATGGTGCGAGCATCATGGCAGCCGCGTTTGCGGGGGGCGGCTCGACCTTTGCGGGGCGGTAGATTGCATCGCCTGCGGCGATGCCTTGTCCGCTCAAAGCGCATATACCCGATCGTTTCGCTGTAGCAAGGCGCCAAAGCTGCTCGCCGTACTTGCAACCTCGAGGGTCGCTCCACGATAC